>JBGDCZ010000007.1:0-80993 GCA_048493715.1 Arsenophonus endosymbiont of Dermacentor nuttalli | reverse complement strand
TCTGTTTCATGTGATAGTAGCTAATTATCACAAAAAACAAGATACAAAATTTGATTTGAGTTGTGCAAAATTATTGTCTTAATAAACGAAATTGAGGTTATTTTATAAAAAATTATAAGAAATAATTTAGAATTTATGAGTTAATATATAAAAAAGAAAAATATAAAATTGTAATAGAAAAAATCTTTATTAGTATTTTAATTAAATTTTTTATTAATTTAAAAAACTTTAATATTCTGTGCTTATGGTATTATTTTTAATAATCTTATTCAATTTATATATTGGACAAAATATATCTTTTTATTTATTATGGTATCATTATCAATGAATAATAATCAGGTATTAGATGAAAGTATCTCAGCAAAATAGCCAAAATAATGATAATTCACAAAAAGATAATTATCAGCATCATATAAAATATCATGATGCTCTTTATATGCGTGTTACATTATCATTCTTTATGGCGGGTTTATCGACTTTTGCTTTACTTTATTTTGTACAACCAATCCTGCCTATTTTAACCCACGAATTTAAAATATCACCAGCCCAGGCGAGTATGTCACTTTCACTGTGCACGGGCCTACTCGCTTTGGGATTACTTGTTACCGGAACGCTTTCCGATGCAATAGGCCGTAAAAATATTATGGTGATCTCTTTACTAAGCGCAGCTATTTTTACTTTTATCAGTGTTTTTATGCAAAGCTGGGATGGTATTTTGTTAACCAGAGCGTTGGTTGGACTTGCTTTAAGTGGTGTTGCTGCAGTTGCCATGACTTACCTTAGTGAAGAAATTCATCCCAATTATTTAGCGCTTTCTATGGGATTATATATTAGTGGTAATTCTATAGGTGGTATGAGTGGGCGTTTAATTACCGGTATTTTGACAGATCATTTTTCCTGGCGGATCGTAACAATCATATTTAGTCTTTTTGCTTTTATTGCTGCCATTGTTTTTTGGCATTTATTACCACCTTCACGACATTTTAGAGCTTCTTCAGTTCGACCGTGTTTCGTATGGGTTAACTTTAGAGTTCATCTTAGAGATAAGGGATTGCCTTTTTTATTTATGATTGGTTTTATCATCATGGGAAGTTTTATCACTCTCTATAATTATATAGGTTATCGATTATTGGAACCACCTTATAATTTCAGTCAGACCATGATCGGACTATTATCTTTCATCTTTTTAGCCGGCACTTATAGCGCTTCGAAAGCGGGTTTTTTAGCATTAAGATATAATTATGCTGATATTTTATTTATTGCTATTAGTTTTATGTTGATTGGTACCATCATTACTTTTTTTTCTGCAATATCCTGGATCCTATTAGGTATGGTGATATTGACAATAGGTTTTTTTGCTGCACATGCAATTGTAAGTAGCTGGATTGGCAAACGTGCAAAGCGTGCTAAAGCTCAAGCATCATCATGGTATTTATTTAGCTATTATGGCGGCTCTAGCATAGCCGGCACATTAGGCGGAATTTTTTGGAGCCATTGGGGGTGGAATGGAATCATAGGCTTTATTGTATTTTTAACTTCTATTGGATTAATTATTAGTATTCAATTAAGAAATATATAAATAATCTGTCTTAATTAAACACAAAAGAGCGAGTTTTAATTAAGACTTTGATTTATTTTAAGCCAACACTAATTTATAATCGTCCTGGTAAAGTTCGGCAGTTTGCGTTTTTGGCCGGTTGCGCTTTTATTGGAAATTTATCATCGGGTGTAATATATACTTGGGTCGTAGCAAATAACCATCACTAAAAATAGTTTCGACAGAAGTCGCTTGTCGGCCAGTTATTTTGGTATTCATTGTGATAGTTATACTTTTTCCAGAACCTATATTAATCGATGATGGAGGATACCTTATATTGCATTAATAACGGAAATCTCTGGCTGCCAACGAATAATTTTGACCGGTTTTTCTGAAAAATGAACAGTAAGTTTATTTCTACGAATATATGTTACTAATTTTGGGAATGCTATTTGTTTATTAAAACGATTAATAAATGAAATTAAGGAGGGTACAGTAAAAGTTAAAATATTAAGATTATTGGTATTTGGTATGATCCTTAACGATTTTTCTCCAGGGAGTTTATCATAATAAAAACGAGAGATATCTGGGGTAAAGAAGTCATCACTACTAGCATTAGTAATATATTTCGGTATGCTAAGTCGACTTTTATGAGCAGAGTTAAGATATTGCAGAGGATAAATTATTTGCATCAGCTTCAGAAAAGGATATGAGTCGATCATTTGACCAATTTTCTGATTATAAAAAGGAAGAAATCCAAAGGGCCAGTTTTTATCATAACTCTGATATACATGTTTTAGCATTCTATTCGTATTCAGGATATCGCTAGTAACTAGTAAAAGGAATGATAGCAACTATATCCGGATTTGCAATGGAAGCTAATCATGTGGTCCATCCCCGAGCTGATACTCCTGATACAATAAATTTATTGATATTCCACTTTGTTAATTCTTTTTTAGTAAATCGAATGGCTTGTGAAACCACTGCAATCATAGGTATATCTAATGGTAATCCCTCTTTTCAGGATTATTCATAAATAGCACCCAATTACGGGCAATAAAATCATTTTCTCTTTCTCCGAGAAGTTTATCATCATTATCCGATATAACATATTTATTTACGATGTTATTAATTAAAATAACAATAGTATTCGTTTTTTTGTAATATCGAGAAGTATTTTTTATTAAATTTTTGCGTAAAATCTTTTTTATTATAACTTATTCCACTATTTCTTATGATAAGAGCATATTTAGATGGTGTCCTTGAAGGAATATATATATCAAGATTATGACACCAAGTTTGTGGTGAAACTAATTTTTCTGGTGACCACACTTGTGGCACCATTTTGTATTTTATAAGTTCTACGTCAGCAATTTTTTCCTGATCGTAATATTGAATATTTTATTGGATTGGTAGTTAAGAGTTGATCATAGTCAGTGATAATGTCTGAAAGCTAAAAAAAATTTCCTTGAGGTGGTAAATTTTCCATATTTAAGGCAAAGCTTTTAGTATAAAAACAAATAAAAAGAGTGAAACATAGCTACCTTTTGAGTTTCTTTATCTTATTAAAATTTTAATAATTTTCTTAGTTGGCGAGGTATGGTTTTATTGATATAATGAAACCTTTCTTGTAACTAAAAAGGTTTTTGTATGGAGTATGATGCGAGATATGAGTTAACAAAATGTTTTGATCTATAAAAGATGAGCTAGGTTATTTTCTAATAGAACTTAATACATTATCTTTAACCTCAGCCATAGTATTTGAATTATCTGAAACTAAAAAAGGAGATGAAAATGATGATATTTACCAAATGAGATAACAACATTAACAGGTCAAGCAGTTTAGCCTTAGCATTAACAAATTACAATCGCTCATTTATTCATGATAATCCTCAGCATATTAGTAATAAAACTCAATAAGATTACCTGGAGCGTTATGTTTTAATATTTCTGAGCAAAATTATGTGGTCATAAAGCGTCAGCTGGAAACAATCAATAAGTTAAAAACAGAATTAAAAAATATTGTCACTCACGAATCAGGCATTAAAAAAGAACAAAGATTTGATTTTATTCATCAACAATTACATGGATCTCCTTTTCAATTAAATTACGCCATTGTTGTTTAGTATATGCTGACATTGCTTTATAATTAAGAAACTTTTTCTTTCTTTTTCAGTTTGATAGTTTTTCTGTAGTTGTTCTAGTATCTGTGCCTTTTTCACTTTATTAACGATATTTTTATTAACCCAGCCAAAATTAATGCTATCTGGTGAGTCGACATAATTTATTTTACGATAGGCATTAAGCGTAATTAACCCATGATTTAAATAGTATCCCTAGTAATGCCATTTTAAAAATACAACGCCCGGTAAAAGTTCAGCCCATTGCTAGAGTTTGGTATGCCAATGAAAAACGACAAGTACAGTATGCCTGCCCTCTGCCACTTATATCTTTCAGTACTGATAAAAAACATTTAACAAAATTAGACACGCTTTCTGATTATGATATTAATAATATAAAAATAAAACATAGGCCAAAAAATAAAAAACTGAAATTGATAATTGCTCGATTGCATCTTTATCAAGAGCTCTAATCAAAAACAAAGAAACCGAGAATTTGGAGTTAAACTCGGTCTTATTTTTATTAAGAGATAAAGAATTATTTTTTTATGCTAGCTACCATATTTTCGGGTCGTACCCAACTATCAAACTCTTCTGCCGTTAAATAACCCAATTTTAATGCAGCTTGCTTAAGGGTTATTCCTTCTTTATATGCTTTTTTAGCAATTTCAGCGGCTTTATCATAGCCAATATGTGTATTTAGCGCAGTAACTAGCATTAATGATTCATGCAATAATTTATCGATCCTCTCACGATCAGGTTCAATACCTTTAGCACAATGATCATTAAAACTAAGCATACCATCCGCTAATAAACGAACGGATTGTAAAAAATTATCAATAATCATTGGTCGAAAAACATTAAGTTCAAAATTACCTGATGCACCTCCAATATTAATAGCTACATCATTACCCATTACTTGAGCACAAATCATTGTTAAAGCTTCACACTGGGTTGGATTGACTTTGCCCGGCATTATCGAACTACCAGGCTCATTTTCGGGGATCTTAATTTCGCCAATACCACAGCGCGGACCTGATGCTAACCATCTTACATCATTAGCAATTTTCATTAATGAAACAGCTAAACCTTTTAAAGCGCCATGAGTATGAACCAAAGCATCACAGGTTGCTAAAGATTCAAATTTATTTGGCGAAGTGACAAATGACTGATCGGTCAATTTTGCAATTTTATTCGCTACCTTAACCGCATATTCAGGGTGAGTATTTAAGCTTGTACCGACCGCTGTTCCTCCCAGTGCCAACTCATAAAGATGAGGAACACTATTTTCGATATGTCGCACATTGTGGGCTAGCATTGCTACCCAGCCAGATATCTCTTGTCCTAACGTTAGTGGTGTTGCATCTTGTAGATGAGTGCGGCCAATTTTTACAATATCGCTAAAGGCTTGAGATTTCTGTTTTAAAGTCGTTTGCAATTCCTTTAATTGTGGTAATAGCTGTTGCTGCAAAGCAATAACCGCGGCCACATGCATCGCCGTTGGAAATACATCATTAGAACTCTGGCTTTTATTTACATCATCATTAGGGTGAATTAAGCGCTCTTGTCCTCTTTTGCCACCTAAAATTTCGCTTGCTCTGTTCGCCAATACTTCATTCATATTCATATTGGTTTGCGTACCAGAGCCGGTTTGCCAAACAGCTAATGGAAATTCAGCCATATGCTTATCTGCTAGCACTTCATCTGCTGCAGCAATAATTGCCTTAGCCTTATCATCAGCTATCAAACCTAAATCGGTATTTGCTTCAGCTGCCGCTTTTTTGGTTAATGCCAATGCATGGATCAGGGCAACAGGCATTTTTTCCATTGAGATACGGAAATGCTCCAGTGAACGTTGCGTTTGAGCGCCCCATAACCTATCTGCAGAAACTTTAATCTCACCCATTGAATCTTTTTCAATGCGAAACTCTGACATTATTGTTATCTCCTTAGCATAAAATAATTGGATATGCAAAATCCATCTTTGCAGATAAACTGGATTGTACTTGAAATCATGCCCTATCTTTAATTTAAAATTTTAGAGACAGCGAGTTTATTACATTACCGTTAAAAAAATTTTTTATCAACAAAGAGCCGTACTATATGTTTAAAATGATTAATAAAATTCAATACTATGACTGGGGAAGTAAAGATGCCCTAACTAAGCTTTATCATATCCAAAATCCGCAGTATTTACCGATGGCTGAATTATGGATGGGAGCACATCCTAAAGCTAGCTCTATCGTTGAAGATTTTAAAACTCAGCAAAAGATATCATTAGATAAACTAATCGCAACGGATCCAGCATATTATCTCGGTAAAAAAATTGCGAAAAAATTTCACCGCTTACCTTTTCTATTCAAAGTACTCTGCGCTGCCCAACCGCTTTCAATCCAGGTACATCCTGATAAAATTGCCGCCGAAACGGGTTTTAAGCGTGAAAATGCCACCGGAATTGCACTTAATAGTCCAAATCGTAATTATAAAGATGATAATCATAAACCAGAGTTAATTTATGCATTAACTCCCTTCAAAGCGCTTAATTCATTTCGTCCTTTAAAAGAAATCGCTAATTTATTGCAGCCAATTGCGCATGCTTCGCTGACCATTCAATTATTTATAGAAACACCAACAGAAAAACACCTGGCGCAACTCTTTAGCTATTTATTAAGCTTATCAATCATCGAAAAACAACCTCTCTTTACAGCTTTGAGCACTGCCTTACAGCAAGAAAAGGGAAAACCTTGGGACGCAATAAAAAAAATAGCGCCACTATACCCTGACGATAATGGATTATTTGCACCATTGTTATTGAATATTATTGAATTACAACCGGGTGAAGCGATGTTTCTGTACGCCAGAACACCGCACGCTTACATTGAAGGGGTTGGATTAGAAGTGATGGCCAATTCTGACAATGTTCTACGAGCAGGTTTAACCAGTAAACATATTGATATTGCTGAACTACTCGCTAATTTGGATTTTATTGCTAAGCCCAACAACACATTATTACTACAACCCAATATACGCAATAATGAATTTTGTTACCCTATTCCGGTAGATGATTTTGCATTTTCCTTATATATCATTGATAATCACTTAACTACAATAGAAAATAATTCAGCAACGATTTTATTTTGTGTTGAAGGGAAAATATCTATCACCTCAGAAAGCCAAACAGCTGAAATTCTTTCTGGTGAATCTATATTTATATCCGCGTCTGAAAAACAAATTATACTTAATGGAAGAGGTAAACTGGCTAGAGTTTTTAACTATTAGCAAAAAGTAAAATTCACGTAAAGCTGTATATAATATCTTTTATCAAATTTGATCACTTTTACCCGCTAAAATCCTTAAGGGATAGATATATGAAGAAATCGTTAGTAGCAGTAAGTATCATAGTAATTGTTGCCATAATTTGGACAATTGTCTCTTGGTATACTGGAAAAAAAATTGAGGGAGAATTTGATACTTTCATTGAACGTACTAATACCACGCTAAAAAATAATGCACCTGAAGCCGACATTACAGTCAAAACAGAAAGTTATTATCGTAGGATTTTCAGTTCTCAGGCAGATATCATTATTAATATAAAAGAGAATGACAAAGGGAAAAATACCATTGTTAAATTTGCCACAAAAATTTTCCATGGCCCATTACCTATTAACAAAATAGTTAAATTTAATCTGTTACCAAGATTAGCCTCAGCCACGATTGAACTGGTTAAAAATGAAACCACAGAAGAACTATTCAAATATACTCAGGAGCAATCTTTTATAACCGGTGGTGTCGATGTCGGCTTTAATAAAAGCCTTGATGCAAATTTAAACTTAAGTCCCCTAAACGGTAATCCTTACGGAAAAAATATTACTTTTAGTGGTGGTACCATCAATTATATAGGCAATACCGATCTTAAAGATATAAAAGTATCTGTTGTTAGTGATAATTTTGTCATTGGTAATAAAGATAAAACGGGAAATATGATCCTTAAAGGGCTCAATATCCAAAATGACTTATCACTTACTCCTTTTAATTTCTATTCCGGTAAACAGGCGCTTAATATTAGTGATATTAATTTTAACAGCGATAAAATTAAATTCTCATTTAAAGATTTCGCTATTAATTTAGATTCTGTACTAAAAAGTAATAATATTGATGGTAAGATTTCCTATCGAATTAATGACTTTATCGCCAAAGAACAAAACTTAGGTTCTGGCGAACTTACATTATTGATAGAAAGAATGGACGCGAAAGCTTTTGGTCATTTTTTAAAAAATTATAATGATGAAATTGCTAACAACTTAGCTAACAGTAACATGCTTTATAATGCGGATAGCATTTTCGCTCAACTATTAATTGAGAATTTACCTAGTTTATCAAAAAATATCCCAAGAATTGTCATCGAACCTTTTTATTGGAAAAATAGTGCCGGCGAAAGCAATATTAAAATAGATATAGATATGAAGCCTTGGACGTTAAATCAAATCTCAGTTTATAGCCAAAATAATCAATATGATCAGGTTATCAAAGCGTTATTTAATCATTTTAATATCAATGTGAATTTGTCAAAACCGATGTTGATAGAAATGCTTACTCAAACCGAAGTATTAACTGCAGCTGATAAGGTTATCACACCGGAACAAAAAACATTATTTAGCCAAAAAGCAACCGCACAAATTAGTGAATTTGAAAATTCGGCCAAACAAAATGTTTTTACCTCATTGTCAGAATACTTTTTAAATGATGATAAAAAATCTCAATTGAATGAAAATCGGCCAACTCTTCCATGGATGTTGGTAACAAAAGACAATATGACCATGGACATTAATTACGACGGTAATGAACTGGAAATGAATAAGCAAAAATTTAAGTTAGATCAATTTCTAATTAATATTGGGTTAATGGACGAGCCATCTTCTCAGCTACCAACATCCCCTAAAACAATACCACAATCAAACTAAACCTTAAACAGACAATGATAGCCAGTTTAAATACTGGCTTTTTCATCAATTTTTACTACCAGGGACGATACTATGTTGAATAAAATTAATTTCATTCAAAGTTCATCTTTAACAAAAAAAACACACAGCAGCAGAATCAAATAAATAAAAACTAAACATTAATTATCGACTAATGTTACGTCTTCATTTAGACAGTTCAATTCAAATAAAAAATTATCATCACTATATCTAACGTCACGTCTAAATCAGGAATACCATTCCTCAACAGAGAATGTTACACTACAAGGAAATCCCAAAGAGTTACATTCGGTGGCAAGTTTATCTTTACCTGTTTACCCTTTTCTATTAAGCTAGAAACTTTTACAAGTAAAGCAAATTGCAAATTCAACATGAAGAAAAAAGTCGCAATCAAATAATACAATCAAATGGCTATCTATCATCATAAATAATTATTAACCCCAATGGCTGTCTTTGGCATAGCGTTGGGCTAACACCACACATACCATTAATTGAATTTGATGGAAGATCATCAGTGGCAGTAAAATAATACCAACCAAATGGGCAGAAAATAGTATATTGTACATAGTACACCATTAACTAAACTCTTTTTATAACCACAGAACACTATGGTAATTTCATCAGCTTTATTAAAGCTAAAATATCGAGCAGTATGAATATTAAATAAGATTACTATGGCAAGTAAAAAACAACTGATGATCACAATCATTAACAACGACCAGCTATCAACTTTAATGGCAACATAATCCGTAATAAAATAAGCAGCAATATTTTTCCCCAGCTCAAGTATGATGACGATTATCGGTATCTATCAAAAAACTGCCCAATATTGGCGACAAAAACACGCCTAACAGGCTGGCAGCTGATGCACTACATACCGCTACTGCAATATTTCCACCGGCAACAGAAGTAAAAGGTACTGTCACGGATAATGCACAAAGGTAAAGAAATCCGATATAAATAGTCGGTGACATCCAATCAGGCACCAAAGGCGGCAATGCTAAACCAATAATCGGAAACAAAACAAAGGTACTGACAAAGATTAACAGATGTAATCGCTAATGACCGATACCAGCTAAAATCGTGGTTAAATGCTGAAAAACTATTTTTACTTTACCCTGATAAGATAAAAAAGGAAGCAAGTATGATTGTCGTTAGTATGAGCAGCAAAAAATAATCAATCGGTAAACGACACGACCACCCCATAATGCTTCCCTTAATATTAAAAAAATAAGATAAATAAAATGAATAAAACTAAAGTGCCAGTTCTATCGTACGTTGCATTTTTGCTGAGTCAATTCCCGCCTCAATTAATTTCATCACCATCGCCTCATCAGCTGTAACCGGATTAGGCGCTCCCTGTTTAATCGCCTCACGAATGCACAATAGTACCTACCGTAATTACCTCACTCAGTTACTTGTGGCTTATTTTACATAACTACCTTGTATCCATGGAGTAGATAAATCGGCGACCCTACCGCCGCGATAGTGGTGGCATGTAAAAAAACCTTGCTAGTTGGATAATTTAAGCAAACATGAAAATAGTCGACCGCTTTATCAAGCTATGAGGCGCTAAATCATACCATAGACCACTTCCTGCCTCTTTTGACCCTCGTCAGTGTTGTCGGACTCTTCGGGCCGATAGCGATCAAAATGTGATTCATAATATTTCAGCTCACCTAATGTTTGCTTTTCTAGCAAAGATTTTACTGTTAAAAAACCTGAATCCCAGCGACGATTATGATAAACAGACAATAATTTACCTTTTGCTTGCGCTAATTGTTTTAATGTTACAGCTTCCTCAACAGTCAATGTAAAAGAGTTATCGGCAATAACATGTTTCCCTGCTTCCAGCGCCTGTTTAGCTAATGGAAAATATTTTATTTGGTGTTGGAATAACAATAAGTTCGACTTCTGGCTGCTCAGCCAATAGCCGCTCAAGCGTGGCAAAAACAGCCACATTTGACCAATTCTTTTTCACTTTTTGTTCGTCACTACTAACAATAGCCGATACTTGAAATCCCTCTATTGTTGTAATAAAAGGAACATGAAAGGTTTTACCTGCAAAACCATAGCCAATCAAACCGACCTTAATAGGTTTATTCATAACAACCCCTTAAAACGATAATACGTCAATCTTAACAGCAAAGATTACAATGAGATAAGCCAAACCTTGTTACTTAGCGTATCCATTTAATTTTTAGCTGCAATCACTATTTTTCCTTTGTTAAAAAATCACTAACCCGCTTAAACTGACTTTCACACAAGATCGATAACCAATATTTCAATCAGTTGCTATCATAGCCGGCCATTTATCATTTGTTTACAACTTCTATTGACTAAATAAAATAATTTAGGCGTTCTAATGACAGATTATTTTTTATTATTTATCGCTACAGTTTTGGTAAATAATTTCGTGCTAGTAAAATTTCTGGGCTTATGCCCTTTTATGGGAGTTTCTAAAAAGCTAGAAACCGCTATTGGTATGGGATTTGCGACAACGTTTGTTATGACTTTAGCCTCCATCTGTTCATGGCTGATAGATACGTTTATTTTAATACCATTAGATCTCATTTACTTACGCACATTAAGTTTTATATTAGTCATTGCTGTGGTTGTTCAATTTACTGAAATGGTGGTACGCAAAACTAGTCCAATACTATATCGTCTTTTAGGTATTTTTTTACCTTTAATTACCACAAATTGTGCGGTACTTGGTGTGGCTTTGCTAAATATCAATCAATCACATAATTTTTTACAATCTACGGTTTATGGTTTTGCTGCCGCAGTCGGGTTTTCTTTAGTAATGGTGATGTTTTCTACTATCCGAGAACGTATCGCCGTGGCAAATGTTCCGCCCCCCTTTCGCGGCTCATCCATTGCTCTAATCACTGCTGGCTTAATGTCTTTAGCATTTATGGGGTTTAGTGGTTTGGTAAAATTCTAATGACTACTTTATTGATTGCGATCAGCGTTATTGCCGCATTTGGTCTTATTTTTGGTCTGATGTTAGGATTTGCTACTCTACGCTTTAAAGTAGAAGATGATCCAATTGTGGAAAAAATTGATCACATTTTACCCCAAAGTCAATGTGGTCAATGTGGTTATCCCGGCTGCCGCCCATATGCTGAGGCAATTGCTAATAATGGTGAAACCATAAATAAGTGTGCACCAGGTGGCGAACAAGCGATGCTAAAAATTGCTGAATTACTTAATGTAGAACCACAAGCGCTTGATGCAAATAAATTAACACCAGAAAGAAAAATTGCTTTTATTGATGAGGCTAATTGTATTGGCTGCACAAAATGTATTCAGGTTTGCCCTGTTGATGCCATCGTAGGAACAATCCGTGCGATGCATACTGTGGTAGAAGATCTCTGTACTGGTTGTGATCTTTGTGTCGCTCCCTGCCCAACAAACTGTATTACTATGTTACCAATAAAAACGACTATAAAAAACTGGAAATGGGATTTAACCACTATTCCAGTAAAAAATATTGCTACTTCACCAGCCTCAGCTACAACAGTTGCATTTGCCAGCAAGGAGTAAGCAGATGTTTAACTTTTTTAGCAAACTGACCTCAAATAAACCCAAAATATGGTCCTTTCCAGGAGGCATAAACCCACCTGAAATGAAAACACAATCAAACCATGTTCCGTTACATAGACTTCCCTTAGCTGATGAATTAATTATCCCTATTCAGCAACATGTAGGTGCAGCAGGTGATATCATTGTTAAAACTGGTGACCAAGTTTTAAAAGGCCAAGCGCTAACTAAAGGTTGTGATCGCAGGATCCCTGTCCATGCCTCTACCTCAGGAACTATTACCGCCATAGAGCCGCATACAACAGCACATCCCTCTGGCCTACAAGAACTTTGTATCTACCTCCAGCCAGATAGTAAAGATCAATGGTGTGAGCGCAAGCCTTTGCCAAACTACTTACAATATTCGGCTAAAGTTTTATTATCTTATATCAAACAAGCGGGCATTGCTGGCTTAGGTGGCGCAGGATTTCCTACTGCCACAAAATTGAAAAATGGTAATAAGTTAATTAACACTTTAATCATTAACGCAGCCGAATGTGAACCTTATATTACCGCTGATGATCGTTTAATGCAGGAGCATGCGGATGAAATCATCGAAGGCATACTGATACTCATACACATACTAAAACCAAAGGAAGTATTAATTGGTATCGAAGATAACAAGCCCACCGCGATCGCTGCCTTAAAAGAAGCACTTTTAGGCCAACCAGCTATGATTAAATTAAGAGTGATCCCAACAAAGTATCCTTCAGGTGGAGCCAAACAATTAACGAAGATACTAACAAGTAAAGAAATACCAACTGGTGTTCACTCTTCTTACATTGGTATATTGATGCAAAATGTTGGCACTGTGCTTGCCATTAAACGAGCCATTATCGACGATGAACCGTTAATTGAGCGGGTGGTAACATTAACCGGTGCGGCAGTACAAAATCCGGGCAATTATTGGGTTCGGTTAGGTACTCCAGTTAATTTTTTATTGCAACAAGTCGGGCTGGCTCCACAGTCAGAACAAATGGTTATTATGGGGGGACCATTAATGGGATTTACATTGCCTGATTTAACTATCCCTATTGTTAAAACTAGCAACTGTATTCTTGCCCCTACCTTAGCTGAAATAGGCGAACCTGCTATTGAGGAAGCTTGTATTCGCTGTGGTCTTTGCATGCAAGCTTGCCCGGCTAGTTTATTACCGCAACAACTTTATTGGTTTAGTCGAGGACAGGAGCATGAAAAAGCACAAAAATATAATTTATCTGATTGTATAGAATGTGGGGCTTGTGCTTATGTTTGCCCTAGCAATATTCCGCTTGTTCAATACTATCGCCGAGAAAAAGCAGAAATTAAAGCAATTGCGCAAGAAAAACAGCGTAGCATTGAGGCTAAAAAACGTTTTGAAGCTAAAAAAGCTCGGCTTGAACGAGAAGAAATACTGCGTCAACAACGACATAAACAAGCCACTGTTAAAATCGAAGATAAAGATAAAGCAGCTATCAACGCTGCATTAATTCGCATTAATGCGCAAAAAAATCAGACTGGTGATAACAGAGATGAAATATGGGATAATCAAGCAGCCATCAAAGCTCGTCAAGCCAGAAAAGCCCAATTGAGAGTTATTCAAGCTGCTAAAAAAGCGCCCGAGGGGCAATCAGTCGTAACGACAGAAAGTACCATAGAACAACAATCGCCTGATCCACGCAAAGCCGCCATTGCTGCCGCTATTGCCCGTGCGAAAGCTAAACGTGATATGCAGAGTAAAACATCATAATATTTGAACAATAAATGAGCTGAAAAATGAAATTCAGACCAATTCCTACTGATCGTAGCATAAGCCGTTTAAAAATGGCGACTTCACCATTTACCCACGAAAAGCAGAGTACGAGTAAGCTTATGTTGTGGGTTATTATGTCTGCCATTCCCGGCATTGCCACCCAAATTTACTTTTTTGGTAGCGGAACGATTTACCAAATTTTATTAGCCACTATAACGGCACTCATTAGTGAGGCAGCCGCTTTACAACTACGTAAGTTACCGGTTATTCCTCAGTTAAAAGATAATTCCGCCTTGGTAACCGGCTTATTATTAGCTATTAGTATCCCGCCTTTATCACCCTGGTGGCTAGTGGTGTTAGGTACCGCTTTTGCCATATTAATTGCTAAGCATGTTTATGGGGGATTAGGCCAAAATCCTTTTAATCCGGCAATGGTGGGTTATGTGGTATTATTGATCTCATTCCCCGTGCAAATGACCAGTTGGTTACCCCCTACAGAGCTTCAATCTATTCATGCCGATGCTTTAGATAGCCTACAAGTGATTTTTACCGGCCACACTACTACCGGGAACACATTAAACCAATTAACGTTAGGGGTTGATGGTGTAAGTCAAGCTACACCTCTCGATAGTTTTAAGACTGGATTATTAATACACACCATTAGCCAAATACTACAACAACCTATTTTACAAGGGTTATTAGCTGGCATCGGTTGGCAATCGGTTAATATTGCCTATCTGTTTGGTGGCATTATTATGCTTAATCGACGGATAATTAGCTGGCAAATTCCACTGGCATTTTTAACTAGCCTGATAGGCTGTTCATTAGTCAGTTGGTTAATTATGCCATCACAATACGCTTCGCCGATGATACACCTCTTTTCAGGCGCAACCATGCTTGGCGCTTTTTTTATTGTCACCGATCCTGTAACTGCGGCAACAACACCACGCGGGCGTCTTCTCTACGGCGCAATGATTGGATTTTTAATCTGGATCATTCGCGTTTACGGTGGTTATCCTGACGCTATTGCTTTTGCGGTACTATTGGCCAATATCGCTGTACCGCTAATTGACCACTATACTCAACCCCGTGTTTATGGCCATAAATAAGGAGCAGTTATGTTAAAATCGATTAGACAGCATGGCTTGATATTGGCTATTTTTGCCGCAGCAACTACTGGGTTAACAGCAATGGTTTATACTATCACCAAAAGTACCATCCATAATCAGGCGCTAATACAGCAACAAAAGCTATTTAATCAAATTATTGCACCTGAATTATATGATAATGATTTGACTAACGTGTGCTACATAGTCAGCCCAAATGAAGCATTAGGTAGCTCACTGCCCCATCATCTTTATGTTGCCAGCAAAGCAGGAAAACCTATCGCTGCTATTATAGAAAGTATCGCACCTGATGGTTATTCAGGTGCCATAAAATTACTAGTGGCAGCAGATTTTCAGGGCAAAGTATTAGGTGTACGTGTGATTGAACATCATGAAACACCTGGATTAGGTGATAAAATTGATATTCGTATTTCTAATTGGATCAGCCATTTTGCCGGTAAAACAATTGACTCAGAAAATAGCCGCCATTGGGCAGTAAAAAAAGATGGTGGTGATTTTGACCAATTTACTGGTGCTACCATTACACCAAGAGCTGTTATTAATGCCACTAAGCGTGCAGCCTGGTTTATACAATCGGTGCCGCAAAAATTATCAACTTATCCTGCATGCTCAAGTTAATTACCATGAATGAAACTAAAAAACTTTTTATCCAAGGATTATGGAAAAATAATTCGGCACTGGTTCAATTATTAGGTTTGTGTCCGTTATTAGCGGTGTCTTTAACTGCAACCAACGCCTTAGGATTAGGACTGGCAACAACATTGGTGCTGTTTTTTACCAATATTACCGTGTCTACATTCCGGCATTGGATCCCAAGCGAAATACGGATTCCAATCTATGTAATGATTATTGCCTCAGTTGTCTCTGCTGTACAGATGTTAATTAACGCTTATGCCATTGGTTTGTATGACTCTTTAGGTATTTTTATTTCGCTGATCGTCACTAACTGTATTGTCATTGGCCGGGCTGAGGCTTATGCCGCCAAAAATAGTGTCTATAACTCTGCAATCGATGGTTTAGCGACAGGAGCAGGCGCCACAATAGCGCTGTTTTTTTTAGGCGCAATACGAGAAATTTTAGGCAATGGAACACTGTTCGATGGCGCGGATTTGCTGTTGGGGGAATGGGCCAAAATATTATGTATTGAAGTTATTCATCTTAACTCCCCTTTTTTATTAGCAATATTACCTCCCGGTGCTTTCATCGGATTAGGTTTGATGCTGGCAGGAAAATATTTAATCGATGAAAAAATAAAAAATATCTCATCCAAAAACAACAACAAACTGTTGTAAAATCGGCTCTTTTCCCCAATAAAATTAATTTAACAGAGGATCAGGAGCAAATTAAATTATGAATAAACAAAAGCGAATAGCCATCCTGACTCGCTTACGCGATAATAATCCAGCACCAACCACCGAGCTTATTTTTAATTCGCCTTTTGAATTACTTATTTCTGTCTTACTTTCCGCGCAAGCTACCGATATTAGCGTCAATAAAGCAACGGCAAAACTCTATCAGGTCGCTAATACAGCCGAAAAAATGCTAGCACTTGACATCGATGAAATAAAGCGTTACATCAAAACAATTGGCTTATTTAATACCAAAGCTGAAAATATCATTAAAACCTGTCAAATATTAGTTGATAAATATAATGGAGAAGTGCCTGAAAATCGCGAAGCGTTGGAGTCCTTACCTGGTGTCGGTCGTAAAACAGCGAATGTGGTATTGAACACCGCTTTTGGCTGGCCAACCATTGCGGTTGATACCCATATCTTTCGCGTTTGTAACCGGACAAATTTTGCCACTGGTAAGAATGTTATTGAAGTTGAACAAAAATTACTCAAAGTAGTACCCAATGAATTTAAAGTGGATTGCCATCACTGGTTTATTTTATACGGCCGTTACACATGTATAGCCAGAAAACCACGCTGTGGCTCTTGTATTATTGAAGATTTATGTGAATTTAACGATAAACAATATTCAGCAAACTAATAAATAACCAATAGCATTCCCAAGACAAACTTTAAATACAAGCTTTTTATAAAAGTGACAAATATTATTATTCTACTTGCCCATACCTCTCAACTTGAGCAAAATGTGGGTAAATTTTAATTTAACGATGCAAATACGGATAGTATGTTTCAAGATAATCCGCTGCTAGCGCAGCTAAAACAGCAATTACATGCCCAAACACCTCGTGTCGAGGGTATTGTCAAAAGTAAAGAAAAAGGTTTTGGTTTTCTTGAGGTCGATGGAACGAAAACTTATTTCATTCCACCACCACAAATGAAAAAAGTGATGCATGGTGATCGGATCATCGCAACCATTCACACTAACAAAGATCGTGAAATTGTTGAACCAGAACAATTAGTTGAACCCTTTCTCACCCGATTTTTAGGACGCATACAAAAAAGAAATAATGACAATCGGCTTTACGTCAAACCCGATCACCCAATATTAAAAGAAAATATTTTTTGTCGCCCGGCACAACATGTTAGTCATGATTTTGCGCAAAATGATTGGGTTATAGCAGAAATCCGTCGTCATCCATTAAAAAATCAAGGTAGCTTTCAAGCTGAAATAACACAATATATTACTCATGGCGATGACCATTTTGCTCCTTGGTGGGTAACATTAAGTCGGCATCAATTAGAGCGTGAAGCGCCCAAAATGCAAAGCTGTACCATTGAAGAGCAGACAACAAAGCGCGATGATCTTACTCATCTCAATTTCATAACCATTGATAGTGCTAGCACCGAGGATATGGATGATGCGCTTTATATAGAGCGTACTAATGATGGACAATTACGTCTTTTTGTTGCCATTGCCGATCCAACCAGTTATATCCCTGCAAATAGTGAGTTAGATACGATTGCCCAAAAACGCGGATATACCAATTATTTACCTGGCTTTAATATTCCGATGTTACCTCGTGAGTTGTCGGATAATTTATGCTCGCTGCGCCCTAATGAGCGACGCCCTGCTCTGGTCTGTCAATTTGAAATCCAACAAGATGGGCAATTGGCAGAAAATATTCAATTTAGCCTGGCCTGGATCGAATCAAAAAACAAGTTGGTCTACGATGATGTTTCTGATTGGTTGGAACAGCAACATGATAAATGGCAACCAGAAAATGAAATCATCAAACAGCAAATATTACTGCTCAATGAAATGTGCGAAAAACGTTCCGCCTGGCGCCTATCTCATGCACTGGTATTTAAAGATCGTCCTGATTATCACTTTGTACTTGATGAAAATGGTAATGTTATTGATATATTGGCCGAAAAACGACGGCTCGCTAATCGTATCGTCGAAGAGGCGATGATTGCCGCCAATCTTTGCGCAACTAAAGTATTAAAAGATAAATTAGGATTCGGTATTTTTAATGTTCATAATGGCTTCGATCCCAGTCAGATCGATAATGTTATCGCCATTTTGCAGGAAAGTCATATCGAACAAAATGCAGAAACACTGTTAAGCCTTGAAGGATTTTGTCATTTACGCCGTTTGTTAGATCAACAACCAACCCCATTTCTAGATAGTCGAATACGCCGTTTCCAATCGTTTGCTGAAATTAAAACTACACCAGCTGCCCATTATGGTTTGGGCTTTGATTCCTATGCAACTTGGACGTCCCCGATACGTAAGTATACAGACATCATCAATCATCGTTTATTAAAAGCTATCATAAATAATGAGCAGCATAACATCACAAAACCGTCTGAATCACTAATGGTCAAAATCACTGAACGCAAGCGCACCAATCGTTTAGCTGAACGGGACGTAAGTGATTGGTTATATGCGCGTTTTCTAAAACCTTTGGTAAAAACTAACACTATTTTTGCGGCTGAAATAACCGATATTACTCGTGGTGGGATCCGTATTCGCTTAACTGATAATGGCGCCAATGCCTTTATTCCAACACCTTTTCTCCATTCCGTACGAGAAGAAATCCAGTGTAGTCAAGAAGCTGGTGCTATAATAATTAAAGGTAAGCCTGTTTATAAACTTAATGATGTGATTAATATTCAGCTTGAAGACATTCGAATGGAAACACGCAATATTATTGCAAGACTTGTCGTTTAAAGTGTATTCCACAGGTAGCTTATTACTAAGAGTGAGCTACCTACACAACATAGTACTTTATTTTTTTACTTATTCTATTACCGACTTGCCGAAAATTCCGATTCCAAAAGTCGTTACCTATGTTAACTTGGATTTAATTTATCCTATCAATAGGATGGAATAGTGCATGGTTTTAAAAAACATACCTTGTCTTTGTTAATATCTGGCGTTTTCCTCATGTCCATTACTGCTTGCTCAAATATGACCAAACGCGACAAAAATACGGCTATTGGTGCGGTCGGTGACGCTATTTTAACGGAAGGAAATGGGTTAGGTACGGTAGGTGGAGCTGCTATTGGTGGTCTAATTGGTAACCAAGTTGGTAAAAAATAACCACCCTTAACAAACTAAAATAAAGCCAGTTAACTATACTGGCTTTATTTATAAATATTATTAGCCCTCAGCCAATTTTACTTTCATTCCCTTGGCTTCGAGTAATTGTTTAATCAGCTCTCGCTTATCTCCCTGGATCTCAATATTACCATCTTTAATGGTGCCCCCTACGCCACATTTTTTCTTTAATTCGGCAGCAAGCATAATTAATTGTTCTTTATTTAAATCCAAACCGGTGATGACACAAACTCCTTTACCTTTTCGGCCTGAAGTTTGACGCATAATACAGATAATAATATCGCCTTTAGTCGGTGGTGATTTTTCTGCGACTTCTACTATTCTGCCACTTTCTGTTGAATAAACTAAACGCGAGTCACTCATTTTATCCATCCAATTGAACGATTAATTTGCTTTAGAATTAAAACAGGATCAACACTATGGGTAATTGGACGACCAATAACCATATAATCAACACCAGCATTAATAGCCTGCTCTGGCGTCATAATTCTCCGCTGATCTGCCACTTCATCACCACTGGGACGAATAGCCGGCGTAACTAATAAAAAGTCGTCACCACAAGCAGATTTCAGTGTTGATGCCTCATGAGCTGAACATACTACACCATCCATATCACACTGCTTGACTAATTTAGCTAGTTGCAAGGCGTGACCAGTGGGTGTTTGATTAATTCCAATCTGCTGGAGATCATCTTGTTCCATACTGGTTAATACGGTAACTGCGATCAACAGGGGGGCATCTTTACCATATTCAACTAATGCTTGCTTAGCAGCCGTCATCATTCTGACACCACCACTGGCATGCACATTAACCATCCAAACCCCAATTTCTGCAGTGGCCTTAACAGCTTGCGCAACCGTATTAGGAATATCATAAAATTTCAAATCCAAAAAAACTTGAAACCCGCGGTTATGCAAAGTTTGAATAAATTGTGGGCCATATAAGGTAAACATCTGCATACCAACTTTCAGCCGGCAATCCTTGGGATTTATATTGTCAACAAAAGTTAATGCCTTACTCAGATCATTATAATCTAATGCAACAATAATGGGAGAATTAGCAGATAGAGGAAGTTTATTTTGCGTGCAGGCTATCATTTTTAACCTTTTTAAATTTAATAAATGCAATATTAGTTACACTGTCACTGACCATCCAGACCTTTTATTGGTTTGATCGTATCCCAAGAGCGACATGAAGGACAATACCAATATAAAGAATGAGTAGTAAAACCACATTTATGACAACGATAATCAGGCTTTGAACGAATTTGCTCACCAACCATATTACGCAGCAATTCCAAGCTCTCTTTTGCTCTACCTTCTTCTGCATCTGCTAAATGATAATCTATCAGTTTATAAAACAACCTCATTGTTGGATGACGTTCAAGTTGTTGTTTAATAAATAGCTGTGCTTTTTCTATACCTTTTCTTTTTTCAATTATTTCAGTTAGATAAAGCTGAGCAGTGGCCCCACAATCACCGGCAACACATTGCTGGATATAAGTTTCCCAATCATTCCAACCAGCTAAATGGTGATAACATTCATAAAGCATGGCTAAAGTGTCACTGACTAAATCTCTATCTTGCTCAAAAACTTGCTTAAGTGCTGAAATTGCTTTTTCATATTCACCTCGTGCGATATGAATACGTCCTTTCATAATAGAAACTCGGGCACAGTTTTTATCTGATTGGGCCGCTTTATTCAGTAAAGGAAATGCACCATCAAGATTGTCACCACTCAGCTCCAATAGAGCAAGTTCACAGTAAAAATGGGCTATTTCTTCTTTTAGTTGAGGGTTCCCCATTTTAACTAATTTTTCAGCAACCTCTATTGCTTTATGCCAATCACTGGTTGCTTGATAAATAGTAAGTAAAGATTGTAACGCACTAAAGCGAAAATCTTGTTCATCAATCAATTGCAAAAAAATATTTCTCGCTCGATCATAAACACCAGCAGCTAAATAATCGCGCCCAAGCTGTTGGGTAGCTAATAACTTTTGCTCAAATGATAATGAGTTACTTTCAAATAAGGATTGATGAATACGAATAGCTCGCTCAATCTCACCTCTTGAACGGAAAAGGTTGCCTAATGTTAAATGTGCTTCAAACACCGAACTGTCTTCTTTCAGCATATCTAAAAACAGATCAACCGATCTATCTTTTTGATTTGATAGTAAAAAACTCACACCAGCAACATACTCACGGGATAATCGATCAGCATTTTGCTGTTTATCTTGTTGAGCACTTCTGTGTCCCATATACCAGCCATAAGCTGCGGCGATAGGCAGTAGCAGAAACAACAGCTCTAACATAAAAAATTACCTTTTTTCATTTGTAACAAGCGCCACTCCAGTGCCATGCTCACTTTGCGGTAATTTGGTTAATTGACTTTCTAGTCGTTTAATTTTACGTCTGGCATTCGATAATGAAATTAATGCCTTAGCGTAAAAAACTCCACAAATAAGCCAGCCTAAGACGAATCCGACCGCAAAAAGAATTGCTAGTAATGTCGATATTGGATAATCATCTTTAGCAATTAAATAATTAAATGTTATGATCTGATTATTGCTTGAACCAAGTGTCACAGAAACAATAAAAACGGCTAAAGCAAGTAATAAAATTAAAAAATATTTCACATTTTTCCCATTATTGTTTAATGATAGAAAAGCCCGATAATCACTTTTCTTTAGTTAACTTAGCATTTGATAACCCAATAAAGAAAGTGAATTATATCAACACACACCTTTTTATTTAAATAAACATTTCAATGGTAGATAACAGAATGAGTAATCACAAAAATTTTTCTATTTCGTGTTAATTGGAGCAAGAATATTCATAATGAAAATATCTTATCAAGTTTATCCCGTTCAACGAAATACTAGTGTTGCCTGCTATTTTTTCAATAAGTGAATAAAAGTTCAGCTTATTGGTTTATCTTTATCTACATCTACCGATTTCAGTTTCTAACTATCAATTTAAACAATTACACAAAATGTGCTTACAACTAAAAATAGTTAATTTTTTAATAATCATATTGTAGTAATATGAACAGCTGAAAACATAATCTAATCTGCTGATGATATTAACTAACGTAGTAAAATATATAGGTAAAAATAATTTGATAACTACATTTAACCATTTTTTAACGTATTTTTCCTTAATTGTAAAACCAGAGTTTTATTCATGATGTATAACACTATGCAGCTAAAACGTATAGCTGAAGCCAAGCTACCTACCCCATTTGGAGAATTTCTACTGATTGGATTTGAAGAAATTGCTAATGGTAATAATCACATAGCGCTTATTTATGGTGATATTTCAGATGGAAAACCGGTTCTTTCCCGTATCCATTCTGAATGCCTCACCGGAGATGCCTTATTTAGTTTACGCTGTGATTGTGGTTTTCAATTAGAAGCAGCACTTAAACAAATTGCACTAGAAGGCCGCGGTGTACTGCTTTATCATCGTCAAGAGGGTCGTAATATCGGTTTATTAAATAAAATTCGTGCTTATTCCTTGCAAGATCAAGGTCTAGATACTGTCGAAGCCAATTTAAAACTCGGCTTTAAACCTGACGAACGTGATTTTACTGTCTGTGCTAACATGTACAAATTACTGGCTATAAATGAAGTGAGATTATTAACTAATAACCCTAAAAAATTAGAGGTCATGAGAGAAGCTGGGATAAATATAGTAGAACGGGTTCCGCTTATTGTTGGGCGTAATCCAAAAAATAGTGACTATCTAAATGTAAAAGCCACAAAATTAGGCCATATACTACCTGATGATTATAAATGTAATTAATTAGTTATTATCAAAAACTGGCTGTAGGTAAACAGAACAGTTTTTGATGAATTAAACCTGCTTATTTTAGCATTTGACGAATAACATAATGAAGAATACCCCCATGGCGAAAGTATTCTAATTCAGTCATCGTATCAATCCGGCAACGCATTACTATTGTCATTACTTGACCATGCTTATCGGTAATGGTCACCGAAATCATCTCACCAGGGGTAATGGCTTGCAAACCTATAATGTCAATTGTCTCATCTCCGGTCAATTTTAACGTTTTACGGTTGACATTAGCCGGAAATTCTAACGGTAAAACCCCCATACCAATCAGATTCGAGCGATGAATTCGTTCATAGGATTCAGCAATAACAATTCTTACCCCCAATAATAGTGTTCCTTTGGCTGCCCAGTCGCGACTGGAGCCTGAACCATACTCTTTACCTGCAATAATGGCTAACGGTATTTTATGTTGTTGGTATTGTATTGCCGCATCATAGATAGATAGCTGAGTTTGGGTCGGTATATAGCGCGTGAATCCTCCTTCGACCCCAGGTAGCATTTCATTACGAATACGAATATTAGCAAACGTGCCTCTCATCATGACTTCATGATTACCACGTCTTGAACCATAGGAATTGAAATCTTTGGCTGCTACCCCATGGGATTGTAAATAGCGACCAGCTGGACTATCCGCTTTAATATTCCCCGCCGGTGAAATATGATCCGTGGTAACAGAATCACCTAGAATAGCAAGAATATGCGCACCATGAATATCACTGATAGGCGCTGGCACTAGTTGCATATCAGCAAAGAAAGGTGGATTACGAATATAAGTTGAATCTGGTTGCCAGGAATAAGTGGCTGAACTTTTTACATCGAGTGCTTGCCATGCTTCGTCACCATCAAAAACTGCATTATATTCTTTATGAAACATGTCAGATTTTACCAACTGCACTGCAGCGGCAATTTCCTGACTGGTTGGCCAAATATCTTTTAGGAGAACATCTTTACCCTTGTTATCCTGCCCTAATGGCTGATTAGCAAGATTTATTTGCATATTACCCGCCAAAGCATAAGCAACCACCAAGGGTGGCGAAGCTAACCAGTTGGTTTTAACTAATGGATGGATCCTACCTTCAAAATTTCGATTTCCTGATAGCACCGCACCAACCGTGAGATTATATTTCTTAATTGCCTCCTCTATTGGCGCCGGTAATGGCCCTGAATTACCAATACAGGTAGTACAACCATAACCGACCAGATTGAAACCTAATTGATTTAAATAATCAGTTAGTCCTGCTTTGGCTAAATAATCAGTAACCACTTTTGAACCGGGCGCTAAGGAAGATTTCACCCAGGGTTTACGATGCAAGCCTTTTTCAATGGCTTTTTTAGCTAGTAAACCGGACGCCATTAAAACACTAGGGTTAGAAGTATTGGTACAAGAAGTTATCGCCGCAATAACAACCGCACCTTCCTCTAACTGAAAATCTTTACCATCGTAACTGACTGATGGAGCATGCTGAGTGGCCAATTTATTTAATTCCAGGTCAACTGTATCTTTAAATACATGCGGAACCTGACTCAATTCAACCCGATCTTGCGGACGTTTAGGTCCTGCTAAGCTTGCCTGAACCGATGCTAAATCTAATTCTAATGTACTGGTAAAAATCGGCGCTTCACCAGGATAACGCCATAATCCTTGAGCCTTAGTATATTTCTCAACTAAGGCAATTTCATCTTCCGAACGGCCAGTCAAACGCATATAACTTAAGGTGACTTCATCGACTGGGAAAAAACCACATGTAGCCCCATATTCAGGTGACATATTGGCAATGGTAGCTCGGTCAGCAAGCGGTAAATCGGCTAAACCGTCACCATAAAACTCAACAAATTTGCCCACTACACCATGTTTACGTAGCATTTGTGTAATAGTCAAAACTAAATCAGTAGCTGTGATCCCTTCGTTAAGTTTGCCTGTCAATTTAAAACCAACCACGTCTGGAATAAGCATTGAAATCGGTTGCCCCAACATCGCGGCTTCAGCTTCAATACCACCTACCCCCCAACCTAATACCCCCAAACCATTAATCATCGTTGTATGAGAATCAGTGCCGACTAGCGTATCTGGATAAGCCAATAATTTGCCTGCTCGTTCTTCATACCAAACAGCTTTACTTAGATACTCAAGATTCACCTGGTGACAAATCCCTGTACCTGGCGGTACAACTCGAAAACGATTAAATGCTTTTTGTCCCCAGCGTAAAAATAGATAGCGTTCATGATTCCGTTGCATCTCCAGTTTTACGTTGTCAGTAAAGGCTTGTGGAGTAGCAAATTCATCAACCATAACTGAATGGTCAATAATTAAATCAACTGGTGAAAGCGGATTTACCTTGTTAACATCACCACCTAATCGTTGCACCGCTTCACGCATTGCAGCAAGGTCAACTACAGCTGGCACACCGGTAAAATCCTGCATTAATACCCGAGCGGGTTGATAAGCGATTTCACGCTCAGTATGACCGGTTTGCTGCCAATCAACCATAGCCTGTAAATCTTTTAAAACGACTGAATTGCCATCAAGATGGCGCAGCAAATTCTCAAATAATACTTTAAGAGATTTAGGTAAATTTGTAATATCACCTAGCTGTTTTGCGGCTATAGGCAAACTAAAATATTTATAGTGTTTACTTCCAGCGGAGAGTGTGGATGCACAGTCCGTTCTTAGACTTAACGACATAACTCCTCCTTTTTTTATTTTTTATCTAAATACCTAATATAACGCCTCTTATTTAAGATAACGCCTCTTATTAAAGATAAGATATTAGAAATATTTTTTGGGTAAGTAACACTTAATGATCATTAAATATGATTTTGTTCAAAATAAATTAAAAATATTAACGATAAATAGTGCTACTTTAATATAGAACCAGTACTATAAGAAAAAAATATAAAATAATTAATAGAAAATAAACTATATTTATTTTTTATTAAAATTATATTATTGGTAATTGAATATCTTTAAACATCTCTTCAATTTCTTCATTTGACCGCAACGAAATCGCTTTATTGACAACATCAGGCGTTAAATGTGGCGCAAAACGCCAAATAAAATCATACATATAACTACGTAAAAAACAATTACGATGAAAACCAATTTTTGTTGTGCTATAGCTAAATTTATCCCGTATATCAATAATAACTAAGTCTTGATCCTGATTAGCATCAACTGCCATACTAGCAATAATCCCTATACCTAATCCCAATCTTACATAAGTCTTAATAACATCAGCGTCTGTCGCAGTAAAAATAATTTTAGCCTGCAAACCTGCCTTATTAAATGCTTCATCTAATTCAGAGCGACCAGTAAAACCATGGGTATAAGTAACAATCGGATATTGTGCAAGTTCATTAATAGTAATATTTTTCTTGTTAGCTAAAGGATGATCAGCTTTAACAACAACCGATCTATTCCAATGATAACAAGGCAACATCACTAAATTTTTGTAAAGATGTAAAGCCTCAGTTGCAATGGCAAAATCGCTATTTCCTTTACTGACATCTTCCGCAATTTGTGTCGGTGAACCTTGGCTCATATGTAATGAAACTTGGGGATAATGTTCGATAAATTGCTTGATAACTGGAGGAAGAGCATACCTTGCTTGAGTGTGCGTGGTAGCAATCGCTAATATGCCGTGATCAGGGTAAGTATGTTCACCGACAACAGCTCGTATAGCATTCATTTTAGTCATCACTTCTCGGGCAATTTTAATCACTTCCTTTCCAGCCGGTGTAACATGAGTTAACTGTTTGCCACTACGACCAAAAATTTGCACTCCCAATTCATCTTCAAGCATACGAACCTGTTTGCTTATACCTGGTTGTGATGTATATAACCCTTCAGCTGTTGATGAAACATTTAAATCATGATTTTCGATCTCTACAATGTAACGTAATTGCTGTAATTTCATCTTATTCAGCGTCCTTATAAAATTGAACAAAGGATTAATTATTTAATAACTTATAGTAAGTTTTTATAACAAAAAGAAATATAAGTGCTATTTATTATAATCAATAACATATGTGATTGGGAATAATTTGGACAAACTTATTACTCCGCTGAATGTTAAAAATAAAAAGCCAAACAACGTCGTCCGGCATTACTACTGATTTAACAGACTACACTTTGAATGGCATAAAATAAATTTATTTAATAATACCGCAAACTATCCTTAAACCGCTACCACCTAATGTTTACGGATGATCCGAATAATTATCGCCACTTTCATGGATTATTAAGGATCTATTCTTAATTTGACTGATTGATTTTAATCGAGGCGCCAATACCACATAATCAGCACTGCCATTGATATTAACAACTAAACCCAGCAAATCGCTTAAATGACCGTTGCTATTATATGGACCTTTATGTTGAGCAGTTTTATTGGGGTCAAAATGCCCACCGGCTTTCCCTACAGCTATTAACTTCCCTTCTGCATAGGGCTACAATTTGCCTGCTCATGGATATGAAAACCATGTATTCCTGACACTAATCCTTTTATATTGTGGGGTAAATAATAAACCAAATTTCGTTTCCGTGATCTTAATTTCACCAACAATTTGCTGGTTGTCTTGTGCTGTGACTAGCTGTATTGGGACGATAATTGTCTCGGCTAGAGAAGTTGCTGTAAAAAAGGTTGTCACTATCAGTAATATGTTCAATTTCCTGACTATTTCCCCTTATTGCTGTTTACAATACCAACGAAAAGTAAACTAAAAAAATAAGGCTACTGATTTTAGTAGCCTTATTTTAGGAAGCAGATAAAATTTTATTTGGTTTTTTCTATCCATTTATCATCAACATAAAAGGCGGTCCAGCCAGTGGCTTTACCATTTTTTTCTGAAGCAACATATTGTTGTTTAGTTTTACGACTAAATCTGACAATCGTCTTATTACCATCGGGATCAACTATTGGCGCTTCAGTTAAATAGCTAAATTTGACCGGCAGGCGATCTTTAAAGCGAACCAATTCCTCAACCAATGGTGCTCGAGTTTCTCTTGATTTAGGAAAGGTGTTAGCCGCTAAAAATATACCTGCCGCACCATCCCTTAAAACAAAATAAGCATCAGATTTCTCACAAACTAATTCTGGTAATAGAATAGGATCTTCTTTAGGTGGAACCACTTCGCCACTTTTTAATATCTTACGAGTATTTTTACAAGCTTCGTTGGTGCATCCCATATATTTACCAAACCGTCCCATCTTAAGATGCATTTCTGAGCCACATTTATCACACTCAATTACCGGCCCGTCATAACCTTTAATGTGGAATTCACCTTTTTCAACCTCATAACTATTACATACTGGATTATTACCACATACATGTAATTTCCGTTCATTATCGATAAGATAGCTATCCATAGCGGTGCCACATTTGGTGCAGCGGCGGCGTGCGCGCAAAGCATGGGTTTCTACATCCTCTTCCTCTTCGCCCACTAAAATGTTGGATAATTCACTTTCAGGAATTAAATTAATGGTTTTTTTACAGCACTCTTTTGCCGGTAAGCTATAACCAGAGCACCCCAGAAAAACACCGGTAGACGCCGTTCTGATGCCCATTTGTCGATGGCAATCAGGGCATTCAATTGATGTTAATACCATCGGATTGGATCGCATACCACCTTCATCGGGTGCCTTATTTGCACTTTCAAGCTGTTTAGTAAAAGCAGCAAAAAATTCATCTAAAACACACTTCCACTCAACACGATCTTCAGCTATTAAGTCAAGCCGATCTTCCATGCGAGCAGTAAAGTCATAGTCCATTAGTTCACTAAAATTTTCATTTAACCGATCAGTAACTATTTCACCAATTTTTTCAGCATAAAACCTGCGATTTTCAATTTTTACATAGCCCCGATCCTGGATAGTCGAAATGATCACCGGATAGGTTGACGGCCGGCCAATGCCACGTTTTTCTAATTCTCGAACCAATGAAGCTTCACTAAAACGAGCTGGAGGTTTAGTAAAGTGCTGGCTAGGCGACAATTTATCTAACTCAAGTTGCGTACCAACTTTTACGGTTGGTAATATTTTATCCTCATCACCTTTACGCAATGCAGGCATAACTTTGGTCCAACCATCAAAACGCAAAATACGCCCTTTAGCCTTCAATTCAAAATCTCCAGCCTTTACAGTTAATGTTGTTGAATCAAACTCTGACGGCGTCATCTGGCAAGAGACAAATTGGTTCCAAATCAGTTGATATAATTTCTTAGCATCTGCTTCCATCTCTTTCAGATCTTCAATACCAACATCAATATTAGAAGGCCGAATAGCTTCGTGTGCTTCCTGAGAACTTTTTTGATTGGTATAAACATTGGCCTGTTTAGGCAAATATCTTTCACCAAAGTTATGTTGAATATAATCACGCACCATATTTAAGGCATCCTGACTCAAATTAGTAGAATCAGTACGCATATAAGTAATATAGCCTGTCTCATAAAGCCGTTGCGCCATCATCATGGTTTTTTTAACACCAAAGCCAAGCCGTGTACTTGCCGCTTGTTGAAGCGTTGAGGTAATAAAAGGGGCACTAGGTTTACTAACTGTTGGTCGATCTTCGCGATCCAACACCCGATAGAGCGCATTTTTTAATAATGCAACAGCAGCATCGATTTGTGCTTTGGTTACTGGTTTAAATGGCTTACCCTTCTCATGAGTCACCTCCATGCGAATCAATACCGTATCAGGGGTAAGTAACTCAGCATGAAGTTGCCAATACTCCTCAGGGACAAACGCTTTAATCTCGCGTTCTCGTTCCACAACCAGGCGCACAGCTACCGACTGAACTCGCCCAGCAGACAGCCCTCGGGCAATTTTTTTCCATAATAACGGTGATACCATATAACCAACGACGCGATCTAAAAAGCGTCGAGCCTGTTGAGCATTAACGTGATCAATATTTAGCTGTCCCGGGTTAGCAAAAGCTTGCTTGATAGCATTTTTAGTGATTTCATTAAAAACTACTCGACTAAATCGCTGGTTATCACCACCAATCACTTCTCGTAAATGCCAGGCAATCGCTTCCCCCTCACGATCAAGGTCTGTTGCTAGATATATATGCTCAGCATCAGAGGCTAACGATCTTAATTCAGCGACAACTTTTTCTTTGCCGGGCAAAATTTGATAATTGGCTTTCCATCCATGGTATGGGTCAACTCCCATTCGATTTACAAGTGTCTCATGTTCATCTTTTTTTACTTTTTTAACCTTATTGGCTGAATTTGTATTCTTTTGTGAGCTGGAACCACTACTTTTTGGCAAATCACGTATATGCCCTACACTGCTTTTAACAACGTAGTTATTACCAAGATATTTATTGATGGTCTTGGCTTTTGCCGGGGACTCCACAATAACAAGAGCTTTACCCATAGTTATCTTTACCTAAAATATTGTCTAAGCGTACTGACTTTTCAGCCAGATGGAATGAAATCTCTTTTTATATTGCGTCAGATTCACAATATATCAACCTTTTTTTGCTTAAATACTTCGCATAAAGATAAAAACCTTTATTAATTCATACTGTAATCAGATTCAAAAATGTAATTTTGCCAGCAAAACGATGACAAAAGTAAAGCATAGTAAGTAAAAAGCTTGACTCTACCTGATAAAAAATGATGCGCAACCGCTTATTTTATTCACAGCTATAGCTATAAGAATCAAAATTACCCCAATAAGTTATGAATACATTATAACAAATCAATAAAATTATATAAAAAGAAATAGTAACAGGGTTCAAGATGGATAAATAAAATATGGTAGAGACATTAATTTTCAGATAAAAATAACATAATAACGATATATTAAATTATTTATTATATTTTAAAGCTATTAATTAATATGTTTTTTTCAAAAAAATAATTAAATTTTAACTATTAAGTTATAAAAATACCGGCTAAAGCCGGTATTTATTTCTTTAACCATCTTTTAAAATAGAGGTTTATGTCCTCGCTGCCACCAGCGTAATAACAACTTATCTGCATTTTCCATCATGCTACCCAGCAACCGATCAATAAAACGTTTAGTTGGAGTATAGGTCACTTCAATAATTTCACGGGTATCGATTTGATTAATAATAATGTCATCACTAACCCCTATCTCATCAATTAAACCTTTCTCTTTCGCCTGGCTACCATACCAATGCTCTCCTGTTGCAACGGCATTAATATCCAGAGTTGGCCGTTTTTGATGAACAAAATCTTTAAAAAGCTGATGTGTTTCATTCAAATCTTGCACAAATTTCTTACGTCCCTGTTCGGTATTTTCACCTAATAGAGTAAGCGTGCGTTTATACTCTCCAGCCGTATGTAATTCTACATCAATATCCTTTTTCTTTAGTAAACGATGAATATTTGGCACTTGAGCAACAACACCGATAGAACCAATAATGGCAAAAGGTGCAGCCACAATATGATCAGCTACGCAAGCCATCATATAACCGCCACTTGCCGCTACCTTATCTACCGAAGCAGTTAATTTAAGACCTTTTTCTCGTAAGCGATTGAGTTGTGAGGCGGCTAAGCCATAACCGTGCACAACTCCACCCGGACTTTCCAGCTTAAGTAAAACTTCATCTTTTTCATCTGCAATTGATAGGATCGCCGTAATTTCTTCCCGTAATGCATTAACTTCATGGGCATTCATACTTCCTTTGAAATTGATCACAAACAGACAAGGTTTTTTAAGCGTTGTTTGACCAATTTTGGCATCTGCTTTCTGTTTTTTTTCTTCAATTTTACGTTGCTTCTTATAGCTTTTTAGCCAAACTTTATATTCAACATCACTCATCTTAACCTGCCGCATTTCACGCTGACGTTCGCGATAAGCTTCGCTTAAATCAGTAAGCTTTAAATCACCTTTTTTGTTCTGTTTACGCAGTCCAAAGCTAAAAATAACTAATGCAACTAATATAATAGCGACAACCACAGTTACCATTTTGACAACAAATAATCCATACGATGAAAGAAATTCCACAATTCTATCCTTCTTTACAGAATATAAACAATAAGGGTATTGTAACTAAAAATTTACTAAAGTGCTTATAACTCTCACTAATAAATTTGAATAGTCAAAAATAGGAAAATATCATGTTACATTACCAGGCTAAACCTGATTTACTTAACCAAAAAACCATTCTCATTACCGGAGCTGGCGATGGCATTGGACGTGAAGCGGCATTAACTTATTCACGTTATGGTGCTAATCTTATTCTAGTCGGAAGAACAACCGCAAAACTAGAACAGGTCAAACAGGAAATTATTACCAATAACCAATTTGCCCCTGCAGTTGCTATTTATACCCTTGATTTGCTAACAATCACCGATGCACAATGCCATGATTTAGCAACGAATATTAAACAAAATTATCCCTATCTCGATGGCGTATTACATAACGCAAGTATATTAGGGAAAATCGCCCCGATTATTGAACAGCCAGTAAAACTATGGCATGACGTTATACAAGTAAACGTTAATGCAACCTTTATGCTAACACAAGCGCTACTTCCCCTATTATTAAAAGCACCTAATAGTTCATTAATATTTACCACTTCAAGTGTTGGTAGACAAGGACGTGCGAATTGGGGGGCCTATTCAGTTTCCAAATTTGCCACGGAAAGTTTAATGCAAATATTATCTGATGAATACAAAAATACAAATTTACGGGTTAATTGTATTAATCCGGGTGGCACCAGAACACAGATGCGAGCCGAAGCTTTCCCTGCAGAGAATCCAATGACTCTGAAAACTCCACAAGAAATTATGTCGGTTTACCTTTATCTAATGGGAAAAGATAGTCTTAATGAATCAGGAATAAGTTTTGATGTACAGCCTAAAGCCTAATTGCAAACCAGAATTCGCAAGCTAGTATTGATGCATTGCATAAAAACTAATAGCAGTAATAAGTCAACATTCTATCGTCAATAAGCAATAACAGTCCTTACTCAATTAGTGAGCTTCATAGTTATTTGACGAACTACGCTTTAGAATACCAGCATTAAAAATCATATTTGTTTGATTAATAAAGGCAGAATATTCATCACGATCATGTTTATTCTGACCTAAATGGAAGGTACTATAAACTTTCGCCATGTTATAAATATGTTGATAATATTCTTCATAAATTTGTACTTTTGACTCAACATTACTGCTTTTTTTAAAATTATCAACAATTTTTTTAGCATACGATTGTAACGAATAATTGTTGAAATTTGCAATTGGCGACGCATATTCAAATGAATTAGTTATGGTATTTTTCTCGTTTACACCTTTATCAATTCAATGATATGAATATTATTAACTTTTGATTCCATCATTGATAAAAAATCAATAAACTCCGTTTTGTGAAACATTTTGTTTTCACATATTCATCTGTTTTTTTACTTTTATTTAAAATATTGAGAAAAGATGTACCTATCGGATAATCGCATTTAAAAACATTATTATCAATAAATAAGGCATTACTACTTATAATATTGGCCCTTGGACTTTTATTCCATCAACAACAATTTGATTATACTTTAATGACAGTAGCCTGCTAGAAATTATTTCTTTATAACCGAACTGTAAGCATAATAATATTGTTTGGTTGGATTAATAATCCCCCCCCCTCCCCCCGATTACCCCGGTGGATGATGAATTCAGTTTTTTGACCGATAGGGAACTCAATTGTATGCTTGCCAGATTGTAAATCAACTTTTTGAATTTCACCTTGCACAAGTTTGAAGGGATGATTATCAATCTTAAAATAAAGCGCATCTTTGCTATTATGACTAATATAAAATTTCCCATCAGCTGAATTTGTTAATTGCCGCTCATCACAGCTTACTAACAGCAACACAAATATGCTGTTAGCGATAATTTGCCAAAATTGTGGCATATAAAATTTCAACCCTTTAATCACTTAATCTAATATAAAGTAGCCTATTGTGAGAATACTTTCAAAATATTTATATAGCACTATTTTTATCTATTAAACAAGTATTAAGTAGCTAAATTTGATGCTAATACTGATTTTAAATTTAGGTTATTTTTTACGCGAAGGCTTACTGTGTCCCTTAGCTGCTCCTGTTGCACGTTTATTGGCTGCCCACAGCGAAGAAACTTGTGTATACCGTTTTACGGCGCGACGAATCTGATTTGCTTTAATACGACGCCTATCTTGCTCGACTGAGAGTTTACTTGCTGTTTCATCGGTAAGACCAACCAGTTGACGCAAATAATTAATCTGCGCTAAACCTAATTCCGTCCATCCCCCTCTCGGTAACCCTTTTGGTAAAAAAATATCACCATAACGAACGCGGATCAAGCGGCTAACTTGTATACCAACCACTTCCCATAAACGTCTTACTTCACGATTCCGGCCTTCGGTCAAAGTCACATTAAACCATTGATTCATACCTTCCCCGCCACGAAACATCAGGCTTTTAAAATTGGCTTCACCATCTTCTAGTTGAACACCTTTAGTCAATTGACGAATTTTAGCATCATTAATTTCACCAAATACACGAACCGCATATTCACGCTCAACTTCATAACGAGGATGCATCAAACGATTAGCCAGTTCACCATCGGTTGTAAATAATAATAAACCACAAGTATTTACATCTAAACGACCTACCGCAATCCAGCGAGAACCGATTAATTTAGGTAAGCGATCAAATACAGTTGGACGACCTTCTGGATCATGATGAGTACATAACTCACCTTCCGGCTTATAATAAGCTAATATCCGACAAATTGTTTTCTCAGCTGCTTTGATTTTCAAAAGATGGCCATCTAAGCGAATTTTAGTGGTAGCTTTAACCTCGATCCGATCACCTAAAGTCGCTAATTTACCATCGACACTGATCCTGCCAGCTTGAATAAAACCCTCTATTTCCCGGCGCGATCCATAACCACAACGTGCAAGTATTTTCTGTAACTTTTCACTTTTCTGTTTTTTAACGCTCATAGCGTAAACCTCTTGTGCCACCTTCACAGGCGTCATAATATAAAAATAACTAAAAATAAACTGTGATTATTATACATAGCTTTTCCATTACCCTGATAAGTACTTTTGTCACGCAAATGGTGTCGGACAACCGTTGCTACCGAATGATGTATGGAACACTCTCCGTTAAATCAACTACAATGGTCGGTTTTTCAGTTAAATAACCGCCATTGATAATCAAATCAACTTGCTCACCAATTAAACTTTTAATCTCATCTGCTGAAGATTGGGCAAAATCATCGCCAGGCAATATCAAGCTGGTTGACAGTAAAGGTTCGCCAATTCCATTAAGTAAATCTCTAGCTATCGGATTACTAGGTAAACGTACCCCGATTGTCTTACGTTTTTTATTCATTACTCGCCGCGGAACTTCTTTTGTTGCACGTAAAATAAAAGTGTAATGATCTGGTGTACTATTTTTAATTATTCTAAATACGGCATTGTCTATATAGGCATATTCAGCTATCTCAGATAAATCACGGCACATCAAAGTAAAATTGTGTCGAGAATCCAATTGTCGCAAGCGACAAATCTGTGTAAGAGCGTTTTTATTATCTAACATACAGCCGATGGCATAACCAGAATCAGTCGGGTAAACAGCAATACCGCCTTTATTTAATATATCAACACATTGACTAATTAAACGAGGCTGTGGATTTTGTGGGTGAATATGGAAAGATTGTCCCATGAATTATCTCTATATATTTATTTAATTAAACTTAAAAAGTAAGCTATCAATACAAATAAACCGAGTACTATATAATATTTAAATTTAAACGATAATACCTATTTTCATAACTACGTTTGCCAAATAGGCATCACATCTGTGGGTAGCCAAAGATTTCTGCCTAATTCAGTCCAGGCGCAAGGGCCGATGGAAATCAGAACCAACCGAAGCATATAAATCATGTAGTCTAGCTAATTCACTAAAATTTTTTCGTTCAGTAAGCGATTGTTGACATTGAGCCACTTCAATTGCATCACCTTACTGCTGTTTAAAATATAAAATTAACCTTTTTTGCCATTTGTCGACAAATCATAGCGACCAGGATGTGCTAAAAAAGCAACGCCCCCGCTTGATGAATAACTTCAATTGCCTCTTCAAGCTTACACCAGTTAGCCGGCACATAACCTGCTTTACCTCGTGTCAAATACTTTTCAAAAACATGACAAATACTTTTTTGTTAAGCATAATCCATTATATATCGGGCAAAATGGCTACGTGTTACTTGTCCTCCAGCTGCATAAGCTTTAGCCTGTTCCCAGGCAGCAGGAATACCAATTTTTGCGAATTTATAGCTTATCTCTTGACCACGACGATTACGTCGTTCAGTTTGTATTTCAAGTAAATGTCTAAGACAGTTGGCATCTACATTAACATTCAGGCCGACAATATAAATTTCAATCTGTTGCAAATGGTGGAAATTTCAACACCTGCAACTAGTGTTAGCGGTAAATTTTTTTCCTTAATATACTGTTTTGCCGGTAAAATACCATTAATGGTATCATGATCAGTAATCGCTAATACATTGATTCCCATTAATATTGCTCTATCAACTAACTCTGTTGGTGGGAGCTAGTCATCAGAAGCGCTAGTATGACTATGCAAATCATAAATAACAGACAGTCTTTCATTGTCTTGTGCCAAAATTTTACCCTCTTATTTACTGTTGGCTATGAGAGAAAAAATTCATAGTATGGCATAAATCACTTGATACAATCCGACTGATCTATTTTACTAGGACGGTGTTGGCAATATAGCCAATTTATCATGACACATTGCGAGGAAGAACAGAAATAACATTGGTATTTTTTATCATCGCCAAAATCCGTTGGTGGCAAAACTTCCTTAACTGGGCGATTTCTTCCTGTGCGTGAATAAATAACACAACACCAGAACAAGACTCGCCATGATGCGGTTTTTTTATAGCCATCGAAAGGGATTATCCGTCATCACTTTGACCCGGTGCAAGCTGCTAAAGATTATCGAAATTATGCAACTGCAATATCGGTGCTCGCCCACAAGATGCACAAAGCGTTTATCAAGTCAGGGCGGTTTATGGCGGCTTGATCTTTACAAACAAAATCACCACTAAAAGTAACCCCTGAGCAAGCAAAAACTATTATAGTCGCGGCTCTTCTTAACTATACTGGCGTTTTTCAGCATCAAGCTAACTCATTAATTGCTGAAATTAGTCATCAATTAGCCTTATTTGCCGTCCAGTTACATGGCCATAAAATAGCAGCTGACATTCAACAACTTCGTTCTTTATTCCAGTGGATTGTCAAATATGGCAAGCGGTAAACATGACCAAATCACCACCTTGTTTCTGCGCAAAACACATCGATCGTTATTTACTTGATCGGTGAAGGTGACACAGGAAAAACCTTTGATTGGTCCAAGTTACCGTCAGATCATCTTGATCAAATTATGTTAGCCGGTGGCCTAAATGCCGACAATTGCCAACAAGCCGCTGCGCTTGGGTGTCTCGGTTTGGATTTCAACTCTGGCGCTGAACACCAACCGGGTATAAAAAGTGACCATCAGTTACAGCTTATCTTTGAAAAACTACTAAACTATTAATAAGCTTAACAATCAAAGCTGATTATTCAACGAGCAGATTAACGGAATAAAACAATGAATAAATTAAATCTCTATTTTGGCCAATTTGGTGGCCAAAATATATGCCCGAAATTCTTATTCTGGCACTTAACGAACTAGAGTATGCTTTTATCGAAGCACAGCAAGATAATGAGTTTGAAAAGCAATTTCACGATCTATTATAAAACTACGCTGGTCGCCCGACAGCCTTAACTCTGTGTAGTAATTTAACCATCGAAACTAAAGAGAAGCTTTATCTAAAACGAGAAGATCGAAGATCTATTGCATGGTGGAGCACATAAACCGAATCAAGTGTTAGACCAGGCTTTATTAGCAAAGCGTATGGGGAAAACTAAAATTATCGCTGAAACTGGAGCTGGTCAACATGGTGTCGCCACAGCTCTAGCCTGTGCATTATTAGGGCTAAAATGTCGTATCTATATGTGGGTGAAAAAGATTTCCAACGTCAATCACCGAATGTATTCCGTATGCATTTATTGGGCTGTAAATCATGGCTTAGCGACCTTAAAAGATGCCTGTAATTGAAGCATTGAGAGACTGGTCCGACAGTTATAGTCAGGCACACTACTGGGTACAGCTGCTGGCCCACATCCCTATCAACAATAGTGAGAGAGTTTCAGCGGATGATCGGTGATGAAGCTAAAGTTCAAATTTTAGTCAGAGAGGGCCGGTTACCAGATGCTATAATCGCTTGTGTTGGCGGTGGCTTTAACGCTATTGGCTTATTCACGGCTTTTAAACACCAAAACGTAAGTTTAATTGGCGTCGAACCAGCTGGTCTAGGTATTTGATACTAACACCCATAGCGCACCGTTAAAACATGGCCGACTTGGCATATACTTTGGTATGAAATCCGCCATAATGCAAACCAACGAAGGACAAATAAAAGAGTCTTACTCAATTTCTTCTGGGTTAGATTTTCCCTCAGTCGGGCTAGAGCATATTTTTATTTAAATAGTATTGGCCGTGCTGATTATGTCTTGATTACCGATGATGAAGCCTTAGCCGCATTTAAAAATTATCCCCGCAGAACGCATTATTCCGGGCCTTAGAGTCATCTCATGCGCCTTAAAAAGGATTAAAGCAGCGCCAGAAAAAGAACAACTATTTATTGTCAATTTATCTGGGCGTGGTGATAAAGATATTTTTACTGTCCACCAAATTTTATAAGCCAAGGGAGAGATCTAATGGAACGTTATGAGCAACTTTTTTAGACCTTAAACGATAAAAATCAGGAAGCATTTGTTCCATTTGTTACGTTAGGTGATCCAAATGCGGAAATTTCACTAAAAATTATTGATACATTACTTGAAGCAAAAACAGATACATTAGAAATCGGCGTCCCGTTTTCTGATGGGCCAACTATTCAAAAAGCCAATTTATGCGCCCTAAATGCTAACATCACCCCGACACAATGTTTTAAGCTACTAGCACAGATCCGTAAAAAGCACCCTTTGATTCCTATTGGCTTATTAGTTTACGCTAATTTAGTTTTTAGTACAGCAGGCATTGATTCCGTTTTAATTGCTGATGTACCAATGACGGCCTCACAGCCATTTCGCATCTCTGCTATGCGGCATAATATAGCACCGATATTTATTTGCTCGCCTAATGCAGATGATGAACTTTTACATCAAATAGCGTTATATGGTCGTGGCTATACTTACTTTACTCTCTCGTTCCGGAGTAACAGGTAGCGAAAAAAAAAGCCAAAATTTGTTAGCCAATTACTCGCCAAGTTATCTACCTGCTGCCCCACCACTTTTAGGTTTTGGTATAGTTGAACCAACACAAGTTACTGAGGCCATCAAAAATGGGGTTGCTGGCGCAATTTCTGGTTCAGCAATTGTTAAATTAATTGAAACTTATCATCCGCAATCCGATATACTACTCGCCAAATTAAAACAATTTGTTTTACAGATGAAAATGGCTACGCAAAAATAACTATTTACAGTCTATCTAGCAAAATGGAAGATAGTCCGGTTATCCTGGCAATTACTAATTATCGCTTCTATTAAGCTATTGTAATTTTCCAATCGCGACTAATGCCTTCTATTCATTTGTAATTTATTTATATTTCATCAATAATCAATATATTGGGTGCTATAAAAATCCTATTTAGCATTCATAATACTATAAATAAAAATAACTTTCATATTATGGAGAATTGAATAATGAAATATCTTAAATCAATGACTGCGCTATGTACCGTGCTATTTATGGCATTATTCCTTTCTGCTTGTGCTCCGACAGCAAAAACAGAAGGAACTGGTGGATATATCGATGATACGGTTATTACAACCAAAGTAAAGGTAGCTTTATTGGCAGAAAAAAACTTGAAATCAACACAAATCAATGTTGAAACCTTTAAAGGCCGGGTGCAATTGAGTGGTTTTGTCAGTTCACGTGCCGACGCACAACGTGCAATTCAAGTAGCCCAGAATGTAGCAGGTGTGCAGACAGTCATTAATTCGATGAAAATAATCTAACTCCAATCGCCCCTCAATTTATCTTATTTTGTGACAATAAATAATAACTTTTTATCACCAAATGGTTAATAAAATACATTAATATCCAATTAGATTAGCAAAATAAACAATTATATTTTTATAGCCAAAATCACTATAATATAACCCTATTTTTAGTATATTATCCTTACTTATAGAATAACCACAAAATTTACTGATATAGCAATGGCTTTACCATAGAAAAGCTATACGCTCTCTTCATGGTCAGTTACAATATACAACTAAAACGTGATGATAAAAACCAGTTATAGGAGCAGTTTTCATGTCCATTACGGCCAACTCACTTATCAGTGATAGCTTTAATTTTTTAAAAAATCAGCTGAGCGGCCTTTTTATCCTGTCATTCATTTCAGCCACCGTTAGCCTGATACTTTATTATTTCCTGGTTCCGATTGATGAAATGGTAACAATTATTAAAACTCTCAATGGACAAAATGACTCAACCTCACTTTTAACCTGGGCAAGTCAACTGTCTGATGAGGAAAAAGCCATAATGATGCGAGTATCATTACTGTCACTGACAGCGGTTTTTATCGGATCAATATTATTAGTTTCATCAGTGCTTACTTATCTATCTGAACTTAGTACCGGCAATAACATTAGTGCATTACAAGCTTTTGCACTCTCATTACGTATCTTACCAAGTATGTTAATCCTGTTAGTTGTTTGCACTATTATGATTTATTTTGGTTTTATGTTGTTCATCTTGCCAGGGATCATTTTAGCGATTGGTTTTTCATTATCGCCGGTCATTTTAATTACCGCCAAAAACATTATGCCACTGGGATCCATTAATCAAAGCTGGAAAATAGCCTTTCGTCATTGGTGGTTGATTTTATCGATGTTATTGCTTTGGCTAGTGTTACAAATGTTACTTACTATGTTACTTGGACAATTTCGTTTTTTACCGGGTATGGTGAATAACATTATTTCTTTTACCCTAAATAACTTACTTACCTCTTTCATATTGATTTATTTTTTCCGCCTCTACATGCTAGCTGGCAAAACGACAAATTAAGCCGATAAAAGCCACGGTTATTCTTTGCAATTAGATACCGTGGTAAAATTTTATTTTCAACATAAACCATTAATAACCTATCGCCGAATCAATATTCTCGCTCAAATTTCATTTTACAAACAATAAACGCTAATCACGCTATCTGTTTATTCATTAGTTTTATTGATTAAAAGATAATTTCGTTGATAAAAATTTATACCTGTTAACCGTGTAACATTTTATCAAATAAGGTAATATAATATAAAATAAATCGGCAATATGATATTTTATAATTTATAAATCAAATAATTATAGAAAATTCATATTTACTCGCAAAGGATCAGGACAAGCGCCCTTATGAGACAGCTATTAGATTTTATTCCTCTTATCGTTTTCTTTATTGTATATAAAAAAGTAGATATTTTTTACGCATCTGGCGCCCTAATGATTACAACTGCATTATCTATGCTGGCTATCTATCTCATCTATAAAAAAATCGAGAAAAGTTCGTTAATTACTTTGGTGATCGTGATAATTTTTGGTGGATTGACGTTAATTTTCCATAGTGATCTTTTTATTAAGTGGAAAGTAACTGTTATCTACGCTATTTTTTCATTGGCACTATTAGTCAGTCAGTTTTTTACCCAAAAACCTTTAATCCAAAGAATGTTGGGTAAAGAGATCCATTTAGCCAATGAAGTTTGGAACAAATTAAATCTATCGTGGGCAATCTTTTTTGCCATCTGCGCACTGGTCAATATTTATGTTGCCTTTTGGTTACCTCAGGACGTCTGGGTTAATTTTAAAGTTTTTGGTTTGACCGTAGTTACGCTAATATTTGCAATACTTAGCATGGTGTATATCTGTAAACATCTTGCCAAAGAACAAAAGTAATCAAATAATAATAATGGATACCTGCTACTAGCTGGTATATTTTTGCCAATAACAAAAGTAAATTTTTCATGACCCAACAATTACCAAAAGGCGAATTAGTTCTCCGTACTTAGCTATGCCCGCCGATACAAATGCTAACGGTAATATATTAGGTGGTTGGCTAATGTCGCAAATGGACATGGGCGGAGCAATTCTTGCAAAAGAAATTGCACTTGGTCGTGTTGTTACTGCCGCTGTCAACGGCATCACTTTCCAAAAACCGGTTTCAGTCGGCGATGTGGTATGTTGTTATGCCCAATGTATTAAGACAGGTAATACTTCTATTACCATTAATATTGAAGTCTGGATCAAAAAAGTTGCTAGTGAACCGGTAGGCCAACGCTATCGAGCGACAGAAGCTATATTCACTTATGTTGCTGTTAATGAGGATAATTCGCCCCGTTGTCTGCCTGAAGAAAAACGCCATTATCAATTATCTAACAGCGACAATAGCTGCTCTAATTGAGCTATTTTGATTAAATACCAAAAGGCCAATTAACTGGCCTTTATACAGCCTATTTAAGAAAGATTAATTGAACCATCAATTTTAAATAAAAATGTCTTTTTTAATCCCTTAGCCGGAATTTTTTCATAATACCAACGATTCATTGCACGCTTAACTTCACGTTCGAACATACCTCTGGGTGATGAATCGACCACTTCCAGATTAATAACTCTACCATTTTCATCAATATCATACAGAACATTAACATAACCTTCTTTGCCTAGTTTACGCGCTCGATCAGGGTAATTTGGATGTTGGATTCTCAAAGCCTTAGGACCATGTATTGCCATGGTTGATGAATTCACTAGGCTAGACTGCTGATTGTTATTAATATCAATACTATTATCACTGGTTAATTGACTAGCAACATTAGTTTGCTGTTGATTTGACTCATCGCCACTAGATTTCTGTTTAATACGGTGTTCTACTAACTGTTTAGGTTTAGGATTTTGTTTAACAATTGGCTTTTTATGGATAACCTTCTTTTTTACAGGTAACGCAATTTTAGCTTCAACGTCAGATTCTGATTTAGGCTCGATAACTGTTTCTGACTCACTCACAGCAACATTCACCGGCTCAGCAATATTACTAGGTGCAGCAAGTGTTACCATTGCTATCGACATAGGTTCAACTTGCGAAGCTGATGATACAGGCTGTAATAAAAACAAAGATACCGCTAACGCAGCATGCAGAAATAATGATAAAACAATAAATGATGTCAAACGGATCCAACACATGAACAAATTCTTTCTTTATTAAGCGGATTAGATAAATTGTATTCTAAATACAAATAGCAATCATATTCAATAAGGATAGCCTGCTAAGATTAAAAAAGTATCATCCTGACCCTAAAATTAGGGCGTAATCTATTTTTAATTAACTAAATCAACATTATAATATCTAAGTGATTAACCAATCAGCAACATAGTTGATGCATTTACAGTAAAAAGAGTTAACGCTTGTGGTATAGGTATAAAATAATAAGTAACTATTCAAACCTGCAAACCAAAATTAAAGCATATATAACGACTAAAAAATATAATAATTAAAATATTTATAAAATACATTATATTACTTACACTTAAACCAAAAATGGTACTTTATGATATTCATAACAAATTTTATTTTGCTATAGTGAATAATCAGATAATCAACAGTATCAACTGACTCTAAGATAGGAACATCTTTGCCTATGGCAACCGTCTATATATTACTAAATTGGGCTTTGCTTTTTCTGTACTGGCTAATGATCGCTACGGTTACTATTCGCATTTTATTAAAACGACGTCCGGTCACCTCTGCACTTACCTGGCTATTAATTATTTATATTATTCCACTTGTCGGCGTAATTGCTTATCTGGCTTTTGGTGAGTTACACCTTGGTAAAAGAAGAATAATGAAAGCAAAGAGTATGTGGCCCTCGGTTGAGACTTGGCTAGAAAAACTCAAACAATCCAAACATATTTTTTGCAAAAGTAATAGTCGAGTGGCTGAACCTTTATTTGAACTATGTGAAAAGAGACAAGGAATAGGCGGTGTCAAAGGAAATAAAATTCAACTTTTAACTAATTATCAGGACTCTTTAAATGCCATTATACGGGATATTAATTCGGCATGTTACAATATTGAAATGGTGTTTTATATTTGGCAAGCCGGAGGATTAGTTGATAAAGTCACGGAAGCCCTAATCAAAGCGGCTAAACGTGGTATAAAATGCCGAATTATGATTGATTCTGCTGGTAGCTGGTCGTTTTTTCATAGCCATCAGCCAAAAAAAATGCGTGAAGCTGGAATAGAATTGATAGAATCACTAAAAGTAAATTTGTTCCGCTTTTTTCTACGTCGAATGGATCTCCGTCAGCATCGAAAAATAATCATTATTGATAATTATATTTCCTATGCTGGCAGCATGAATATGGTTGATCCTCGTTTTTATAAGCAAAATGCCGGTGTTGGCCAATGGATAGATATCGTTGTGCGCATGGAAGGGCCAGTCTCAACAACACTTGGTATTGTGTACGCCTTTGACTGGGAAATGGAAACAGGTCAACGCATACTACCTCCTCCACCTGATATCAATATTATGCCATTTGAGCAAGCTAGCGGGCATACAACCCAAGTCATTGCTTCAGGCCCCGGATTTCCAGAAGAATTAATTCAGCAATCTTTGATGACGGCTATTTTTTCTGCTCGTAAGCAGCTAATCCTTACCACACCCTACTTTGTTCCCAGTGATGATCTAATTCATGCTATTTGCACAGCAGCAATGCGTGGTGTCGAAGTACTAATGGTCATACCTAATCGAAATAATTTTTTTTTGGTCCGGTGGGCTAGTCGAGCATTTTACGCTGAATTATTAGAAGCTGGTGTTAAAATTTATCAATTCAATGACGGGCTTTTACATACTAAAAGCGTATCGGTTGATGGTGAATTAAGCTTAATTGGTTCAGTTAATCTAGACATGAGAAGTCTATGGCTTAATTTTGAAATTACTGTTGTTATTGATGATAAAAGCTTTGGTAGTGATCTTATATTAGTTCAGTACGATTACATTGCCCGCTCTACGCCTTTAATTCTGAATAATTGGAATAAACGCCCATTATGGAACCGTATTATTGAACGTATCTGCTATTTTTTTAGTCCATTATTGTAATATTTTTAATAAAATAAGACAGAAAATGATTTGTGTGAAACCAAGTCCAATATTAATAAGTAAGCAGCAATATTTATTTTCCAATTAACAAATTACAACAAAAATGATACTCATAATAACGATATTCATATATTGGTTTTAACCATAAGATACATAGTTAATTGTCAAATCAATTTATTGTGCAAATTACCAGCCAAAATTACACTAACCATTATTGTAACTGAACTAATTAGCTAACAAGAAAATATTTTAATTTAAAATATTACCTTACATGTTAGCTATAAATGAAAATGGATAACATGGTATTGGTAAAAAAGCGTTTTTTAATAATTTATAACAATTAGTTCTATAATTGTTTGATTAATAATTAATATTTACTAACTATATAAATAAAATTATTAATATAGGCTTTTATAATCATGCCAATATGCAAAAAATTTTATGAATAATCATAAACATCGCTGATTTATGTGGTTATTCTGGTATTAGAGTAATCCGGGTAAAACAGCTTTGGTGCCAGTGATGATAAACTCAATTCCTAATGACATTAATAACAATCCCATAATACGAGTAATAACATTAATTCCTGTTTGCCCTAAATACTTAACTAGAATTGTTGCTGAGCGAAACAGTAACCAACAACAAAAAGCGAAAAAGATGCAGGTTAAAGATAACCCTATTAAATTCTGCCATCCTTCCCAACGAGAAGACCAGACGATGCATGAACTTATTGCTCCAGGCCCAGCCATTAATGGTAGAGCTAAAGGAACAACACCAATACTATCACGAATGATAGTTTCCGATTTTTCCTGTTTGTTCTGTTTGTCTTCGCCTATTCGACCACTAATCATAGACATAGCAATCGCTACAATGACTATCCCGCCAGCGACACGAAAAGAATCAATAGAAATACCAAATAATTTTAAAAAAAACTCACCCACCAGTAACGAAATACATAAAATAATAGCCACTGAAAAATTAGCGACTAAATTAGTTCGATTTCTATCTGTCACAGACTGATAATTAGTCATGCTAATAAATACAGGCAAAATTCCTATTGGATTAACTAGAGCAAAAAGACCTAGAAAAAAATTAATATAATTAGGTAGATCCAGCAAAGTAGCAACCACAATTGAGTCCCTCAATCAAACATTAAACGCTTAGCTAAATATTAATTATCCATAATATAATAATGTTTAACCTATGTAGGAAAGACACTTTATCTTAACGTAGCATACTTATCTAGATAAAATTCAAAAACTAAATCTCTAACTAAACTAAAAAATAAGCTTCAAAAAAGCCAGACAAAATATTGCTAATTTAACCTACTATACTCAATAATATTGTTAATTGAAATTAGTCTTATATAACTTATTACTGAATTGATTCAGTATGCACTTTCTTTGATAAAGATCACTTTAGTTATCGTTTATAAATGATAAGCTATTAGTTGACTATGCTATTACGCCAAATATGGCAATTGTTGATGCCAACCTTGTCATGCATATGCTGAAATTGCTCACTGCATTCGGTGGACTTGATGCGGTTGTCCACGCATTACATTAGAAGCCTACGTCTCAGTTCTTGCCAGTGAATACTCTGATGGACAAGCTTTACAAGCGTTGGCATTATTAAAAGAATATTTGCCAGCCAGTTATCTAATGGCTCAAATGATCCGATTGCCCACGAATGAGTACATAATGCTACAACTATCGCGGGTATTGCCTTCGCTAATGCCTTTTAGGTGTTTGTCACTCAATGGCACATAAATTAGGCTCTGAATTTCATTTACCTTATGGTTTAGCTAACGCGTTGCTGATCGAAAATGTTATTCGATATAACGCTAATGATAATCCAACTAAACAAACGGCATTCAACCAATATGATCGTCCTCACGCTCGTCGTCACTATGCTGAAATTGCCGATCATTTAGGATTAACCTCGCCTGGTGATCGTACTGCTAATAAAATTGAAAAACTACTTGATTGGTTAGCAACATTTAAAACTATGCCCGGTATTCCTAAATCTATTCGTGAAGCTGGAGTAGCAGAAAAGGATTTCTTAGCTATAAAGTAGATAAATTATCTGAAGATGCCTTTGATAATCAATGTACTGGCGAAAACCCTCGCTTTCCTTTGATCACAGACCTAAAACAAATTATGCTGGATTCTTACTATGGCAATAAATTTAGTGAAGAGAAAATATATTTCTGCTAGAAGATGAAAAAAACGATGTAGTAAAAGAATCTACTTAATAAACATTTTATTTGTAACCATTTATTTATTAAATAGCACTGAAAATATATTCGGTGCTTTTTTAATCTCAAACTATTTTATTAATCGCTTATTTTAAAATAATTTAAACTGAAAATAGTTATTTTGCGTAATTAATTTTCATTCAAGGATAATAACCTAATATAGAAATTTAAAAATTATTTAAATGGAACAACTGAAAAAGGTTTTTCACCCACTTCAATATATTTAGTGTGATTAATTGCATCCACATAATGTCTACGACAAACTGAAATATATTTCTCATTACCACCAATTTCAATCTGCTCTCCCTGATAAACAGCAAGACCTTGATCATCCAATCGCAAGACTCTACTAGCTTTACGTCCACAGTAACAAATCGTTTTTAGTTCAATAAGCTTATCTGCCCAGGCTAACAAATATTGACTACCAATAAACAACTCGCCACGAAAGTCTGTTCTCAATCCATAACATAAAATTGGAATACCGGCATAATCAACAATTTCACAAAGCTGACTAACTTGCTCTTTAGTCAAAAATTTACACTCATCCACCAGTACATAATGAATTTTTTGATATCTATTTTTTTCTTTTATTAATTGACCCATATTTGTTTCCTGTAAAAATAATATTGTATCAGCAACTAAACCAATTCGAGCAATTACCTTACCTTGCACAAATCGGGTATCGATCTAAGCCGTAAAAATAAGTGTATTCATTTCCCGTTCATTACAATTGTACGAAGACTGAAGTAGTGAAGTTGATTTACCCGCATTCATTACAGAATAATAGAAATATAGCTGAGCCATTAGCCCTTTCCTCTTACCTATTTAGACAAACATTTTAAAAGTTTACCACAAACATTTTCCTCATTTACTTTGATTATAAATATTGATAACTAACACAACAGACTTTTTAGTAATGTTTTATAGTCATGAAAAGTTAGTATGTTTAAATTTCATCCTATACAAACCACATCTTTATTTTAACAAAATATGTGATATGAAAAGATTATTAATAGCTAGCATTCATCATAGAACTAAGATACCTGGTAGTAATAACTCAAAAAAAGTATAATAAGTAAACTCTTTTACACATATTAAGTTAAAATTTAGTTTATGTTACATACCATAAAGTTGAATAAAAATAAAAAACATCATCTTTACATCTGAATGAAATTCAAATATAAAAGCAATACTATCATTTTCGTATAGATTTTTAAGTATCCTTAGTATCTAATATAAGATATATAATATTTTTCTAGTGAAAGCTTATATTGCTTTTGCAAAGAAGTTTAAGTTTAAAAAAACAATAAATTTAACCTTATTTTGTAACTTCACTATTGCAGAAAATAAAATAGCATTCTATTATTAGAAAACATCAGCCAACATTCATTTTAATTCGAGACCAGGAAAATGAGCGATTCATTGAAATATTTTAAATCATTAAATAACATTCGTACCTTACGTGCGATAGCAAGAGAAATGCCATTAGAATCATTACAAGAAATACAAGATAAGTTCAATACTGTTGTAGATGAACGTCGCGAAGATGAAAATCAAGCGAGAGCACAATTAGAAGCTCATAGTCAAAAAGTTGCAAAATATATTAAATTGCTTGAAGGAGAAGGCCTCAGTCTAGATGATCTTGTTACTGCTAAGGCTCCATCAAAAACGTCTGGCCGTACTAAACGCGCTGCACGACCCGCTAAATATCAATATAAAGATGAAAACGGTGAAATCAAAACCTGGACTGGTCAAGGCCGTACACCAGCTGTGATCAAAAAAGCGATGGAACAAAAAGGTAAAAAGTTAGACGATTTTTTAATCTAAATGTTCTTTCTCCGCATTGAAAATACCCTTTATATAAAGGGTATTTTTTATTACACATGTTATTAACATTTATCACACAACAAATAACTGATCGTTATAAAGTCGAATAAACATCAACGAACTATACTCGATTAGATAACTCTAGTAATTTTAAAATACATTTACTTGTAAGATACTTTTCTACTAATAACTAGCGTATCTCTTTCTTTATAATAAAGATAGCGATATCAAAATATACAACTGCTATTAATATAAATATTTCATTATCTGTTATGCCGATGCTATGTAAATTTATGTTGTTGAAGTTTTAAAATTATTCCTGCAACAATCGACATAATTGATTTTTATTTCTATAACGTTATGCATTCAGTGTTTATTATTAGTCTACAATAGATTTATACTAGCAAACATAAGATTTTATTTTGTTGTGTGGATCGTCAGCTACTATTGATTATGAAAAAAATTTACTAGAGAAATAATAAAACAGATTAGCCGACAACCCAAAAAATAAACAACCAAGCTGATACATACTAAATCAATTAAATAAATGTAAATATTATTGATAAAAATCTAACCGCTAACCATTAGAAAAACTTAACTAGCAACAAAAACGATATATGCATCGCAAAAATAAAATTCTTATTATTTGAAATAATATGTAATATCTCGATTGATACGACATAATAACCCGACTAACAAAATCAATAAATCTCTTTTTTAATTTCATGTATAAATAGAGTTTGTTAAAATAAATTTATAATAATAAACAAGCAATATTTTATAAAAAAAACCATATAGGTTTTTTTATTGATTTGAGTCAAATTTATCGATAATAGCCAACTAAGATATTGTCTTTATCCAGGCAGAAAATTCGTCACCAAACGATTCATGCTGCATACCATATTCAACAAATGCTTTCATATAACCTAATTTATCACCACAATCATGGCTCTTACCTAGCAAATGATAAGCTTCAACAGGCGCTTGCTGCATCAACATTTCAATCGCATCAGTTAACTGAATTTCATCACCAGCACCAGTTGGCGTTTTCTCTAACAAAGGCCAAATTTTTTCTGACAGTACATAACGACCAACTATAGATAAATTAGAAGGCGCCTCATCAATTTTAGGTTTTTCAACAACACCTTGAATAATTTTACTCTCACCTGGTTTTAATTCATAACTATCACAATCAACAACGCCATAATTCGATACACATTCTTTTGGTACTGGCTCAACAAGAATTTGACTGGCTGAAGTTTCATAGTAACGTGCTAACATCGCACTCAAATTATAATGTGTCAAATCAGATGAATACTGATCAATAATTACATCAGGTAAAACTACAGCAAAAGGCTCCTCTCCTACTAACGGTTTTGCACATAAAATTGCATGCCCAAGTCCTTTGGCTATACCTTGTCTAGTTTGCATAATGGTGACATGGCTTGGACATATGAATTGTACTTCATTTAATAATTGCCGTTTGACACGTTTCTCTAAGATTGCTTCTAATTCAAAACTGGTATCAAAATGGTTTTCTATTGAATTCTTTGATGAATGAGTGACTAAAATAATTTGATGAATACCTGCAGAGATACATTCATTCACTACATATTGGATAAGTGGCTTATCAGCTAGAGGCAGCATTTCTTTAGGGATCGCTTTCGTTGCCGGCAACATACGAGTACCTAATCCAGCAACAGGAATAACTGCTTTAGTGATTTTTTTTTCTGCTTTTTTTAATTGCATTTTTTCTTCCAAGTTACCTATATAATATACTAAGGAAATAGGACAGATAGATTTTCCACAACATTTATGACGAGTATATCAGTAAAATATACCAGATAAATAGCAAACTAGAGAAAATTGGCTTAGGTTAATATATTTGTAAAAAGAAATAATTATAATATCTCTACCAATGAATTAAACATCAGGGTCATTCTATGTTTATGGTTCCAAATTTTACATTGCCAATCTGTCCCTTTTTCCATTATTTGTTGATAAGCAATTGATTGTAAGCTACCTAATGGCACACGAGATGATAATTTCACTTCTTTATTCTCTGTTTTTAATTTTACATTCAGACCCGCTGAAGCAAGCACAATCATTTTACTTTCAGTATGAAAATAACCTAATAAAAATGGAAATTGCCCTTTAATACCTAAATCTATTAATAGATTATTTATTTGCTCAAGCATTTCACTAATATTAAATAATGATTTTGATTGACTACTGAGATATTTTTGTAATAATTCATTAAAAGCAACTCTAAGTAATAATGCAGCCATTACTCCATCTCCTGGGGAATACTCAATATCAAGGCAATAAAAACCTATCTGCTTTTCAGAAAGCTCGGCTAGATCAAATAATAATCCAATTTTATTAATATCTTTTAACTGACGATAATTAATTTTATAATTTGCTAGTGTTTGATTTACTTTAGGCTGTAATTCAAGCAAAACTGGCAAAATATCATGTTTCTCATGCTGTAACATTTGCTGAATATGAGAAAGTTCAGAAGACAAACGAGTAATTGTTTCTACAATATCGGGATACAAATTACGTGTGATGGTTTCTCTGACATCATCAAAATCGACAATCGGTTTCAATAACGCATCCTTTACACCAAGTCGCAGCATTCTATCCAAGTCGCTAATTCTATTTGTTCCTGAAATAACAATGACTGGAATTTCACACTTCATTTCCACCAATTTTTGCATTAAAGTCTCGCCACTCATCACGGGCATACTTAAATCACATAAAATCAAATCAAGATGCTCAACAGCATTAATAATATCTAACGCCTCCTGTCCATTACTGGCTGTATAAGTAATCACATCATATGATTTAAGGTAATTTCTCAGTACGGAACGAAAAACCACCTCATCTTCTACAATTAATATTTTCTTCCCTTTCATATACCAGCCTTACATTACATAAAATGCCATTGACAATATTATCTTTTGGAAAAAAGTGCTTATGATAGAACAAATATTTTACGGATTTACACTTAAAGTTATATATTTTTTTGTATTGAAATATATAACTATTTTTCACGTATTGAAATCAATTGGTTACTTTTATACTGTTATTATAATTAGAAATTACTTTCTTAATTTTGTTCCTTTTTTCTTTAATCAAAATAATCCTATGTTTTTTTTTACGCTAAATCTAGCGACGAAAAATGCAATTTATTACTTTATTATCAATATCTAAAATTCAAATCAGTAAACAAAAAACAAATAAATTATCAATATCAAAAGCATTGAAAATGGATACAGTCACTGATGAGTAACACTATTTACTCAATTAAAAACTAATATAAAGATAAAAATGAAGCTTTCCCAAAGTTTTCAGATTGACAAATCATAAATAGCTCATAATTATCTATTAAAGCTACTGTTTACTTTTAATTAATCAATATTCCGAATGATAAAAATGTCATTTACAATAATAAAAATACTCTTTTTTTATATAATTTTAATGAAATTTTGAAAAAAATATTGCCATAACTAATCTAAAAGCGTCAAAATTACCACGATTTTATCGTAACCTGATTAAAGTTTTCTATTTTGTGATATTTGTGACAAAAAATATTTTAAGGAAAATACCATTCATGCAACAACAGAACAAAAAAAAAATCCTTCGTACTATCTGCCCAGACGCTAAAGGACTAATCGCTAAAATCACTAATATTTGTTATAAACATCAATTAAATATTATTCAAAATAATGAGTTTGTAGATCACCATACCAACTGTTTTTTCATGCGCACTGAACTTGAAGGTATTTTCAACGATAATACCCTATTAGCAGATCTTGATGATGCTTTGCCGTTAGGTTCGAAACGTGAATTAAGCGCCGCCAATCAACGCCGTATCGTCATTATGGTAACCAAAGAGGCACACTGCTTAGGTGATCTATTAATGAAAAGCGCTTATGATGGTTTAGATGTTGAAATTGCGGCCGTTATCGGCAATCACAATACCCTAAGATCGCTAGTTGAGCAATTTAATATTCCATTTCACCATATTAGCCATGAAAACTTAACCCGCGAACAACACAATCATTTATTAAAAGAACAAATTGATCACTATGATCCAGATTATGTGGTTTTGGCTAAATATATGCGCGTACTTACTCCCGTTTTTGTTCAACATTACCCCAATAAAATCATTAATATTCATCACTCTTTTTTGCCGGCTTTTATCGGTGCTAGACCTTACCACCAAGCTTATCAACGCGGGGTCAAAATCATTGGTGCAACGGCTCACTTTGTCAACAATGATCTCGACGAGGGCCCGATTATTACCCAGAATGTGATTAACGTCGATCATAGTTACACTGCCGAGGATATGATGCGAGCAGGCAAAGACGTTGAGAAAAATGTCCTAAGTCATGCATTATATTGGGTATTAGCCCAACGGGTTTTTGTTCATGGCAACCGTACCATTATTTTTGATTGATTTCCGATTTAGAAAAAGCCTGACTTATTTCGTTTAAAGGTAGTTTTATACATGTACCTAATATTACCTTTAAACAATTATAATTATTTTATTAAATTTCATTTTTTATAAAATAATTTATTTAATTATTTTTCATAAAAAATAATTATTAATAATTAATTATGTATAAAAACTGCCATCATTATTTTATTTGTCTTACTTCACCATCATAAATTGAATGATATTGCTTACAAATGATTAAATTTCAAACCGCTAGAGGCACGTAGCAGTCAAAAGAAACACACGTTCAATTTACTAGCATCATGTTATATAACCTGTTCAACAATCTTGGTCAAAATAATATTTTTATTTGGTTGTGATTTAATTTATTTTTTCAATCGCATCAATAAACCGATTTAAAATACTGCTGTGTGCTTTAGATTTATAAAAATAACAACTGTTTGTCATGCTAAGCTCATCTAGTGGTAAAAAAATAACATCAGGTGTTGATTGACAGCTTTCCGGCAATTTGTCTGTTAAACCAATGTAATCACCATTTTGAATTAATCCATCACAACAACCACTGTTTTCCATCCACCTGATATTGATTTTATTTGCCCCTAGCGTAGCTTTTGATTCTACATCCCTAATAAATTGACTTTTATATAAAACAGGATCACATAACCAAGGAAATTGATTCAATAATTTTAATAAATTCTTTTCAGAATGTTCATAAAGTTGTTTACGACAACAAATACCAATAGCTTCTTTTTGTAATTTCTTTAACAAAATAAAACGTTCACTTACAATTTTTTCTGAACTTAAAATTAAAATATTGCCATCGTAATCGGATATTTCATTTACTCTATCATAATCAAATTTTAATACGTTTATTGGTATTTTATTAATACCTGCTGTTTGATAAAGTTTTATTAAGTGATGATTTTTACCCCAATCATAATAAATATTAACCACGTTACGAAATTCATTACTAACATATCTTTTAGTTATTTCTTTTTCCTGCAAATATAAATTTTTTAAATCATTATATAGCTCTTGCCCTTCCTTTGTTAAAGTCATGCCGGATTTTTCCCTTTTAAACAACGTCTTACCTAATACGGCTTCAAAATCCTTAATTGATTTTGCCACAGGAGGAGCTGTACGGTGCAGTATTCTCGCTGCTTTACATAATGAACCTTGTTCAACAACAGCCATAAAAGCTTCTAACTTTCTTGAGAAAAACATAATGATTACTCCACTTCAATCTTAAATATCAAATAGAAATAATTTAAAAATCTATTTAATAACATACAGTTGACGCAGAAATTCAAAAGAATGCCTTCTAACCGCTCTTTAAGATAAAAGCACTTAGGCTAATAATTTAAAGAAAAATATTAAACCTCTCTAATTAATTTCAATATTTGATTTTTAGCAAACGATATCATTACATCTATCTATTATTTTTCTGACAAAAATACAATTTCTCATATAGAGCAATTTAATTATAGTCTATTAAGTTGAATTGAATTAATTATTTTTTAAATTATATATATTTTTTTGAATTTTATAATTACCATTTGGTCAAGTAATTTAAATGTTAATAGATAACCTCTTAATAATAAAAGAAAATGTTTAGTGAAATGGGTTACATTTATATATTCAATCTGATAAAATGTTTTGATAACATACATTCATTTAGGTAACCGATTAGAATGAAATTTGTTTCATTTAACATTAATAGCCTAAGAGCACGCATCCACCAACTGGAAGCTATCGTTGAAAAACACCAGCCTGATGTCATTGGCTTACAGGAGACTAAAGTTGATGATAGTGCTTTTCCTTTAGAACAAGTTAATCAGTTAGGCTATCATATCTGCTATAACGGGCAGAAAGCACATTATGGTGTCGCACTATTTTGCAAAAAAAAACCAATCACTATTCGTAAAGGATTTCCTAGCGACGATGCTGCTGCCCAACGCCGTATTATTATGGCAGATATTGAGACCGAAAAAGGAATAATTACCATAATAAACGGTTATTTCCCGCAAGGTGAATGTCGTGATCATCCAACAAAATTTGCTGCAAAAGCAAAATTTTACCAAGACTTGCAAATTTATCTGCAAAATAACCTGTCGCCACAATCCCATGTCATTATTATGGGAGATATGAATATTAGTCCTACAGATCAGGACATCGGCATTGGTGAAATTAACAAAAAACGTTGGTTAAGTGCCGGTAAATGCTCTTTTTTACCTGAAGAGCGCGAATGGATGGATAAACTAAAATCTTGGGGACTAGTCGATACTTATCGTCAACAAAATCCAGAAATTACAGATCAATTCTCTTGGTTTGATTATCGTTCAAAGGGTTTTGTTGATAATCGCGGTTTACGAATCGATTTGATCTTAACATCAAGTTCATTATTTGCCTACTGTGGTGAAACAGGCATCGACTATGACATCAGAAGTATGGCAAAACCTTCAGATCATGCACCTATTTGGGCAAAATTTGAGTTAAAATGAGTCAAAATCAAATGATAACACTATCTTATGTTATCATTTGCTATCATTTTTCGATTCCCCTTTTTCTTCTTTACTGATAACTTTTTCGCGCTTTTATCTTTGATGACAGGTAAAGTGCGAAATACGGTTAAATCGGTTTTTTGCTGTGCTTGCTGAATTAACATTTTTAGTGTCTCCACCAGAGGTAACATAAAATCCTGATAACAGTACTGTTTTTCACTAATTTGAGTTAATTTAGACTCCCAATGGGCAGTCATATCAGGTAATACTACCACTTCAGGTAAAACCTGAAATAAGGCTTTTCCTGCTGGTGCCACATGGATGTAACGGCCTTTTTTAACTAAAAATTTTCGTTTAAATAATAAATCGATAATCCCCGCTCGAGTGGCTTCTGTACCTAAACCATCTGTTGCCCGTAATACCTTTTTTAGCGTTTTATCTTGCACAAAACGGGCAATACCTGTCATTGCCGACAACAAAGTTGCATCAGTAAAAGGTGTTGGTGGCTGAGTTTGCTTTTCGATTATTTCTCCCCGCTGACAAAACAGTTCATCTTTTTCCTTCACTACCGGCAGTAGCATGCTATCATTATCAGCATCTCGTTCCTTAGTACTCAAAACCGCTCGCCAGCCAGGTTCAACCAAAAAGCGAGCTCTGGCTATAAATTTTCCTCCGGCGATCTCAAGCTCAATAACCCGTTTATGAAATTTGGCGCTCGACATAAACTGAATAATATATTGACAAGCAATCAATTCATAAATTTTGCTTTCATTTTGACTCAGTTGCGTTGCCATTGTTTTAGCGGTCGGGATAATCGCGTGATGTGCATCAACTTTTTTATCATCCCAACAACGATTCTGTTTATCTAATTCAACCAATTCAAATTTTGTTAGCCCTGGCTGATGCACAGAAATAGCTTTTAATACCCCATGTCGTCCAGCGAAATTCTCTCGCGATAAGTAACGGCTATCAGAACGAGGATAAGTAATAAGCTTATGTTTCTCATATAATTGTTGACAAATATCAAGAACTTCTTTGGCATTTAAGCCATATTTTCTGGCCGCTTCAATTTGTAAAGCCGATAATGAATAAGGCAAAGGGGCAGTTTCCGATTCTTGCTTATTTTGATATGCAATCACTACCGCGGGTTGAGCAGTAATTCGTGCTGCCACATGCTCTGCCAAAGGTCGATGAATTAAACGTCCTTCTTCATCCTGAAAATCAATACAGGCTTCGCTTAGTTGCCAGATAGCGGTGAAGCGTTCTTCATTTGGGGTAATAATATGTGCTTTTACTTCAAAAAAATCTTTGGCAACAAAATGTTCAATATCTTCATCTCTTCTGACAACTAAGCCCAATACCGGTGTTTGAACTCGGCCAACGGATAACACTCCTTGATAACCACCTCGCTGACCAAGCAAAGTATAAGCCCGTGTCATATTTATGCCATACAACCAATCAGCTCTGGCTCTTGCCAAAGCGGATACACAAAGTGGAATAAAATCTCGATTACTTCTTAATCGCTCGATGGCCTTAAGTACCGCTTGTGGATTAAGATCACTAATTAAGCAACGCTGAACAGACTGCTTTTTATCATCAGGTAAGTCTAAAAAATCTAATACTTCATCTACCAGCAATTGCCCCTCTCGATCAGGATCACCAGCATGGACAATCTCATCAGCCTGAGCTAATAACGCTTTGATAGTATTTAGTTGTTTAATAACTGCCGCCCGGGGTTTTAATTGCCATTTTTCAGGAATAATGGGTAAATCAGTTAATGTCCAACGCGCAAAACGAGGATCATAAGCTTCCGGTTCAGCCTGCTCTAAAAGATGACCAATACACCAAGTCACATATTGAGAATCACCACAAACAATAAAGCCATCTTCTCGTTTATGTGGCTTTGGTAAAACATCAGCAATAGCACGTGCTAAACTGGGCTTTTCTGCAATAAATAGCCGGCACATAGGTTATTCAACCACCTCAATCATCGCTCTACCAGATTTTGGTTTCTCTAATTGTCCAATTACACAAGAGTTAAGTGATATTGCCGAGCAATTTGTTTAACTTCAGCAACCGCTGGTGGCAAAACCGCCATCAATAATCCCCCTGATGTTTGCGGATCACATAAAACATCACGTTGTAACGCTGTTATCTGACCTAAAAAATGGCCGTAACTAGCAAAATTACGCTGAGTTCCACCCGGTACACACCCTTGCGCAATATAACTTTCAATATGTGGTAATTTCGCTATTTGCGAAAAAGCCACTGTCGCTTGTAAATCAGCTGTGCTACAAATTTCAGGTTAAATGGCCTAACAGACAAAACCCGTCACATCCGTCATCGCAGTGACGCCTGCAATATTAGCTAACTCCATGCCTAATTTATTTAACTGACACATAATCTGAATGGCTAGTCCATGATGTTCAGGTAATAATAATTTTTCTGTTGTTGTGTGGATACCAATTCCTAAAGGTTTAGCCAAAAATAATTGGCTACCGGCTAAAGCAGTACTATTCTGTTTTACTTTAGCCGTATTAATAACACCTGTCACAGCCAGACCAAATATTGGCTCTGGCGCATCAATCGAATGACCACCAGCCAGTGATACCCGCATCCTGGAAAACCATGCGTCCACCTTCAATTACTTGCTGTGTGATAGTAGGTGGAATTTTTTAATTGGCCATCTTAAAATAGCAATCACCATATGAGTTTGCCACCCATCACATAAAATATCACTAATCGCATTAGTGGCAACAATACGACTAAAATCAACAGGATCATCGACTATTGGCATAAAAAATCGGTTGTATTGATAATACCTATGCCATTACCAAGATCGTAAACGGCAGCATCATCATTGGTTTCATTACCAACTAGCAAATGAGGATCATTAAATTTTTTACGTTCGCTTGATAACATGGTCTCTAATATATTTGGCGCGATTTTACAACCACAAACTGCTCAGTGACTGAATTGAGTTAATTTGATTTCGGATGGCATATTTTCCCTTTAATAATAAGTTACAAAATCCTTCATATCGGGTAAAGAGCTTTTCTTTGAAAAGTTGAATTTCGGGGTTCCTAAATAGAGAAAGCCAACAATTTTATCATGTTCTTGGCAAGCTAAACCTGATCTCACAACCAGATCTGTCGTCCAACAACTGGTACGCCAAATGCCCCCAAACCCTTGGGCAACGGCTGCCATCTGCATAGTGTGGACACAACAACCAGCAGTAACAATTTGTTCCCAGGCAGGAATTTTCGTATCGACAACAACTTTGGCAATTACAGCAATAATTAAAGGCGTTCGTAAAGGGGTTTTTCAGGCTTTTTGTTCAACATCTTTTCCCAAATTGGCTTTAATTGCTGCTTTTTCAAGTAACCTGCCAAATTTATCGAGCCCTTCATTTTGGATCACGACAAAATACCAGGGACGCAACGCGCTATGATCAGGAACTCACATTCCGGCCAAAAAATATTATCCAATGATTGACCTTCTGGTACTGGTGTTGTTAGATGGCTCATGGAACGATGGGTCAATAATAGTGTTAAAGCATCTATTATTTCTCCTGATTAAAATTAATGAGCATTGCCATTAATTAAATAGCAACCAATAGCCTAAAAAATAACTATTTTATAAATTAGGTTTCTCAAAAATAGAATATTATCATCAATGTTAGTATAGTAAGGTAACATTTTCAATCAGCTTGAATAGAAATAAAATAATATTTTAATTATTCTATGACTTATGGCTGACAATTATCTTAATGCCTTTTGAGATAAATATGTTATATCATACAATTGGAGATCACATGCGAAACCCATGGAATTTAATTGCCACCTTTTTTAAGCTTAGTTGGCGATTACTTAATTTTATCAGACGATTTGTTACCAGTTTTATCTGCCTGTTTTTGATCTTTATTGCAGCAAGTAGTTACTTTGCCTATAAAAATGAAAAAAAATCTACCAGTCAACATCATGGTGCTCTACTTGTTGATCTACAAGGTATGATTGTTGATCAAGTCTCTATCCTTAATCCGCTTGGCAAAATGAGTCGCGAATTATTAGGCTCATCAAGCAAACGTATGCAGGAAAACTCATTATTTGACATTGTAAACATTATTCGCCTGGCAACTTATGATGACAAAATTACTGGTATCGTTTTGCAACTGGATAATCTGATTGGTTCAGATCAGCCGTCCTTACAATATATTGGTAAGGCGTTGACCGAGTTTAAACAGGCGGGTAAACCCATTTACGCAATGGGTAATGGTTATAACCAATCACAATATTATCTGGCTAGCTTTGCCAATAATATTTATATGTCACAACAAGGTAATATTAGAATTTACGGTTTTTCAACCAATAAACTCTATTATAAAACGCTGCTCGATAAACTTAAAGTTAATAGCCATATTTTCCGCATTGGCACTTATAAATCAGCTATAGAGCCATTTATTCGTGACGATATGTCACCTGAAGCACGGGCAGTAGATAAAGTTTGGCTCGGTTCACTCTGGCAGCACTATTTAGCAACAATTGCTCAAAACCGACAAACAACGCCAGAAAATATCTTTCCTGGTGCCGATAAATTGATTGAAGAGATGAAAAGTATCAATGGTGATAGTGCGCAATATGCGGTAAAACAAAAGCTTATTGATCATATTTTTACCGACGCAGTTATGGAGAAAGAGTTAAGTAAAAAATTTGGCTGGAATGATAAAGATCAGCATTTCAATTACATCAGTATCTATGATTATGCCAATAAACAGCCAAAACAAAATCAACAGATGTTACTCAAACAATCGGCTGATCAGCCTGGTAATATTGCGGTGATCATTACTCAGGGCACCATCATTGAAGGACCACAAGAACCCGGTATGGTTGGTAGTGAGACCACAGTGGCGCAAATACGTAAAGCAAGGCTTAATCCAGATATCAAAGCAATTGTCTTACGCGTTAATAGTCCTGGTGGTAGCGTTACCGCCTCAGAAGCGATCCGTAATGAATTAGTTGCGGCACGTGATGCCAATAAACCGATTGTTGTCTCCATGGGAGGAACGGCGGCATCAGGAGGTTATTGGATTTCAACCCCGGCTAATTATATTATTGCTAGCCCCAGCACTCTGACAGGCTCAATTGGTATTTTCGGCGTGATAAATACCTTCGAAAAAAGCTTAGATACCATCGGTGTCTATACTGATGGGGTCTCAACCACACCATTAGCGGATGTCTCAGTCACAAAAGGGATCAATAAACAATTTTCTGACATGATGCAAATCACTATTGAAAATGGTTATCATACCTTCCTAAAACATGTTGCTCAGGCGCGTCATAAGACACCGGAAGAGATAGACAAAATCGCACAAGGCCGGCTATGGGTCGGTTCAGACGCGCTTCAAAATGGTCTGGTTGATAAACTGGGAGATTTTGACGATGCAATTAATAAAGCGGCTGAATTAGCTAAAATTAAAGCACCTATACTTGACTGGATGCAGCCTGACCGTTCTTTCATCGATCAATTAATACTTGAATTAACTTCCAGTGCTCAAGCGATAATGTCCGACACACTACAACTATTACTTCCGCAAAAAGCGGCCAATGATCTTCAGCAGCAAATTAAATTTTACCGCCATATGAATGATTCACAAAATCGCTACGCATATTGTTTAAATTGTGCGGATGTCTATTAATAAACCAGGTGTAATATTTTACTACCATTCAAGCGCTCTGCAGATGGGCGCTTTATTTGATATTAATATATTTAACTTGCCACTACTTTTATTAGCTGACTGCTTTATAATTCTTTAAATTTATCTATTTCTACTTATTGATATTACTAGGTAAACAGAATGGAAAAAAAATCCATCTACGTCGTTTACACAGGCGGCACAATTGGCATGCAATCCTCTGCACATGGCTATGTGCCGGCTTCAGGTCACCTACAAAAACAGCTGACCAGCATGCCGGAATTTCATCGGCCTGAAATGCCGCATTTCACTATCCGAGAACATTATCCTTTAATTGACTCTGCTAATATAACTCCGCAGGATTGGCAGTGCATTGCTGACGATATCCGTGATAATTATGACAACTATGATGGTTTTGTTATTCTGCATGGTACCGATACCATGGCATTTACTGCCTCTGCACTCTCATTTATGTTTGAGAACTTAAATAAACCGATTATCATGACAGGGTCACAAATACCGTTGGAAGCATTAAGATCCGATGGACAAACCAATCTGCTTAATGCATTATATCTGGCGGCAAACTACCCCGTCAATGAAGTGACGCTGTTTTTCAATAATAAATTATTTCGCGGTAATCGTACCGTCAAATCACATGCTGATGGTTTTGATGCCTTTACTTCACTAAATTGTCCACCACTGATTGATGCTGGAATTCATATTCGTTGTTTACGAAGTTGTCCTATACCCAGCAATAATGGTAATTTCCGCACCCACAAAATTATCCCGCAACCGATTGGTGTTGTTACCATTTATCCGGGTATTTGCCAACAAAGTATCAAAAATATTTTATTGCAACCAACCAAGGCACTTATTCTTCGTTCTTATGGTATCGGTAACACACCTTCACAATCTGCATTATTAAAATGCCTTGAAAAGGCCTGTCAAGAAGATATTATCGTGGTTAATTTGACACAATGCCTATCTGGTCGGGTTAATATGAATGGTTATGCGACCGGTCACGCATTAGCAAAAGTTGGGGTTATTAGCGGTTATGATATGACTTTTGAGGCTGCACTTACCAAGCTTCACTATTTACTTAGTCAGTCTTTATCTGCAAATGATATTCGTAGTTTGATGCAAAAAAATTTGCGCGGTGAACTAAGTTATAGTAACAATTATTAAGGATAATATTATGACTGATACAGCATTATTACTGGTTGATCTACAAAATGATTTTTGTACCGGAGGTGCCCTGGAAGTATTAATTCAGGAACCCAAATAGGTAGTGAAGGTAAGCTTAAAGCTTACGCCAAATTTGGTGACCAGTGCATTGCGTTCAACATCAGAAAGGGATGGAGTTTCATCCCGCTCTTAATCAGTCAGCAATTCAGGCAATTTTTCAAAAAGGTATCAATCCTACAATCGATAGTTATAGTGCTTTTTTTGATAATGATCATCAACATAAAACCCAATTAGATCATTGGCTGAAAAAAATCACATTAACCATTTATTATAGGGTTAGCAACAGACTATTGTGTAAAATTCACCGTACTTGATGTACTAAAATTAGGCTATCAAGTTACGGTCATCTAAGATGGTTATAGGGGTGTTAATCTTCATCCGTAAGACACTAAAAAAGCATTGTAAGAAATGGCTTTAGCTGGCGCCAAATTAATAACCTATTCAGATCTGAACACTCAATCTAACTACTGCCCGCATGCCGTTAGCTAACGGCAATCACCCGATTAACATCTGTTAGTGTTAATCACTGGTAAACAATTTTTTTAGCTCATTTTTGGTTTTTAATTTGATATTACCATCCGTACCAATCGTCATATGCTGTGCATTATGATTATGTCTAGCCTGCCAAAGCATAATAGCTTGTAAGCTATTTTCTTTTTGCTCAGTCGTCAGTGCAACACCATCTGGCCATTTACCCAGCTCAACCGCCGTCAGTAATCGTTGATAAATTTCAACTGTCATTAAATTTACCAGATCATTAAGCTCCATGTTTTACCCTTTTTTCAATTTTCATCCTGTACTTATCGCGCTTTGGTCTACCAGATGACCTTACTTACCCCTCAGTTACCTCACCAGATTGTTGATCAGTAAAACTTAATGCTACAGAATTAATGCAGTAACGTTGCCCGGTCGACTCCGGGCCATCAGTGAAAACATGACCTAAATGCGCATTACAGTGACTACAGCGCACTTCAATACGCTGCATACCATGCGAATGATCATCAATATAAATCACTGCCTGATCATTAATAGGTTGGTAAAAACTCGGCCAACCACAACCACTAGCAAATTTTGTTTGTGATAGAAAAAGCGGCGCATGGCAACATAAACAGTAGTAAATCCCTTCTCGCTGATTATGTAACAATTTACCTGAAAAAGGTGGCTCGGTTCCGGCTTTTTGGGTAACATGATATTGCATTTCATTAAGTTGATCCGTCTTAATGTGTTTACGGTTTTTTTCTGTCATAAAGAGCTTTCCTTGTTTTCTAGCAAAGGGGATATTTTACTTGTTGAGTAAAAGAACACTAAACCATTTCAACTATTTTTAGCCTAGCAAAAAGGCTTTTTCTGCTATAGTTCGTGATATAATCCACATATATTAGTGATATTTACTTTAATCTTCCTAGCCAAACTGTAATAGTTGAATCCAAACATTGGCCTTAAGCTTGTTTGCTAAATATACAAAAGTGCTTTATATATCAATTCTGATAAGAATTGACACGATTCCACTTGACGGATGACAAGGTTTTGGTAACGATAGAAACAATATTGAATTCTTTTAAATTAAAAATTGCTGGTGGAAATACTATGACTATCAAAATAGGTATTAATGGTTTCGGTCGTATTGGCCGTATTGTTTTTCGTGCTGCCCAAGAGCGTAAAGATATCGAAATCGTGGCAATTAACGATCTATTAGATGCCAATTATATGGCCTATATGCTGAAATATGACTCAACTCATGGCCGTTTCAACGGTACTATTGAAGTTAAAGATGGTCACCTGCTGGTTAATGGTAAAACCATTCGCTGCACATCAGAAGAAGACCCGGCTAACTTAAAATGGGACGAAGTGGGTGTTGATGTGGTAGCTGAAGCTACAGGTATTTTCTTAACAGATGAAACAGCGCGTAAGCATATTGCTGCGGGGGCTAAAAAAGTCGTTTTAACTGGACCATCTAAAGATGATACACCTATGTTTGTTATGGGTGTTAATCATAAAACCTATAGTGGTCAGGATATTGTTTCTAACGCCTCTTGTACTACTAACTGCTTAGCGCCATTAGCTAAAGTTATCAATGACAAATTTGGTATTATTGAAGGACTGATGACCACGGTTCATGCAACGACAGCAACCCAAAAAACCGTCGACGGGCCTTCCGCTAAAGATTGGCGTGGTGGACGTGGTGCTTCACAAAATATCATTCCTTCATCAACCGGAGCAGCTAAAGCGGTTGGTAAAGTCATTCCTGAACTAAATGGAAAATTAACCGGTATGGCTTTCCGCGTTCCTACTCCTAATGTTTCAGTTGTTGACCTAACTGTTCGTTTAAATAAGCTTACAAGTTATAAAGAAATTTGCCAAGTGATCCAACAAGCGGCAGATGGCGAATTGAAAGGTATTCTTGGTTACACAGAAGATGACGTTGTTTCCACTGACTTTAATGGTGACAAATTAACCTCTATTTTTGATGCCAAAGCAAGTATTGCCTTAAACGATAATTTTGTAAAATTAGTGGCCTGGTATGATAATGAAACCGGCTATTCTAATAAAGCTTTAGAGTTAATTGCGCATATTGCTAAATAAATAGCGTAATTACCATCCTTTAAGCCGCCATCAATGGCGGCTTTTTTTATTCTGGCATATGATCCAATGATATTTTCAAACTCACTAATGGCCAAATTATAAGAAATATAAAAAAGGATGGAATTATGAATTACACGACACTGTTCACCTTGCCGGTAATTGAACAAATTTCACCCTATATTACCCTGTGGCAACTCGATGAACTGTCGGTCATTATTGTTTTTTATCCTAAAGTGAACGCCGCAATTAGTCTCCAGGATGCCCAAATACTCAGCTGGCAGCCTAATGGGGAAAACCCCTGCATCTGGTTAAGTAAAAAAAGTCTATTCCAAAAAAATATCGCTATTCGCGGCGGGATCCCCCCTATCTGCTGGCCTTGGTTTGGTCTAGTGGCTCAACCCAGTCATGGTTTTGCTCGTTTACAAGAAGAATGGCAATTGACAACACATAGAGCATACAGATTGTGTACTCCTTACACTGATACTTTCTGATAATGAATGGACAAAAAATCCGGCCACATGAATTTACGTTAATTACGCGTTTAAAACTAGGAGCAACCTGTGAAATTGAATTTGAATATTATGGTACTGAACCTGCCACTGGTGCACTGCATACCTATTTACAAATCAGTGATATAAATAAGGTTTATATTGAAGGATTAGGCCAACTTTATATTGATAAAGTGGCTGATCGTGAAATTTATACTGAAGACACAAAACTTATCTAACTGGCCGAACCGATCGTATTTATACCGCCTCCGATGACTTTAATCTGATCTATGATAAAAATTGGCAACGTATTTTAGAAATGCATCATTACCATCATAGTGACATAATATGCTGGAATTCCAGGAGCCGAGCTATCCAGTACAATAAAAGATATGACCAGCGATAGTTACAAAAGAATGCTCTGTCTTGAAACAGTCTGTATTAGCCAACCAATGCGACCTGAAGGCAAAAAAACCCCCCGTATGTCATTAACGATAGGTGTCCGTAGCATCAAAATTGAAGATGTAATGCTATAAACTCAGTAACGCCCCTCACTTGTGATGAGGGAATTAAAAATAGACTTATACTATTTTTTAACTAGTAATGCAGTTAGCGCGACTCAGACAAATTATTTATCATATTGTCGTTATCTTTCATCTGACGCCAAATATTACCGCTTTCTTTGCCATAGCTACGAACACGATCTAATACTTTATCATAGTCTTGCTGTTCACATATTTTAGCTAAATCATTATAAAAATCATAAGCAAGTTGACGGGCTTTAGGATCAGAAAAGTAGTAACGACCAATACGGGTATACAACCCTTTTAAGCCATTGAGGATCAAACCATAAATAGGATTACCACAGACAAATGCTAATCCACGAAAAATATTATAATCAACCGTGCTAAATGCTTCAGAACAATCTTCAATATTCTCTCTGATTGATAATATTTCCAATGAGTTATGTTTATTTTTACGAAAGGCAGTTCGAATAAAAATAGCAGAAATATTAGTTCTGACAGATAATAAGTCTTCGATTAATTTTGGCGCACCACTGTGATCTAAGCGAGCCACCGTCTCTAAAATATTAAGTCCCGAAGTTTCCCAAAAATTGTTTACTTTTGTCGGTTTTCCATGTTGAATAGTTAGCCAACCATCTCTAGCAAGGCGCTGTAATACTTCTCGTAATGTAGTTCTTGTTACGCCAATCAATTCAGATAGCTCACGTTCTGCCGGTAAAATTGAACCTGGTGGAAAATGGTTATTCCAAATACTTTCGACAATATACTCTTCTGCAAAATTAGCGGGACTTTGCGCTCTTATTATCATATTTTTCTCTACCTAAAAGAAATTTTTAGTCATTATAAAACGAGATAATATCAGAATGACATACATTGAGGTAGCCGAGTTATTGAGAAATACTAATTTGATCATAAAGACTTATTATAATATGACGTTAACTAACAGATGTTTCTTTCTAATTTCTAGCATAAAAAAGTAGTATGCTACGTTGTCAATTTTATGTATATCCTCGTTAAGGAAAACAAGTAATAATGAATATAAATAGCAGACAAATTATGTTGAAAAATTTCCTTGGTAATTCGCCAAATGGTACAAATTGACCATTATTTTCTTTTTAAGAATTAACCCCAGCTGTTTTTTTCCTCAATCCTTTTATTGCAGGTTGATTACTGATTGTTGAATTTATTTTTACTCTCGCCATGTCACTGAAATGTTACTCCTTGCTGCCTGGAGGATTACTTGTGATTGAAGCAATAATAATCGGTATGACTTCACCACAGCAAGTTAGCCATGAAATTGCTAATAATATTGAAGTGATATTGCTGTTAATCTTTATGGTTGCAGGCATTTATTTCATGAGACAATTATTGTTATTTGTCTTCACAAATTACTGTTATCAATTCATTCTAAACGTATTCTTTCGCTCGCTTTCTGCCTTTCTAGACACGCTAACCGTAATTGCAGTGGTGATTAGTGTAGCCGTCAGTTTTTATTCTATCTATCATAACTATATATCAAGTCAGAAAGAACTTGGTCTGCCAGATGACAACACTGCTATAACCGACAAAGGTCAGATCCTTGAACAATTTCGCGCTTTTTTGTGTAGACTAATGATGCACGCCGGAGTTGGGACAGCATAGGTGGTGTAATGACAATGGTTGGTGAGCCACAAAATTTAATTATTGCTAAAACGTTGGCTGGAATTTCAGTGCTTTTTTCTTACATATGATCCCTGTAACTTTACCGGTATTTGTTTTTGGTTTAATTGTCTGCTATTGCGTCGAACGTTTTAAACTATTTGGTTACGGTGCTGAATTACCTGAAAGTGTGCGGCATATTCTGCAAATCCATGATAAAAATAGTCACCAAAAACGGGAGCAGCGAGAAAAATTACAACTAGATCTGTCAAGCATTGGTAGATATTTGGTTAATTATCGCTTTAGCTTTTCATTTAGCAGAATTCGGCCTAATCTGTTTGTCCGTGATCATCCTAATTACTTCATTTTACGGCATCACTGACGAACACGCGATAGCAAAGTCTTTGAAGAAGCTTTACTATTTACTGTGCTATTAACCGTATTTTTCTCAATTGTTGTGGTAATTGTTGATCAACAACTTTTTACGCCATTTATTCAATTTGTATTACAGTCTTCTGAATCATCGCAACTTGTTTTATTTATTTAACGATTTACTTTCTGCTATTTCTGACAACGTTTTTGTTGACACAGTTTATATAAACGAAGTGCTAAATGCGTTAAAAAGAAGACTTAATATCACGCCAGCAATATGAATATCTGGCCGTCGTCGATAATACTGGTACTAACTTACCTTCAGTAGCCACGCCAAACGGCCAGGCGGCTTTTCGGTTTTTATTAACTTCAGCGCTTTCGCCACTTATTCGCCTTTCTTATGGTCGAATGGTTATCATGGCTCTACCTTATACTATTGTGATGACATCAGTCGGTTTATTAGCCATTGAGCTATGATTGATCCCAGCAACTGATTGGTTCGCTGCGTCAGGGTTGGTAAATTTATCTAAATAAATTTTTAAAAATGCTGTTATTTAATTAAAAATAATAGCATTTGTCTTTCATGCAAGAAAAAAATCTCTTGGCTAAATAGAAAATTCATTTAACAAATTTAGTTCATTATCCTATCTTATTAGCTAATTCAAATTAGCCGCTTTATTTTGGTTTAAATAAAATCATATGTTTTCCCTGATTAACTTATACTGATAATGGAATTAACATGCTTAAATTTTTTTATTCATACTCTCAAACCAGGAAAGCCTGGCTATTACTTGCTATTAGCGCCTGCCTATTAGAAATTATTGCGCTCTATTTTCAACACGCTATGGGGCTTAGACCCTGTGTATTATGCATTTACGAACGTATGGCGGTATTTGCCATCTTAGCTGCCAGCTTAATAGGTATCATCGCACCACGAAGTATTTTCCGTTTCGTGGTACTCATTTTGTGGTTATATAGTAGCTGGCAAGGATTGAAATTAACCTGGGAACATACAAGAATACAAATATATCCCTCTACTTTTGACTCGTGCGATTTTTCCGTTAACCTTCCTTCATGGCTGCCACTTAACCGTTGGTTGCCGACTGTTTTTGAAGCCTATGGTGACTGTAGCCAAAAACAGTGGTCATTTTTAAATATTGAAATGCCAGTATGGTTATTAATTATTTTTACTGTTTATTTGCTAGTAGCAATAATTGTTCTGTTAAGCCAATTTTTATCGTTTAAAAAAAATAGCCATTAAAGCAATATTGGCTGGACATGATTATCAGTCCAGCTTTTCTATCACCAGTTAATCGTAATATTGCCACTTGCCAGCTAAAAATAGCTCAATAACCAAATAGATGTCAGGCTAAAAAGATTATTAATGAATACTAGTTTTAGAAACCAAATTAATGATTAAGACACCAGAAATAATTAATAAAATACCTAAAATTGCTGGCCAATCTAATTTTTGCTGATAGAGAAACAACGCTGCCACTGACACCAGCACAATACCTAAACCAGACCAAATAGCATAAGCAATCCCTAATGGCATCATTTTTACTACTTGCGATAAACCAAAAAATGAAATGCAATAACCAACAACAACTACAATCGATGGCAACAAACGGGTAAAACCATCAGAAGCCTTTAATAAAGTGGTTGCAATAACTTCAGCCACAATCGACATTAATAAATAAGCCAATACGTTCATTTATACTCCAAATATAAACTAATTATCACAATGTTAAGATAATCCAAACATCTATTGCCGCTATTTGGCATAAAATTAAATAACCAGCAAAAGTTTTCTTTTTGGTTAAAGTAGCCTAAACTAATCGTATTTTCTTATCACTGTGGTTTTAAAAATCATTCTCTTGATAATAAAATCGATTACCTTTAATACATTAGTAATAAATATGAATCAACAAAAAGAACAGTATAACTTTAATAAACTGCAAAAAAAGTTACGTCGTAACGTTGGTCAGGCGATTAGTGATTTTAACATGATTGAAGAAAACGATCACATTATGGTTTGTCTTTCCGGCGGCAAAGATAGCTATACACTATTATCAATATTACAAAATTTACAAAAAAGTGCACCAGTAAATTTTAGTTTATTTGCCGTCAATCTTGACCAAAAACAACCAGGTTTTCCAGCACATATTTTGCCATCTTATCTAGATAAGCTTGGTATTGAATATCAAATAATTGAAGAGAATACCTATGGCATAGTAAAAGAAAAAATTCCAGTCGGAAAAACTACCTGTTCGCTATGCTCTCGCCTACGTCGAGGTATTCTATATCGTACTGCCAGTGAGCTGGGCGCAACTAAAATTGCCTTAGGTCATCACCGCGATGATATTTTACAAACCGTTTTTCTCAATATGTTTTATGGCGGCAAACTTAAAGGGATGCCACCTAAGCTAATGAGTGACAATGGTAAACATATCATTATTCGGCCGTTAGCCTATTGTCGAGAAAAAGATATTGCCAGTTACGCAAAAATTAAAGCATTCCCAATTATTCCTTGCAATCTTTGTGGTTCACAGCCCAATTTACAACGGCAAATTATAGGTAATATGCTAAGAGAATGGGATAAGCATTATCCAGGACGGATTGAAACTATGTTCCAAGCTATCCAAAATATTGTTCCTTCACATTTATGCGACAACAACCTATTCAATTTCAAAGAAATTAATCATACCAGCACTATTATTAATGGCGGAGATTTAGCCTTTGATAACGAAACATTTCCGCTAGCCAATAACCAACGTTTAGTTGAGCAAACTAGTCCTCATGCAAATCCCGTTAATATAGTTGAAATAAAATAAAAAAAGCCGATGTATTAAACATCGGCTGATAGTGGTCAATTATTCGTATAAGAACTCAATATGAGAAAAACTACAATTATGGAGCTTAGTCTCTATTTAAGCTATGAAGGTGCTAACAGTCATAACTATTACTTAAATCCAACGGTTAATGGATTTAATATTGGTTTAGGTTATCGATTCTAGAGATGTCAACACTATAATTTTCATAACAAATTGTTACTGCAGGGCATGCATGGTAACCGATGCCCTTTATCCTGCATGCTAATCCATTATTTAATTGTGTTTAATAACATACAGTGTATGACTATAACTGACATTTTTTGGATTATTGACTGGATAACCCTTTAACCAAGGTTTAATTAAATACCCACGGCAGTAATAATAAATTGGCGCAAGAGGTGATGGTGATAACAGCATTTTTTCTGCTCGATTATAAAATCGATTGTGATTTTTACTATTCTTTTCCATCATCGCTGAGGCAATAATTTCATCATAACCCTTATTTTGGAATTTTGACCAATTATCACGGTTAGAAGATGTCATGATCCTTAAAAAACTTGAAGGCTCATTATATTCAGCGATTCTGGCAGCTCCCAGAACATTAAAATTACCGGAATTACGACTATCACCATTCCTGATTAATCAAGGTTACCTCTGCACCTAACTTTCTTTTCCACATAGAGGCAATGGCAACTTTTCTATTATTTTCTAGATTGTTATATACCAGCGAAAGCCTTAAGGAATTATGGCGACTAAATCCCGCTAAATGTAATAGAACTCTGGCTTGCTTATCCAACTCTTTTTGAACATAACCATCATAAAACCCTATTTCAGATACGAAATCCACTATTATCTCTGGCGTAAAACGATAGGCGAGTTTATCTACATTGCCTAATGTTTTATTAGTAATAATTTACCTATTAATTGATACTGCCAGAGCTCTTCTGACTCTGGAATCATAGTGGGTTGGGTGGCTTTTGTGTATTAAAAGCATAGTAATAATTTGCTATCTATAATGCTCAGGCAAAAATTCAATTTCTATAATATCACCGGCAAAATAACTTTGCCATACACAAGCTCTTTACTTGATTGGCAAAAAAGTAACTTTAGTTAAAACCGTATTTTTATGATCCCAATAATATCGGTTAGGTAGCAAAACAATTTTTTCACCAACAATATGATCAGATAGAATAAAAGCATCATTACCCACTAAATTAGTTGGTGTGAGCCATTTTTGGCCATATCTGGCAATAATTTTTTGATTAACCGGAAAAAAACTAAAATGAGTCGTGAAATTTAGAAAATACGGTGCGGGCTGCTCTAAAGTCACCTTTAAGGTATGGTTATCCAGTGCTTAACCAACCTAACTTCTCGATAGGAAGTTCATTATTAATAATTTTTTGCGCATTTCTTATACCCACCAAGGTGGCAAAGTAAGCAAAAGGTGAATGATTTATAGGATCAACTAAACGGCGCCAGCTATAGACAGAATCTTTATCCGTGACAGGGTCACCATTTGACCATTTTGCATCCGGCCAAATAAAAAACAAATCCGATTACCGGCAGTTGACCATCGAATGGCTACGCCTGGAATAGGACAGCCGCTTCATCTTGATTAGTTAATCCTATAAACAAATCTCGTATCACATGTGCTTCAGCTAATCCAACCATTCTAATAGGATCAAAAGAAGTAGGATTCTTATTAATCTGCCTAACCACTTCTTGTTTATCAGATAAAAGCTCCCCTTTAGGCACCAATGCTGCCACTACAGGTCTAAAAATCACGATACAATTAAAAAAGCATATTGCTAGTGCTGTCTTATAGCTAAGCAACAGATTTTCGTATTATATCTCGAGTTTATTCTAATTATAGAAAATAATCTGGTTAAAATAATTAGATATAACGGGGCATAATCAACAATTTAGCTAGGCAACTTAACCATTTTCATTTAGAATCGTTAAAATAAATGCTATTAAGTTGAAGGAAAGATAAGATGTCAGCCAGTACAAAATTTAAAGGGGAACCCGTTACTATCGAAGGTACTTTCTTGCAAGCTGGTGATAAAGCTAAAGAATTCATATTAGTGGCCACTGATCTTACAGAAAAATCTTTGTCTGATTATCAAGGCAAACGAAAAATTCTTAATATATTTCCCAGTATTGATACCAGTGTATGCGCCACCTCTGTTCGCAAGTTTAACCAACTGATCAGTCAACTAGAAAACAGCGTTGTATTGTGTATCTCAACCGATCTTCCTTTTGCTCAAACCCGTTTTTGTGGTGCAGAAGCATTAGATAATGTGGTTACATTATCAATCTTCCGTGCGCCAACCTTTAGTAAAGACTATGGAGTAAAATTGAACTCCGGGCCATTAAAAGGATTAACGGCTCGAGCAGTGGTTATTCTCGATGAAAACGATAAAGTCATTTATAGTGAATTAGTTGATGAAATTACCCATGAGCCCAATTATGATGCGGCACTTAATGCATTAAAATCATAATAGCCATACTCTATATAACTATCTGTTTTAATTGAGCTATCCGTTTGGGTTTTAATCAGATAGCGATAGAAACTTATCACTATCTCAATTTCTGAGACACTATGACTTACCTTCACTCTCTTTTTTATGGCTTAAGCCATGCTCACGCAACTTATTAGCAATTGCCGTATGCGATACATTAAGTCGCTTGGCTAATTTGCGAGTACTTGGATAATCTTGATAAAGCCGAGCCAATATTGAAGCTTCAAAATGTTTTGTAAGCTCATCCAGCGTGCCATTTAACTGATCGGCTGTAAATAGTGAAATATCTTTTAAATCCGGCAAATTAATATGTTGCGGTTTTAACTCTCGTTCATTCAATTGAATTAAAGCCTGATAGACAACATTACGTAGCTGCCTTACATTACCAGGCCAATGATAATTAGCAAGATAATCACCTAACTTATGGGAAATTTTTATTTTGATAATCCCTTTTTTTCGTGAAAATTGTCTAATAAATTCTTCTGTAAGCGGCATAATATCAGCTTGCCGTTCACGTAGTGGTGGTAAAGTCACCGTTAAAACATGTAAACGATAGTAAAGATCTCGTCTGAATTGCCCCTTCTCGACTAATTCTAACAAATTTTTTTGCGTCGCGCAGATCACCCTAACATCAACTTTTACTTCTTGTTCCTCACCTACCCGACGAAAAGTACCATCGTTTAAGAAACGCAACAGTTTGATCTGCATCTGGGACGACATTTCACCAATCTCATCAAGTAAAACAGTTCCACCATTCGCTTGCTCAAAAAAGCCTTTTTTGGCCTCAATAGCATTTGGGTAAGCTCCTTCTGCATAACCAAATAGTTCACTTTCTACTACATCCTCCGGCATCGATGCACAATTTAGACCTAAAAAAGGTTTATCGCCTCTCATACTCTGTAAGTGACAAGCTTTGGCCAAAATATCTTTACCGGTTCCCGTTTCACCTACTAATAAAAGTGGTTCATCAAGTAATGCAATTTCTTTCAACTGCTCGACCAGCTGGCTCATTTTGGGACTTACCGCAACAATGTGGGCAAAACTATCGGTACCATCAACGCTACCTTGCTGGTAATACTGCTTAGCCGGTAATGCCTTTAGTAAAATGATGGCGCCTGCATTTTCAGCCGTTCCAGTAACTTTTGGGCTGTTAATTGGTGTGACTTGAAGCAGATATTTATTGCCTTTGATAGTTACTTGTTCTGAATAAGGCTGTGGATTATTTTGCTCTAGTAATTTTACTAACCGCTGATGATTAATTAGCTGATTAAACTTTTTTTCTTCTAACTGGTTACTACCAATAGCAAACAATTTTAACATCTCTGCATTGGCTAATTCGATATTGGCTTTAGCATTAACCGAAAAAATAGGATCAGGAAAAATATTTAATAAAGTCAACAATAACTCTTTTTCATGTTCAGAAGGCATAAAAGATACTGTCTTAACATCTTTAACACCACGAATACGCCTGATTTCAGTTATTAACAGTTGAAACGTTATGGTATCGATTTGAGAAAATTTGAGATAAATATTACGATTGGGTGAAATTTCAATCCCTTCAAGGTCAATATTTTGTAAAACAAGTAAATCAAGCAATTCACGCGTCAAACCAATTCGATCTTGACAAATCACTTCTAATCGCATAACTAAGAACCTTATATCTATATATTGACTATTTAATTTGCTAAGTATGCATTTTTATTTATTAAGCTACCATAGAAAAACTGTGCTTGATTAAAAAATGAATGACATAATGGACTTTCCTAACAATGACTTAATTAATTTTAATCTTAATCTTAATCTTAATCTTAATCTTAATCTTAATCTTAATAATGAATAAATCAGTTAAACATTTTTATAATTAATTGGCTTTGGCATAATGTTTTTTAATTGACTTAATAATTGGAGACGAAAATCAGCCAATTTAGGTTTATCATCCATCCACGGTAAAGGACGGCATAACTCCATCGTTTTAATACCTAATCTGGCCGTTAGTAAACCCGCCCCGATCCCTTGTGCCGCTCGAGTAGAGAGCCTTGCCATAATATCTTGCGATAACCAATCAATGCCAATTTCATGTACTAATTCGGTTGTTCCAGCAAAAGCAATATTAAGTAATACCATTTTAAATAACCGAATACGGCTATAATAACCTAGTTCAATACCATAAATAATTGCAATCCGATTAATTAAACGAATATTACGCCAAGCAATAAATGCCATATCGACCATTGCCAACGGACTAACTGCAATCATTAAAGCCGATTCCGCTGATGAGCGATTGATCTCTTTTCTGGCTTGTTGGTCCAAAATAGGTTGGACTAATTGACTATAAAGGGTTACAACTTCCTTATCATTATGGCTATCATCGATCATTATTTGCCAACGCTTTATCGCTGGATGATCTAAACCAATCGCCGATTGGCTGGCTAATTTTTGGCAAAATTCACGCCCACCATGCATACCATGACTTTGTAAAAATGCTTTGACCTGCAGGCGTTCTTGGCTACGTTCTTTTAAATAATAAAGCCGCCGCCATTCAGTGATTATGGTTCCAACGGCCGCAACAATAATTAAGCCTCCAGCAGCAGCAATAGCTAAAGAAACCCAATTTTGCATTATCCATGCTTGGTAAATCCATTGCCCTGTCTGGGCAATAATACTAATTGCTATTAAGCTTAAGGCAGCTATGATCAGTTTACACCAAAAACTATAGCAAGGTTTAAGCACAGTATTAACCATGGCCTCAACCTCACCTTCTCGATCGTCATTTTCTGTTCCATCACTAATGGCTTCAAACTGTTCAGGCGTCAATTTATCAAACACTTTTGCTTTTTTTAAAATCGGTTTTTTCTTTGACGGTAAAGACTCATCAAAGTCGATACGGGATTTTAGCGGTCTACTCATTTCAATTTATCTCCGAGTAGAAATTCTAAGGCACTATCTAATCGAATATGAGCAAGAGAGTGATCAGTCGCTGTTGCACGAGGTCGAAAAGATTCAAAATCAAATCCCTGTTTTAACCAAAAATCAGCATCAGGCAAACACCGTGGTACTTCCCCTGGAAAGAAGGTCATTAACCGACCATCACTTAACCTATGTCCCTTTAATGCAGGTAATCGTTCTCCCTGATATTCAATAATGCCGTTTTCCGTTGCCTGAATTGATGCCAAGGTAATACAATCCAGACTGATCCCTTCAAAAGCAGCATTTTGCCAGGCTGCAGCGACCAATTGCTGTAGCAATGAAACTAAATTAGCGTGTTGATCATGGGTTATATGATCAACCTTACTAGCCACGAAAAGTAGTTTATCAATACGAGGTGAGAACATCCGTCGCAATAATGTCCGTTTACCATAATGAAAACTGCGCATAATTTGTGTTAATACGGCCTGCATATCATTAAATGCTGCCGGACCATTATTTAACGGTTGTAAACAATCAACCAAAACAATTTGCCGATCAAAATGTTGAAAATATTCTTTATAAAAACGCTTTATAATTCTCTGGCAATAATAGTTATAACGCTGTTGCAGCATACCAATATTAGATTGTTTTTCCGCTTGTTTTAATTGCTGCTCATCTATTGCCTCAATATTGAGCCAGGGAAAAAATTGCAGCACCGGAGCGCCAGCAAGCTCACCAGGTAAGATAAATCGCCCTGGCTGAATAAAATATTGCCCCTGTTGCTTACAAAAAAACAAGTAATCGGTGTAAGCTTGAGCAATATTAGCTAACAATGTCTCATCAGCCGGTGCAAAAGGATCGCACTGTTGGCAAAGTTGCAACCATTGCTCCGCCCCTTCATTACGACGGCTTTTCAATAGCAATTGCATTTGCCATGACCAACTAAAATAGTCCTGATGCAACATAGGCAGATCTAGTAACCATTCACCTGGATAATCAATAATTTCTATATATAAATTAGAAGTTTCTTTAAAATGGCGTAACAAACTCGCTTGTGATCGATAGCGGAGCTGTAAACAGATTTCACTAATACCACGCGTAGGCACAGGCCATTGAGGCGGAGAACGGTACAATGCCTCTATACTTTCATCATAAGCAAAACGTGGAATATTAAAATGATTTTGCGGGATCCTTTTGGCGCCGAAAAGACGACCGTCTCTTGCGACTGAAAATAGTGGTAAACGAGCACCACTGTGCACATGCAGTAACTGATTAACCAGCGAGGTGATAAATGCGGTTTTACCACTGCGGCTAACTCCTGTAACCGCCAAACGGACATGACGGTCAACGCTCCGATTGATAAGTTGACTGAGTTCACTTCGCAACCTTTTCATATTTCTCCCACGACAAATTACGCACAAGTTTAGCAATACCTACACGCAGCAATGGCTCCATAAATCTTAACACAAACCACCGCAAAGGTTGCCGACAATATATTTTAGCATTAGCCTGATTATTCCAGCCGGAGCGAAATTAATAGCAATAATTATGGCTATTTTCGCCATTTTTGTGCACAAAAATTTAATATTTGGTCTTCCAAGTAGCATATTATGCTGTTAAAATCTAAGATAATTTTCATTGATAATTGATAGGAAAAATGATTTTACGGTAGAGTGTGATTTACTCTACCGCAACGTGACAAATGTAGATAGTTATAATTTATTAATACGACTATCAATACTAAAACTATCAGAAGTGATGTAGCGTTCCATCTGGCACAGTTTTTTTTCACCAGCCTTCAATTGCTGATCGATTTCATTCAGTAATTTAGTCACCTTAACACCACTATCCGTTTCATCCTGATAGCCAGCAGGCGCCGGTTCAATAAAAAACCACATTAACAGATAAATAACTATGGTGATGGCAAAAAATCCCAAGAATAACGCCACAACAGCCAGCGCGCGTACTAAGTTAACAGGTAAATCAAAGTAATGTGCTAACCCCACACAAACCCCACCAATCATACGCTGATCAGTGCGACGATAAAGTTTTCGATTACCCATTTTTGTCATTATATTTGCCTCCAATTTGGATGATCTGCATCTAGAATATCTTCCAGCGCTTTGATACGTTGCTGCATGTGTTGCGCTCGCTCTGCTAAATGCGTTAGTCGCTGGATCTCATTCTGCGTTAATTGACCATGGTTATTACTTTTTTTTTTTTTTTACCATAGTGACACCATAACCAAATAGGTAGAATAAAAGTAACAAAGATCAATAAAACTAACCCAATAAATAATATAGAACCCATCACATTTCCTTATTCATCATTAATTTTGGCTACCAATAATTACTCTTCTTTCTTCAGTTTAGCTTTTAACACAGCCAATTGCTCGCTGATTTCATCATCAGCTTTCAGTTCAGCAAAATGCTGCTCTAAAGATTTTTGTTTACCTAAATGATAGTTTTGCGCTTCACTTTCCATATGATCAATTCGCTGTTCAAAACGCGCAAGAGCTTCATCCAATTTACCACTATCTAACTGACGACGTACATCACGGCTGGATTGTGCAGCTTGATGTCTTAATAGCATAGCCTGCTGCTTTGTAAGCGTTTCAGTCAGTTTTTGTTCTAATTCAGCAACTTCACCTTTCATACGCACTAAGTTTAATTGACTATGATTAACTCACTTTTAAGGGTGTCAATAATAGTAACAACTTTTTGCTTTTCAATTAATGCTGCACGAGCTAAATCTTCTTTATCTTTAACTAACGCCAATTCTGCTTTTTCCTGCCATTGTATAACTTGCTTTTCACCAATTGCAATCCGACGTTCTAATCCTTTTTGTTCAGTTAAAGTACGTACCGAAATTGATCGGGACTCAACTAACATATCTTCCATTTCTTGGATCATTAAGCGGAATCAATAGACAATATTCGTGTCAATTTGATATAACACTATGAAATATATTTGTTTTTATTAAGTTATATTTTATATGAATTTTGCTATAATTGATATAGTAATGAAAATGACCACTCAAATATCTACTGATAATATTCTTGGCATCACTGATAATTTTTTAGAAATACTGGAACAAACATCAGCGCTTGCCAAACTGAACAAACCAGTTTTAGTAACAGGTGAACGTGACACCGGCAAAGAATTAATTGCCAATCTTCTACATTACCTTTCACCACGTTGGCAGGACCGTTTATTTTGCTTAATTGCAGTGCCGAATGAAAATTCGTTAGATTCCGAACTATTTTGCCATTACGCTGACGCATTTACTGGCGCACAAAAAAGGCATTTAGGTCGATTTGAGTGTGCTGATAGTGGCCCCCTTTTTCTTGATGAACTAGTAACCGTACCAATGATTGTGCAGGAAAAATTATTGCGCGTGATTGAATATGGTCAACTAGAACGTGTTGGTAGTAGTCAAAGTCTTAGTAAGCGTCTTTAAAGTCAACCTTAAATTTCACTTTTTTGGTTTAAAAAAC
>JBGDCZ010000006.1:0-81558 GCA_048493715.1 Arsenophonus endosymbiont of Dermacentor nuttalli | reverse complement strand
CTGTTTCATGTGATAGTAGCTAATTATCACAAAAAACAAGATACAAAAATTGATGGTTTAGCTGTTAACGGTAAACTCACCCTGGGTGAAAATATTGGTGATCTCGGTAGGTTAAATATTGCTCTTAATGCCTATAAACAATTTGCTAAAGAACATTATCCAAATGGTGAACCGCCGATTATTGATGGAATGACCGGCCTACAACGTTTCTTTATTGCTTGGGCGAGAACTTGGCAGGAGTTAGCGAATAAAGAGGCTGTACGTAATAAGATTATGACTGATCCCCATAGCCCAAATCCCTATCGCGCCAACGGTGTGGTACGTAATATGGATGATTGGTATGGTATGCTGCATTTAATGTACAAAAAGGTGATAAGCTTTATATGGCTCCTAAAGAGCGGATCCGTATCTGGTAAACTTTCAATATCAGGCTCTATAGAGCCTGATAAGCTGGTTGTTTTCTGGTGATAACATTAATAACCACTTCGTTTGTATAAGCACAGATATAATATTAGGTGACATTCTACAATGAGGTGAATTAATTATGAATAGGCCGCTCACTGTTGCCTAGGTACAGCCAGTGCCTATATTTATGGATTTTCAAGGAACTATTGATTTAATAACAGAAGCTGTGGGCAAAGGGGTTGAATTGATTGCTTTTCCAGAAAGCTGGCTACCTGGTTATCTTTGGTTTCTTTAGTTGGGCTCACCTGCCGCCATTACCTACGTCAAAGCGATGGTAGATCTGATCGGGCATTATTCACGTCCAGACGTGAGTTGCTTATTATTTAATCCTTTGGCTAATTGTCCGTTATCGATCAAAGCGGCTCCTTTTATTGCACTAACAGATACACAACAGATTGTATTGCTAGGAAGTGAAGACGTCCCGGTTAAGCAAGATATTCACACTAATATCTGAACAGATGTAAAGCATTAATGCTCGTATATAGAGTTGATAGTATTTATGTATTTCAACAGTAGTATAATTACCAAAATTTGTTGTTACTTGGTAATTATTTTTTCAATCTACCTTTTATCCGTGTCCTTTTCTAAACTTTTTATGGTAAGAAAAGTGTTTTGTATTTTGTTTTTTCGATAGAAAGTTGCTACTTTTTAATAAAATATTTGACGCATAAATTTGGTCTTTATGGTTTAAAAATAAATACGCTAATGGTGCTTTAATAAAAATGTTTTTAGCCTGTTATTCAACAGCTATTCTTTAGCTAAAGAAGACAGTAAAAGGTTGCATTATTTATTATTAATTTCTTGTATATCTTGTTTAATTTAACCAAAATGAGTCAGTATTTTATCGTTATAGATTCTATTTTCCATTAGGAGTTGGCGTGCCAAGATACTCTTTGCTTTGTTTTCTTTGTATGTCGATGGTAGTGCCAGTCGCCAATGGCGCTAATCTTCGTTTAAAAGTTGAGGGATTGAGCGGAGAGCTGGGAAAAAACGTTCGTATTCAGCTTTCAAGTATCACTCAGGATGAAGTCGCCCCAGATGGTCGTTTCCGGGTGAGAGTCGATAAAGCAATTCGTCTGGGGTTAAGGCCGTTAGGTTATTATGAACCCACTATTGAATTTTCTTATCAGGAATTTCAGCCACCTTCGCGGCCAATTTTGACAGCCAAAGTTGATCCTGGAAAACCCGTTCATGTTGCAGATGTTAAGATAACACTTAAAGGCTCAGCTAGACATGATAAAGACTATGCGGAAATGATAGCGCGTAATACACCACCAAAGAGAATTATTCTTAATCATGGCGATTATGAAGGTTTAAAACAGGGATTTAGTCGCCTGGCGATACGTAAAGGGTATTTTGATGCCGAAATGGAGAAAAGTCAGTTAGGCGTTTCATTGGCACATAGAGCTTCTTACTGGATATTTGATTTCGATAGTGGTGAGCGTTATCGTATCGGTGCCATTAAATATGAAGGCTCTCAAATTCGCGAAGATTATTTAAATAATATTGTTCCCTTTAAAGAGGGGGATTATTATGCTTCTGAGCAATTGACTGAATTCAATCGGCGGTTAGTCGATACCGGTTGGTTCAATTCCGCAATTGTGACGCCTAATATTAATAAAGCTCGTGAGAATGGTAGCCATATTTTGCCAATGGATGCAGTATTAACACCACGTGCGCGTAATCATGTTGAATTAGGTGGCGGTTATTCCACTGATGTTGGCCCTCGGGTCAAGGCTACTTGGAATAAACCTTGGATTAACTCTAGAGGACAGAGCTTTACTTCCAGTATTAGCCTTTCACAGCCTGAACAAATTGTTGATGCAAGCTATAAAATTCCACTTAAAGAGAATCCATTAGAACAGTATTATGTCATTCAGGCTGGTTATAAGCGTATTGACTTAAATGATACCCAGTCTGATATGACCACGCTGAATTTGTTAAGAAATTGGGATTATTATAAAGGTTGGCAATATGGTGTTAATCTGCGATGGAGTCTCAGCCATTTTACCCAAGCAAATGTAACCAATACTACCATGCTTCTGTATCCCGGTGTAAGTCTTAGCCGGATACGACAACGAGGTGGAGCTATGCCTTATTGGGGCGATAGTCAGCGATATACTATTGATATTTCTAATACTACTTGGGGTTCTGATATTAATTTTATTGTATTACAAGCACAAAATGTTTGGATAAGAACTCCCTGGAAAGGGCATCGTTTTGTTGTGAGAGGTCATCTTGGTTGGATTGAAACCAATCGATTTGACAAAGTCCCGCCCGATCTCCGTTTTTTTGCTGGTGGTGATCGCAGTATTAGAGGTTATGGTTATCAAAAAATTTCACCAACCAATAACCAAGGAAAATTAACTGGTGCTTCAAAATTAGCGGTTGGTTCACTAGAGTATCAATATAATGTGACCGGCAACTGGTGGGGAGCATTATTTGTTGATGGCGGTGAGGCGGTAAATGATTTTAATAAAAATGATTTTAAAGTCGGCGCAGGCGTTGGTGTTCGCTGGGCTTCACCTGTTGGGCCAATTAAACTGGATATTGCCGTGCCGATTGGTGATCCTGATTATAGCAAAGTACAATTCTATATTGGGTTAGGTGCTGAGCTATGAAGTGGGTAAAACGTATTAGTCTTGCGCTACTATTTTTATTGTTAATATTATTAACTATGATTGGTTGGATAGTTACTACTCAATCAGGCTTACATTTTGCCCTAGATTCAACAGTGCGTTGGCTGCATGGATTAGAAATTGCCACCATTTCTGGCGGTTGGAGTGATTTGAATTTGCAGCATGTTCGTTATCGAACCAAGGGGATTAGTGTTGAGATTGATAAGTTTAATCTTTCATTACAAGTTAACTGCTTAAAACGTTTGCAACTGTGTGTTAATAATATTTCAACTGAAGGTGTTAATGTTCATTTAGATAGCAAAGCTTTTCCATCTACCGAAGAACCAGACAATTCAAAACCATTAACTAAATTGTCAACCCCTTTTGCTATTTTTTTACATCAATTAACTTTAAAAAATATCAATATAAAGATCGATAATAGCCAGATTGCGCTGGCGGAATTAGCAACGGCAGCTGATTGGCAAGCTAATTTATTGACTATTAAACCAACGACGATTAATGGATTAGCGGTTAATTTGCCAAAAACCTTGGTAGAAGAGAATAAAACAGCAGACAAAACGGTAACAAAAATCGCTAATGAAATACCAGAAAAATCAGCGGGTGAAACGCTAAAAACAATGTTTGCACAACCCTTATTGGCTAAGTTACCTGAAGTTGTGCTACCTATAGATCTTAATATTAAGCAGATCCAGGGTTTAAATTGGCATTTAGGGGGTGATATAACGGTGGTAATTAATAATTTAACATTAATTGCAACCGTACAGGATCAGCAGATAACCATTAAGCAATTTACCGTTATCGCGCCTGAAGGCAAAATCAATATTACCGGTGATGCTAATTTAGCTCAGCAGTGGCCAGTCAATATAGCCGTTCAAGCAGTATCCTATCTTAACGACCTTAAAGGGCAACAATTTGATTTGAAATTGGATGGTGCTTTATTACAGCAACTCAAATTGATGTTAAATTTGACCGGACCTATCAAGGCTAATTTGGTAGCTGAAGCAGCTTTATCCCAGGCCGGATTGCCAATTCAATTAACGATAGAGAGTCAGCAGCTTAATTGGTCCCTACAAGGTGAATCTGAATATCGCTTAAAAGATCTGCGTTTACGTTTAAATGGTAAAGTAACAGCTTATGATCTCTCATTGCGCACCGATATAAATGGTCGCGATGTGCCACCGACGTTGCTACTGCTTGATGCTAAAGGTAATGAACAACAGTTACGGTTAACTCGTTTGCGATTGAATGCGTTACAGGGAAAAACCGAGTTAACTTGCATTATCGACTGGAGTAAGGCGATAAGTTGGAATGGGGTGTTAACTTTATCTGACATCAATACCGCAAAACAGTGGTCACAATGGCCAGCTAAATTGCAGGGTAAAATCGTCACAACCGGCAGTATACATGGTGGTAGCTGGCAATTAAAAATTCCTAAAATTAGCTTAGATGGTAATGTAAAAGGTAATCTATTACGGGTTCGAGGAGAGATAACGGGAAATGCTGCAGGACAATGGAACATTCCGCTTTTCAATCTGCTACTTGGCCGCAACAAATTAGCTATTAATGGTCATGTCAGTGACATATGGCAACTGGATGGAATAATTGATGCTCCCAGTCTCTATGGTGTATTACCTGATTTAGGGGGTGTGATCAAGGGACAATGGAAATTACGAGGTAATTTAAAATCACCTCAATTAATGGCTGATATTGCTGCTCGTAACGTTAAATGGCAAGATAATTTAACTATCGATAAAGCCACCATACAAAGTGATATACGTTCTGATAAACAGATCCAAGGGCAGTTAGCCGTTGCCGTCCATCAGTTGAAACAGGCGGATTTAGTTGTCCATAATTTCATCCTGACTGCTGTAGGTAATGAACAGCAACATAGTGTCCAAATGAATATCGATGGCAACCCCATTTCGGGTCACTTAACGCTAATAGGTAGCTTTAATCGACAGAAAGAATTATGGCAAGGTGTGTTAAATAATACGTTATTTAACACCTCGATCGGTGAGTGGCAATTAAGTCGAGCTGTGGCTATTGAGTATGCCAATCAACAACAGCAAGTCATGGTGTCTCCCCATTGCTGGTTAAATGCCAAAGGACGTATTTGTCTGTCTAAAACGGCTAAGATTGGTAAATCCGGTAACGCCGATATTCTTCTACAGCAGTTTGATTTAGCGCTGCTCAAACCATTTTTGCCGCCTGAAACTCAGCTTACTGGACGTTTTGATGGTAATGCAAAAGTGAGTTGGGATGCCGATGGTCATTCACCTCAGGCGAAAGTAAATTTGTTTGGTAGTGGTGTGAAAATCAATCAATTGATTGAAGGATCTCTATTACCTGTGCAATTTCAAACGCTAATATTGAATGCCGATGTCAGTAATGGCAAAGCAGTATTAAAGTGGTTAATACAAATTGCCAATAATGGTAAATTTTCAGGCAATATACGGACTGACGATTTGGAGCAAAGTCGTAAATTATCAGGTAATGTTAATATTGAAAATATTTCATTAGCATTAATTCGGCCAATTTTAAGTAAAGGTGAACGGATAGATGGCAATTTGAATGCCGATTTAAGGTTATCTGGCAATATGAAACAGCCGCTATTAAATGGTAATTTGGCACTTTCTAATCTGATAGCTAAAGGACAGTGGTTTCCATTTGATATCAATCAGGGTTTCCTTAAACTGGATTTTATGGGAACCCACTCTCAATTGACAGGACGTATTAATACACCTGAAGGTTATTTGAAGTTAATTGGAGAAGCGGATTGGCGTAATATTAATGCCTGGAAAGCGAGAATTTCAGCTACTGGTGACAAACTACGGATATCGTTACCGCCTATGATTCGTATCAATGTGGAGCCGGATATTGTTTTTGAGGCTACACCTAATTTATTAAGCCTGAATGGTAATGTAAATATTCCTTGGGCACGAATTACAGTACAAGAATTACCAGAGTCAGCGGTAGGTGTTTCATCAGATGAAGTTATGTTAGATGCAAATTTGCATCCCATTGAGAAAAAAGGTATATCAATACCAATCTTAACTAATTCGCAAATTAAAATTGGTAATGATGTTCGTTTGGATGCATTTGGTTTAAAAGCGCGGCTAACAGGAATATTGAAAGTTATACAAGATAAACAAAGATTGGGTTTAAATGGGCAAATTGATATTCCTGAAGGTCGATTTCATGCATATGGGCAAGATCTTATTGTACGGAAAGGACAAATTTTATTTTCCGGCCCCGTTGATCAGCCATTCCTAAATGTAGAAGCCATCCGCAATCCAGAAAGTACTAACGACAATGTGATTGCGGGCGTAAGGGTGACTGGGTTAGCTGATAAGCCAAAGACAACGATTTTCTCTGAGCCGGTTAAATCACAGGAAGAAGCACTGTCTTACCTACTTCGAGGTGAAGACTTAGACAGTAGCGGTGCCGATAGTACTCATATAGTCGCTTTACTCATAAGTGTGGGTCTTTCTAAGAGTGGAAAATTATTGGGTAATATTGGCGAAACATTTGGCGTTTCCGATCTAGCATTAGATACTCAGGGAGTTGGTGACAAATCTCAAGTTGTTGTGAGTGGTAAGATAACCAATGATTTGCAAGTTAAATATGGCGTGGGAATATTTAATTCACTTGCCACATTAACGTTACGCTATCGTTTGATGCCAAGATTGTATCTAGAAGCTGTGTCTGGAGTTGATCAGGCATTAGATCTGCTTTATCAGTTTGAGTTTTAATTATGCGTATAATTGTTTATGGTAGTTTAAGGCGTAATCAGGGAAATCATCATTGGATGACCTATGCTCAGCTGTTGGGAGAGTACAGGTTGGAAGGTTATGAGATTTATGACTTAGGTTATTACCCTGCAGTAGTACGTGGTGAAGGGACGATAGAATGTGAAGTTTATCGTATTACACCATCAATTTTGACTGAGCTTGATGAGTTAAAAAAGAATTCTCAGGATTATGAAAGAGAATTGATACCTACTCCATTTGGTAATGCATGGATTTACCTTTATAAACTTCCGGTAGGTGGTCTGCGCCGAATTGAAAGTGGTGATTGGTTAAAACGAGATGGCAAAAGCAAATAAGTTTTTTCTAACTAATATCCCCATTTATTAATATAAAGGGGATCTGATTAAATCTATAATAAATGGTTATTTTTTAGCTGCACGTTCAAAAGAAGAGAGAATTTCAGCTTTTGCAGCAGTAGCATTTTCCCAACCTTCGACTTTTACCCATTTACCTTGTTCTAAATCTTTATAATGTTCAAAGAAATGTTTAATTTGAGCACGTAATAGTTCAGGTAAGTCATTAATATCTTTAATATGATCATATTCTTTAGTCAATTTAGAATGAGGTACGGCAACTAATTTTGCGTCTTTACCGGCTTCATCAGTCATTTTTAGTACACCGACTGGGCGACAACGAACTACTGCGCCAGGTTGTAGTGAATAAGGTGTTGGAACTAACACATCAACGGGATCACCATCCAAGGAGAGAGTATGATTGATATAGCCATAATTACAGGGATAAAACATCGTGGTAGACATAAAACGATCGACAAAGATTGCGCCAGATTTTTTATCTACTTCATATTTTATCGGATCAGCATTGGCTGGAATTTCTATAATGACATAGATATCATCAGGCAGTTCTTTCCCTGCCGGTACGTTATTGAGACTCATAAAACATGTCCTTTATTTAAAGCTAAAATTGAGTAGCGGTTATTATAGCCGGAAACAAAAGAAAAACTCACTATCAGTTAGGGTATAAAAATAAGTTTAACAATATAAGGCCACATTGTTTGCCTTTATTGCATATGATAAGCTGTTATTTATTAAATGAAAATTCAAGCATAAAGCGTTCGGCTTTCTCTACCATGGATTTTGTGCCAACGAAAAAAGGTACTCGTTGATGTAATTGTTCTGGAACAATGTCTAAAATCCGATTAGCGCCATCGCTTGCTTTGCCACCCGCTTGCTCTGCTAAAAATGCGATCGGATTGCATTCATATAACAGACGTAATTTACCTTTAGGATGACTTGCGGTACTCGGGTAAATATAAATACCACCTTTTAATAAATTTCTATGAAAATCTGCTACCAGAGAGCCAATATAGCGGGTAGTATAAGGGCGAAGAGTGGCAGGATCTTGTTCCTGGCAATATTTTATATATTTTTTTACACCTAAAGGAAATTTAATATAATTTCCTTCATTAATAGAGTACATATTGCCTTGCGTTGGAAACATCACTTTTTCGTGAGATAGACAGAAAACACCGAGTGAAGGATCATAGGTAAAGGCATGTACTCCATAACCGGTGGTGTAAACTAACATGGTTGAAGAGCCATAGACAACGTAGCCGACTGCGACTTGTTGATGACCTGGTTGCAAAAAATCCGCTTTAGTAACCGGTTGTCCGATGGGGGTAATGCGGCGATAAATAGAGAAAATAGTACCAACGGAAACATTTACATCGATATTTGATGAACCATCTAGTGGATCCATTAACACCACATATTTTGCATTTTCTGCTCGATCACCATCAAAAATAACAATTTCATCTTCTTCCTCCGAGGCAATGCCAGCAACCTCTCCACGAGCTTTCAAAGCGGCTTTTAATTTTTCATTAGCATATAGATCAAGTTTCATTTGAACTTCGCCTTGAACATTAGAGGCACCACTGGTACCTAAAATATCTACCAAGCCGGCTTTATTAATATCGCGGTGAATGATTTTTGCACCTAATTTAATTGCTGACAATAATGCAGTAAGTTCACCAGTAGCATGCGGAAAATCGTGCTGTTTTTCAACGATAAATTCGTCTAATGTTTTCATGACGAAGGGTCCTGAGTTTGATTTTACAGAGGTTTTTTAAGGAATAGTGTACCTTTTGTGCGTGTAGTTTAGCCAAATTAGGCCAAGATTAATAGTTGGATTTTGGTTATTTAAGGTAGCAATTAATTTCATATTATCGCGCTAAAAAGCGCGATAACGTTAATTTTTACAACTCTTGTTCAAATAAATTCAAAATGGCTTGATACAGTTGTTTGGAGGAAAATCCCAGGGTTGGAGTAGAAAAAATAGTATCATCACCGGCAATACTCCCTAAAATTCCTTCTGAAGTTCCTAGTGAGTCTAATAAACGAGCAATAAGTTGAGCTGCGCCAGGACTAGTGCGAATAACAACAATTGATTCATTGTAATTGATGTCTAATACCAAGTTTTTTAGTGGACTGGTTGTTGTAGGAATACCGAGTTCAATGGGTAGACAATAAGCCATTTCCATTTTTGCATTACGGGTACGCACTGCGCCAAACTTAGTCAGCATTCTAGAAATTTTTGGTTGGTTTATATTTTCAAAGCCTTGCTCTTGTAATGCTATAACGATCTCACTTTGTGAACTAAATTTTTCTTCCTTGAGCAGGGCCTTAAAAGCCTTCACTAGATCTTCTTGTTTAGAAGAAGAATACATAAATCACCTTTTCAAGACGTTAAGTAGAGCGATATTATGTATAAAGGTGAATTTTTATTCAACAAAGAGTCTATCTATAGTGCTACGAAAAATAATAAAAATAACGATAATAAAAATTATTTGTTAGTTATTTACCTATCTTGTAGAAATTAGCGATGAATTTTTGTTTAGAAGGAATAATGTTATTTGTAAAATAATAGACATTATATCACAGTATTAAACTGTTGACTGAACAATATTAAAAAAGTGCCCCTTATCGCATTAGTAATAAGGTTTTTATTTAAAATGAAAGAAGAAAATTCATACAAAATAGTCATTAATAATAATTAATCGTAATGAATAGACTGTCTTATGAATAACGTATGTAATATGAAATTTTTAAGCCATTTCGAAGTGTAATCATATAATAAGGAGTATCAGCATGAAAATAGCTATTCTTGGGGCAGCAGGTGGTATTGGCCAAGCACTTGCACTTCTTCTTAAAAACCAACTTCCATCAGGCTCGGAGCTTTCTCTCTACGATATTGCTCCTGTGACCCCTGGTGTTGCTAAAGATTTAAGCCATATCCCAACAGATGTAAAGGTAGTTGGTTTTTCTGGTGAAAATCCAACACCTGCCCTTGACGGTGCTGATGTAGTATTAATTTCGGCAGGTGTTGCTCGGAAACCCGGCATGGATCGTTCTGATTTATTTAATATCAATGCCGGTATTGTTCGTAATCTTATTGAAAAGGTTGCTCATAGCTGCCCTAAAGCGTTAATTGGTATTATTACTAATCCGGTTAATACCACGGTTCCGATAGCAGCAGAAGTATTAAAAAAGGCTGGCGAGTATGATAAAAATCGCCTATTTGGGGTAACAACTTTAGATATTATTCGTTCTACTACTTTTGTTGCTGAATTAAAAGGTAAAAAACCGCAAGAAATCGAAGTTAGAGTTATTGGTGGTCATTCGGGGGTAACTATTCTACCGTTACTCTCTCAAATTCCAGGTGTTAGCTTTACTGAGCAGGAAGCTGAAGAGTTAACCAAGCGTATCCAAAATGCGGGTACTGAAGTTGTTGAAGCGAAAGCCGGTGGAGGGTCAGCGACACTTTCAATGGGACAAGCTGCTGCACGATTTGGTTTATCATTAATTAAAGCTTTAAATGGTGAGGATAATATAATTGAATGTGCTTATGTAGAAAGTGACGGTGAATATGCCCGTTTTTTTGCTCAGCCAATCCGTTTAGGTAAAAATGGCATTGAAGAAAGATTACCTATTAATATTATGAATACACTTGAAAAAAATAAATTGGAAAATATGTTAGAGACACTCAATAATGATATTAAATTAGGTGAAGACTTTATTAATAAATAATTTTATTAAATAATAAACCGCAGATTCATATCTGCGGTTTTTTTATAATTTATTCATTCTTTTTATTAGAATCATTGACTAATATTTCGTTCTAATAATTCTCCTGTATTGAAATCATAATAACGACTGGGCCATATTTCAGAAGGATAAAGGTTTAAAAAGTTTGCAATTATCCATTCTCTTTTTGGCCAAGGATGAGATAAAGCATTGGCTAGTGTTGATGAGCTTAAACTTGCGTTTCTTGAGATAGCAGCTAATGCTATTCCACGTTTTCTTAGCGCTGCAAAATAATATATATCTGCAGGATGCCAATCAGATTTCTGTGAAATCATTTTTAATCCTTTTTCTATTAAATATATTGCTGTATTAGTGGTATAATAACAGATAGTTCTCACATGTATTTCGAACTAGAACTTGTTATTAGAAAAAATAACATTTTTTTCTTAAAAATTTCTTTTTTGAACTTGATTACAAAAAATAGAGAAATTTTACAGATTCTTATAAGAAATATAGTGAGGTTTTCTATAATTTATTAGGAGTATAAATAATTAATTCTAGTTATATTGTTTCAGTATAATAGAATGACAAAAATAAAGATTTTTAATTCATCTTAATTCCTTAAGATTAATAGTCATAAAATAATTTGTCCGATATTAATAGAAAAAGAATTAGTTAATAATGATAGTAAAAAGGAGAACAATATTTGCTAGTGATAAAAAAGAAATAACACTACGGTTTTATTCAATGATTTTTTCCATGTTTAAGAACATTGGGAGGATTTTTAAAGAAAAAAATAATCAATGAGGCCACCATTTTTAACAATTAGATTTACAGAATTAGGTTATGTATTAATACCAAAAGTGATGCGAGAAAATTATGAAAAAAGAATGGCATACCGCGAAAGAACTTGCTGGATTGGTTGGTTTGCCTTCATCACCACAAGGTATCAACCTAATGGCTCGCAGGGAAGGTTGGGAGCAGCGTCGTAAACGTGGAGTTCAAGGCAAAGCTGTTGAATACCACGTCAGTAGTCTACCTGAAGATGTATTTAATGTGTTATCGATAAATGATAACTCTATTGATTATCGGGGTAAGGGAAAACGACAGGATGCTTTTTTAATTTGGGTCGAAGCTTATTAAACAATTAACAAAAAAAGAGCGTGAAACGATTATTAAATTTATTTTGCGGGAAGGTCTAGAAAAGTTAATTGGTTATATCAGTTGTTGGGAAGCGGTATTTGTGGAAGAATATAACTCTGGAAAAGGATGATCTGTTCCAGAGAAGTTTCTATTACGAGGGGCGTTCAACGGAAATGTAAGCCAGGCTGATTAGAGCATCCTTATAAGATGAATTAGGTAAGAAATCGAGAGCTTTAATTGCTTTATCAGCTTCCTCTTTAGCTCGTTCACGGGTATATTCAAGAGAGCCATAACGTCTAATGGAAATTAATATAGTACTGAGTAAATGACGTCCATTACCTTTTTCTATTGCGGTACGAATAAGTGCCGATTCTTCTGCGGATCCTTTTTTCATTGCATGAAGTAGCGGTAATGTCAGTTTTCCTTCATCTAAATCATCGCCTATATTTTTGCCAATAGTGTTACTATCCGCATCATAATCCAGAAGATCATCAATCAGTTGGAAGGCAGTTCCAAGATAGCGTCCATAATCTTGTAAGGCTTGCTGCTGGGTTTCATTGGCACCTGATATGATCGCTGATGCATGTGTCGCAGCTTCAAAGAGGCGGGCGGTTTTACTATATATTATTTGCATATAGGTACTTTCAGTGATGTCGGGATTATTACAATTGATTAATTGTGAAACCTCACCTTCAGCGATGATATTTGTGGCATCAGACATCAGTTTTAAAACCGGCATAGAGTCAAGAGCTGTCATCATTTGAAATGATCTGGTATAAATGAAGTCTCCTACTAATACGCTGGCTGCATTACCAAAAACCACATTTGCCGTTTTTTTACCACGTCGCATGGTCGACTCATCGACTACATCATCATGTAGTAATGTTGCGGTGTGAATAAATTCAACCAATGCCGCTACATTAATATGTTTTTCTCCTTGATATCCTAAAGCTCTGCCAACCAGGATAGCAATCATTGGGCGAATTTTTTTTCCACCACCACTAATAATATAGTGGCCTAGTTGATTAATGAGGCGGACATCTGAATTTAATTGATTCAGAATTGTTTTATTAACCGCTTCCATATCTTTTGCAGTTAGCTGGATAATTGATTCTAAATTCATTTTATAAATTCTTATATCAATTTGGTTTTACCTAAACATAAAATTTAGTTATGCGATCATGTGCTGTTAATCTGTCATTGATTGTACTGTAAAATAAGTTACAAATGAACGACTATGGAATAAATGCACTTTAGAAAGTAGATTTTTTATTATTAGATTGAATTCTAGACTTGTTTTCTGATGCTTTTTTGCGTAAAATTCGCACCCTATTGTGAGTATTTATAAATATGCACTCTGAAATCAAATATGCTAAGGGAGTGTGTTAAGCGGAGTTTATATGTACGCGGTTTTCCAAAGTGGTGGTAAACAACACCGAGTCAGCGAAGGCCAAACAGTTCGCCTAGAAAAGCTAGACATTGCAACAGGTGAAACTGTTGAGTTCGATCAAGTATTGATGATCGCCGACGGTGATGATATTAAAATCGGTGCTCCTGTCGTTGAAGGCATCAAAGTTAAAGCTGAAGTTATTGCGCATGGTCGTGGTCAGAAAATTAAAATTGTTAAATTTCGTCGCCGCAAACATAGCCGTAAACAACAGGGCCACCGTCAGTGGTTTACTGATGTTAAAATCACTGTTATTGCTTAATAATTAGGAGAGCAGATTAATGGCACATAAAAAGGCTGGCGGCTCAACACGTAACGGTCGCGATTCCGAAGCAAAACGTTTAGGTGTAAAACGTTTTGGTGGTGAATCTGTGTTAGCAGGTAGCATCATTGTTCGTCAGCGCGGTACTAAATTCCATGCTGGTAATAATGTCGGTTGTGGTCGTGATCATACCCTATTTGCATTGTCTGACGGAAAAGTTAAATTTGAAGTTAAAGGACCAAAAAGCCGTAAGTATGTCAGTATCGAAGCTGAATAAGTTTTTTTGATCTTTAATAATAGAGCTTAAAAAAGCCCTGCAATTTTGCAGGGCTTTTTATATTACCTTATGTGATACCATCTCTAGGTAAAACTACCATCTAGCGTATAATGTCTAGGTATATGGAGAAAAGATAATGAAATTTGTTGATGAAGCCAAAATATTAGTTATAGCTGGTGATGGTGGCAATGGCTGCGTTAGTTTCCGTCGTGAAAAATATATCCCTAAGGGTGGGCCTGATGGTGGTGATGGTGGTGATGGTGGTGATGTTTATCTGCTGGCTGATGAAAATCTTAATACTCTGATCGATTACCGGTTTGAAACTATCTTTCGAGCCGAGCGGGGCCAAAATGGTCAAAGTCGTGACTGTACTGGGAAACGTGGTCAAGATAATACAATTAAAGTCCCAGTTGGTACTCGTATACGTGATTTTTCAACCAGAGAAATAATTGGTGATATGACTCGTCACGGTCAACGTATAATGGCTGCTAAGGGTGGATTTCATGGTTTAGGTAATACTCGATTTAAATCATCAGTCAACCGTGCTCCACGTCAGAAAACGATGGGGACGCAAGGCGAAACAAGAGAATTACTACTTGAATTGATGTTACTTGCTGATGTTGGGATGCTAGGCATGCCAAGTGCCGGTAAGTCAACTTTCATTCGTTCAGTTTCTGCAGCAAAACCGAAAGTTGCTGATTATCCATTTACTACTTTGGTACCGAGTTTAGGAGTGGTACGCATGAATAGTGAGCAAGGTTTTATTATTGCAGATATTCCTGGTTTAATTGAGGGTGCCGCAGAAGGTGCAGGGCTTGGTATTCGTTTCTTAAAGCATTTAGAGCGCTGTACGATACTTCTCCATCTTATTGATATCTGTCCTATTGATGGTTCTGATCCGTTTGAAAATGCGAAAATAATTGATGCGGAACTTGAAAAATATAGTGAAAAATTAGCGCAAAAACCGCGATGGCTAGTTTTTAATAAAGTGGATCTTTTGAGCTCAAAAGAATCAAAAGATCGGGCAAAAGCCATTATTGAAGCATTAGGATGGCAAGATAACTATTATTTGATTTCTGCGGTAAATCAGTTAGGCGTTAAAGCGCTTTGTTGGGATATTATTAAGTTTATGCAAGCCCATCCTCAAAATATAACGATGGAGAGTACTGGAGCAGATACCGATGAAGTAGAGTTTATGTGGGATGACTATCACAAACAACAATTGTCTGATAATAAAGGATCCGTCTGACTAGGATTGGGATCAAGATGATGAAGAGAGGGGATCGACTTCATTTATAAGCGTTAATTTATGCAGGTTATTTTTACAGGGTATCTAATCGATACCCTATTGTATGTTTTAGTAATTACGATAGAGATCTTTATAGAGATGGCCTTCAAAACGGACAAGAGGGATACGGCGGCTATTATATTGTTCTGGTGGTAAAGCATAAGCTGAAATAAACTGTACGAAAGCCATACGTTGACCACTTTGTGTGGTAAGGAAACCGACCAGGTTATATACACCCTGTAAAGCACCGGTTTTAGCTGAGACCTTACCATTAACGCCCGCATTGTCCAAGCCACCACGATAGCGTAGAGTTCCATCATGGCCAGCTAGTGGTAACATAGCGATAAAGTTTAGCTGACTATCATGTTTAGCAATATATTGCAAAATAGACATCATAGTCATTGGTGTAATTAAATTGTGACGAGACAGTCCTGAACCATCTACCATAACAGTATTGGCTAAATTAATATTGGCTTTTTGTTTTAAGATCTGGCGGATAGCGTCAGAGCCAGCAGACCAGGTACCTGGGATACCATAATATTCACGGCCAATGGTTCTAAATATTGCATCAGCTATCATATTATCCGATTTTTTTAACATTATTGTTAGCAAATGTTGTAGCGGTTTAGATTTTGTTGTCGCCAGGATATTTGCTGTTATGGTAGGTAAGTGGCGGCCTTTAATTTGCCCGCTAATAGTGATCTTGGCTTCTGTTAAGCTAGTTTTTATGATTGCTCCCGCATAGCTTGCACCATTTTGAATGGCAAAGGCTAATGGTAGCGGTTCAGTACGTTGAGTTAAACAACCGGTTAGTATATAACGGTTCAGTTCTCCTGGTATAACGTCTAAGGCACAATAACGTGTATCAGTTGAACCTTTGGCTAGCGTAATAACTTCACTAAATATGTTAATAGGGTAAAAAGGTGCAGTATGGACATAAGCAATGTCGCCCGGTTTCTTACCACTATGCAAAGTAGCTGAGAAGCAATTTTTATCAATAATCGCGGCGCTTGGTGGTGCACTAAAACATTGTGTCATATCATTCCATACCCACCCAGGTGCCTTATCTTGGCCGGCGAAGGCTGATATATCGATGATTAAGTCGCCTTCAACTTGTTCAATACCAAGTTGCTTTAATTCAGCGATCATGTTACGAACTTGCTGACGTGTTAAAGTTGGATCGCCACTAAAACGTACAATCAAATCACCTTTTAAACGATGACCGATAATTTTTCCTTCAGTTTCGAAATTGGTGACAAATTGATAATCGCTGCCTAATTGAAGTAATGCGGCTAAGGCGGTAATAATTTTTTGAGTACTTGCAGGCAATGCCATTTGTTGGCTATGGTAATCGATTAAAGGGTTATCATTTCCCACTTTTTGCGCAATAAAAGCGAGATTTGTGCCTGTTGGCAGATAATTAATATAGGTTTCAATTGGCGCTGATAACGTCTGATTGAATATGAAGAAAAGTAGGTTAAATAACCAAAATGATCTTCCAGTTTTTTTAAAAAAAGACATAAGTGCTGTATATAAAAAGTAGACATAATAGACATACTAAAGTGTAATGCAGAAAAAAGTAAACGATGACCTAGCATTAAGTGTGCGTTAGAATGGTTAATTAAATGATAGAATAATATAGCTGCAAACTAATAGTTAACAAGGTTTGTCCCCCCTTTTTGTTTGCCTAGAATGTTGTTTTGTCAGAAGTGCTAATTTGCTTTAATGACAGAAAAATCAGGAAGATATTTAGTTTTTATTTAGGAAAGAATCAGAGGCATTTATTAATGAAACAGATTCCAATGACGGTACGTGGCGCAGAAAAGTTGCGTGAAGAGTTAGAATTTTTAAAGAATATCCGCCGTCCTGAAATTATTGCTGCTATTGCAGAAGCACGTGAACATGGTGATTTGAAAGAAAATGCAGAATATCATGTAGCACGTGAGCAGCAAGGATTTTGCGAGGGACGTATCCAAGAAATCGAGGCTAAATTGTCTCATTTACAAGTTATTGATGTAACAAAAATGAAAAATACTGGTCGTATAATATTTGGTGCTACAGTCACTGTATTTAACGTAACGACAAATGAAGAGCAGACTTACCGTATAGTCGGTGATGATGAAGCTGATATCAAAGAAAATCTCATTTCTGTTAATTCACCGATAGCTCGAGGTTTGATTGGTAAGACGATGGATGATGTGGTAGTCATTTCTACACCAGGTGGTGAAGTTGAGTATGAAATCTTGAAAGTGGAATATATTTGATTTCGATTTTCATTTTCTATTAAAGCGTTATATCCTTGAGTTAATTTAAAGTAAAAGAGGCCGATATGGCCTTTTTTACCCTGCGATGAGATGGCATTTTTGTATAAATGTATAGGACTTATTTGGTAAAATGATCTTGTGTGTTTCAGAAGGACGATAGAGTATCAAGATTTTACCAATAATTTGCACGTTGATAGCATGGGTTTCTTGCACAATGGTACTAGCTATCAAGTCTTTGGTCTCACGATCTTCGCTAGCAATTTTGATTTTCATAAGCTAATGGTGTGATAAGGATTGTTCGATTTCAGCTAAAACACATTCAGTTAAGCCATTTTTACCTATAATTACAATAGGGTTTAGATGATGGGCAAGGCTTTTTAGATATTGTATTTGCTTTTTATTAAGAGTCATTGTTTTTTGCTTAAGTGGGATTGAAAACGGTAGATTCTACCGCCATCTTTTAGTTATAACCATAAATTCTATGATTTTGGTATATCGAAAATGGCAAAGATAGATGTTATTTTATAAGTATAGTTGGAAAAATAATGGGTAATAAAAAGCGTTCGGCAAGCTCTAGTCGTTGGTTGCAGGAACATTTTAGTGATAAATATGTTCTTCAAGCACAAAAAAAAGGGTTTCGCTCACGTGCATGGTTTAAATTGGATGAGATCCAGCAGAGTGATAAAATATTTAAACCTGGTATGACCGTTGTTGATTTGGGGGCAGCGCCCGGTGGTTGGTCTCAATATGCAGCTAATAAAGTTGGCCAGACGGGTCGAGTTGTTGCATGTGATTTATTACTAATGGATCCCATCGTTGGTGTTGATTTCTTGCAAGGAGATTTTCGAGATAAGCAGATATTAAAGGCATTGCTTGAACGTGTTGGTGATAAAAAAGTCCAGGTTGTTATGTCAGATATGGCTCCCAATATGAGTGGGGCACCTGCGGTCGATATTCCTCGATCCATGTATCTGGTTGAGCTAGCGTTAGATATGTGTCGTGACGTGCTGGCTTCCGGGGGAAGTTTTATGGTTAAAGTATTTCAGGGAGAAGGCTTTGATGAATATCTGAAGGAAATTCGCTCTCTATTTTTGAAAGTTAAAATTCGTAAACCAGATGCTTCACGAGCACGTTCACGTGAAGTGTACATTGTAGCGACAGGACGTAAAATATAGTACCCTGTACGTTATTTATTTAACATAGTTGTAATGAAGAGGTTCATCCCTTGAGTGACATGGCGAAAAACCTGATTCTCTGGGTAGTCATTGCGGTAGTCCTGATGTCTCTATTCCAGAGTTTTGGTCCTAGCGATTCGAATAGTCGCAGGGTGGATTATTCTACCTTTATGAATGAGTTAACTCAGGATCAGATACGTGAAGTGCGGATTTCTGATCGTGAAATAAATGTTAAGAAAACGGATAACAGTCGTTATACGACTTATATTCCAGTTAGAGAGGATCCAAGATTGTTGGATACCTTACTTGAAAGACATGTCACCGTTATTGGTGAACCACCTCAAGAGCAAAGTTTCTTAGCAACTATTTTCATTTCCTGGTTCCCAATGTTATTGCTGATTGGGGTTTGGATCTTTTTCATGCGTCAGATGCAGGGGGGAGGTGGCAAAGGTGCTATGTCCTTTGGTAAGAGTAAGGCTCGCATGCTGACAGAAGATCAAATTAAAACAACTTTTGCTGATGTTGCTGGTTGTGATGAAGCGAAAGAAGAAGTTGGTGAGCTAGTTGAATATTTGCGCGAACCGGGCCGTTTTCAAAAATTAGGTGGTAAAATTCCTAAGGGAATTTTGATGGTAGGTCCACCGGGAACGGGTAAGACTTTATTAGCTAAAGCGATTGCTGGGGAAGCAAAGGTTCCTTTTTTTACTATCTCTGGTTCAGACTTTGTAGAAATGTTCGTTGGGGTTGGCGCTTCTCGTGTTCGTGATATGTTTGAACAGGCAAAGAAAGCTGCTCCTTGTATCATCTTTATCGACGAAATAGATGCTGTTGGTCGTCAACGTGGTGCAGGTTTGGGAGGAGGACACGATGAGCGTGAACAAACTCTTAACCAAATGTTGGTAGAGATGGATGGATTTGAAGGTAATGAAGGTATTATTGTTATTGCAGCAACCAACCGGCCAGATGTCTTAGATCCAGCATTATTACGTCCTGGACGTTTTGATCGGCAAGTGGTGGTTGGTCTACCTGATGTACGTGGTCGTGAGCAAATTTTGAAAGTTCATATGCGCCGTGTACCGTTAGATCCGAGTGTTGATGCTTCAGTTTTGGCACGAGGCACACCAGGTTTTTCTGGTGCTGATTTAGCTAACTTAGTTAATGAAGCCGCCCTTTTTGCGGCACGGGGAAATAAGCGTGTTGTCACTATGGTGGAATTTGAAAAGGCTAAAGACAAGATCATGATGGGTGCTGAGCGTCGTTCTATGGTCATGACAGAAGAACAGAAAGAATCTACTGCTTATCATGAGGCGGGTCATGCGATTATTGGACGTATTGTTCCAGAGCATGATCCTGTTCATAAAGTGACGATTATCCCTCGTGGTCGTGCATTAGGTGTTACATTCTTCTTGCCAGAAGGTGATCAGATTGGTGCGAGTCGTCAAAAGCTAGAAAGCCAAATTTCAACACTTTATGGTGGCAGATTAGCGGAAGAAATTATTTACGGTTCAGAAAAGGTATCTACTGGGGCATCAAACGATATTAAAATAGCAACTAATCTTGCTCGTAATATGGTAACGCAATGGGGTTTTTCTGAGAAATTAGGGCCATTGCTCTATGCCGAAGAAGAAGGTGAAGTGTTCCTTGGTCGTTCGGTTGCTAAAGCTAATCATATGTCTGACGAAACTGCGCGTGTTATTGACGAAGAGATCAAAGCCATTATTGATCGTAACTATAAACGTGCTCGTCAGATTTTGCATGACCATATGGATATTCTTCATGCTATGAAGGACGCGTTAATGAAATATGAAACCATTGACGCCCCTCAAATAGATGATTTAATGAATCGTCGTCCAGTTAGAGCTCCAGTTGGCTGGGATGATAATGATAGTAGTAATCCTATTTGAACATCTTCATCACAAGGAGAGTCAGAAAATAATATTTCTGCTACTCAGAATGAAGAATGAAGATGGCGTGCGTGGAAATGATAATGGTAGTAACACAGAGAATCGTTAATGATCATCGACTCTCTATGTGAAATAAATAAATGATTGAAACCCCAGGATAACCTGGGGTTTTGTTTGTTGAGTAAGGTGATTATGAAAATTACTGCCCGAAAAATAGATCTTGATCTCAATTGTCCTATCGTTATGGGAATATTAAATGTTACTCCAGACTCTTTTTCTGATGGTGGTATATACAATCGTTATGACTATGCGCTCAAGCATGTAGCGAGTATGGTTGACCATGGTGCGGCAATTATCGATATCGGCGGTGAATCAACACGCCCGGGTGCTAGTGAAGTAAGTCTACAGCAAGAACTTGACCGGGTTATCCCGATAATTGAAGCAGTGACTGACCGTTTTGATGTTTGGGTTTCTGTTGATACATCTAAAGCTGTTGTCATGACGGAAGCAGCCAGAGTAGGTGCTCATATTATTAATGATGTTAGGTCGTTACATGAAACGGGTGCATTGGAAGCTGCTGCTGAAACGGGGCTACCGATTTGTATTATGCATATGTTAGGTCAACCTAAGACAATGCAACAAACGCCAGATTATAAAAATGTGGTTGCAGAAGTAAAACAGTATTTATCAGATGAAATTAACCGCTGTGAAGCGGTTGGCATTGCAAAAAATCGCTTGATTATTGATCCAGGTTTCGGTTTTGGTAAAAACTTGGCACATAATTATCAATTATTAGCGAAATTAAATGAATTTCATACCTTAGGCGCGCCACTACTAGTTGGTATGTCTCGTAAAACTATGATTGGTGAGTTATTAGATGTACCACTAGAGGAACGGCTTACTGGCAGTATCGCATGCGCAGTTATCGCAGCTATGCAGGGAGCACAGATTATTCGTGCTCATGATGTGAAAGAAACTGTACAAGCTATGAAGATTGTTCAAGCAACCCTTTCAGCAAAGGAAACAGATGATTATGAGTAAGCGCAAATATTTTGGCACCGATGGTATTCGTGGCAAAGTAGGAGAAAACCCAATTACCCCTGATTTTGTTTTGAAATTGGGTTGGGCAGCGGGTAAGGTTTTGGCGCGGCATGGTTCTCGTAAAATAATCATAGGTAAAGATACACGTATTTCAGGGTATATGTTGGAATCATCTTTAGAAGCGGGTCTTGCTGCAGCTGGCTTATCTGCTGCATTTACGGGTCCTGTGCCTACGCCAGCGATTGCTTATTTAACACGCACATACCGTGCGGAGGCTGGTATTGTCATTTCTGCTTCTCATAATCCTTATTATGATAATGGTATTAAATTCTTTTCTATTGATGGGACTAAGTTACCTGATGACGTAGAAGAAGCAATAGAGGCAGAGATGGAAAAACCCCTTACGTGTGTAGAGTCTGCGGAGTTAGGGCGAGCTAGTCGTATTGTTGATGCTGCAGGGCGTTATATAGAGTATTGCAAAGGGACTTTTCCCAGCGATCAAAGTTTAAGTGGTTTAAAAATAGTTTTAGATTGTGCTAATGGCGCAACATATCATATTGCACCGAATGTTTTAATTGAGCTTGGTGCGGAAGTCATCGCAATTGGGTGTGAACCAAATGGACTGAATATTAATCACGGCTGCGGGGCGACCGACGTTGCGATGTTGCAAAAACGAGTTGTAGCAGAAAAAGCTGATATTGGTCTTGCGTTTGATGGTGATGGTGATCGGGTAATAATGGTTGATCATCGAGGCAATAGAATCGATGGCGATCAAATTCTTTATATTATTGCTCATGATGAGCTACGACAAGGTCAACTGCACGGTGGCGTTGTTGGTACTTTAATGAGTAATATGGGGTTAGAATTAGCACTGCAAGAATTGGGTATACCTTTTATCCGGGCAAAAGTAGGCGATCGTTATGTTCTTGAAAAATTACAAGAGCTGGGATGGCGTTTTGGTGCTGAAAATTCAGGACACATTATCTTATTAGATAAAACGACAACAGGTGATGGTATTATTGCAGGGTTACAAGTTTTAAGTGCAATGATCCGTAATGATATGAGCCTTTATGATCTGTGTCGTGAGATGAAATTGATGCCTCAGGTATTGGTAAATGTGCGTTTTTCCGGTAGCCATGATCCATTATCTACAGAAGATGTTTTAAATGTGGTAAACCAAGTGGAAAATGAATTAGCAGGCCGAGGACGGGTTTTATTGCGTAAATCAGGTACTGAACCTTTAATACGAATTATGGTAGAAGGTGAAGATGAAAAACAGGTTACTGCCATGGCTAATCGCATTGCTGATGTGGTCAAACAAGTAAAATAGATCGTAATATGTTATCATTTTTACTACAAATCATATAGTTGCACAAGTTTGGTGGCATTTTTATCAAACTGGTTTCAGGTAACGACTTTTGTTGTTTTTTCCTACAATATAGAGCAATGAGATAAAAATAATCTTGCTTGTCAGCTAAGGTTTGGTTAGTATTCAAAACCGCTCCTTAAGGTAATGATTTAAGGAGCAAGTTGCATGCAGTAGATAAGTTTTTCCTAACTTTATTGTCAAATAGGTAGTTAGCTATGTACATAATCCTTTTAGTTATCCTTTTATTAGTCTCAATTGTGCTGATTGGTATGATCATGCTGCAACAAGGGAAAGGTGCTGATATGGGAGCTTCATTCGGTGCAGGTGCTTCTGCAACATTATTTGGTTCATCAGGATCAGGTAATTTTATGACGCGGATGACTGCTATCTTTGCAATATTATTCTTTGTTATCAGTTTAGTTTTAGGGAATTTGACCTCCAATAAAAGTGTGACTGGAAGCAAATGGGAAAACATTGGTGAACCTGTGAAAGTTGAGAAACCAGCTGTGCCCACAGCACCTGTAGCCCCAACAAATGATATCCCTCATTAATTAAACAACAGTTTGCGTAGTGAGACAGTTTAGCAACAAATTGTCTTATTGGTGTGCCGAGGTGGTGAAATTGGTATACACGCTACCTTGAGGTGGTAGTGCCTATAAAACGGGCGTACGGGTTCAAGTCCCGTCCTCGGCACCATTTTAAAAGATAACTTGCGTTTCGCATATTATCAGCGTAGAATTTGCGGAATTTCCATTTCCGAACGCGGGATGGAGCAGCTTGGTAGCTCGTCGGGCTCATAACCCGAAGGTCGTCGGTTCAAATCCGGCTCCCGCAACCACTTCTTAGCATATGATCTATTTCAGGCGTTTTATTTGGATTATTTTTCGTTTGGAAGAGTGCTGAGTCAGGGGTTAAACCTACTGGCAGTGTATAGGGTCCAGTTGCATAAAGCCCCGATTTTCGGGGTTTTTTGTTATTTAAAACAGAATTACTGGGCTTTTAGCCCTTTTTTTATGTCTGGGGGTGGGGTTTGTCCACGTTAGAGCAAAAATTAACATCGATGATTTCATTGCCGGTAGAAGCACTAGGTTTTGAATTTGTTGGTCTGGAGTTTATTCGTGCACGTGTTTCGACATTACGCGTTTATATTGATAATGAAAATGGTGTTACTGTTAATGATTGTGCCGATGTTAGCCACCAGGTCAGTGCAGTATTGGATGTTGAAGATCCAATTTCAGTGCCTTATAGCCTGGAGATATCTTCACCAGGACTTGAGCGTCCGCTCTTTACTGTTGCACACTATCGGCGTTTTCTTGGTAAAGAAGTGAATTTAATATTAAGAATAGCAATGCAGAACCGTCGTAAATGGCAAGGTATAATTAAAGCTGTTAATGACGAAATGATTACGGTTACTGTGGATGGCAAGGACGAAGTGTTCGCACTGAAAAACATCCAGAAAGCTAACCTGGTACCCCACTTTTAATAAAGTTCAATAAGGCAACTAGGATGAATAAAGAAATTCTGGCTGTTGTGGAAGCGGTTTCTAATGAAAAATCTCTTCCGCGTGAAAAAATCTTTGAGGCGCTTGAGACCGCATTAGCAACAGCTACTAAGAAAAAATATGAACAAGATATTGACGTTCGCGTTAATATTGATCGTAAAACCGGAGATTTTGATACATTTCGGCGTTGGTTAGTGGTTGAGGAGGTCACCCAACCGACACGTGAAATCACTTTAGATGCGGCAAAATTTGAAGACGCCGAGATTAAATTAGGTGATCATGTAGAGGATCAAATAGAGTCTGTTACTTTTGATCGCATTACCACGCAAACGGCAAAACAAGTTATTGTGCAAAAAGTGCGTGAAGCTGAGAGAGCAATGGTTGTTGAGCAATTCCGTGAGCAGCAAGGTGAAATCATTACTGGGGTGGTAAAAAAAGTAAATCGTGAAAATATTACCTTGGATTTAGGTAATAATGCAGAAGCGGTAATTTTGCGTGAAGATATGTTACCACGAGAAAACTTTCGGCCCGGTGACCGTGTACGTGGTGTATTATATGATGTACGTCCAGAAGCGCGCGGGGCGCAGCTGTTTGTTAGCCGTTCTCGTCCTGAAATGCTAATTCAGTTATTTCGCATTGAAGTACCTGAAATTGGTGAAGAAATTATTGAAATTAAAGCTGCTGCTCGTGACCCAGGCTCGCGAGCAAAAATTGCGGTAAAAACTAATGATAAACGCATTGATCCGGTAGGTGCTTGTGTTGGAATGCGTGGCGCAAGGGTACGAGCAGTATCAAGCGAACTTGGTGGAGAACGTATTGATATTGTTCTATGGGATGACAACCCGGCACAATTTGTGATTAATGCCATGGCGCCTGCTGATGTTGCTTCTATTGTAGTTGATGAAGATAAGTGTACGATGGATGTTGCCGTTGAAAGTAGTAATTTGGCTCAGGCAATTGGCCGTAATGGCCAAAATGTTCGCTTAGCTTCTCAGTTGCTGAAAAAGCATCGCGGAGATGACAGATGGGAATTAAATGTCATGACTACAGAAGAACTTCAGGCTAAACATCAAGCGGAGGCGCATGCCTCTATTGATTCTTTTACTAAGCATCTTGATATTGATGAAGAATTCGCGACTGCTCTCGTTGAAGAAGGTTTTTCTACCTTAGAAGAATTAGCTTATGTACCAATCAACGAACTATTAGAAATTGAAGGTCTTGATGAGGTAACGATTGAAGTTTTGCGTGAAAGAGCGAAAGCTACGCTGACGACATTAGAATTGGCTCAAAAAGAGAGTATGGGGGATAATCAGCCAACTGAGGATCTGTTAAATCTATCAGGTATGAATCATGCTTTAGCAATGAACCTAGCTGCTCATGGTATTTGTACATTGGAAGATCTTGCCGAACAGGGGATCGATGATCTGAGAGATATTGAAGAAGGGCTGAATGATGAACAGGCTGGTGAAATTATTATGGCTGCGCGCAATATTTGCTGGTTTGGCAACGATCCAAAATAATTTGTAGCAGGAAGGAACAGAATGGCAGATGAAACTGTAAAATCATTGGCAGCAGAGATTCAAACTTCAGTTGAACGCTTGGTACAGCAGTTTGCTGATGCTGGGATAGAGAAGAGTGAAAATGAAGCTGTTACTCAAAATGAAAAAGAAACTTTACTTGCGTACTTAAATCGTGAAGATGGGAATACAGGTAACCAGAGTGGCAAATTAACATTACAGCGAAAAACTCGTAGTACACTAAGTGTTCCGACTACCGGTGGAAAAAGTAAATCAGTGAATATTGAAGTCCGTAAAAAGCGTACCTATGTTGACCGCGAAGCAATGGAAAAAGCGAAAGCTGAAGAACAAGTAAAGCGCGAGGCAGAAAAAAAAGCAAAACTTGAAGCAGCGGAAAAAGCAAAGCGCGAAGCAGCGGAAAAAGAGAAAGTGAAACAAAATAAAAATAACCAAAAAACGGCTAAATCCAAGCAAGATTCGGCTGCTTATACTGAAAAACAGCGTCGTGAAGCTGAGGCAGCAGAGCTGAAACGTAAGGCTGAAGAAGAAATGCGGCGCAAGGTCGAAGCTGAAGCTAAACGAGTTGCTGAAGAAGCTCGTCGTATGGCAGAGGAGAACTACAATCGTTGGGGTAATGATGATGAGGAGGAGGATAATGATGATTATCATACTACGACTTCTCGCCATGCTCGTGAAGCTGAAGACGAAAATGATGCCCAAGAAGAAAGCCGTCACATCCGAAATCGAGGCGGGAAGGCTGCTCGACAAAAGAAAAATAATAAACATTCGGAGAAAGCTGATCGCGAAGAAGAACGGGCGGTTGGTCGTACTAATAAAACGAAAGGTAAGCAGAAAAAAACCAGTTCATTACAGCAAAGTTTCACAAAACCGGTTGCAGTTATTAACCGTGATGTTGTGATTGGTGAAACCATCTCTGTTGCTGAATTAGCTAATAAGATGGCAGTAAAAGGCTCTCAAGTTGTTAAGACCATGATGAAAATGGGCGCGATGGTGACCATCAACCAGGTTGTTGATCAAGAAACCGCGCAGCTTGTGGCAGAAGAGATGGGACATAAAGTTATTTTGCGTCGTGAAAATGAGCTGGAAGAAGCGATTTTAAGTGATCGTGATATCGGGGAAGCAATTGCAGAACCACGAGCACCAGTCGTAACGATTATGGGCCATGTTGACCATGGTAAAACCTCATTACTTGACTATATTCGTTCGACGAAAGTCGCCTCGGGAGAAGCAGGTGGCATCACGCAGCACATAGGTGCTTATCATGTTGAAACGGATAAAGGCATGATTACCTTTTTAGATACACCAGGACATGCTGCGTTTACTTCAATGCGTGCTCGTGGTGCTAAAGCAACAGATATTGTTGTTTTGGTGGTTGCTGCAGATGATGGTGTGATGCCTCAGACTATAGAAGCTGTTCAACATGCTAAGGCGGCTAATGTCCCGGTGGTCGTTGCGGTTAATAAAATCGATAAACACGAAGCTGATCCTGATCGTGTCAAAAATGAGCTTTCACAATATGGTATTGTGGCTGAAGAATGGGGTGGTGAAAACCAATTTATCAATGTATCTGCTAAAAAAGGAATAGGTATTGATGAATTATTAGAAGCTATCTTATTACAGGCTGAGGTATTAGAACTGAAAGCAGTTCGTACGGGCATGGCGAGCGGTGTTGTTATCGAGTCTTATCTGGATAAAGGTCGTGGCCCGGTTGCGACTATTTTAGTTCAGGAAGGAACCCTTAATAAAGGTGACATTGTATTATGTGGCTTTGAGTATGGCCGTATTCGTGCCATGCGTAATGAATTAGGCGCAGATATTCAGTCTGCCGGGCCATCGATTCCAGTTGAAATTCTAGGGCTATCAAATGTACCTTCGGCAGGTGATGAAGCAACAGTTGTACGTGATGAAAAGAAAGCGCGTGAAGTTGCACTTTATCGTCAAGGTAAATTCCGTGAAGTGAAATTGGCACGCCAGCAGAAATCAAAGCTAGAAAACATGTTTGCTGATATGGAAGATGGTAAGATTTCTGAGTTAAATATTGTGTTAAAAACCGATGTACAGGGTAGCTGTGAAGCGATTACCGATTCGCTGCAAAAACTGTCCACTGATGAAGTGAAAGTAAAAATCATTGGTTCAGGTGTTGGCGGTATTACAGAAACTGATGTTACCTTGGCGGCAGCGTCTAATGCGATTATCATTGGTTTTAATGTGCGTGCCGATGCTGCGGCAAGACGGATTGTCGAAAATGAAAATTTAGATCTACGCTATTACTCTGTTATTTATAGTCTCATTGATGAGATCAAACAGGCGATGAGTGGTATGTTGGCGCCTGAATATAAACAGCAGATTATCGGATTAGCGGAAGTACGTGATGTCTTTAAATCACCTAAGTTTGGGGCAATTGCTGGTTGTATGGTTGTGGAAGGTATAATCAAGCGTAATAATCCTATCCGTGTATTACGGGATAATGTGGTTATTTATGAAGGTGAATTAGAATCATTACGTCGTTTTAAAGATGATGTCAACGAAGTACGTAATGGTATGGAGTGTGGTATTGGTGTGAAAAATTACAATGATGTACGGGTTGGCGATATGATAGAAGTATTTGAAGTCATTGAAGTGAAACGTTCTATTGATAACTAACACCGATTTTATTGTTACTTATTAAAAGGCCATAACTGACGTTATGGTCTTATGGTCTTTTAACTAAAGAATTATAAATAATAAATTAGATAGGGTATATTGATTATCGGTTTTTGTGGTGGCTTCGATGCTATTATGATAAATAATATTTAATAGTTATGGTTAATTTCTATAAAAACCAAACAGATATAACTAGTATATTTTGTTTTTCTAACAATATATCATAATAATTAAATGGTCATTTTATTTTTACCCCTGTGAGGAGATATCATAATGGCAAGAGAGTTTGATCGTGCTCAGCGTGTTGCGCAGGAATTACAAAAAGAGATCGCCATTATTCTTGATCGAGAAATTAAAGATCCACGTGTTAAAATGGCCACAGTTTCAGGTGTAGAAGTTTCTCGTGATTTGGCTTATGCCAAAGTGTTCGTAACTTTTTTAAATATATCAGATCAAGAACATGAAAAGGATATGGTTAAAAATGGTATTAAAGTATTGAATGGTAATATGGCTAAACATATTCGTTCTTTACTGGGTAACTCCATGCGTTTACGTATTATTCCTGAATTAACTTTTTTTTATGATAGCTCTTTGGTTGAAGGTATGCGTATGTCTAATTTAGTTAGTAACGTGATCCGTGATGATGAAAAGCGCCGTCATACTGTTAAAGATAAAGAGAGGAAGTAATGAGGCGTGGTCATGACATTCACGGTGTATTGTTATTAGATAAACCGCTCGAACTTTCATCTAATGATGCTTTACAAAAAGTACGTCGTTTATTTGATGCTAAAAAAGCCGGTCATACTGGAGCGCTCGATCCTCTGGCAACCGGCATGTTACCGATTTGTTTGGGTGAAGCGACAAAATTTTCACAATTTTTGTTGGATTCAGATAAACGTTACCGTGTTATTGCTCGTTTAGGACAGCGTACGGATACTTCGGATACACAGGGTAAAATTATTTGTGAACGTCCCATTGAATTGACACAGCAGCAACTTGATAAGGCATTAGATAAATTTCGTGGTAATTTAATCCAAGTACCGTCTATGTATTCCGCGCTTAAATATCAAGGTAAGCCGCTTTATGAATACGCTCGTCAGGGTATTACTATTGAACGTCAAGGCCGCCAGATTACTATTTATGATTTACAATTTAAGCGCTGGCAAGAGAATGAACTTGAATTAGAAATTCATTGTTCTAAAGGAACTTATATCCGGACTATTATTGATGATTTAGGTGAATTATTGGGTTGCGGTGCTCACGTGATTTATCTAAGGCGCTTACAGGTAGCAGATTATCCCAGCAAACGTATGGTAACGTTAGAGCAATTGTATACGCTCAAGCAACAAGTCGAATTGGGGACCGCTTCTTTGGCAGAGCAGTTAGATCCTTTATTGTTACCTATGGATACAGCAGTTAATCATTTTCCTGAAATCAATATTTGCAAGATTGTAGCAAGCTATTTTAAACAAGGGCAAGCTGTTGTTACCAATCATCAACTGCACGAGGGTAATAAAGTCCGAGTAACAGAAGGTGATATCCATAGATTTATTGGTATCGCTGAGATTGATAAACAAAATAGGATAGCTCCTCGTCGTTTAGTCGTGGAAAGTGTACGATAGGATCGGGATGTTATCTTGCGTTATGGTTGATTGAAGCGTAAAATGAGTGAGCGTTTGTTCGGGAGGGCTGAATTAGAGATCGGCTTTCCTTAGGTTTAATGGAAAATTTGGAGTTATTTATGTCTCTAAGTACTGAAGCAAAAGCGCAGATTATCGCGGAGTATGGCCGTGATAAAAATGATACCGGTTCTAGTGAAGTTCAAGTTGCTTTATTAACTGTACAAATCAATCAGTTGCAAGCTCACTTTACCGAGCATAAGAAAGATCACCATAGCCGTCGAGGCTTGTTGCGAATGGTTGCACAGCGTCGTAAACAATTGAACTATCTGAAGCGTAAAGATGTTGCTCGTTATACTGGGCTTATTGAGCGCTTAGGATTACGTCGCTGATTAGTTGGTTTTAAAAGAAAAGGGGCCAGTAGGCCCCTTTTCTGCTAGAAAGTGCAAAAAATTTTTGGAATTGGTTTACACTTACAAAATGATTTTAGGAAATAGATTTAGATTTTTGCCAATTTATTTCTAAATAATGTGAGCTTCTTTAGCTACAAACGGTTCGTGCGGCTAATGAGAATGCTGATATTAATACAATGATTAAAAATATTCAGTATTGTCATTAGTCGCGAGGATGTAGCAAGAAGAAAAAGATTGGTGTTGTTATATAAATAATCAGCTATTAAAAAGGGTATTATTTTGCTTAATCCTATTGTTCGTAAATTTCAATATGGCCAACATACCGTCACTATCGAAACGGGTATGATGGCCCGTCAAGCGACTGCTGCGGTTATGGTTAATATGGATGATACAGCCGTATTTGTCACTGTTGTTGGACAGAAGAAAGTAAAAGAAGGGCAGGATTTCTTTCCACTGACAGTCAACTATCAGGAGAGATCTTATGCCGCAGGCCGTATTCCAGGTAGTTTTTTTCGTCGAGAAGGTCGTCCTGGTGAAGGTGAAACACTGATTGCCCGGCTGATTGATCGTCCTCTTCGTCCTCTATTTCCAGAGGGATTTGTCAATGAGGTACAAATTATTGCTACTGTGGTATCCATTAATCCACAAGTAAATCCAGATATTGTTGCCACGATCGGTGCTTCGGCTGCATTATCTTTATCAGGTATTCCATTTAATGGTCCAATTGGTGCGGCGCGAGTTGGTTATATTGATGACCAGTATGTTTTAAATCCCACCGTTGATGAGTTAAAAAGTAGTCGCTTAGATTTAGTTGTAGCAGGCACCTCCACTGCAGTGCTAATGGTAGAGTCTGAAGCTGATTTATTGACGGAAGAACAGATGCTTGGTGCGGTTGTTTTTGGTCACGATCAGCAACAAATAGTGATTGATAATATTAAGGCATTGGCGGCTGAAACGGGTAAAGAAAAATGGGATTGGCAACCAGAAGAGATTGATGAAGAATTACATAAACACATTGCCGAATTAGCTGAACAGCGATTGGGTGATGCTTACCGTATTACTGAAAAACAAGAGCGTTACTCTAACGTTGATGCAATCAAAGAAGATGTGACTAATGCGCTTTTAGCAGAAGATGAATCTTTAGATGTTGCTGAAATCAACGAAATTCTGGTCGGTTTAGAGAAAAAAGTGGTTCGTACTCGTGTATTAAAAGGTGAACCGCGCATTGATGGACGAGAAAAAGACATGATACGTGCACTCGATGTACGCACTGGAATATTACCCCGTACTCATGGTTCAGCGTTATTTACTCGCGGAGAAACTCAGGCGTTGGTCACAGCAACGCTTGGCACCGAGCGTGATGCACAAGTTATTGATGAACTTATGGGTGAATATACCGATCGTTTCCTATTCCATTATAATTTTCCGCCTTATTCAGTGGGCGAAGCAGGCATGGTCGGTTCGCCAAAACGTCGTGAAATTGGTCATGGACGTTTGGCTAAGCGTGGTGTCTTGGCGGTTATGCCGAACCAATCTGAGTTTCCTTATACTGTACGTGTGGTGTCTGAAATTACCGAATCTAATGGATCTTCTTCTATGGCTTCCGTCTGTGGGGCATCACTTGCATTAATGGATGCCGGTGTTCCAATTAAGGCTGCGGTAGCCGGTATTGCCATGGGGTTAGTGAAAGAAGACGATAATTTTGTGGTACTTTCCGATATTTTGGGTGATGAAGATCATTTAGGTGATATGGATTTTAAAGTGGCAGGTAGTCGTGAAGGTATTAGTGCTCTGCAAATGGATATTAAGATTGAGGGCATTACGCGTGAAATTATGCAAGTTGCGTTAAACCAGGCAAAAGGGGCGCGTCTACACCTTTTGCGGGTGATGGAAGAGGCTATTAATCGCCCCCGTGAAGAGATTTCTGAGTTTGCGCCACGTATTCACACGATCCACATTAATCCTGACAAAATCAAAGATGTTATTGGTAAAGGTGGTTCTGTCATTAGAGCCTTGACCGAAGAGACCGGTACTACGATTGAAATTGATGATGATGGTACCGTAAAAATTGCGGCAACCGATAGCTCTAAAGCAGAAGCCGCGATTCGTCGTATTGAAGATATTACAGCAGAAGTTGAAGTTGGCCGTGTTTATCAAGGCAAAGTCACACGTATTGTTGACTTTGGTGCTTTTGTTGCCATCGGTGGTGGCAAAGAAGGCTTGGTGCATATCTCACAGATAGCAGAAAAACACGTTGAAAAAGTTACTGATTACTTACAGTTAAGTCAGGAAGTGCCGGTTAAGGTACTGGAAATTGATCGTCAAGGACGTATTCGTCTTAGTATCAAAGAAGCGGTATCTGTCGAAAAGCCGGTTGAAACCGAAACGCAGATTTCTGCAGAATAATTTGACGTAAGGTTCGATGTCCTGTAAAAAGAGCACCTACTCAGCAGTTCAATCACTGAGTCTCCGTAATTGTGGGGATTGACGGGATATATTGATTAGTTTCTGTCTTTGGGAGAAGGAAATGAATTCTTTTCTGCGCTGGCTTTATACTGCTGCTGTTGTTTTTATTGTCGGTTGCAGTAGTGAAAATTGGCGCAAAAGTGAAGTCTTCGCTATCCCATTGCAACCCACATTGCAACAGGAAGTAATATTGGCTCGTGTGGAACAGATCCTTGCGAGTTGCTCATTATCCGATGATGAATATGCACAGCTTTTATATGAACGCGGAGTGTTGTATGATAGTCTCGGATTAAGGGAGTTAGCGCGCAATGATTTTACCATGGCGCTAGCTATACGCCCTGATATTCCAGAAATTTTTAATTTCCTTGGAATATATTTTACACAGGCAGGCAACTTTGATGCTGCCTATGAAGCGTTTGATTCTGTTTTAGAGCTTGATCCGACTTACAATTTCGCGCGCATGAATCGGGGGATTGCACTGTATTATGGTGGAAGACAGCGGTTGGCGCAGGGTGATCTGCTGGTGTGTTATCAACAAGATCCAAATGATTCTTTCCGCAGCTTATGGCTTTATTTAGTGGAAAAAGAGATAGATCCAAAAATGGCACAAGCCAATTTGTCATCTCGTTATAAGCAAGCGGAAAAAGGGCAATGGGGCTGGAATGTAGTTGAATTCTATTTAGGTAAAATCAGTGAAAAAACATTGATGGTTCGTTTGAAAGAGAATTCAACTGATAACACTTCGCTCGCTGAGCATCTTAGTGAAACTAACTTCTATTTAGGTAAACATTACCTAAGTCTGGGGGATAATGATAGCGCTATAGCGTTATTCAAGCTTACGGTAGCTAACAATGCATATAGCTTTGTTGAGCACCGCTATGCACTGTTGGAACTGGCTTTGTTAGGTCAGGCACAAGACGACCTTTCAGAATCAGGCTAACAGTAGCGACGAACATATCATCACTGCTTTTTTAAGTCTTCATCGATTGTGATGAAGGCTTGTTGTTCGTTTAATAACATAATTTGAGCCAGTTCATATTTTAAATGAAAATGACCGAAATTTTTTTCGCAGAGTTATGTAAACTGGCCACCATAATGAATGAGGCACTTTTGCATGACTAATGAGACTGAAATCTCTTTTGCTTATTTAGGTTTATCAGCACCAATTCTCTCTGCACTTAATGATCTTGGTTATGAAAAACCATCGCCAATCCAGCAGCAATGTATTCCCTATTTATTAGACGGGCGTGACGTATTAGGTATGGCACAAACTGGTAGCGGTAAGACAGCCGCCTTTAGTTTACCGCTACTACATAATATAGATATGTCATTGAAAGCCGCCCAAATCTTAGTATTGGTACCAACACGTGAGTTAGCCGTACAAGTTGCCGAAGCGATGGGTGAATTTTCTAAACATATGCGTACAGTGAATGTTGTCGCCCTCTATGGTGGACAGCGTTATGATGCGCAGTTGCGTGCATTAAGACAAGGTCCCCAAATTGTAGTGGGAACACCCGGTCGTTTATTAGATCATTTGACGCGGGGTACATTAAATTTATCCCATTTACGTGGTTTGGTGCTTGATGAAGCGGATGAAATGTTACGAATGGGTTTCATTGAAGACGTTGAAAATATAATGAGCCAGATCCCAACCGAACATCAGACCGCCTTATTTTCTGCCACAATGCCGGAAGCGATCCACCGTATTACGTGCCGCTTTATGAAATCACCACAAGAAATTAGCATTCAATCCAGCGTGACAACCCGGCCGGATATTACGCAAAGTTATTGGTCTGTTTATGGTATGCGTAAAAATGAAGCATTGGTTCGTTTTTTGGAAGCGGAAGATTTTGATGCGGCAATTATTTTTGTGCGCACCAAAAATGCCACATTAGAGGTTGCTGAAGCGCTTGAGCGTAGTGGCTATAATAGTTCAGCTCTAAATGGTGACATGAATCAAGCACTGCGTGAGCAAACATTGGAGCGTTTGAAAGATGGTCGTCTTGATATATTAATTGCTACTGATGTCGCAGCACGTGGTTTAGATGTTGAACGTATTAGTTTAGTAGTAAATTATGACATACCGATGGATGCTGAGTCTTATGTGCATCGAATTGGTCGTACAGGACGGGCAGGCCGAGCTGGGCGCGCTATTTTATTTGTTGATAATCGTGAACGGCGATTATTACGTAATATTGAACGTATCATGAAGCAGCCAATTACTGAAGTTGAGTTACCAAGCTCGGCTGTTTTAAGTGAGCGCCGCCAAGCTAAATTTGCTGAAAATATTCAAAAGCAATTGGAAAGTGGTGATTTAGAGAAATATCGTGCATTACTGTCCAAATTAGTTGCTGATGATGAGCTGGATATGGAAATTTTGGCTTCAGCTCTATTAAAAATGGCGCAAGGTGATCGGCCGTTAATAATGCCACCGGATCCTGTCCGTCGTGCACGACGTGAATTTAATTCCCGTGATGAGCGTCGTCGGGGTAATGGTGCTTCTGAGCGTCGCCCGCGTCGCGAGCGTCGTGATGTCGGTGATATGGAATTGTATCGGATTGAAGTTGGCCGTGATGATGGTGTTGAAGTTCGTCATATTGTCGGTGCCATTGCTAATGAGGTCGATATCAGTAGCCGTTATATTGGTAACATTAAGCTTTTTGCCTCGCATTCAACCATAGAGTTACCGAAAGGTATGCCAAATGAATTACTTAATCATTTGACACGTACTCGTATTTTGAATAAACCAATGCAAATGCAGTTATTAGGCGATGCACAGCCGTTTGAGCGTCGCGGAAATGGTCACCATAATGGTAGCGAATTACGTGAGCGAGGACGCCGATTTGGTAACGAGCGACTTAGTGAGCGTGAACAGTTCCGTGGTCGTAATGAAGGACATAATAACGCTGGATTACGTCGTCGTAGTAATCACAATATCTGATGTAAGGATTAATATCTTATTTAAATGCAAACGCTGAATTCAATGGAATTCAGCTTTTATTTATTAAAGAGTGATCAATAGCATCAACATAATCCTAACGCCTCTTTAAAGGGTTTCAAATAGCGACGGCTGATTGGAATATGTTGACCATTGCTTAATATCAGTTTTGCCTGACTATTTTCACCAAAAGTAATTTCTTTTAGTTGAGTCATATTAACCAAATATTGTCGATGACAACGAACTAACGTAGTACGCATTTCAATAGTACGTAGGGTAAGTTCGGTAAACCCCTGCTGATTTTTGTTATCCATAACATATACGTCATTCCATGCGAGATGTAATATAAAGCACTTGCTCAAGTGGTATCAACCAAATGCGATTATGGCCTATACAAGGAATGTATTTGAGTGCGATATGATTCGATAATTGATCAATATTTTGTTTTTGTTGATGGTGGTGTAACCGCTGAAGGGTTTTTGATAACCGAGTTTTTTCTACTGGTTTTAGTAAATAGTCAAAAGCGTGTTCCTCAAAAGCCTGAATGGCGTATTCGTCAAAAGCGGTAACAATATAATATAGGGTCGATGTTGCGGATCGAGCATTTGTACCATTTCAAGTCCGGCAATGCGAGGCATTTGAATATCAAGGAAGACAACATCCGGTTTTTTATTATGAATAACACTGATCGCTTCAAGCACATTGGCTAATGATATCAACATTGGTTTCCTGCTCTAAAAGGTAACGTAAGTTCTCGCGTGCTAATGGTTCGTCATCAACTATCACAATCTTCATTGTTATGCTGCCTAATTTGCTATTTTCCTAACAGGAATACAAAGTTTGACACAGGTAAATTGTTCTGGCTGGCAGCTGATATTGATACCATACTGTTCACCATAATGGAGTTTCAGGCGCTTATCTACCAGGCTAATGCCTAATCCATCATTTATTGCAGCAGGTTGATATAGGCCGGCATTATCTTTAATTTCAATATAAATAACGGTTTGTTGCTGAAAGGCACACAAGCTAATTCGGCCGGTATTGAGTAAATGTGCGGTTCCATGTTTGATAGCATTTTCAACCAGAGGTTGTAGTGAAAATGCAGGTAATTCTATAGGTTTGTAATTTTTGTGGAATATCGATGTTAATTTGCAGATGTTCACGAAAACGCGCCTTTTTAATTTGTAAGTAAGCGTTTACATGCTCAATTTCGTCATACAAGGTTGTTATCGTTTCAGGACGTTTTAAATTTTTACGGAAGAAAGTCAATAGGTAATTTATCAGTTCAGTAGCCTGTTTGCTGTCTTTACGTATTACTGCTTGTAGTGTATTAAGAGCATTAAATAAGAAGTGAGGATTCACTTGTGCATGCAGCAATTTGATTTCTGATTTTAATAAAGATTGTTTATTACGCTCATATTGACCGGTTAGAATTTGGGCGGAAATTAGGCTCGCAATCCCCTCTCCTAGGGTAAGATTAATTGAACTGAATAACCGATTTTTCTCTTCGTAAAGTTTAATTGTGCCAATGACTTGTTGATTTTCTCCTCGTAAGGGGATCACTAAAACCGAACCAAGTTTACAATTGGTGCTCAGTGAGTATTGATAGGGCTCTTCATTACCGTCAGCATACACCACGTCATTATTTTTAATAGCTCGCATTGTTTGTAGCGAAGTAAGTTTTGAGCCCGGGATATGATGATCAGAGCCGATGCCAACAAAAGCGAGAATTTTTTCTGTATCAGTAATAGCAACTGCACCAATTTTTAACTCTTGATAAATAATATTAGCAATATGCATACTATTATTAGCATTAAATCCTTTACGCAATATTCCCTCAGTATGGGCAGCAATTTTTAACGCTTGGGCAGAAAAGGCAGTGGTATATTTTTCAATAATTGCTCGTCTATCCAATAAGATACGAATAAACATAGCTGCGCCAACGCTGTTAGTAATGATCATAGGTAGAGCGATATTTTTAACTAGCACAATTGTGTTAGCAAACGGTTTTGTTAGTAATAGAATGATTAACATTTGACTAATTTCTGCTAAAAAAGTTACACCTGCTGCAGCAGTGTGGGGATTAAACAACTTATTGATTTGCGCCCGTTTTGTGTAATAGCGATGCACCAGTCCACCAATTAAACCTTCTATAATAGTTGACAGCATGCAGCTAGCGGCTGTTGCGCCACCTAGTAAATAACGATGTATTCCGCCGGTAAAGCCAACCAATGTTCCTACGCTGGGGCCACCGAGTAAACCACTTAATACGGTACCAATGGCACGAGTGTTATCAATGGTATCATCAATATACAACCCCAAATAGCTTCCTATAATGGAAAAAGCAGAAAAAATGACATAACACATTAGCTTATGTGGGATCAGAACGGTAACTTTTAATAACGGAATAATGAGGGGGGTTTTACTGAGCATCCAGGCAATAACTAAATAGACACACATTTGTTGCAGTAATAAAAATAATAAATCAAAAACATACATAGTTAATCCAGTAAAAAACGTATTTCATGGTTTCACATAACTGAATGAGCATGACTAAAATTGAATGGTTGCTAGTCAAAATGTGCTTAGGATAAAGATGAGATTGGACTGTAGTAAAGGTATATCGTCTGTTTTATGCGATTTAGCGCACGAATTTACTAACCACTTACGTGGTAAAGGCGCATACTGAGTGGTTAATTAATTGCAATAGGTATAGTTTTATATGAAATAGTTAAGGTATATTAAAACTAATATGAAAAGAAGAATATTATGGTTAGTTCTACTAATGCTGATTGTTGTTGCGATTGCTGTGTTGCTTTATACACAAAATAAGCATCTTTTGTTGCAAGGTGAAGTAGATGCACCGGAAGTGATTGTCACCTCTAAAGCCAGAGGCCTTGTTATTGAACGTCATATTGACGAGGTGACATGGTAAAAAAGGGCAATTATTAATTACATTGGAAAACCCGGAATTGCAGGCGCAGCTAGCCGCATTGAACACCGTACGTGATCAAGCCAAAACACAACTTGATCTGTCATTGAATGGCATACGTGAAGAAACGATCCGCAGTTTTCAAGCCGCATTGAAACAGTCGCAATCTCAGTATACCAATGCAAATAACGAATATATTAGATTGAATAATTGAGCTGCTAAAGGCTATGTTTCGGCTAATGAGCTAGACAAGGCAAGTTGGGCTAAAGATGTCGCTTTTTAGCAGGTACATGTGCTCAGGCGCAATTAGATGAAGCTAAAAATGGTGACCGTATTGAGTTACGACATAAATATGTGGCTGCATTACGACAAACTGAGCAACAATTGATCGAGCTACAAGTGCAATTTGATGATTTACTTGTCAAAGTACCAGTTAACGACGAAGTTGGTCGATACCAGCTGAAGTTGGCGAGTTATTTAATACCAATAATCCCCTGCTTACACTCGTTCGTATACTACAGGCCTACTTTATCTATAATTTACGCGAAGATATCATGGCTTATGTTCGTAAAGGTGATAGGATAGGAATACGCGTTCCCGCTTTGCATGACAAAATTATTGAAGCCAAAGACGTTATACTTGCCCCGATGGGAGACTATGCAACTAAACGGACAACCCGTGCAACTGGAGACTTTGATTTAAGAACGTTTGAAGTACGTCTTTATCCACTAGAGACTGTCGAAGGGCTGCGTCCTGGTCCTGGCATGAGCGCATTATGGACATGGGATAAATAGGTGTTTTTTTATGACCGTAAAAGCAATTGGGGGTGACTTTAGTTTTGCTTTTAATCAAGAGATGCAGATTGTTGTTCTTAGTCCGATCATACATTGGCTAAGTTGGATATTCCCACTACTTCTATTTATGTTAGTAAGCGCCAACTTTTCCGAAGTAACCCTATTAAATCTTTCTGTTTCAGTGGTTGATCATGACCATAGTCTACTGTCGAATAAGTTAATTCGTAATTTAAATGCAACGCCACATCCAAATATTAAAGCAATTGATGGCACACTTAATACTTCATTATTACGTCTAGGTAGCGCATAAAGATTATGCTTTACTCTATATTCCTTATCATTTTGAAAAGGATGTACTTACTGGTTGGCAACCGACAGTTAGGATGTATTATAATGCCTTATTTTATGCCTATGACAGTTATGCCATTTAAGATTTTAGAGGATTAATAGCCGAATTAAATGCACAATATCGTCCAATATTAGCCTCAGCAGTGGGACGTAATATCCCTTCCTTAGCAAGAGTTACCCTTTTTTATGATAGTCTCTTTAACCCTAGTAGAAATTATATTTATTATCAACAAGTTGCCGCTACCATTTATATGTTACAGCTGTTTGTTATCACTTGTACTATCTATAATTATGTCGCGTGGAACGGCATTAGTAAATTAGTAACCAACAAAACTTTTACTAGTGCCTTATTAGGCAAGCTGATGCCCTATAGCCTGTTTTTTACTACCTTGTTATTAATTGAAATTGCTGCCCTCTCTTTTTTCTTTGACGCCCGGGTTGCCGGCAACCCATTTTACTTTTTTTATGTAACTGCCACACAAAGTATTGGTATGTTGCTATTCGTTTTTACCAAAGTATTTTTACAGCCTATAGTCTGATTGCAATGTTAGTTAGTATTGCCTTGGCTTTTTCCGGTTTTGCCATGCCAATAATGGCAATGGCTTGGCCTGCACAGATCATTGCCAATATCCAACCGCTTATCCATGCATTAAATGTGATGTTTGATATTTTTCTGCGAGAGGTTTCTTTGCTGCGAGTCATACAAGTGTGTTTAATATTGCTGGTTTATCCTGCTATTTGTGCCTTGCTGATCCGTAATTGCCTGTTAACCAGGCTAAAAATGCAGGAGGTAGTTTGATAAAGCTATATTTAACGACTTTTTATCGGGTATTACTTGGCATGTTGGCAAAGCCGATCTGGTTATTATTGCTGGTTTTATTATCCATTATGAGTTTGGTTTATATTCGGCCTGTATTGTGGTATTTGCCGGTAGCCATTGTTAATCAAGATCATAGTTCAGCTAGCCGCTTACTGATGAATCGATTAGATTCGATACCGAAAATAAAATTATATAGTTATGATAACTTGGCTATAGCAAGGGCAGATATGCGTGAATGAAAATTGTTTGCCATTATTCTTATTCCTATCGATTTTGAAAAAAGTTTACTAAATGGTAAGAATATTACAGTATCGGTTTATGGTGATGGTACTAATCGGCTTGCCAGTGACCAAATTCAGTAAGAAATTTCCTCCGCTTATGTCCAGCTATTAAACGAATATAATACTTAACGGCTAAGAAATACCGGCTTTACTGATCAACAAGCCAGTACATTATTAACACTCATTAAAAGAATAACCGAGCCTCTGTTCAATCCGGGACCGAGTTTTGCTGCCGATTTGGTCATTTTTGTCAGCCATCTTTTTTGCGCTCTGGCCTTGGGTATTAGATTACCGGCAGGAAGCGCCACTTTATCAGCTTTTGATCGTTACTTTACCGTTTTTATTAGCAATTTTAGGGTTAGATAAGTTTGTCACCGAATTTTTATGTAGTGTAGAAATGATTTATCTGATCTTGGCTTTTCTTATCACACCGGTATTTTATATTTCAGGCGCAATTTGGCCATTACAGGCGATGCCCGATTGGGTAAGAATGTTTGCTTATTCTTTACCTTCAACCTGGGCAATAAAAGCCATCACGGGTATTAACCAACTTGATTTAAGGTTAGCTGATGTTGGTATTGATATCATGATGATGCTAATGTTAGGCACAATTTATGCGTTACTAGGTATTTTGGTCAATATGCTACGTAGTGGTGAATTGCGCCAACTTAGTCACCATCTACGTTGTGTATTGGCAAACAAAAAGTGTTCTTAATGTTTAAGGTATAAGATATAAACCGGCTGAACGCCGCCAATAACCGTTGCAGTTTATATCATTAGCTAACCTTAATGGATACTCACCTTGCTGATTGGCTCTAAATGTTCCAGAATGGTGAGTGAATCTAGACTTTCAGCCGAAATTCGGACAATATCAACTAAGCCGTTCATTGAAGTTTGTTCATTGCTTAAGTTATAGCAGTAACCACTTTGCGTTTGAACACCATTAAGAGTAAAGAGTAATTGATTTTCTTTGGAAAAGACTTTTCTGCCTTGCGGATATTTTATACAACAAGTTTCACAGTTATCTTTGCTGCGATTTTCTGAACGGGCAGTAAAACAGCGAGCCGACAGGGCTAATGGTAAATGTCCATAGCCAAATCCTTCGACTTCAAAATTGTGAAGAAATCCAAGCTGTTCAAATTGTTCAAATTGTTCAAAAAGATCTTGTAACTAATCACGAGAAAGTTCAATCGGAAGGCACCAGCGTAACATGCCTTGGCGATAAAGTAGGCATAAGGTATAAGCATTATAGCAACTAAGGCCATATCCGGCGATAAAGGGTATTTTTCGCTCAACCAGAAATTTATAATACCGAAATTGTGTGCTTCAACTAAAAACTCACCATTGTCGACCAATTTAGCGATCTGTTTAAGTTCAGCCGCGCTATGCAGTAAAGATAGAGTAGAGATAATAATTTGTTTACCGTGCAAAGTTATTTCTTTTGCCAGTTCAAGCCAGTCGGCTGGTTGCATTTGCCGGTGTTTATTACATACAGTTTCACCGAGATAAATAATATCTGGGTTACTGTTAATCGCTTGTTGATAAAACTGAGTTAAGGTTTCTTTTGACCAATAATAAGGTACTGAACCTAAGGAATATTTCATGTTTTTGCCTTATCTTACTGCCATTGCCGATGATATGCACCTCGGGTTGTTTGTTTACCTTCAGATAGATTTTCCAATATAGCCATCCATTTTTGCTTGGTTGTGAATTTCTTAGGATCGTTTCTGCAATAATCGATGGCTTGTCGCCGAATATGAGTAACATCGTCAACGTAAGTAGGACTTCTTTGGCGGCCTTCAATTTTGACAGCGGCAATATTTGCCATCATAAGTTCTGGTAAGAATTCCAGGCTATTTAGACTGGTGGGTTATTCTAACACGTGATATTTTTTCCATCGACACAATACCTTCCTTTGCAAAGGGTTGGATAACTGGCATTTTCATTATTTGAGTAGCAGTCAATTAAAATATTATTTGCGCGATTCCATACCTTTGTCAGTTTGTTGCCAACGTACAAATTGGGCCGGTGAACAAGCTCCTACGGTATTTGATGATTCTCCTGTAAGATAAGAAGAAAGATAACAGGGTCCTTCCGCCATGATGCAAAGACTTCCAAATGTAAAACCTTAAAATGCTACTGGACTGCTTTTGGCTAACTGTTTGACTTGATGTAATGACAGAACGCGCGGTAAAACTATTCGTTGGACGGCGAAATTACGTTGATAAAATCGAATTGCTTCAATATTTGGCGCAGAAGCTTGAACCGAGACATGACGTTCAATATGCGGATATTTTTCGGCTGCATAATCCAATATAGCAAGATCAGCTAGGATCAATGTATCAACGCCAATCTCAGCAGCCATATCAACAGCGGCTAGCCAGTGATTAAAACCATTTTGCTGAGCAAAAGTGTTGATAGCAACATGTAATTTACAATGACGATCATGAGCATATTTGATGGCTTCAGCTAATTTTTTCGTTAAAATTTAAACCAGTAAAATGACGTGCATTGGTGTCGTCGTCTTTAAAGCCAATATAAACAGCATCAGCTCCGTTATCGACAGCTATTTTTAAGTCAGGTAAATTACCTGCTGGACATAATAATTCCATAATTGATCTAGCGTACAGTTAGATATCTGGCGATTGTAGTAAAGGCGTAATATTGTTGTTTTGACTTAAGCTAGATTACTTTCTTTTGTGAATTAATTTTGCTATATGGGACATGAAATCGAATAGATTAATCGATTGTTTGTTAAATTTTGACATGGATTCAAAGATAGCACCTAATAATTTGGCAGAATGAGTGATTATCATTAATGCTTAGAAAATATATTTTAAAAATAATAAGAGGAATTTGGATTGTGTTAAAGAAAATTCGCCAGCAAATTATACAACATGGACCTAAATTTATACGTTTACCATTAAAAGCAACACTTTTTATTTTACACCGCCAAATTTTGGAGCAGTTATTAAGCTGGCAATTTCAGCAAGCATTAACTGATGGAGAACTTGATTTTTTGCAGAATAAATGGCTGAAAGTTGAAGTGCACAATATGCAACTTTTTGGTATATTAGCCTGCAGGCAGGTAAAATTATAGTCAGTAAATATCAACCAGTAGATGTCAGTTTTTGTAGTGGGGCGAATGATTTAATTTTAATTGCAGGGCGCAAAGAAGATCCTGATACCTTATTTTTCAGCGTCGGTTAGGTATCGAAGGGGATACAGAGCTTGTTTGTATGTAAGCTGCATTTGAATTTAGAGAGCATGCCAGCAGTTTTACGCTTTGGTTTATTGCACTTGGCTGATTTGATTAAACTAGTACAAAGTGAAAGTACTGATTATAAAGAGCGTGCATTATCATGCTAATTCGAGTTGAAATTACTGTCGATACGCCAGGAATTGATTAATTGTTGCGTCAAACTTTTCCCACCAGTGCAGAGGCTGATCTGGTATGAAAATTGCATGAGGATGGTTTATTGGTATTAGGAATGGTGGCTACCGATGATAAAGGAAACATTATTGGTTATATCGGCTTTACCCTAGTAGATGTTAATGGTGATAAGGAGTGTCAATGTGTAGGGTTAGCTCCAATAGCCGTTGATAGTGCTTACCAACGACAGGGAATTGGCACCAAATTGGTGTATGATGGGTTATATAGTATAAATGAATTTGGTTATAAAGCGGTGGTGGTTCTTGGTGATCCAAATTATTATAACCGCTTCGGCTTTATGCTCGTTAAACCGCATGGAATGGAGGCGTATTTTCAAGTTTATGTGTTAGATAATGGTAAGCCGATTATTCAGGACGAGTTAATTTTTCTTCTCATTTTGATGACGGTTAATTTAGTAAGTTAATCCACCAGATCTAAAGGTTGATCTGAGGCTACTTGTTCTTTTTGTGCTTTGGTTAATTGTTTTATTTGATATTCGAACAATAAAGCATCGGAATGACTGGTTAGTTGGCATTGATATACTACTGAAAGAGGCTGTTTTCCCTTTAAAGCTTTTGCGCCTTTGCCTGAGTGATGTTGTTGAAGCGGCGGGCTATATCTGTTGTGATGCCAGTATAAGCGCATTTTGTTTATCTCTTATCAGATAAATTGACCAATGCTTTTTAGTCATATTGGTTTGATTAAATTAATTTTTTGGTTAATTTGATAGAAAAAATAAGTCAATTTTCTAGCTATTTTTTGTCGTGATAATGCGTTCTATCAGGCGTTTAAACTATATTTTAACAAAGTTCAATGTATTATTTTGCAATGTTATTCATTTTTTGAAAGACAGCAACAAAAAACTAATCCAAAATTTAAAGTAGTGCCTATATTGTGATCTATTTCACAGGAAAAACAATAATATTTCTGAATGACAATAATCAATTAAGGAGTTTATGATGAAAAAACTACCAGCTACTTTAATTTTCGTTTTAGGTGCATTATCATTTGTGCAATGGCAGATCAGGCTAAAGAAGTAATAGAATTTCCTGCTCAACAGCCAACCGGAATTGTCTCGATAGTTACGGGGGAAATACCTACTAGCGCCGTTCAGCAGTTAGCTGAAGAGGCGACTAAAAGAGGGGCAAATAGCTATTATGTTACTTTTTTAGCCTATACGTAAAATAAAGTACAAGCTAATGCCAGAATCTATGGTAATAGTCCAGTGACTGCTCCAGTTTATAGATAATTGGTAATATAAATCATCGGATGATGGCATCTTAGATTTTTGTTAAAAACACGCTGAAAATAATTTTTCAGCATGTTTTTCGCATAAGGAGATATGTGATTTACTATGTTTGCTGGGCAACCATCATTGGCTATGATTCAACAATATTTTTCTCGTCAGCATGTTTTTTCGCTATTTACCTCTTTTCAGTCAGATATTTGGTCTGCCATCTGTTTTTATACTTTCAAAGCTCAAACGATGTCGTTATATTTTCTAACCGAAACGAGTACTCGGCATGCAGAATTGATGCTTAACAACCCGATTGTGGCAGGGACTGTTTGTAACCAAAGCAAAATAGTTGTTAAAATACAAGGGATACAGTTTATCGGTAAAGTAAGTTCGCTAACCGGCCAAAAAGAAAAGCAAGCCAGGCAAGAGTATAGTCGGCGATTTCCATTCGCCATGGCGGCGAGTATACCTATCTGGCAATTGTCTTTGCAACAGATCAAAATGGTTAATAATAGGCTAGGATTTGGCACAAAACTTGTTTGGCATCGTGAAAATTAATCTAGTTTATGGATCACTTGGTTATGACTACCTCGCCATAATAAAATTGGGTTCATAAAGCGCTTGAATAAATTTACCATCCACTAATACATTAAGATAGTTAACGACTTAGTGTTGTTGATCAGTTAATTCGTAAAGGGTATAACCCGTCCATAGCCAAATATCTTTATCTGGGCATTCCAACTTAACACGCTTAACCAGTTGTAAAACCGCCGGCACATTTTGTGGGTGTAATGGATCGCCACCAGAGAGGGACAGTCCCTGACGTACGATCCGTTGGTCTTGTAAATCAGCGATAATTTGATTTTCCATTGCTTGAGTAAACGGTTTACCAGAATCAATTTTCCAGGTGCTTTTGTTATAGCAGCCTTTGCATTGATGGAGGCAACCTGCGACAAATAGCGTGCAACTTGTTCCTGGGCCGTTAACAACATCAACAGGGTAATATTAATGATAATTCATAGTGTTAACCAAGTTGTTCGTTTTTCAAATGTTTAATTCGTCGCTTAACTTCTTCTTGTTTACCGCCATTAAATGGCCTAGCATCTGGGCTGCCAAGATCACCACAAACGCGGCGAATAACAGAAACACGGGTTGGATCATGATTGTTGCAAGATGAGCAGACAAATCCTTTACTGGTACAGGCAAATTCACCAGTAAATCCACATTCATAACATTCGTCAATCAGGGTATTAATACCATAATAGGAGATATGGTGATAACTATAATCCCAGACATCTTCTAATGCTTTTAAGTTATGTTGTAAGTTTGGATATTTACCGTAACAGATGAAGCCGCCATTGGCTAATGCCAGATAAGGTGCTTCAAAGTCAATTTTATCGTAAAGATTGACCTGTTTTTCAACATCCAGATGAAAACTATTGGTATAATACCCTTTGTTAGTAACTCCTTCGATTAAGCCAGATTCAGTGACATCTAAGCGACAAAATCGGTCACATAAATTCTCACTAGGTGTACTATATAAACTAAATCCATAGCCAGTTTCCGCTTTCCAGTGGTCAGTCGTGGTGCGCAGATGTTGAATGATCTGATAAGCTTTTTGCCGTAGGATTTCATCATCAAAAATATGTTTTTGCGTGCCATAAAGGGTATTAATTGTTTCATGTAGATCAATATAGCCTAACGAGATCGATACGCGATCACGTTTAAATATTTCAGCAATATTGTCTTCCGCTTGTAAACGAATTCCACAAGCATCTTCCATATAGAGAATTGGCGTAATACGTGCTTTAACATTTTCCAGCCTGGCAATTCGAGTCATCAGTGCTTTTTTAGAAATAGCTAGCCTTTCATCAAGTAATTGCCAAAATATTTGTTCGTGCCCTTTAGCCTCAATCGCGATGCGTGGCAAATTAATACTGATCACGCCGAGATTATTACGTCCTTCATGGATAGCTTGGCCTTGTTCTTCATAGACGCCGAGAAAACTGCGGCAACCCATCGGTGTTTTGAAGAAGCCAGTGACACTTACCACCTGTTCATAGTTAAGAATATCTGTATACATCCGTTTTCTGACGCATTCCAGTGCCAGTTGTTTAATGTCGTAGTTTGGATCGCCATACTGGTGATTGATGCCTTTACGAATAGCAAAAACTAATTTTGGAAATACCGCGGTTTTACGATTTTTTCCCAGTCCGGCTAAGCGATTTTGTAAGATAGATTTTTGGATTAAACGCGCTTCTTTTGATGTTCCTAAGCCAAAGGTAACAAAAGGCGTTTGTCCATTCGCGGTATGTAGCGTATTAACTTTATATTTTAGTGATTGAAAAGCGTCATAGCATTCTTTTTCTGTTCTACTTTCGGCATAGGCCAGTTGATCGGTAACGTGCCATTGCTGCGCAATTTTTAAGTGTTTTTTATAGCTAGCTTGAACAAAAGGAACAAGTACTTAATCAATACGATTAATGGTTGTACCACCATAAATATGGCTGGCAACTTGTGCAATAATTTGTGCCGTAACAGCGGTGGCTGTTGAAATTGATTTCGGTGGCTCAATTTCAGCATTACCCATTTTAAAACCTTTGGTTAACATCCCTTGCAAATCGATCAGCATACAGTTAAACATCGGGAAAAATGGCGAATAATCGAGATCATGATAGTGAATTTCACCGCGTTTATGTGCCATGACCACATCACGCGGTAAAATATGTTGTTTAGCATAATGTTTAGCGACTATTCCGGCTAATAAATCACGTTGGATTGGAATAACTTTACTGTCTTTATTTGCATTTTCATTCAATAACGAAACATTACTCTGTTCAATCAAGCCGCGAATTTCGTGGTTTAGACGACTATATTGTTCTCTAGCAATATCACGCTCATGACGATATTCAATGTAATTTCGAGCCAGATCTTTGTATTGACCTGCCTGCCATCAGTTGATTTTCAACGGCTTGTTGAATTTCATGAATATCAACGGGTTGGCGGTTGTCTAATTGTTGTTCGACAACTGAGGTGACAACAGCGGAATATTGCTCATTACAAATCCCAGTGGCTGCACGCACGACAGCTTTCTTTGATCCGATTTTTATCAAAAACCACCTGACAACCATCACGCTTAATAACTACTGTTTTCACAATAGGTTTCTCTAACTGTTATCGATAAATTAATCCCAATTAATAGTGAAAGCCTTTATTTGTGGATAATCTTATCTATAAATTCTATATGTAGTGCTATTTTATATATTAAAGCACAATATGTAGTATTTAGTGTCTATTTAGCAGAGCTTTTATTGATCTAAAACAAAGAAATGGAATGTTGTCTACTTTTTAGCTAAGAGTGGCTAACAATAGTCAAATATTAGTAACCAATTGGTTAAAAATCTTTATAGAAAATATTTCTATAAAGATTTAGTTAATTTATTGATACTAACTAGGGTTGATTAGGTTATGAGATGCCAGTTAATGACATCTATTTACGAATAGCAATTGCTTCAATTTCAATGAGAACATCTTTTGGTAAGCGAGCAACCTCGACGCAGGAACGAGTAGGATAAGGTGCATTATGTTTGTTAAAAAAAGTTTCATAGGTAGCATTTACGCTAGCAAAATCATTTAGATCTTTAACAAAAACGGTAGTTTTAACAATATTAGCCACATTGAGGCCAGCTTTCTCCACAATAGCTTGAATATTTTCTAGTGATTGTGTCGTTTGCGTAATAATGTCTTCGGCTATTACACCGGTTTTAGGATCAACCGGAATTTGACCTGATGTAATAACCATATTGCCAAGGTCAACACCTTGCACATAAGGGCCGATAGCTGCTGGGGCGTCTTCAGTGTTAATTTCGTATGACATAAGTTGTTCTTTACCTTGAGTCTTAAAGTTAATAATTAATGTGTTACCACTATGCTAATAGCAAACATTAATAGCTGATTTATATAATACCGCATTACATATTATTAATTGCCGCATGTCGATCAAAGGTTTTTTCACAATATTTGCATGTCAGAATGACTTCATTCTGTCGCTGTTTAACACTAAAACTACTACTTACCGGTTCATTATGACTAATGCAATTACTGTTAGGGCAGATCAATACCCCATCAATTTGTTCAGGCAGAGTAATTGACAGTTTTTTTTCTACTTTATAGTCTTTAATACAGTTAACTGTGGCATGGGGAGCATACATAGCGAGTTCGTTTGCTTGCTCAGGGCTGAAAAAGGTATTTTCAATTTTAATCAGATCTTTCTTACCTAGGTGATTAGAAGGTAGATTTAAGCCTATTGTAATACGTTGATCAGTTTGCGTTAATTTAAACAGAGAAAGCAATTTAAAACCCATTTGGGCAGGAATATGGTCGATAACAGTGCCGCAGCTAATTGCTTCCACCTGTAATTTGTGGTCATTTGTCATAATTAGTTGCCTTATAAATTAATAGTTTTGTTTAGGATCAGAGCTAAAAGTGCTTGTCTGGCATAAATTCCATTACCGGCTTGCTGAAAATAGTAAGCATGTGAGGTTTTATCAACATCAGTGGTGATTTCGTCGATCCGAGGCAGCGGATGTAAAACCTTCATGCTAGGTTTAGCGGTGGTTAGTTCATTGCTGCTTAAAATGAATTGGGCTTTAACATTGGCATATTCCGAAGGATCTAAGCGCTCTTTTTGTATTCGAGTTATATAGAGAATATCAAGTTTTGGCAAAACCACTTCCATACTGTCATGTAAACTATAGGTTATCCCTTTTTCTTCTAATAAATGTAGAATGTGAGCAGGCATGGCTAAGGCTTCAGGCGCAATAAAATAGAAATGGTTATTGTCAAATTTCGATAAAGCTTGGGTTAATGAATGAACGGTTCGACCATATTTCAAGTCACCGACCATCGCGATATGTAAATTATCCAAGCTGCCTTGGCTTTCCTGAATAGTGAACAGATCGAGCAGTGTCTGGGTAGGATGTTGATTTGCGCCATCACCTGCATTGATCACTGGGGTTTTTCCGGCAAACTCGGCCGCTAAACGGGATGCGCCTTCTTGTGGATGGCGTACAACAATGGCATCGACATATTGACTGATAACAGATATGGTATCTGCTAGCGTTTCGCCTTTTTTGCCTAACGAAGTATTACTGCTATCGGAAAAACCAACAACAGAAGCACCTAAACGTTGAATGGCAGTTTCGAAAGAAAGACGTGTACGGGTAGAAGCTTCAAAAAAACAACTGGCAATCACTTTGTGTTTTAGTAGATCAGGTTGCGGATGTTGTTTAAGTGATGAAGCAACTGTAAGTACCGTTAGCAGATCTTCACGCTTTAAATCATTAATCGAGATTATGTCTCGAAGATACAACGGATTAACCATCGTGTTGTTTCTCCTTTCTTCGTGCCATATCTGAGCATTGGTGTGACAAAAAAAAGCCCCTTATGGAGGGGCTTGAATAAATAGGGTTAGTAGAGGAGGAAAAGCAATAATTAAACAGCCTATTGGCAGTAATGCATCTTTTGATTCTTTTAAACATTGAGCAAGCATTTTCTTCTATTATCGCAAAATTTTGTCGCATTATACACCACTCTATCAGTATAGCAAGTTATTAGCTAAAAATAATCGATAAAAATTTATTAAAAACTAAATGGATTGCATTCAGTTAAAAAAATTTTTATAGCAGCTTAAGCAAAATAGTTTTTGTTAAAAATAGGATGGAAGCGTATTTTAGTAGAATTAATACCATATTAACCGTTAGTAATTAGCTTAAGTGCTAGGTTATTTGTTATATGCCAATAAATAATTAATTTTATTAATTAATCAATTACTATTGATGTTAAAACAAATAATCTGACCTAGTCATTTTTTTCAAACAGGATACTTTTATTCTTCATATTTTTTGATATTGAATTTATATTCAAACCATGATCATAAAAAATCGAAATCAAGCTAAACATAAATTTCTTTGTTGTAATAGTAGCTCTCCTTCGTTGGCTATGGGAGAATGCAAAAGTTATTATCATATTAATACTGAGGAAGCTCGACATGGTTAATAAAAAAGTATTAGGAGAGCAGCAGAAAGAAACCCATTTGGATATTGAAAATGTAGTGACCGATAGTAATGAGCCTAATATGTTTTATGAAATAGAGCATTATCTTTCAGCTGAAGAGTTGAATTCGTTTAAAAAAGCATTATCAGAGCAGCAAATTTCACCGGAAAATTTGTTGTTAGATAAACAAGCCTTAGCTGAACAGAGAGCAGAAACGCGCGCAATTATTGAAGAGTTATTGGAAGATGGCAGTGATCCTGATGCTCTATATGAAATAGAACATCACTTTTCAGCAAAAGACTTTAAATTATTGGAAAAAGCGGCGATGGTTGCTTTCAAATTGGGTTATGAAGTGCATGATGCCGAAGAATTGGAAATTGAAGATGGTACGGTATTGATGTGTTGTGATGTTTATAGAGATAGTGCCCTTAATGCAGAATTAATTGATAAACAAGTCGTACAATTAATGATGTTGACTGAAAAAATTGGCATTAACTATGATGGTTGGGGTACTTTCTTTGAAGATCCTAATCATGATGATGTGGAAGAAAAGAAAGTTGAACCAAAGGCATTACACTAGAATGAACGGTTACAATGGAAACAACATTGGTTAAATACTATCTGATAATAAATATTAAGCTTAGAGCAATGACTAAACAACACTGCTACATTATGTGGCAGTGTTATCTTATCAAAGAGAGCTAATCGTGGCTTTTTGATTAGTCAGTTTTTGTTTTGCGGCTAAATGTACCGCCAGACGTTCACGCTCTTTTTCGACGACTGCGGCAGGGGCTCGGCTGATAAAGCTATCATTAGCTAATTTACTTTCAATAGCTGAAATTTCTTTATTCAATTTATCGAGTTCTTTATCCAGACGTACTAATTCGGTGTCTTTATCGACTAAATCTGCCATTGGGATCAACACTTCAGCGCCATCGATCAGTTTAGTGACAGAAGGTGGTATTGGTTGTTGTTCATCCAACAGAGTAATAGAGTTAAGCCGAGCCATCGCTTGAATAAAATTCTGATTTTCTGTAACCCGCCGTTTTGTGGCATTATTAGCTCCCTTTAGTAGCACATCTAATGGCTTGCCTGGTGAGATATTCATCTCTGCCCGAATGTTACGTATGGCAATGATGATTTCTTTGATCCATTCCAAATCGTAGTGTGCTTCTTCATCAATCTTGCTAGGTTCAAAGATTGGAATAGGCTGTAACATGATAGTATCTTGTTGAATGCCCTTAACCACTTTTACGCGTTGCCAAATGGTTTCGGTAATAAATGGAATAATAGGATGTGCCAGCCGTAATAAGCTTTCTAATATTTCAATCAAGGTATAACGTGTGGCACGAATCTCTGTATCGTTTCCTTTATGAATAGCGGGTTTAGACAGTTCTAGGTACCAATCGCAAAATTGATTCCAAGTAAATTCATATAAAATATTAGCTGCAATATCAAAGCGATAACTATCTAGCGCTTCACGGTACAGTTTTACTATTTGGTTAAATTCCGCCATGATCCAACGATCAGCCAGCGAAAAAGCCATTTCCCCACCATGCTGACCACAATCTTGTCCTTCAGTATTCATCAGCACATAACGACTGGCATTCCAAAGTTTATTACAAAAATTGCGATAACCGGTCAGGCGTTTCATATCCCAATTGATGTCTCGTCCGGTCGAGGCCAATGCCACTAACGTGAAGCGTAGCGCATCTGTACCATGCGCTTCAATTCCTTGCGGATATTCTTTGCGGGTACGTTTAGCAATTTTTTCCGCTAATTGAGGTTGCATCATATTGCCGGTACGCTTTGCCAGTAAATCTTCCAGCGAGATACCATCGATCATATCGAGCGGATCTATGACATTGCCTTTGGATTTTGACATCTTTTGCCCTTCTTCATCCCGGATCAGGCCTGTCATATAGACTGTTTTAAAAGGAATTTGCCCTTGGCCATTTTCATCTTTGATGAAATACATAGTCAGCATGATCATGCGGGCTATCCAGAAAAAGATAATATCAAAGCCACTTACCAAAACATCCGTTGGATGGAAAGTTTTTAACGCTTCGCTATTTTCTGGCCAGCCTAATGTTGAAAAGGTCCACAGACCAGAAGAGAACCAGGTATCTAATACATCCTCGTCTTGCTGTAGGCTAATATCAGCACTGAGATTGTTGTCTCGACGAATTTCATCTTCGTCATGGCCGACATAGACGTTACCCTTTTCATCATACCAAGCCGGGATCCTATGTCCCCACCATAGTTGGCGTGAAATACACCAATCTTGGATATCCTGCATCCAGGAAAAATACATGTTCTCATATTGTTTAGGAACAAATTGAATGCGGCCTTCTTTTACTGCCGTGATAGCTTGTTCTGCTAAAGGTAGGGTACGAACATACCATTGATCAGCCAGCATCGGTTCAATAACAACGCCACCACGATCACCATAGGGAATGGTAAGTTGGTGTGATTTTACTGTGACTAATAATTCCAATCGTTCTAATTCGCTGACAATCGCTTTACGGGCAGCAAAACGTTCTATTCCTTGGTAGGCAGTTGGGATGGTGGTTGGATAAATCTTACTATGTTTACCCGTACTGTCAAATACTTCAGCTTGTTGGCGGATATGGCCATTGAAATCAAAAATATTGATCATTGGCAGCTGGTGACGTTTGCCCACTTCATAGTCGTTAAAATCGTGCGCTGGTGTGATCTTCACACACCCTGTGCCTTTTTCCATATCGGCATGTTCATCACCGACGATAGGAATACGACGATTAACTAAAGGTAGTAAAATTTGTTTGCCAATTAAATCCTTATAGCGAGGATCTGCTGGATTAACAGCAACACCCGTATCGCCGAGCATGGTTTCTGGTCGAGTAGTAGCCACAACTAGATAATCTTGGCCAGCTGCAGTTTTTACCCCTTCAGCAAGAGGATAACGAAGATACCACATAAAACCGTTAACTTCGCGGTTTTCAACTTCTAAATCGGAAATAGTGGTATGCAGGTTAAGATCCCAGTTGACTAATCGTTTCCCGCGATAGATAAGATCATCTTGATAGAGACGAATAAATGCTTCTTTTACTGCTTTAGACAAGCCTTCATCCATGGTAAAGCGTTCGCGTTGCCAATCAACGGAATAACCCAAACGGCGCATTTGCTGAGAAATGTTACCGCCTGACTCCGCTTTCCATTGCCAAATTTTTTCAATAAACTTTTCTCTGCCATAGTCATGCCGTGTTTTATTCTCTTCAGTGGCAATTTTGCGTTCCACAACCATTTGAGTGGCGATACCCGCATGATCCGTGCCACTTTGCCATAGTGTGTTTTTCCCTTGCATGCGCTGGTATCGAATTAAGGTATCCATGATCGTTTGCTGAAAAGCATGCCCCATATGCAGGTTACCTGTGACATTCGGGGGCGGGATCACAATACAAAAACTTTCTTGGCTATTATCACCGTGTGGTTTAAAGTAGTCATTTTTTTCCCAGTGTGCATATAAAGGTTGTTCAATTGCAGCTGGCTGATAAGTTTTGTCGAGCGATGGCTCAGACTGAGTTTGATTTGCGGGTTTCTTTTCCATCTTGCTTCGTTATTTTATTTAGTTGTTGGTGGTGCTGCCATGATCAAATTAAAACCCATACTACGATAGGTTTTGTATCGTTCACGTGCCAACTGTTTTAATTGTTCATCAATAGATACAAAGTCTATCACTTCATGGAATGCTGTGGCAAAGTCTGCAAAAGACGATTGTAGATGTAGATTTATAAGTATATCTCTTGTTGAACTACCACGTTTTGTTGGCCAACAAAGTTCAACTGGTGCACCATAGCGAGGACCTTCGCCAGCTAAATTGTGCGGCACAAATTGATGGGGTTCTCTTTGCCAAAGCATTTCATCCAATTTTTCGGCTTGTATTTGATTCTCACAGGCAATTAGAACGCGTTTGCCCAATCGCCAGTTTTCTGCTGCAAGCTGGCAGGCTAACCATTCATGATTTGCATGTTCTGTTGGTGAAGATAGCTGCTCTATTAAATAGAAAGTTGCTTTTTTCATCACATTACTGTTATGGAAAAAGGGCATTGCTTAGCATACCCTTTGGCGTAATTATTATAAATTCACTAGTGCAATTATTCGTCACAGGTTATGCCAGCTCGATTTAACAGAAATTGAGCAAGTAATGCCACAGGACGACCTGTTGCTCCTTTAGCTTTTCCTGACCGCCAGGCGGTTCCTGCAATATCTAAATGTGCCCAGTGATATTTAGTGGCAAAACGCTCCAGGAAACAGCCCGCGGTAATTGCGCCACCGGCACGGCCTCCGGTATTGGCAAGATCAGCAAAGTTTGATTCTAGTTGCTCATAGAATTCTTCATCCAGAGGTAGACGCCATGCTTTATCGCCTGCTTGCTTAGCGGCATTGAGTAGATCATGTGCTAATGAATTATGATTTGACATCAATCCATTATAATGATTACCAAGTGCAATAATACAGGCTCCGGTCAAAGTTGCAACATCAATTACTACATCAGGATCAAAACGTTCGATATAAGTCAGTGTGTCGCAAAGGACTAATCTTCCCTCCGCATCGGTATTAAGGACTTCAACCGTTTGTCCTGACATGGTGGTTAGAATATCACCAGGGTGATACGCTTTGCCACCCGGCATATTTTCACAACCTGCTAACACAGCTATGACGTTAATAGGTAGCTTTAGTTCGGCAATAAAGCGCGTAACTCCATAAACAGCGGCGGCTCCACACATATCATATTTCATTTCGTCCATGCCATCAGCAGGCTTAATTGAAATTCCGCCAGAGTCGAAGGTTAATCCTTTGCCAACTAACACCACGGGTTTAGCGGCTGGATCTTTATTTCCTTTATATTCCATTATTGACATTAGCGATTCGTTTTGTGAGCCTTGGCCAACAGCTAAATAGGCGTTCATGGCCAGATTTTTCATTTGTTCTTCGCCGATCACTTTAGTGGTAAGATTTTCATAATCATCGGCCAGCTGACGTGCCTGGGAAGCTAAATAGGCAGTATTGCAAATATTAGGTGGCATATTAGCCAGATCTTTAGCTGCTTTTATTCCTATAGCGACGGCAAGGCCATGTTGAATAGCGCGCTCCCCGTTTGCTAAATCACGACGTGTTGGGACATTAAAGACGATTTTTCGTAATGGACGCCGTAATTCATTCTTATTGCTTTTAAGTTGGTTAAATACATACAATGTTTCTTTTGCAGTTTCCACTGCTTGGCGCACTTTCCAATAATTATTACGACTTTTTACATGTAACTCAGTGAGAAAACAGACGGCTTCCATTGAGCCGGTCTCATTTAAGGTATTAATTGTTTTTTGGATGATCTGTTTATATTGACACTCATCGAGTTCACGTTCTTTACCGCAGCCAACTAACAGAATACGTTCAGATAATATATTAGGAACATGGTGAAGTAGTAGCATTTGGCCAACTTTACCTTCCAGTTCTCCACGGCGTAGTAAGGCACTGATATAGCCGTCACTGATAGTATCGAGTTGTTCGGCTATTGGTGATAAGCGGCGAGGTTCAAATACCCCAACAATAATACAGGCGCTACGCTGTTTTTCCGGACTACCGCTTTTTACACTAAACTCCATGTATTCTCCTGAATTTTAAAGACAAAGATCAATACTATCGCTAAAATTAACGAACAGTATAAATTTACCTTATGAAATAGCTGCTTTATGTTAAACTAACCGAATGGTTTACGGATAGTAATAGCTAACGATTAAGCGTTTTGTGATTGATAATCCAATTAATTAATGCTGCATTTTATCATCATGATATATTGTAGCCATTAAGGAAACCAAAATAATGTATGTAGCTAGTAACTATACGACGAAGTTAGCTATTTTGCTGCAAAAAAACAAGTTTTCACAGGTGTAATTAGTGTGATTATAATTCGATACTTAGTTAGGGAAACGTTGAAAAGTCAGGGTGCAATACTTTTTATACTGATTTTAATTTTTTTTAGTCAAAAAACAATCAATATATTAAGTTTGGCGGTTCAGGGAAATATTCCTTCTGATTTAGTTTTTCCTCTTTTGGGGCTCGGTATCCCTGAAATGGCGCAATTAATTTTGCCATTAAGTCTGTTTCTTGGACTTTTAATGACCTATAGCAAACTCTATATCGATAGTGAAATTACTGTCATGCATGCCTGTGGTTTAGGTAAACAGGTATTAGTCATTGCGGCTTTAATTCTGGCATTACTCACTGCCCTAATTGCAGCATTAAATGTGGCTTGGATGTTGCCTTGGTCGGCTAAATATCAAGAACAAGCCCTGACGGATGCTAAAGCTAATCCTGGTTTAGCGAGTATGGTTGAAGGGCAATTTAAAACGACTAAAGATCAAAATATTGTTCTATATATTAGTAATGTAAAAGGCAAAAATTTTACTGACGTCTTTATGGCACAATTGCGACCAGCCAATAACCAGCGTCCTTCCGTGGTAATTGCGGAAAGTGGTCGTATTCGAGAGGATGAAAATGGTAATCAAATCGTGGTATTGGATAAAGGAACACGCTATGAGGGTACAGCGCTATTGCGTAATTTTCGGATAACAGATTTTAAAGATTATCAGGCGGTAATTGATCATAAAGAAACTAAAGTGACGGGCGATAAGATCGAGCAAAAGGATATGTTGCAATTGTGGCATGCCACAGATGTTGAATCAAAAGCGGAATTTCACTGGCGCTTAACCTTGGTGGTTGCGGTTCTGATTATGGCTTTGCTGGTCGTGCCATTAAGTGAAGTTAATCCCAGGCAGGGGCAAGTGTTAAGTATGTTACCCGCCATGTTGCTTTATTTGGTTTTCTTTTTATTACAAAGTGCATTGCACTCCAATGCAGAAAAAGGTGAAACTGATCCCAGGATAACGATGTGGTTAGTTAACGCCGCTTTTCTGATATTAGCGATCATATTGAATATTTGGGATACCGTTCCACTGCGACGGATATGTGCTAAGTTCTACAGAGGAGTAGCCTGATGTTTGGCGTATTAGATAAATATATCGGGCGTACTATTCTCTCCTCGATTCTAATGACACTTTTTATGTTGGTTTCGTTATCGGGAATTATTAAGTTTGTTGAGCAACTTAGAAAAGTTGGTGATGGCGACTATACCATCTGGAGTGCAGGCATTTTTACTTTATTAACCGTCCCGAGAGATATTGAAATATTTTTTCCAATGGCGGCGCTGTTAGGCGCATTACTAGGCTTGGGAACACTAGCCACACGTAGTGAACTGGTCGTGATGCAGGCGGCAGGTTTTTCTCGCCTACAGGTTGCTATGTCAGTGATGAATACAGCGATTCCGTTAGTGATCCTAACGATGATTATTGGTGAATGGGTTGCACCTGCCGCAGAGCAGTGGGCACGTAACTATCGGGCTGAAAAAATTGTCGGCAGATCGTTAATGGTGACAGACCGCGGTTTATGGGCTAAAGATGGAAATAATTTTATTCATATTCAGCGTGTGATCGATAAAAATGAAATAAAAGAAATTTCTATCTACCAATTTGATGCCGAGAAGAAACTGCAAGCAGTCATTTTTGCTGCTTCAGGTCACTATAATACTGATACCCACCAATGGCAATTATCGCAAGTTGATGAGTCATTGATCAAAAACGAAAAAGAAATCACTGGCTCTCAGCGTTTATTGATGGATTGGAAAACCAATTTAAATCCAGAAAAATTAGGCGTGGTGTCACTTGAACCTGATTCGTTAGCCATAAGGGGTCTGTACAAATACGTTAAGTACCTTAAGGAAAGTGGACAAGAAGCTTCTGTCTATCAATTAAGTATGTGGAAAAAAATCTTATCACCGCTTTCTGTCGCTGTAATGATGTTAATGGCGCTGTCATTTATTTTTGGGCCACTGCGTAGTGTCGCGATGGGGGTAAGAGTATTAATCGGTATTTCGGGCGGCTTTATTTTTTATCTGCTCAATGAGGGTTTTGGTAACTTGAGTTTAGTCTATGGTGTTCCACCATTGATAGCGGCAATTTTACCTAGTGTACTCTTTCTTGGATTTAGCATTTTATTGTTGATGCGGCGCCAATAATCAAGTTTATAACATGGTTACACATGTTATTAATGCGTTTGTTGCTTAACAAAATTTATTGCCTGTCGTTTAGGTTAACCTGATTGTGGGTTTTTTAGCAGCTTTTTAACTAGATTTGCCGTAAAGTCTTGGCTAGTTGGTTGAAAAGTATCAATTATTGTGATTGATGGTAAGTGCCGCCGTTAAATCATTGACTCCTTGGGTTAAGCGACTAAATTTACTACCTTTTTTGCGTGAGATTACAGCAAAAATACCAATGTTTCGTTGTGGGATCATGGTAGTATAGGTATTAAAACCGCCACTGCCGCCAGTTTTTTGATAGATGCCGAGCATGCCATCTCGTGGATTCATGTAGACCCAAACAAGACCAATACCATCAGCCAGCCCTGCCACATCCATGCCTTTAATATCAGTAAACATGTCGCGGGCAAAATAGATAGCTTGTTCACGTTGAGCCGTTTGTTTACTAGATTGCTGATAGCTTGACAGAAATTGCCGCGTCCACTTTTGCATATCTGCCGGAATTGAGTAGGCTCCGCCACTACCTACGGCAGCTAAGGTACTAATACACGGGCTAGGTTTATATCCGACCATTAGTCGTGTACATTGATTAGTTGTCGGGGTAAAGGTGGTATCATACATTGTGCTTGGTAAAGTAATTTTCTCGGCAAACAGCTGTTTATAAGATTTACCTGCCGCTTTTGCTAAGGCATCAGCGAGTAGATCATAAGCGAGATTATAGTAAGCGGCTTTGGTGTCTGGTGAACATTTAATTTTTGCCTTCCTTAGTCATGTCCAACGTTTTGATTGGATCGTCCAAACAAATACTGGTCGACCAATTTTTCCGCCAGGCTGTTCTCGCGGTAAACCGCTGGTATGACTGGTCAGGTGATATAATCGAATGGGCTGCTTGCTATTATACACAGGGATTTGGCTACCATAGTAACTGTAATTTTGTAATGGATCGGTAATACGTAGTTTTTTATCCTCTTCTAAATTTGATCATCACTTTACTGGTCATCAATTTTGTTAATGAAGCAATGCGGATCAGTGAATTAGGGTCTGGTTTTTTCCGGCTACCCGGTGCAGTTTCACCATAGTAACGGGTTATGATCTGATCATTATCGATGAAAATGATCGCCATCCCTTGTGGATCGGTTTCAGCAAAAATTTGGGCGGCAAAACGATCGACTAGATCGGTAGTTTTTTCGGTGGCAGGTTGATGACGACTAAGAATTTCCAGCGGTTTTTTGGTAAAGTGGCTGAAGTATTGGAAAGCGGGGATTTGGTTACTACTGTCGATGATGAAAAACCAGTGAGTGATAAAAATAATATAACGGTTGAAAAGAATTTTAGGCAAGCTAGTTGTATTCTTAATAGACCGAATAAATTTTTATAACCAATAACCTGATAATTATTCAATTATGCATTAAAGCTTTGATCAGGCACCTGAATAAAAATATTTTATATTATTGACACTGAACTTTTTAGGTAACATTTCACACCAATTATAGAAAGATATATAAATATAATGGAAAAAAGTATTATCAAATATGTTATTAGTAGCACAAAGAGTGGGCTAATGAATGATTTAAAATTAATTGGATAAAGAAAGTAGTCATAACACGCTATTCTTTAATTATTTAAACAACCACGGATTAACGTAAAAACTTTTGGCGCTATCTTGCATGGAATTGATGATACTGCTTAAATTTTTAACAAAGTTATCATAATTGGCATTAGTGGTGTTATAGCGTTGAGACATCTCATCTAGCATGGCTTGATAATCTTTTTTAGAGTTATCAATGGCAGAGTTGAGCAGATTAAAACGTGCCTAAGAAATTTCAAGCTTATCTTCGACTGATGGTTGCAGATTTTTCACTACCTCAATAACCCGATCTAATAGTTTGATGTCAATTTTAATAATCAACTCAGACACGGAATTTTCGATCGCTGTGCCCGGTATTATTTGTTGGTCTTGTATATCCAATTCCAGACCGGTTGTCTTTTGTTGTTTAACAAATTCAATGTAGCCTTGCCACATTGCTATCATCTGTTCTTTGGTATAAGCAGGACTAGTTATATGGTGCGAACCGTCAGTGTGGTATTCGAATCTATAGTAACGATCGTCGACTTTTAAAAATAAAAATTTTTTTGATAAGCTAAACTAGCTGACTCATGAGTGAGTTCATCACGCAAGTTTTGTAAATCCTGTAGCAATTTTTGTTGCTTTAACTTAATAAAATTGTCTTTGTCGCTTTCTTCAACATAGTTACTAAGTTCTGACAGTACGCCACTAATTTTATGGTATTTTTCCATCCCTTTTTTTAAACTATCGTGAAAATAATCAAGGTACTCATGTTGAGCGTGCTCAATGGTACAACTAATATCATCGAATAGTTTAATCAGGGAATTATACCCTTGTTCAATATATGGCTGTTGTTGAATAATCGGTGATGATAAATTGTTATTTGCTTTTATCTCGCTGGTGAGCATTTTATTATAGATGGTGGTTGGTTATTAGATGTCGTCTATAGCATAAAATTTTACTATTTTAAAAACATCAAGATAGTTATTTATAACGTTGGCTTTAGCCTTACTGAAGGTGCCGAAAAGACAAGCCAACTTCAGCAAGTTACTTTGGTAGTTGTTTTATTTGTTGTAGTGCTAACAGTAATTGATTGCGCAACTTATCGTAGCTTCGCTTGATGGGGGGAGGATTATCATCAGACAGTAGTCGCTTAAGCGCCGTAAATTCCTTATTGTGTAGCGCATTTTGTATCGCTGACAGATAAGCTTCTCGCCGATTTCGCAATTCATCCTGATAAATAGTATTGTCTATATCAGTTACCATTAATTTATCTTCTATTGCTTTGGTGAGTAAAATTTCCAGTTCTGGTGGAAGCATTTGCTGAATATAGGGAACTAAACATTGTGACATAAAAAATATTACCTGCTTTTTTGTTTAAACGGAAGTTATCAGCCAGCCTAGATAATATTAAGCTCGAATATTGCCTGAAATAGTGATACGGTTTGTTGGCTATATTCGATCATTTTATTAAGAATTTGGATCATTTTGTTTTTTACCTCTTCGTTGATATTTTCTTCCCGCTGATGAGTTTCTCCCGTAGCATGGTTAATTTGCTGCTGAGTTTCTAGTATCCGCTGATTACCCTGTTCTTTAATCTGGCCGGAAGCTAAGGGTTGTTGAATCATTTGACTGGTTAGATTTGCCAGGTTGCTGATGGCATTTCCGGTTATTAGAGTGGTATTTTGTGGGCAGCTTATATTGTTGAGAGTAGTTTGCTGAAGCCCTTTAAAACTGATGCCTGCACCTGAGATTGTCATCCCCATACTTAAGGTGCTACCTGAAATGGCACTTGTTAATAGTGAGCCGGCTTCGGCGTACTTATTGTCTTTAACTTTTTCGCTGGATTGCAATGTGGTGATTTTTAGCTGGTCTCCGCTTATCCGGCTTTTGGCATTAAGTTCTCTTAATGTTTCCGATATTTTGTTAAGCAACGCGAGTAATTTCACATCACTAACACCTAATAAATTCATCACAGTAGGCAGTAATTTTGCTAAACGATCGATTACAGTTGCAGCATCTTTTTCTACCGTTGGTGGCGTGAGCAATGGTAAATGGGCTTGCTGCTGTTCTGTTGTGGTTTTTGCAAGCTGTTTTTGTGCTGCTTGGCTAATAAATAATTGCGATAACTCATTCTCAATTGCTTGGTTAGCTACTAGAGTAGTTTTTGCATCATGTTCCGCAGTTACCGGCACAAGCTGTTTACTAGCTGAGTTGAATACTATTTCCATGATAATGTCCTTTTAAGCCATGGTATTGAGATTATTAGTAATGTATTTATGGTATGCAGGCTTTGGCTGCCCATTTTGCTAATTTTGCGCATTAACTCGCTGACCGTTTCCATCTCCCTGGCAAAGTTATCGATCACCTGCTTAAGCAGTTTATCCAGTAGCACCATAATTTGGTTAATAACAGTTAAATCGCCAATCGTTTAATAACATCGGTTTCTAGATTAGCGGCATGCAGGTTTAAGCCGGCATTGGTAACGGAAAACGCGATTAAGTTTTTTCGTACCGTTGCTGCACTGACATGTTGGGCTAATTTATTTTTCAGGTTAGTGATTAATGCATTATTAATGGTTTTTCCAGCAAGTTATTGAGTGCTTGTTTGATAGCGATAGTGATCACTCTGCTGGTGTCTTTGCCTACGATCCGTGTTAAATTGGCTAATGGATTATTTTCTCCAGTAAGTGATTTAAGGCGCGTTTAAGTTTGTCACCAATGATTTTACCGATCATTTTACCGGTAACACTGGCTAATTTGGCCGCGCTAATGGCAGTGGCAACGAGTGTTACCGCAACTAACAATGGTGGCAACAATATCGGTTATTTCCTTGGCCTGTTTTTTCAATTGCGATTTCACTTTCTGATGCACCACGTAATTTAGCCTCAGTAATAGCAACCTGACACAGGAAGTTGGAGATCTCCTCTGCCATTTTCATCATCAATTGACCTACTGGCTCTAATGCTTTATTATTCATAAAGGAGCTGCCACCAGCACAAGCCGCCTGGCTGATGGTGGCAGCGGCAAGTAAGGTCATTCCGACTGCAGCTAAAGCCAGGCTGGCACCACCGGTAAAGACGGCAGCGACCACACCAACTGCAGCAATTAACCAGGAAAAAATTTGGCTGCCAATCGCCATCCATTTACGGGCTTCTTCGGTTTTACAGATTTTTTCATCAATATCCTGGGCTCGTTTTTCTGCGTTGATAGCTAGTGTTTGCTGCATTTCTTTAAAAATTTGTCGTTGACTATTCATGCTTTCCAGTGTCAGTGAGCCAAGTAGTTCACGCATTTTCGCCATCAGGTAAGTGAGTTTAGCGCTACCTTGCCACTGCTGTAATTCCAGTTCAATTATGGTTTTAAAGCTGGCTAGTTTTAGGCTGAACAGGCTTTTTTCTGCGGTATTAAGTTGGTTAGTGATGTCAGTGTCATTTTTGAGGTTAGCTAGCCGTTCACTCTGCTGTTCGGTATCACGCACCAGATTTTTATAAGCGCCCTGGGCCTAAGCAATAGATCTTAGTGTTCGCTGGTCATAATTCATCAAATAACGAACAGCGTCATACCATTCTGTTTCGACCACCCCATTATCGCACCATTTTTTAGCCGTTGACTAGTGCTATCGCTAAAAATAGGTTTCAGTCGATAACGTTCAATACCCTGACAAAATTGCTGGAGGGCGAGTTTTTTGGTTGAGATCATCAATTGTCAGCTGACTAGTTGTTAAATCTAACTTAAGCCATGGATACTCTTCTGCTAATAGCTTGGCCATCTTTTGCCGATTAGTGAGCCGATTTTTGCCGGCCACAGCTTGCCTAAACTTGTCGTTCAGTCCCTGGTTTTCAAACAGCTTTGCCAGCGCATTGGCATTAGCTTCGGTTTGTTCATGTAACCCTTCAGCGACACACAACCCGCTGTCGATAAAATCATCTCGATGCTGGCTGAGTTTTTCTGTAATTTGCTAATATATTTGTTCGATTTTTTTAGCTTGTTGGATCTTGTTATTCAATTGTGCCGAATTTTCCATTGAGCAAGATTTTCTCGCGCAGATTTTGAATACGGTTTTTAACGATTAGTTATTGATATTACTTCATCAATAACAATAACTGAGCATCATTATTTAACATTGATGAGTTATTCACTTTTGGCGCTTTAATTTGCGGAATATCATCACTATTATGCCGTTTTTTGGTACTTTTTTGTTGTTCATTTTCAAGCACAATATTGACATGATGAATGACATTGTTTGCTAATGTTAGCACTTGGTTGGCCAGATTATTATCAGCTATTGGATGTCGATTTTCGATAGTGAAATGATGGTGTTGCTTGGCTGTTAATCCGTCAATCTCTGCCATTTGTGGGGTACCCTTAGTTAGCGTTGTTTAAGAGGATGTAAAAGTTCAAGATAAGCATGGGCTCTATGCTTCAATTCTTGGTCGCTGGTATGTTGATAGACTTTGTGAAAATAGTGTTTGGCTTTCTCTTTTTCACCGATGATCAGATTACATTGCACCGTAGAACATCGGGTGGTAGTCATTATCACCGTGTACATAAGCCAGCGCGTAGAGATCAAGAGCCTTTTCATACTGCCTTTGTAGCTGCTTAACAGCCGCCAGCCCCATAATGTAATTGCAATTATTGAAATCATATAAACAGAGAAAACGAAAAAAGGTTTCCGCCTCTTCTAGTTTACCCTGCTGATAAAAGTCATAGGCAAAGCGGTAAGCACCATTCATCAGTTCATCAGGTACTCCTTCTAAATCCTTTAGACTGGCACCTTGCTGTAAAGCTTTTATCACAAGGTCAGTATACTAATCCAGTTTAGCCTCGCTGGTATTATCGTTTTGGTAAGGGGGGGGAGTGCTGTTCCATAGCATCTTCTCGCTTTATTTATGACAGAGTAAATGAATTTAACCGGTTTAACTTGCAAAAATCCGCCAAGTTAATGAACATGTTAAGTATTCTACTAGTTGCTAGCAGTCGCTATTGGTGAATTTTCACCTATTGCGGCCATTTCGACCTGTTTTAACCAGATAAAAATATCAATCACATCAAGTAAGTCTTGTTTGACCACTGTTTCGTACAATCGGTAGCGGTGATAAATTTGACGCGCCAGTTTGATGTTACGCACAATTGGAATGCCGATCTCTTTGGCATAGGCTTGTGCCAGTGCATATTGGTTGGCCATGCGAACCGCCACTAGCGGTAATATGCTGTTATCTGGCTCAAAATAAATACCAACGGCAATATGGGGCGGGTTGGCTAATATCATGGATGATTGTGCTATCGCTTGTTTGGTTTCTGCATTAAGCAGTTCTTGATTAGCATAGCGGCGAACTGATTTTATTTCTGGGTTTCCTTCATTTTCTTATGTTTACGTTTTACTTCATATTTTTCCATTTTCATCTCGCTGTGATGAAGAAAATATTCACACAGAGCATCGAAAAATAGAATGAGTAGTGAAAATAGTAGAATAGTAGAAAAAATAAGATAAATTTCAGCGTTAAAATACGCCAGTCAAATAATGTGCCAAATCGTTTTTCGTTGGCTGAATAGAATAATAGTGTCAATTGATATGATTGAATAAAAAAATAACAGCAGCTGATAAAGATAGCTAAAAATAGTAATGCCTTGAGCAGGTTTTTAAGCGCCCGTTTATCCACCAGTCGTTTGATACCTTGCACGATATCCAGTTTTTTAAAATCCAGCTTGATAGCTTCGGTTGCCAGGATAAATTTTGTTTGGAGCAACGATGGAATAATGGCCGCTGATGCACTGATGAATATCACCGGCAGCAGCACAATTGATAAGAATAACGATATTAACGCTTTTATAAAACTTGGTGGATTAATGTGCTGGGGATTTAATAAAATATGCTGATAAAAATAAATGAATTGGCTAAATTCTAGGTGAAACGCTAACACACAGATGCCAGCAAAATAGCCACAGCCGGAAACCAGATCTTTGCTTTTCAACGATTGGCCTTTTTTAGCTGAATTGCGTAATTTTTTGGCGGTTGGTTTTTCGGTTTTTTCTGCCATCAGTTGCCCACGGTTATAATTGATGAAATTGACGACCGGATCACCGTGATAAGTGTTTGTGGTAATGTGGTATTGAATAGAATAAATAGCAGACTAAAAGCCACGCTACTTTTAGCCGCTAACGATAATGAAAATGCGTTTAATTGCGGACAAAATAATGAATAAACTCCTAATCCAATTTCTAGAATAAAGAGGGCGATTAATATCGGTGTGGATAAGGTTATGGCCAGCAAAATGAAACGGGTTAACCATTTTCCTAATGCAACTAGATCAACATCGGCAATTGGCTAGCCAATAGGTAGTTATTGGTAACTTTCAGTTATGGTAGCGACAAATTTGGTCATGCCGTCTTGATTGAGAAACCAAGCAACGCAAAATAGATTAATTAATGAAGCAAGTGAAGAGGATTCGGAACCGGTTGCCGGATCAAGCATATCACCAATACTAGCTCCCCTTTGTTTATCGATAAATTCACCGATCGCTGAGGCTAGCCAAAAAGGCGTAGTCATCAGGATACCATAGTTAAACCAATAAATAGTTCAACAGCCGATAAGGCAATGAATTGGCTGGTGGATTGCCATGGCGGTATGACGATCAACGGTGCTAAACAGAGGGTAAGTAATAAAATGGTGATACCTTTTAAGGATAGATTGGTTAATACGCGCTCAGTTAAAAAAACAGCATAAAAAATAGTGGAGCCAGACGGGCAAAAATCAATAAATAATTGAGCAATGAATCTTGTAGTGCTAGATAAAGTTTCATCATTGCTATCAGATCCCAGTGATGAGTGCCAAATTGAACATTTCAGTGGCATAAGCGATAACTTTTTCCGCTAACCAACCGGCTTGCATTAATAAGCAGATAAAAACCGCCACCAGTTTTAAACCAAAGGGTAATGTTTGCTCTTGGATCTGGGTGACAGTTTGTAATAGCCCAATGTTCAAGGCGATGGTGGTCGCGACTAAGACCGGTAGTAAAGAAAGGATTAGGATCAAATAGAGGCCTTTACTCATCGCATATAAGTCATATCCATATTATTTGACTGCCATTAAATCTAAATATTGCGAAATAAGCCCTTTTGATAATAGGGCCCAGCCATCCATCACGACAAATAAAATCAGTTTAATCGGCACCGATAGGGCTCATCATCATACCTAAGGCCAGCAGGATACTTGACACCACCAAGTCAATGACAACAAATGGTAAATAAAGATAAAAACCAATAATAAATGCACTTTTTATTTCACTCAGGGTATAAGCTGCTAACAGTGGGATAACAGCGTCATTTTCGGTCAGGTTATTGCTTTGGTTTTCTGGCTGAGGGACGCGTTGTTGTGCTACAACAAAAAAGTTAACCAGTTCTGGATCGGCGTACTTACGTAAATAGTGACGGTAATCCTGTAAGTCTTCATCTAAAAACTGTTCAAGTAAGTTTGGATCGGCAAAACCATGGGGGTTTTCTGTTTGGAAATTAATACTATATAGATAAAAATTCTTAGCTAATGGCGTCATGATAAACAGGGCGCAAAATTAGCGCAGTCGCATTTAATAGCATATTGGAAGGCACTTGCTGTACATCTAGGGCATTTCCTTACCATGACAAAAACAATGGAAAATTTTAAATAACAGGTGCTTGCTGCAATTAAAAAGGGGAGTAAAGTGGCAATGGACAGCGGATGATCATAGCAACAGGATTATCTGTCATGCTGGTTAACCTTCTCTACAGATAACAGCGTGAGTAATTCAACGGCAAGCTCTTCACCGATCTGGATCAATTCACCTCTGGAAAAAGTTTGGCCATTAATTTCTAGCACTATTGCGCAATGGGCATCACGATTAAGTCTCAATTGCGTGCCAGGTTGCCAGGTTGCCAGGTTGCCAGGTTTTGATGGCGTCTAAGGTAAAAGTTTGCTGCTGTAAGATAAAATCAACAGTTAGTGGTAGCTTATTTAAATAAAAAATGCTAGTAGTGGATTTGTCGCTGGCAGCAGAGCAGTGTGATCATCCTGATCAGAGACAATAGCTTGTTCTAACATAATATTTCCTTGAAGTTGCCAGGTGTAGTGAAATAGTGGTAATGTTTCTACGCTAAGATATGTTTGCGGTTGTTGCAGTAATAAAATATCACCCGCTTATAAAGTGGGAAAAGCTGCTGTTTTTCGGCTATAACCCAGCGAAAATCTCACCTGTAATGGTAAGTTGCGATAGCCATTATCATTTAGTGGGGCAGTTCCATTAGCATCAACGATCAATATATCGCCTAACGAGCTAGCTATTCTAATCGCCTCAATCGGCTTTTGTTGGTGAAGGAATTGGCTAACTTGTATTTGAAATTCCCAATTGTGCAATTGAGATAGTGGAAAGTTGTTCTTCTAATAATGCAATCAGATAGCAAGCAGGGATAGAAAGCCAAGGCAGTGGTGCTAACATGGTTAAATGTCGGCTGATGGCGGTCTCAATGGGCAAATAAGTGTTTAGCTGTAATTGCTTTTGTTGTAAAATTAATATAAAGCAGTGGGTGGTGGTAATGATTTCTTTGCTGGCGTAATGTGTAGACAATGCGATAAAGGCAGTGCTTTTATCTGTATAGCTGCTGGTTCTAAGTGCTAATTTACCCTTCATGATGATTAATCACTCGGTTGGTCATTATTATCGAGTATGTCATTCGTGTGATACAGGATGTGCCAGACCAGGATAGTGAGAGTGGCAATGGCCTCTCGTTAGAATGACTCTGAAGTATCGTCATTACCTGGCTGTTTGATGCCATAAGTTGAATATGATGATCAGCAATCCTATAAATATCAATGTAATGAGTGCCTTGCCATTGGGTGAAGGTATAACGTAGTTCAGCTTCAGGTGGTGTATTGGTGAATGTGGCAGCGCTGGCTGTGGTTTTTACGGCTATTGCTGCTGTGTTGTTGTCTGAGTTTGCAGGGTTGGCCAGATAGCACCAGTATATACAATATGGTTACTAGCTAAGTGATTGTTACTGGCAATAGCTAAATGGTTGTCTTGTTCTGCTAGTGGTGTGTTATTTAGTTCACTGGCTAGTGTTGCTTGAGCGATTAGCGATAAGTTGGCTGGTTTAACTATTACGGCTAACGCTTTTGTAAGCATTACCATCGTTGACTAACAAGGGTTTAGGCGTGGTTTTTGGCTCTGTTCCGTGGTGTGAGTCGCTATTTAGTGGCTTAGCTACGATCAACCGTCCAGTTTCTGCGTCCATTTGCCGGTTTTTCGCCGGATCGATGACTATGCTATATTTTTCCAGCGATAGCCGGTTAGTCGGAAAGTGTTTTTTATTGGTATCGTTTATACTGGCATGGTATTGATAGCCTGGCTGCCGGGGATAAGAAGTTATTTCAGTTATGTAACAAGGGAGATTGGTGGATACGACAATATCAGTAGCAACCCACTTTTCCTGTTCTTCTAGTTGCTGCTGGTTGTAAATCGTGATCTCAGCGGGTCGCGCGGCGCTAACCAGGGATTGTAATAACGTCAATTTTTCATCGATTGCGACTGAAAAATCGGCATTGTTTTGCTGCTTAGTAGCAATATTGGCCAAACAAAAGGCGGTTTGCGGCTTATCTGGTAAATAACATGCACGGCTATTAACGTGTTGGTCTCGATAAGCAAAAATATTAACCATAGATTGCTAATTTCTGTAATTGTATCTGTTCCAGCGCAGTGGTTTTTAAACGATGGCGTTTTTTTGCCTGCTGATAGCAATGTATTAATTTTTTCTCTTTTTTTATCAATTCCAATTGTTGTTGGAATAAGCTTTTTTGTTCACTAAGTTGGGCTATTTTCTGCTCAATTAAACTAATTTCGGCCTGTATTTGATTGGCTTGCGCCTTTACTATGGCTTGTTTCCTTTTACCCTCAAATAAAGTGTTATAGTGTAATTGCCCACTAGGCCCTAATATCTTCGCTTGTGTGAGTAGTTGAGCAAATAAAAAACTAGTTTGTTGAAGTTGACGCTGTTCCTTGGCGATTGCTGCTGTTATTTGACTAATGGCAGACGTTAATCGGGTTTGTTTTCGTTATAGTAATATGATTGGAGTGTCAAATTTACGCCACGATGTCATAAAGCTCCTTAATCGAATGAGAAAAAGAACTAGCTTGTTGCCAGGATTGTTTAAGAAACTGATCAATGGCGGTTTTCTTATTGATGACTTGGTCGTGATCACGATTTTTTCCAGTACGATATTCGCCCAATTGCTGTAATAGTTTTAATGACTCTAACTGTGATAGATAATGACGAAAGTGTCGGGTTGCCTGTTGTTGTTTTTAATCCGTGATCTGTTGAAACAATCGACTGGTAATGTGTAGGATATCGATGGCAGGGTAATGTCCTTGGACGGCTAACTGTTGAGAAAGGTAAATGTGACCATCTAAAATAGAGCGGATTTCATCGCCGATAGCATCCGGTTATTCTTCATTTTCCAGTAACACGGTATAAAAGGCGGTTAATGCCCCTTTTTGTGTATTGCCTGGCCGTTCAAGTAATAACGGCAGTTGCTCAAAAACCGAAGCCGGAAAACCTTTACGAGTGGGCAGTTCACCAGAAGCCAGAGCAACGTCCCGCAAGGCGCGACAATAGCGGGTAATTGAGTCAATAAAAAGGACAACATGTTTATTTTGAACGCGAAAACATTCAGCCACCGTGGTGGTAACTAAAGCCGCATTATAGCGATCCATAGCCGGCTGATCGGAAGTTGAACTGATCAGAATGGTTTGGCTACTGCGTGGTGACCGTGTTAACTCATCAACAAACTCAGTAACTTCTCGACCTCTTTCACCAATCAAAGCGACAACAAAGATATCAGCTTCAGCATAGTTAATGAGCATATTCATTAACATGGTCTTACCACAACCCGCTGCGGCAAAGATGCTTAATCTTTGTCCGACACCACAAGTTAATAGTCCATCAATAGCGCGGATACCAGTTGCAAAATAGTTACTGATCGGTTTTCGGCTTAAAAAGTCGAGTGCTGTGGCATTAACCGCGCGTCGACAGCTAGCAATAGTCGCCGTTGTTGACGGTGCAAAGCGTAAAATGGGTTGACCGGCAATATCTAACATGTATAGCTGGCGCAGCTCAATGGCTCTTAATTCCATCTGATAACTAAATTGTTTGGCTTTTAAAGCAATATTGATGCCGGCTCGGGTAGTTTTTGCTCTGTGACTGGTGCCTGAGTACAGAGAATTGATTTCAGTTTCAATCTCACTGGCCAATGAGGCAGAAAAATAGCGCCGACGTAAAAGTTTTCTTAGCACTAACACCAAGTCACTATCATCAGGAAAGAACTGGCGTAGCAAGGCTAAGATATCGGCTAAATTATTTTTTTGTGCGGCAATAATTTAATCACCGCTACCAGTTTCCTATCTGCACTTTCATACAAAATACGGCTATTTATTTCGCTACTATCTTGTTGTTTATTTTGTAGATCTTACCGGTGATTAAAGTGAGTCATGGCCATTGACATATCATCCATCATGTCAAGTAGCTGGTGGCGGTGATTTACAGCAATTACCGTCGCTTTGCTGGTTTAAATGTCAGATGTGTGACCAGTGTTTGGCGGTTCGCGTCGTACAGAGGCTGAGTTTATTTTATTGATATCTAAAATTTTTTATTACCTATTTTCTCCATTGATATAAGTATAAAGTAGGTCAATAGCTGCCTAAGTTTGTGGATCAACCGGTTTAAAAGGATTGCGTCCCAGAGCGAATCATTCAACAGAGTTTTGCCCTTAACCAAACGGGGTTGGAGTATAAAAATACGCACCATTTTTTATTGGGCGTACTGTTATAGCGAAATAATCCACCTAATCATGGGATATCCTCCAGCAATGGGATCTTACTTTCGCTGGTGTCAATATATTCTCGGGTATAACCACCAATTAGCAAATTATCTCCATCGGCTATTCGGGCTACGGTACTTATATGAGTACGATTAATTACCGGCAGTGCATAGATTTTTTCGGTTTCACCGCCTTTGGCTTTTTTTCAGCGTGGTCTTCCAGATTGATAACCATCTCAATTTCATCGCCAGTAGGTGATGGGCGAGGGATAACACTGATCATGGTACCAAAGTTAGCCGACTCCAGCGTGGCAATACGCTCACCACGTACTTGAGTATATGAAGGTGGTACTATTATCAAAGATGGCCGGTGTATTTTCTTGGGTTAGGATAATCGTGCGGGAAACCATTTGTGCACTCCCTGCCAGACTCATTTGCACGTATTTTAGCCAGAAAGTGTAGTCCGGCCGCCGCACTAATATCGCTGGTATTGAGTAAAAAATTACCATTTTTAGTGTGATAACTGCTTTGCCAATCAATACCCAAGCGATCAGCCTCATTTTTGGCGATATCGATGATCCACAATGACAGCTAAGCTTGCCGTTTAGATTTATTAAGCCGTTGGATCATTTTATTGAGTAGTTGAATACCCTGGATGCTGCCCTTGGCTAATAGACTGTTAGAGCTAGGCAACGGCACTAACCCGATTGATTGTTTGCTAATCCGGGTAATAAAGGAGGCTTCTGGTTCATATAGTTCGTCAAAGCTAGCGACTTTTTCAGCCGATTTATTGGCGCTTTGCCCGTTGGATTTAAAAAGTTGTTGCACAACAGTAGTGATGCCAGGTAAGACTAATTTTTCTCTACGGATTGAATAACGTCTATCAGTGACAAAGGTATTTTTTAAGGCAAAAATGTGGACATAATCATTACCAAAGTGTTTTTCTTCAATAATATCTTGTTTTAATTGTAACGCTTCTTGATCTAGCTAATCTACCGCCGCTTGAACAAGTTTGACATAAATTGGTGGGCCAGAGACATAAAAGGTTTTGTTATTGCTGCCGCCACGTAATGGATAACGGGGATCGTAAAGACCAATGGCATGTAAGTACTCTTTTACGCGGTTGAAATTGCTCTTTTTTAAATTGAGCATCTGTTGTTTCATTTCACTACCATCGTAAAGATAAATGACGTTGCCATCATTAAAATAGATAAATGCCATTCTACGTACTAAGGTATCAAAAGCGGTTTTAGGCGCAGAAACATCAAATCTGTCTGAAATCCGCTTCTTTTTTACCGCAGGACTAAGAATAAAAGGTTTATTCAATTTGTCGGCTAATACAGCAAAAAATTGCTCAACTCGACTATCCACGGCAATAAACAGATCATTGTCCTGTTAAATATGAGCTGTCAGTAAAACTTGTTCTTTTAAATTGGTGAATGTTGATGCTTGATTGGCAAATGTAATCAATAGAAAACAACTTAAAAGGATGGCCTGCAACAACCGGCTAACTTTCATAGAATGACTTCCTTATCAATCTAAATGAATTAGGTGTGGTATCAAAAATGACTTTTATCTCTTTTGAAAGGTGAGAAGCGGAACTAAAACCATAATCCAACGCTATATTAGTAAGCGGTTTATTTTTTAGAATAATGGATAAGATTGCTGCTGTAGCTCGCCATGTAAGTAACTGTTTTTTGCCACATAAGCTAAAGATTGATGACAAAGCCGCCGAAAATGTGTCTCTGAAACACCATATTTCAGTCGAATTGCCGTGATATTATTAACATTTTGTTTCAGTTGATTAAGTAGGTGACGGGTTATCCATTAGCATTCATGATTTCTCATCACGTCAATCAATGGCAGCTGATAAGTTGTTAGCAGTGAATGGATGGATGAGTAAAATTTGAATATCTTTTCCTGCACTGCTATCGAGAATGAAAGGGTTGTTTTTAGTTATTACCGATTGATTGGAATAGGGAGCAAGATGGTTTTTTGCTAAAATATAATCGATTGATTAGGTATATATAAAAATAAAAAACATTTAATATTTATATTATTAATGTCTATTTATTTTCCGTATGAAATATTTCATGTATTCATATCCCTGATAAATTTAATTTATAATATGAAGTTTAACTTGTTAGCTTTAAATTTTTTGTTAAAATGATACACTATTCAGCATAAGAAAAAAAGATAAATATATAAATGAAAAAACAAATTTAGTCTTTAAAGTATTTTCTTTATTTATAGAATATCAAACTAAATAATGAGAAAGATATATTAAATATTTTAATAATTTTTAATATAGATAAATAACATGAATGCAAATAATAACTATGTGATTCGTTTTTTTGCGGGGAAACTTAGTGATATGGTATTTTCGCTCATACCAGGTCACTATCAAATTATTATTGGTAACGAGTAAAATATTCAACATTGGTCAGAACAACCTAATAATAAAAACGATGATAACTATATACAACTGCATGTACCAAGTTAGCCAGGAAAATAAGCTGATCATTATTGACACTGTTTTACTTGATGTAGATAACCAACCGGTTCTCTTCTTTTATACCTTAAGCGAACAAAATCAACTGGTTAATTTATTGGAAGCTAAATTTAATTCCCCGACATTCTGGCAAAAATTGCCGCTATTTGTGATTAAAAGAGCTAATGAAAAATGGAGTGATGAGTGTGAAAATTGCCTTGCTATAATTGAGAAAACCAGTAAAACAAATAAAAATTACTCCATAAAAATAGGGTTAACTTTTTTATTACTTATGTTATTTTTATTCTGTTATTATGTGTTCTCTTATGAAGTCAAGATCAATAAAAAAACTTTATTTTCTGGTGATGTCATTAATAACTCTCCACAATTTCACTGTAAGCAATTTTTGAGGAAAAAAGATAATATAGCAAAAGTTGTTGCTGAAATTAATAGGTCAATCCCTAATAATGAAAATTTTTATTTTCATGTATTAAATCATAATGGTGTTTCCTTTATTTATCAAAATAAACAAATTAAAAGAGTAGTTGAAGAATTATTTAGTCTCTATCAATCTTGTCAATTTAATATAAATGCTATTTTATTATCTGATTTAATTAATTATGTGAATAATTAAATTTTAAATAAAGTGAAAAGTTATAAATTGTGGTTATCAGAAAAAGGATTAATAATTCAGTTGAGTAAAGTTCTAACGGAAGATGAAATTTATCAATTGAAATTGCAATTAAAACCTTATCAGAGTCAATTGGGAAAAAGGTTTTTTCAATTTCTATTACCAGAACACCATGAAACAGAATTAGAAAAAACACAACTTAAAAGCACTAAAGGATATATTTTTGTGCAACCGGAGCACCGCTATTTTCCTGCTGGTTAATTATTAAAGTTGTTGAAAAGGAGATTCATTATGTCAATCGATGCCAGTTCTGTTGGTCACATACTTGGAGAGACTAAAGCAACATCTGATGAGTATCAAAAAAACATTAGAGATGCTATTGAAAAATTGAAAGTTGATCACTCTAATTCAGCTGATCTGGCAGAATTTCGAGCAGCAATGGCAGCACATAGCATTATGCTTAATTTTCAATCAACTACTATTAAAACATTCAAAGATAATGTAATGACTATCTTAGGTAATATGTGTTAAGGATAAATTATTTATATTAATGGCAAACAATTTTTCTGGTATGCGGCCAGCGGAAGAAGAGATGACCATGACCTGGCAACAAATAATAAGTCAGGCCTACCGGTAGCATGAGCAAGTAGACCAGCAGGTTGTTGCTAGCTTACTAACCACGGATCTCGCTTCACTGTTTGCTATACAGTAAGTGACAACCGATTATCTAGTTGAAATGTCATTGTTAAGTACACTGGCACGCAAGGTATTAACTACTGTTGAAACGGTTATAAAGGTAAAATAATAGTGGCACCACTTTTTCGACATATTCACTTTTGTAGCGCTCTATTTCTTCTAGCCGGGTTGTTGTCCGGTTGCCATGATGAAGCATTACTTAATGCACTAAATCAGCGGCAAGCAAATGAGGTACTGGCAGTTTTACAAAAACATCAACTTACCGTGAGTAACAGTGCTCAAGGAAAAGGGCTATATAAAATTAATGTGGCGAAAGAGGACTTGCCTGCTGTGGTACAGCTATTACAAGAATATTAATTACCCTCATAAGAACGGCTCGAAATCGCTCAATTATTTCCTGCTGATGCCTTAGTTAACTCACCACAAATTGAAAAAGCCAGGCTAATATCAGGTATTGAACAACGACTGGAACAATCATTAATGGCACAGATAAAATTGCGGATGTGCGTGTCCATCTTAGTTACCCTATTATTGGTAATAGCCGCAGTCAAACGCCGATGAAAGCGTCGGTTATCGTATTTTATAGTGATGAAAACCAAGATATTGATGAATTAAGATTAGGAATAAAAGCGTTTATTAAAAATGCCATCAGTGAATTGGAACCGCAATACATTACTTTACTATCTTCTTAATTCATAAAATATCGCCAGCAATTGCTTCGCAGCCGAAAAAAGACCCTACTGATAAGGGATACTATTTATATCTGCTAGTGCTTTTTATCGCAATAGTAGGCGGCGGAGTGGTATATTGGGGGATTAAACGTAAAAAGTCAGCTCAATCAATAAAACAACAGCTCAACAACCATGAAATAACAAACTTTTAGTTTAATCAAAACCATAATGTATCAACCAGCTAGTTATATTCATCACTCATTTGGTTACCCCCAATATAATAAGCTAACTATGCGGCAAAACGTATCTATGATCAACAGCTGATGGCACGCTTCCAGTTGCCAGCAGCTGTGGATTTTGAACTTGATGATAATTTACCCACCCAGTTATGTATTAATGAATGATTGGTCACGGCTAACGACAGCCGCTTTATATTTAGGTGGTTTATACCAATCACCGCAACTGATGATTGCCAATCAACTCAAACAATTGCCAGACCATTGCCGACAATTTTTACCTTGGGCTAAGTTACTGATACCGCCACAACAAAAGCCAATTGAGCCGCTGATCGCTCCATCTTATTCACCAGATGAACTAACCAAAATTGGTATGTGGGCGATGTTACCATTCATTGAACAATGCTCTGCCGCCTTGGCAGCCCATTTTAGGCTACTGTTTAATAAAAATTATCCACAGGGGCAACCAGGTACCGTTTTACCGATTAATTACTCATTATTAAAAGCAACCTTAACTATTGTTAGCCACACGACCTAAAGAATTATTGAGTCAAGCCATTGATAATGTCTTGATCAGCGCTAAGTACAAACAGAGCCATGATTATCATGACCGACTTATCAGTCAGGCCAAAAAACAGGCTAAGAAAATAATTGCGTAAGCGGAAACCGTAAAAGAGAAAATCGTTAGCCAGGCCAAAATTCATGGTTATTATCAAGGGATCAGTCAGACATCAACAACGCTAGCCTTATTTATTAAGGCATACCAAACTGTAAATCACACCCTTTATCACGCTATATTAAACAGATAGAGCAAGTCCCGTACCAATTTCTATTATTAGAGCAGGTAATTGAACAACTGCTGGTTAATTTAGTCGCCAAAACTGACCTACAGCAGCAATGCAAAATTTACTTACCGCAAAAACTGGCCACCACATTAAATCATCACTGGCAAGACAAAGTTAGCAACCTAAAACTGACAACTCATAACGAAAACAGCATTATATTGACAATAGGTAATGAAATTCTCTACTTCTCGCTGGAAAAAAGTGCCACTGAGATGATGCAAAGCATCATCGTTGATAAACAGATCGCCGCCAGCAACCAGCAACAGATAGATGGCATTACGCAATTGTAAGCAGACTTAATCAAAACCCTACAACAGCAGTTTGCGCACTATCTAACAGTGAGCCAGCAAAACTTTCCTAAAGCAAATAGATGATTGCTTTTTAAGCACTTAACGCCATCGGCGAACAATAGTAGTTGCGCATTACGTGATGACAAGTATAATAGCGCCGTTTTCCACAATTCTCCCGTAATGCCGAAGTGGCGAAATTGGTAGACGCAGTTGATTCAAAATCAACCGCTTTCGGGTGTGCCGGTTCGAGTCCGGCCTTCGGCACCATGAGTCCGGCCTTCGGCACCATGAGTAAATCATTCAACATCAATCGACCTATTTTATCTGCATAAAATCTAGCCGTTGGCTATCGTTTTGGTATATTGATTCTTTTTCAATCAACCGCTATTAAGACGTATTTAGCAACAAAGGTTGGTGTGATTGATTGTATCTTCGGTTTGATATTGTTTGTAGAAACATGGCAAAGCAGATATAGCCCGAACGTTAATTTGTTAATGTTTGGGCTATATTCTTTTATACGAATAAAGTCATCTTTCTTAAGATGGCTTTTTACCTGTCAACGGCAATAGGGGAAGGCCTAACTCTGCCAGAAACTCATTATGACGCAGTGTTGCTTTGTGGATGTTCTCTTCTAAGGATACCAACTCATTATTTATTTTCAGTAAATCTACTTTTTCTTCCGCCTTTGCAGTGCTGACATAACGAGAGATGTTGAGGTTATAATCATTCTTCTCTAATTTCTGCCATTGATACCTTACGCGAATAGCGTTCTTCTTCCTTGTGGAATTGATAGGTATCGATGATTTTATCGATGTGCTCTGGTAACAACTGATTTTGCCGTTTGCCTTTGGCGAAATGTTCAGTTGCATTAATAAATAGTACGTCATCAAATTTTTTACAGCGCTTGAGCACTAGAATACATACCGGAATATCGGTGGAGAAAATAGGTTTGCCGGTAATCCTATGATAATATAGATATTGCCATCTTTTAACAATTTGGTGAGAATGCGCGCTTCTGTACCACCGCGGAAAAGCATACCATCGGGCAGAATAATGGCCATTACCCCATCGTTACTGAGGAAGTGAAATTCTTGTGGCAGGAAAGCAAAATCTGCTGCTGATTTGGGTGCCAGCCCATAGTTTTTAAAACGGAAATCTTCGCCCAGTGATTCAGTTGGCTCCCAACGATAGCTAAACGGTGGGTTGGCGACCACTGCATCGAACAGTTGCTTTTTGGCTGGGTTCATCTCATTAGGAGGGCCCCAGTCATTTTTCAGTGTATCGCCATGATGGATCTCAAATTCAGTATCTTTCACCCCATGCAGCAGCATGTTCATACGTGCTAGGTTGTAAGTCGTGATGTTCTTCTCTTGGCCGAAGATTTTACCAATGTTGCCACCGGTTTCGTGTAATTGTTTACGAACATTCAGCAATAAGGAACCTGAACCACAGGCAAAATCCAGCACTTGTCTAATTTTCTTCTTCTTGCCGGTGGTTGGGTCTTGACTATCAAGTGTCACAATTTCGGAAAGAATGGTCGATACTTGTTGTGGGGTATAAACTCGCCCGCTTTCTTGCCTGAACCGGCAGCAAACTGACCAATCAGATACTCGTAAGCATTGCCCAAAATATCGCTATCGGTAATAAATTGCGCAATGCCCTCAGCAATCTTTTGAATAATGGTGCAGAGTTTATTATTTCACTCTTTTTGCTTTTTACCTAATTTTCAGAGTACAGATTGATTTCAGAAAAAAGCCTCTGAAAATTACGTCCAAACGACCATTCTTCAATATAATTGAACCTTTTATCTAGTGTGATGAGCAAATCATCACTGTGGGTTCTGGCCATTTCGGCAATACTACTCCATAAGAACAGTGGCTCAATGACATAATGGTTTTAAGGCGCATTTGCTTCTCGAAGTCAGCAATATCGTTAGCATTATTATCATACCAGATGGCCAATTGTAGTAGCTCAGACTAGAGCTGACAGTTACCGGTTATTTTATACAGTATCT
>JBGDCZ010000005.1:0-83990 GCA_048493715.1 Arsenophonus endosymbiont of Dermacentor nuttalli | reverse complement strand
AAGTGCAGGGCTGGGATCTGTGGGGCAATCAAGCGCCTGAGAATAGTGTGAGTTTGTATAATACAAGGAGATTAAAAAATGCTCATTAATAACAAATTAATGAAAGCAAGTTTATGGGGATCTCGTGAATTTTAAGAAGGCTCAATACCTGATAATAGAACAATTAAACGATTGATTGAAGTAGGAAAACTCAAAGGTAAGATCGTTGATGGTTCTGTATGGGTTGTTTCATCTGAACGGTGGGGAACCAATTCTATTATCTCATCACATATCAATGAATTAATACGAGATTCATAAAATAGCTGCACGTCCAAGAAAAAGGGAATATCGTAACATTCCTGATTTTCTTTTCTTCGATAAATCCAAAAATATTTACAGATTAATTTTTAGTAAATGGAAAAAAATATCGGGAATGACAAAGCATTAGCTATTGCCATTCCTAGAGAATATAACAATATAATGCGCCCATTATTAAATATATCGATAAATTCTTTAATCCAAGAATCAGGTGGTAAATTTGGCGAGAGGTTCCCATTTTCTAAACATATGGAACATTTATTTAAAAGAATAGTAAAAGATGAAACATCATCAATAACAACATTAGCTGATTGGCAAAATGATATAGAAGAGTAAAAGAATTTTTTATTAATATTCTTTGCACAGAAATATCTCTTGAACATGTTAATGAATATATCAACAAATATCATGGGAACGCATCCGCTAATGTACAAAATAGAAAAATTTCTTTTTGAAAAGAATTGCTTAGCTATGCTGTTGATGAATCGTTAATGCTGGATAATCCAGCAGAGCGAAAAAACACAGGCGTACAGACAAAAAAGTCAGACACCGTTTTATCTTTCGAAGACTTCAAAAAAATTAGGAATGCAGCTGAACCATGGTTAAGAACTGCTATAGAGCTTGTGTTACAAACCACTCAAGCAAGGTTAGAAGTCTCTCGTATAAGATACAATATTAAATCACCACAAGAAGGTATTTGTGGATGTATATGGTATAAAGAACCTCAAAATAATATTTACGGAATGCTTTATATATACATCTATACATCGCCAAAAAGTTCAAGATAAAGAGGCATCACATATAGCTATACCTATTGGCGCTAAGCTAAAAGAAATAATTGATAATAGTCGTGATTCTATCGCAAGTCCATACGTTGTCCATAGGCTTCCAGTAAAAAGACCAAGCAAAATATAAGTAGTTGAGATTTATCACCCTACTCAAATAGCTTCTGATTACTTAAGCAGAGCATTTTCTAACTTGAGAGATCAACTAGGTGTAGATTGGGTAGAAGTACCTAACGGAGAGATATAATTATGATGGGGAAAAACTCAACTTAAATTATTGATGTATATAATGCATATATTGTAATTTATGTACTGTTTTTTTGTACAGTCAAAGTGTATTTTATATGTTTAATATCAATAAGCTATATCGTAATTAATTGCCGTCATGGGGTGTCGGGGATCGGTGGTTCAAATCCTCTCATGCCGACCAGGATTTTATAAGAAAACTAATCAGTTATGATTGGTTTTTTGTGCCTGAAATTTACTGGTGGTAAAACTGGGGTAAATATTTATTTTGTACGAATAAGTAAAATAATTCTACTGAATCACTAACAATATCATTGGCAAACCAAACAACGGAGACGGGTTTTAATTTGTTATCTATTTTAGCTTAATAACTATAATTGAATGTACGACATTTCTTACCAAACGAAAGCAAAAAGTCAAAAAAAAGCCAGCTAAGCTGGCCAAAACACACAGAAAAAATAACGATGTAAGACAAATAACCAAAATATAAAGCCATTCAAATCTTGTGAATAGCGAAACATAACACAAATTTGCTCGAATATTGATCTAAAAATTAATTAGTTTGACATCCATCACAGGTTAATACTCTAAATCATAAAAAATGCCAACAAGGTTCTGACTTAATGAAAAATGGATATGATAAATAATTTGCCCTTTTCGGTAACAATCTGGCACAAACTGCTCATCTAATCTCAATAACCAAAACAAATATTTACTTACTCTTAGCCAAATCAACCAACATTCAATGATTAAAAGTGGTAAAGAAATAGATCAACTACAACAGCAATAATAGCTCCAAAGAAAAAATTTTGGTCTAATGAAGCTTCATAGTAATGCAGTAGTCAAATCAGACAAATTTAGCAACCTGGTAACTGAAAGAAAAAAATAAAGGAAAATTTCTATTTTTATGATGATTGATAAAAATAAAGCAGATTACTAAGATAGAAGCCACCAACTGGGATACAGTTAGCATTAACAAACAGTACAAGACAAGCTTATCGACGAACTCCTGAGCAAAATAGTGACTAAACTAATAAAGACGTTTATAGATATGGACAGTTTAGGCAATCCATAAATGATATTTAATTATATAGTTAATATTTAATATACATAAAAAATTATTACTGGTTAATTTATTATCGAAATTTATATTAATAGATTTAGAGAAAAATAATCATATGACAATGTCACATTGTCCTGAACGAAGCTGCTCATTTAACATGTTGGTTAAAATTTTACAGTCACGATTGGACTGTATACAGGCTTGCCAGATACTTTCCGACTGATCATCAAAAAACGAGCAAAAGACAAAGTAACAAAACTTCCGTATTTGTACGTGTTGACAAAAATGGTGCCACTTATATCCCGTCTAACGAAATTGCAACCTTGCCTGAAGTAAAAGAAATGCAAAAGATGGCTAGTTTGATTGTAAAACAGAAAAAAACGTGTTCAAGGAAATAGCTTGTTAGCACTTCTTCTAATTCCCATTTTAGTTAGTGGCTATATTATATAGTCACTAATCCCTACCACTACTTTAGATTACACCGGCACGATGGACAACTTTTTATACTTAAAAGTAGCTATTTATGGTACTTTTTGCCTGTTTTGCACCACCATAATTGCCGCGATAATTAAATTTTTCTGGCCGAATTTCCACTTGATAGATCTGATTGCAAAAAATTTTATCCTTACTGGTGAGGATAAAAAGTATCACATCTATGCATTGTTAATATTATTATCAATAACATCAATTGTATTTTCTTGGATATACGTGTTTATTGTTTGGATAAAACAACTACATTCTCAAATATTTTTACAGCAAAAAACATGTAGCCACTTACAATAAAATACGCCAAGCTAAAAATGCTAGAGTACTGAGAAAAACAGTATCAAATGGCACTATTGACTGTATGTTGCTTGATGCTTTAGAAGCAAAGCCTAAGCATCGGGTTTTGATCAAACTTTCTTCCAAGAAAGTTTACATTGGTATTATCAGCGGATTATCCGATCCCGATCCCAACGAAAAAGAAGAACCTAATAAATATATCTCTTTTTTCCCGTAATGTCTGGCTATCGAGACAAAGATACCTTGTTATTAGAGTTTACAAATATATATCCTAATAAAATAAAAGATTTAAATATTATAGTTTCTACTGACGAAATTTCTCATATATCTTGGTTTGATTTTAAACTTTACGATAGTGTCAATAATTCAGCAGTTAGAAGAGAAAAGAAACAGCAGATCTAATTAAAATATTAACATCAATACTATCAATGTGTTATAGCGCAATAACCTTGCTCGATAAGGTATAAAGTAAAGAATAATAGTATAATGCATTATATGCGTGCTTGTCCTAATAGTAAAACAGGCGTTATACTGGGTAAGATCATAAAATTGTAAACAGTTAGCATAGAAAATATGAAAAGCCAGCAGATTTAAAGAAATAGAAATAATTTTATATTTAGCCAAAAATTATTTATTAAAGTTCATTTCTGTAATATATAAAATTAAGTAAATATAAAAATATATTTCTACTATTTTTCACAATGAAAATTGAGATTCTATTAAACCTTCACCTTTAGATATTAATAAGTATAGAAAATTTTAGTTTTAATTGCATTTTTTCACATTGGCTTAAGTAATAAATTGATATTTATGCTATAAAAATATCCCAGATATGTTCCACTACTTCACTTTTTGTGAGACATACTGAGTAGCTTTTACTTAATTGCTGCCAGCTACCGGAGTTGAACTGGTACCTACTAATTTTAAGTATGTAAATTAAATATAACAAGTTGATTTAATTGTTATTTACCTTAGACAAACACATGATTAACGCAGATTACTACTATCGGTGTCATCTGGATGCCACATAGTGTGGCACAAATATTTCCTAAGTTATGAACGAAACGATAGTACGCCTACGTCGTGAGCGTGGCTGTCTTGCAACCCCAGGTCTTTATTACTTCTCAGATCCCCTTTTCATATGCGCCACAACACCTTTTGCCAGTGACGTGACAGAGAATCCATCAGGGAAACAGTCGGTAATGAACGTGAATAATTTCTCTATTAAATCCTCCACCGAAATGCCAGTTTAGTCCCCCTCCAGCTAAATTGAGATTTTCCCAACCAACGGGCTGACCTATGCCAATACATTCATTTTTGTTTCCGGCGGCAAAACCTGCCCCTGTTGCCATTAGTGCATGTATAATTCGTCCTGAAGAGGAAAAGAAACCAATAAAACTTCCTTGAGGGACATTAAACATATCATTTTTTGAACGAATTTTAAAATCTCTCGTTGATACAAAATGTTCAAAATGATGAATGTTAATCGTACTCCATAGACTAGCATGTTTGTACTTATCTAAAGCACCTGATTTCCGGGCGAAAAGGACAAGAGCATCCCAACACATTTCTGCACTGAGTTCTAAATATTCAGGAGAAAAAGTATAATCAGGTTGAGCTATACGGCGAGTGTATTCAGCTGCAATATGAGAAGCTTGAACGAAACTGGTAAAGTTTTCTTTCATAAAAATTTATTCCATATTTTATAAATAGATAAATTTATACCATAATTTGTAAATGCCGCCCGAAAACTGATCTAATTTTAGAACTTGTCAGTGTTCAGCCACCTTGGGGCGAACGATAGCAAGCCTGCAGCATGAACCCCACCATTGAAGAGCAACTCAAAGCCTAAAAGGATATTACCCCGAACTGACGCGAGATCAACTTGTAACAGCTGTGTGATTGGCGGTGTGAATATCCGAGAAGAATATTGCTTTTGTTAAATCTGTCATCCTATGTCACAGTTAGCAAAACTATTACAAGAATAAAATAAAAATATAAAGTTAATTCTATAATCTATTTACGTTCTATTTTTCAGGCCACCCTTGCGAAACTAAAATTTACCGAAAATCTTTTCATACATTTCAGTTGGCAATTTCTCGCGACTCTCTAAGTTTGGTAGGGTATGGCGAGTTGGTTTGTAAAATTTTCAAAGCTGAAATATTTTTCCAACACGAAATCGGTAGACGGGTGCGAGAAAGTTAATTTTTCGTGGTAAAGAATTTTATTTTGCAGCCATGCTATATATGGTATGGTAGATTAAAACTTCTAACTACAATACTGAGGCGTCAGACTCAACTCATAGGATTATTAGTCATAAAAAAATATAGACTAATTATCATTGAAATCTCCACAGTAATTTTATACAAATCAAGAAGATGACCTGAGTGTCATTAAACATCAGATAAGTCATTAAATTGAAAATTAAGTATTTATGGATAAACCAAAATAATTCAATTTGCTCTATTTTAAACTTCACACCTTTAAGGAATAGAAAGTATGTCATATGTAAATCTGAATGCAGAACGTTGTTCGACATTTGCTCGTCATATAATGGATTAATAATAATATAGAAGCTAAAAATTCAGCGACCTCACCTAAAGGACTAATTGGATATATAATAAATTTTTTTACCGCTAGAGGAATTGAAAAAGAATTATCTAAGCAATACGATAATTTCATTCAAGCAGTGACTACCTCTATTGAAGAAAATAACGCTGATCCAAACTCATATCATTTGCCTGAGAAAGTGGAATTTAATTTCAAAGGATGTTTAGTAACAATTATCTCCTGCGATCCGGATAAGGTAACTATTAAAGTTGAAGGAAAAAAAGGAAAGAGCTTTACTTCAGAAATAAGTGAGAAGGAATTTAAAAATGTCGCTACCTTATTGTTATTGCAAAAACGGCTTAATTTAAGCATTAACATGAAAGAGGGAAAAATAGATTTATCAAATATAAATCTATCCGGGAAAAATTTATCGGGAATTTATTTAGAAGGAGCAAATTTATCATTCGCGGATCTAAGCGAAGCAGACTTAAGCGGAGCTAATTTAGAAAACGCCAATATGATGAGTTCAATATTCAATAAAGCAAAATTAATTCAAACAAATCTAAACGGAGCAAATCTGGAAAATGCTCAATTAAAGAATGCAAATTTAAATTCAGCCTTGTTGAATAAAGTAAGAATGTTTAATACTAATTTAATTGAATCAACGCTAATTAATGCAGATTTAAGCGAAGCAAATATAACCATATCTATCTTTGGTTGGGCAGATCTGCAAGATGCAAAATTAAATAATGCAATCATTTATGCCTCATCTTTAACACTTGCAGAAATGAGTGGAGTAGATCTAACAGGTTCAGATCTGTTTACGAGAAAATGAATGGGACAAATCTGAGCAGATCAAATCTAAAACAAGCCAGACTAAGATATGCAAATTTAGAAAAAGCAAACCTAAATCAATCTATTTTAATTGAAGCAGATCTTTTATAAAGCAAATCTATCAAGGAGCAAATCTTCAAGAAGTAGATTTAAGTTATACTAATTTAGCACAAGCTACATTAGTAAAATCTAATTTAAGAAACACAAATCTTGAAGGCGCTGTCTTGCAAGAGGCCAACCTGACCGATACAAATTTAGAAGGTGCGAACTTAAGTAAAAGTAATTTAAAAAAAACGTTGTTAAGAGATGCTAATTTAAGAAACGCAAATCTAGAGGGTTCTGTCTTGAAAGAAGCCGATCTCACAGAAGCAAATTTTAAAGTGCGAACTTAGCTGAAAGAAATTTAAAAAAAGCTTCGTTGAGAGATGCTAACTTAACAGAAGCTAATCTTAATAAGGTGAAGTTAAAGAAGACAAATTTAGAAAATACAGATTTGACCACAACAAATGTTTAATCTAAAAACATAATAAATATGTTTGGAAAAAAGCTATATCGAAGATGGGTAAAATTTATGGTTACAAAACTCAATATATTCTCTACAGTTAATATAAAATGCTCCTTGTCTTTTTACTCATAACTAACAAGGTTTGTGTTTCAACCTATTGAACCATATGTTATTGAGGGTAATTACATTTATTAGTGAGGGATAATTTAGCCCACTTTTTTGTGGGCGAAATTAATTAGAAAAGAATTTAACCAATAGCAGATGAGTATTTTTGTTTAAGATTAATCTGAATTAGTTTTAACTTAATCTGACCATTTTAATCAAAAAAGAAAGTTTTAGTGTACAAAAATATGATTTAATTTATTGTTTTAAATTTATTTAATTCTCATTATCCACTATCAACCATTATTTATTTACAAATTTTAAATTTCTGAATTTGCCAGAAAAACAATTAGCCGTAAGTCTTGAGTGAGAAATATATTAACTTCTATAAATAAAATGCCATCTGATCAAGTCTTTCTAAGCTGCCTATGTGGCAGTAGGCAATGATTCTACAACATAATATATAACTATAACAATAGGTTAATATCAAAATTCCTATTTAGACCAAAATTTTAACCTAATAACATAATTTATCGATTTTATTATTTTTATATGAAGTAGAAAAATATTTAGTTAAAATCTAGCTATCTTAATAGCAAACTCAATACCTACATCGGCAGGTTTTTTATAGGCAAGAGATAATGAAAAAATATGATTTAATTCTGGCATGAGACACTCTAGCAATATAAAGTATCAGACAGCACTGCAAATAATTATTATAACAGTTGTTATGTTTGTCCTAGCAACTGGATTAAGAAGATCTACATCCTTAATCTTGCATGGTAACAAATTGACTTACAAAGAAAAGTTGCCTGGATCCATCCTGATTGTGTTTTCGTGCATACAGAAGCATTGTATAGAGCTGATAGAAAGCTGATAGAACACCAACAGAAAAAGTAAGGAAAATACGCGTTAATGACAACACCGCTTGAAAACAGTATTAAACCGAACGGGAATTGAAAATTTTCGTTTCCATGATTTAAGACACACATGGACTATCTGGTTAGCACAATCTGTGTGTCACATTATCAGCATTACTAGAAACAGGTGGCTGGGAGTCAATTGAAATGGTGCGGAGGTATGCTCACCTAGCACCAAACCATCTGACCGAGCATGCTAAAAAATCGATGCTCCCACGGATGTAAATGACACAAATATGTCACAAATAAACTTCAATGAGATCATCTAAAGCTAGATGACCCATTGAATTAATTGGTGCCGGCTACCTGAGCTAAGCCGGCGAAATTTGGCGGAAGGATAGAGATTCGAACTCTAGGATGGTTTCCCATCGGCGGTTTTCAAGACCGCTGCCTTCGACCGCTCGGCCATCCTTCCATGGCACGGAATTATGGCGAAATGTGATGACCTTGTCTAGACCCTAATTTTAAAAAATACCATTTTTTTCATTAATTGTTTAAAGTTTGATCACCAAAATTATACTATGAGAGATTACCTGTTAAAATAATAAGACAATAATGTTTAAATAGTAACAAAAATACTGATTTTTTCTTCTAGTTTGATAAAAAGGCACCTCTTCTACCAATGGATTATAAACAACAAACTTTACAACTTTCATCGCTAGCATACTTTTTTATAATGTTTATCAGCTCACTGGTATTGTTGTTAATTCTATTTGCCTATAATTATTTTCATAATTGGATTAATAACAGTCAAAATGCGCTCAGTAACATCACCAAGAAACTTGAATATGAAATTGAAGATTATAGGTATTATGCAAATCAACTCTATTATATTGCTAATGATGGCGAAAATGAAATTAAGAGTAATGCCCCCGCACCGATTAAACTGCGCCCTGATGTTTTTTGGATCAATAACTATGAGCGACATGTCGATACAATTATTTTTGGGCGACAAAATAATGCGAATATCAATCTAGCCCATAAATTATCAAACTATATGGGCATAATATGGGGAGCTAAAAATGAATATAGCTCTATGTACTATCTTAATGGTCAGGATAATACACTGTTACTAGTAACTACCCATTCGATTTTAAAGCCCGAAATACGCTATAAAGAGAGCTATTTAACTTTAACCTCTGAAGAAAAACGCTCCGAAATGTTGTCTCTATCTTCAGCAATAGATAAACGAGAAAGTCTATCTAATATTCGGCGTACTCGTCCAGATAATTCATATTATTATACTTATCGCACCATGTTTAACTCACCAGGCCAATTAACTACCATTATAACCTTTGAGTTACCAATATGTTTATTACTTTCAAAAAACACTAATCCTGAATATTTATCAATTACCCCATCAAATGACATAATACATAACAAAGGAAATCAGGGTGATATTGAATTTAATGGTCTATCATTACAATTTACACAACCTATACTCGGAACGGTTTATAAGCTGTCCTATCAACTACCGATTAAGGATATTTTATGGGATCTTTTATATAATAACTTGTGGGCCATAATTGCTATTTGTCTTTTTACCACTATTTCTATCGCTGGCAGTTTATATATTAGAACGCGTTTTATTGCCCCTAACCAAAATATGTTTCATGAAATACAAATTACAAACACAATTAGTAACTACATTATTTCAAATATACCTATCGGTTTTCTACTTTATAATTTCTCAACCAATCGCAAAATTATGAGTAATGGGATTGCTGAATTACTTCTACCTCATATGGATTTAATACGTATTCGCGATATGGCCATCCAACATCACGGTTCTATTCAGATTTCAATTGAAGACACTATCTATGAAATAAAATTAATTAATAGCCAATTATTAGATAATACTTATATGTTTTTTATTCATGATCAAGATAAAGAAGCACTAACAAATAAAAAATTACTAATGGCCCAAAAAGAGCATGAAAAAAATATTCAGGTACGACGCTCAATGTTAGCGAATATGTGTAAAGAGATCCAAACTCCGATTGTAGAAATTGACGCACTTATTTATCAACTGAGAGAAACATCAGACAAGAGTAAAATAAAATATTTTATTAATGAACTATTAGTTAGGACTTATTATATTTCTAACTGGATAGAAAACATTGCCCTACTTAATACTATTGAATCTGGCAAATGGAAAACAGAGCAACCAGGTGAGTTTAAACCTATCGTCATCACTGAAATGATGAATAAAATACTGAAAGAAAAAATAACACTCATTATTAATAAGGGTCTTTCGCTTTACTATCATAACAATTTAAATTCTGAACAATATTTTACTATAAATCATAATGCCTTATTCAAGATAATTTCACTATTATTAAGCTATTCAATTAATACAACTAATTTTGGCAAAATTACTGTGATTGTAAACTATGAAAACAAACACTTATCTTTTGAAATCATTGATAGTGGTGTAGGACTTAATGCAATGGATCTGGCCAATATCCACATACCTTTTGCTAGCTCAACAAATAATGATGGAACCTTATCCAATTCGGGAATGACATTTTATCTCTGCCATCAGCTATGCCAACGTATGCAAGGCGAATTCTTTATAAAAAGCAAAGTAGGGATCGGAGCTCATTATACCGTGACCTTACCCTTAGAATTAGAAAATGAACAGAGCTCGAAATCTTCACCGCTTCTTGATGGTATTAATATACTTCTTGATATTAAAAATCCTGAAATTCATAAAATTACCCAGCAGCATTTAATGACCTATAGTGCTCATTATTCTGATATATCTAAAAATAATCATCATTCATCATATGATTTATTTATGACTGATCAGAAAACAGAACATGACAAACCAACAATTTATCTTGTTGATAATATTATTGATTATAAGGTAATCAGACAAAATTTGATAAAGTGTAATTTCAATTTTAATGATGCGCTTATTAATGCTATCTCCATCTTAATCGAAGATAATTTGATGACTGATCATGAATCAACAGATAAATCAATATTCACTATCATCAATCAAGCCAATAATTCAGACCCTATAATCCTTGAGGATTATAAAAAAGAGCTTTCTGATAGTGACTATCGTAATTTATTCCTTACCACAGTACCTATAGATATTAATAAGCTGTATACTAACCAAGAAAATGGCGACTTAAAAAAACTAAAAGATACAGCACATAGACTAAAAGGTGTTTTTGCTATGCTAAACTTTGAGCTTCTTAAAAAAGCATGTGAACAATTAGAACAGCACATAGCAGATAATAATGAATTTGAGATTTTAAATAGCATTAGGAACATTGATATTTTTATCAAAAAACTAATGCCAGAGGGTAACCAATAAAATGAATAACCTTAATGTTATTATCGCTGATGATCATCCTATTGTACTATTTGGTATACGAAAATCTCTTGAACAAATCGAGGGAATTAATTTGGTTGGTCAATTTGAAGATTCCACATCCCTTATCAATAACATAGCCAAACTTAATGCAGATATTCTAATTACTGATCTTTCAATGCCTGGTGATAAATATGGCGATGGAATTACATTAATTAAATACATTAAACGTCACTACCCTAATCTATCAATCATTGTACTTACTATGAATAATAATCCTGCGATATTAAGTACTGTGTTAGATTTAGATATTGAAGGTATTGTTTTGAAGCAAGGCGCACCTGCTGACTTACCCAAGGCATTATCCGCCTTGCAGAAAGGAAAAAAATTCACTCCTGAGAATGTATCAAAATTATTAGAAAAAGTTAATGCTAACGGTTATGGTGACAAACGTTTATCACCAAAAGAAAGCGAAGTTTTGCGTTTATTTGCAGAAGGCTTTTTAGTCACTGAAATTGCAAAAAAACTCAACCGAAGCATTAAAACAATTAGTAGCCAAAAAAAATCGGCAATGCTAAAGCTTGGTGTTGAAAATGATATAGCACTGTTGAATTATCTTTCTTCAGTAACCATTGAGAAAGAAATTAATTAATAATGTTGGGTAAATAAAAACTGATTGATCCCAATTTTATGCACAATAAAATAAGATGAATCGGTTTTCCATTTGGATATCATAGATAAGTAATCATTTGAATAGTAAAATAATACTTAATTATTATCTTCTTGCATTGCTAACTATGTTAGCATCACAATACTTTAACAGCGATTGCTTTAATTTTTTTAATGTAACGGGTTTAAATAGACAATCATTCATTCCTACACTTAGGCAACGCTGCTTTTCATCTGCCATTGCATTTGCAGTTAAAGCAACGATCGGTATAGAATAACCTTCTTCGCGAATTAACTTTGCCAAACCATAGCCATCAAGATTAGGCATATTTACATCCGTCAAAACAATATCTATATTTTTTTGTCGGACATAATCCAAAGCAATTAATCCATCTTCAGCCAGTGCTATATTAAATCCTATCGACTTCAGCTGATCTGCAAGTAAACTTCGATTAATTGGATGATCATCAACAATTAATACCGTAAGACAACATAGTTTTTTATCTGCTTGTGACATTACTGGCGATTGATTGACCACTTGTTGCTCACAATTGTCCATCACTAATTGATCAATAAAACTATCTAACTTATCAAGTTGGTAAGTATTATGAACCCAATCATTTTTCGAATATTCTAGTGGTTCACCGATAAATGTTGAAAATAGTCTAAGCATAAATTTACATTCGGATTTCAAGCCTTCGTAATCGGTAATAATCAAATCATAAATTTGATCTTTACTGTGTTCATCCCAAACTTTAATTATATTAAAGCCATTGTAGTTTAAATAAGTTTGTAGATAATCTCGCAAATAATGATTTAAAAAATATAAACCAATACGAAAATTTTGCCGATATTCTGGTTGCTGACAATTGATATATTCACTCTCAAATAGAGGTAACCTAACCGTAAAACTACTACCTATACCTACCTGACTGTTAACTTCAATATCACCATCCATTAAATTAATTAATTTTTCACAAATAGGTAGTCCCAAACCAGTTCCTTGGGAAAAACTTTCATTATTAACTTTAATCTGAAAAAAAGGATCAAAAAGTTGCATTAATATATTATCAGGAATACCAATTCCAGTATCCCTAATTCCAATATAAATATAAAAATCTCTTATAAAAACATTTAAAAGAATAAACCCTGTTTTTGTAAACTTAATTGCATTGCTTAGAATATTAGAAATAATTTGTTGCACACGAACAGAATCTGCATTAATAATATCCGGTACATTAGGTGCAATATAGTAATAAATAGAAAGGCCCTTTTTACCTATAAGTGGAATATAATTAGAAACAATTAATGAAATAACTTCGCGACAATTAAATGGTGCAGGATCAATATTAAGTTGTTTAGATTCAATTTTTGAAAAATCTAAAATATCATTAATAATTTTTAATAATAAGGAAGATGAGTGATCCATAGTTGTTAAAAGACGATCAGCCTGCATAGGTAATTCATAGGATTGCAATAACTCTAAATTACCGATGATACCGTATAGCGGCGTACGCAATTCATGGCTAACCGTTGCCAAAAACATAGATTTGGCTTGGTTAGCTTGTTCTGATGCTTGCGCCATATTATGTAAAGACTTCTCCATCTGAACTCGGGCACTAATATCAACCAAAACACAAATAGCAACTTCTTTATTTTGATAGCGCGAAATAACATAGCTTATTTGTAAATGTGTATGACTGGTTGTCACAACATCAATATAGCTACTAGATTTATCCCGGATAATTGATAGGATACGGCTTTTATCATCATGGCTTAATAAACGAAAATAATCATAGGCAAGCTCATTACTCAATATATTAACACCATCAACTAGGCGTAAAATAATGATCCCGACAGGCGCTGAGGCCACTATTTTATGATTAAATTGTTCGTGCTCCTCTAAACGAATAGCATTATTTTCTGCTAGTAATAACATCTTTCTTTCTAATAACCAGATCAAAAAAGTAATTAAAATAAATGAGATTATATTTAGCAAAATGCCATTTATAATAGACAACTTAAATTCATTAAGAATATTCCTAATAGGAACAGAAAAAACTACATTTAATAATGAAGGTAATAACCGCTCTTTTAAAATCAATCGACTAAAATCATTATCATAGCCGAAATATTGGGGTTCTAACTGATAAACATAATCATCAGATCTTAAATCACTATCATTAGGAAAATGTAATATTAATCTATTATTCGCATCTAAAACAAACGTACTAATTGGTCTATCATAGCGTAAATTAAATTGTTCCAAGCGTATTGAGCGCTCTAAACCAATTAAACCAAATAAAGTACCTTTAACATAAATAGGCGCTAATACATAGAAAGAACCATTATCAGTACCTGTAGCGGGTGTGATCCAATAAATATTTTGCTCTCTGCCCTGTGCTCTCAGACTCATATAAGTGCACATATTTTCATGGATTATTTTTTTTAATGTTTCGACACTGGTAGTACTGTTGCGGATGGTGAGATCAATCATACATTTACTTTCTGGGCCAACAATAAAAACCGTTTTTAATCCTTGTGGTGGCACTAAGTTAGTGCGCCAAAAAGAAAATAACTGATTAAATACAAATAAGTATTTTTGGGATGTTTCACGCAATTTATTACAATTAGCATCCGCAATTAAGGGTAAATAATTGATATTAAGTTGCTTAGGTAGCACTGGCTTATAATTAGGATCCAGCACCAATTTTTCGATATGGCTATCTACCATATATTGGATTGAGCGCAATACTTTATCGGTATAGCGCACATAATCCACCATACTGTCATAAGTAGAATAATACTGTTGGCGAATATCAGATTTAACTTCATTAAAAATATTAAATAGATAAAAAAGTGTAATTACAGCTCCCATCACCCATAGCATAACTCCGAGTGTTCGGAACAAATAGCGAGAAATTTTCAATGACGCTCTAAATGAAGATATATATCTCAAACACTATCCTAACTATATTAAAGAAGCGTATCAATAGTAAAGCATATACGATAAGCAGAATAATAAAAAGTTATCACTAATGGTAAATTGACATAAACCATAAAAACGGGCACCTAACGTGCACGCTGAAACAAAAACAAGCGATCATTCATTAAGCGAAAGATTTTCTACACTATTGATATCAGGCTAAACTTGTGCAGTAACAGTATTTTCGGTTAAAACTTGGTTATCATCTTCATCTTCTTCAGGTTCAACAACACGTTGTAAACCCACTACTTTTTCATCCGCGGCAGTACGAATCAAAGTAACGCCCTGCGTATTTCTTCCGACAATGCTAACCTCTGCAACACGGGTACGTACTAAAGTTCCGGCATCAGTGATCATCATAATTTGATCGGCTTTTTCAACCTGAATTGCTCCAACGACATTACCATTACGTTCACTCACCTTGATGGAAATAACGCCTTGGGTAGCACGTGATTTTGTTGGGTATTCACTTTGTTCAGTTCGCTTACCATAACCATTTTCTGTAACAGTTAAAATATCACCATCACCACGAGGAATAATCAATGAAACGACTTTATCGCCAGCTTGTAACTTGATACCTCGAACACCCGTAGCCGTACGGCCCATAGGACGAACCGCATTTTCAGCAAAGCGAACAACTTTACCAGCAGCAGAGAACAACATGACCTCGTTTTTACCTGCGGTTAAATCAACACCAATAAGTTCATCTCCTTCATTGAGATTAACTGCAATGATCCCTGCGCTTCTAGGGCGACTAAAATCTTTTAGTGACGTCTTTTTAACTGTTCCACTGGCGGTCGCCATAAACACATAATGACCATCATCAAACTCACGTACCGGTAAAATGGCTGTAATACGTTCATTTTGTTCCAATGGCAACAAATTAACTATTGGTCGACCACGCGCACCACGACTAGATTCTGGTAACTGGTAAACTTTCATCCAATAAAGACGCCCACGGCTAGAAAAGCATAAAATTGTGTCATGGGTATTGGCAACTAATAAACGCTCAATAAAATCTTCTTCTTTTATACGCGCCGCCGACTTACCTTTACCACCACGTCGCTGTGCTTCGTAATCAGATAATGGCTGATATTTGACATACCCCTGATGTGATAAGGTGACCACTACATCTTCCTGGTTAATCAAATCTTCAATATTAATATCTGCACTATTTTCGGTAATTTCCGTACGACGAACATCATGATACTGTTGTTTAATCGCTTCTAGTTCTTCTCGTATAACTTCCATTAACCGCTCTGGACTGGTTAATATATATAGTAATGCTGCTATCTGTTTTAACAGCTCACTATATTCATCCAATATTTTGTCATGTTCTAAGCTAGTTAATTTTTGTAAACGCAAATCAAGAATTGCCTGAGCTTGCTGTTCAGTCAAATAATATTGATCATCCCGTACACCATATTGAGGTTCGAGCCATTCAGGCCGTGCAGCGTTATCACCAGCACTTGCCAACATGGCAGCAACATTACCTAATTTCCAGGGACGTGCAATCAAGGCCAATTTCGCCTCATGGGGCGTTGGCGCTTGACGAATAAGCTCAATAATCGGCTCGATATTTGCTAATGCGACCGCGAGTGCTTCCAGTATATGAGCACGCTCACGCGCTTTACGCAATTCAAAAATAGTCCGCCGAGTGACCACCTCTCTGCGGTGACGAACAAAAGCTTCAAGAATTTCTTTTAAATTTAAAAGGCTAGGCTGACCATCACATAGAGCAACCATATTAATGCCAAATGAGACTTGAAGTTGAGTGAGAGAATACAAATTATTGAGTACAACTTCCGCCACCGCATCTCGTTTGACTTCAATAACAATCCGCATGCCGTCTTTATCAGATTCATCTCGCAATGCGCTAATCCCGTCAACACGTTTATCTTTGACGAGTTCAGCAATTTTTTCAATTAAACGTGCTTTATTAACCTGATAAGGGATCTCATTGACAATAATCGTTTCACGACCGCTCTTATAATCAACTTCAATGTTAGCTCGTGCGCGGATATAGACTTTGCCCCGCCCCGTTCGATATGCGTCAATAATACCACGACGACCATTAATAATAGCGGCGGTGGGAAAATCAGGGCCAGGAATATACTCTAGTAATCCTTCAATACTAATATTTTCATCAGCGATATAAGCCAGACAGCCATCGATGACTTCACTAAGATTATGAGGTGGAATATTGGTAGCCATGCCAACAGCAATACCCGAAGAACCGTTAACCAATAAGTTTGGAATTCGGGTTGGCATAACATCAGGGATCTGCTCGGTACCATCATAGTTAGGGATAAAATCGACGGTTTCCTTATCTAAATCTTCCAACAACTCATGGGCAATTTTTGCCATGCGTACTTCAGTATAACGCATCGCTGCAGCAGAGTCGCCATCGACAGAGCCAAAATTACCTTGTCCGTCGACTAGCATATAGCGCATTGAAAAAGGTTGTGCAAGACGGACTATTGCATCATAAACAGCACTATCACCATGAGGATGGTATTTACCAATGACGTCACCAACTACACGGGCAGATTTTTTATAAGGTTTATTCCAATCATTGCCTAACACATTCATCGCATATAATACGCGACGGTGAACAGGTTTTAATCCATCTCGTACATCTGGAAGGGCGCGTCCAACAATCACAGACATCGCATAATCCAAATAAGAGCTTTTCAGCTCCTCTTCGATATTGACTGGTGTAATTTCTCTCGCTATGTCACTCATGGAGCCACTATCCCTCATACTCCTTATTCATTAAGGAGTAAAACTATACCACAAAATCGCCACTTTATAAAAATGGGAAACACATAACCATCAATTAAACATGTATAATGACCTAATGCCATTATACAGTCTATGTTAATAAAAAATTAAGGAGTAAATTTTCTGATGAATAACAAGAATTCGCCCAGCCAGGCAAATGTTGATCCACATGAAATCGACAAATTTAGCTCTGTTGCGGCTCGTTGGTGGGATCAAGCGAGTGAATTCCAACCACTTCATCGGATTAATCCATTACGCTTAGACTATATCCTGCAACATACCAATGGCCTATTTGGTAAAAAAGTACTCGATATCGGCTGTGGTGGCGGGATTTTATCAGAAAGCATGGCCAGAGAAGGCGCCCTAGTCACAGGAATCGATATGGCAGCCGAACCGCTTGCAATCGCTCGGCTCCATGCATTAGAAAGAAACTTGCAAATCAATTATATGCAAGAAACCGTGGAAAGCCATGCAGAAAAATTTGGCCAAAGCTACGATATCGTCACTTGTATGGAGATGCTAGAACATGTTCCCGACCCTGAGTCAGTAGTTCAATCTTGTGCTAAATTAGTCAAACCGGGTGGTCATGTATTTTTTTCCACCATTAATCGTAATAAAAAAGCTTGGTTACTTGCAATTATTGCTGCTGAGCATATTTTAAAAATGGTTCCCAAAGGCACACATGATGCAAAAAAATTTATTCGACCTTCTGAGTTACTTAGTTGGATAGATAAAACTTCTCTACAGGAACAACATATTATTGGATTACACTATAATCCTATTAGCGATAAATTTTGGTTAGGACCCAATGTCGATGTTAATTATATGTTACATTTAACCAATACAAATAATTAACAAATTTTGTTGAAGAAAACAGCAATCACTATCTGGTTGCTAAATTTATTTTCGCCATTACCGGTAACATAAATTATAATATTCTCCTATTATCACACAGGGTTATCGGCTAATTAACAAAATTTAGCACTTGATAATCACTAAAAACCCCATTTTTTGTAGACTTGATAAAAGTAGCAAGTACCATTATCTTGCTAGTATAAAAGCAACCAAACACTATATATTGTGTTTACTACTTTCCCTTTTAAATCAAAATACAAACAATATAAGCATAAGATATTATTAACAGCACACCGTTTGTATTTTTTATTAACCGTTGGGTGTAGTGATCAGTAAATATATAGACAGCTAACTTTAGGTGTATCTACTCATGAACCAAAGTCTGTTAGTCACTAAACGTGATGGACATAAAGAACACATTGATCTGGATAAAATTCACAAAGTCATTACCTGGGCAGCTGAAGGCCTGAAAGATGTATCCGTTTCGCAAGTGGAGCTACGTTCTCAGATCCAGTTTTATGACGGCATTAAAACTTCCGATATTCACGAAACCATTATCAAAGCGGCGGCGGATCTCATTTCTGCCGATACACCTGATTACCAATATCTTGCAGCTCGATTGGCCATTTTCCATTTACGTAAAAAAGCTTACGGCCATTTTGAACCCCCGGCATTATACCAGCATGTTAAGCATATGGTTAAAATAGGTAAATATGATAAACATCTGTTAACAGATTATTCAGCGGAAGAATTCAAACAGATGGATAGTTTTCTCGATCACTGGCGTGATATGAATTTTTCCTATGCCGCAGTCAAACAATTAGAAGGCAAGTACTTGGTACAAAACCGAGTAACCGGTGAAATTTACGAAAGTGCCCAATTTCTCTATGTTCTTGTGGCAGCTTGTCTTTTTTCCCGTTATCCAAAAGAGACACGGTTAAATTATATTCATCGCTTTTATGATGCTATTTCAACTTTTAAAATTTCACTACCAACTCCTATTATGGCTGGTGTACGTACCCCTACTCGCCAATTTAGTTCTTGTGTACTAATCGAATGTGGCGATAGTCTTGATTCCATTAATGCCACCTCCAGCGCGATTGTTAAATATGTTTCTCAACGTGCCGGTATTGGTATTAATGCCGGCCATATTCGTGCACTGGGTAGCCCTATTCGTGGTGGTGAAGCATTTCATACCGGCTGTATACCTTTCTATAAGCATTTCCAAACTGCGGTAAAATCATGTTCTCAAGGTGGTGTGCGTGGTGGCGCGGCAACCCTGTTTTATCCACTCTGGCATTTAGAGGTTGAAAGCCTGCTGGTACTGAAAAATAACCGTGGCGTTGAAGGTAATCGCGTTCGCCACCTGGACTATGGCGTACAAATTAACAAACTAATGTATGAACGCCTGATTAAAGGGGAAGAAATTACACTCTTTAGTCCTTCTGATGTTCCCGGTTTATATGCAGCATTTTTCGCTGATCAAAGCGAATTTGAACGTTTATATTTAAAATATGAGCAAGACTCAACAATACGCCAGAAACGGGTTAAAGCTATCAATCTATTTTCACTTATGATGCAAGAACGTGCGTCAACGGGTCGTATTTATATCCAAAATGTCGATCACTGTAATACCCATAGCCCATTTGATCCTAAAGTTGCACCAATTCGTCAATCAAATCTCTGTCTGGAAATCGCCTTACCAACCCGGCCACTGAATGATATTAAGGATGAAAATGGTGAAATTGCACTTTGTACCCTTTCCGCCTTTAACCTAGGTGCCATTACATCATTAGATGAATTGGAGGAATTAGCAGTATTGGCAGTTCGGGCATTAGATTCACTACTTGATTATCAAAACTATCCTATTATTGCTGCGCAAAAAGGTTCGATGGGTCGCCGTACTTTAGGCATTGGTGTCATTAATTATGCTTACTATTTAGCTAAACATGGGGTGTGCTATTCCGATGGCAGTGCTAATAATCTGACTCACAAAGCCTTTGAAGCAATTCAATATTACCTATTAAAAGCATCCAATGAGCTGGCAAAAGAGCAAGGTGCTTGCCCGTGGTTTACTGAGACCAATTATGCAAAAGGCATTTTACCTATAGATAGTTATAAAAAGTCATTAGATGCATTAACATCTGAACCACTACATTATGATTGGCAAACTTTGCGCAAAAATATCAAGCTATATGGCTTGCGTAATTCAACGCTTTCCGCCTTGATGCCATCAGAAACTTCTTCGCAAATCTCCAATGCCACCAATGGCATTGAACCACCACGCGGTTATATTAGCATTAAAGCATCAAAAGATGGTATTCTACGCCAAGTGGTTCCTGAATACGAACGCTTGAAAAATGATTATGAATTATTATGGAAAATGCCCAATAATGACGGTTATTTGCAACTAGTTGGTATTATGCAAAAATTTATTGATCAATCTATTTCTGCTAACACTAATTATGATCCAACTCGTTTCCCAAATAACAAAGTTCCAATGAACCAGTTACTGAAAGATTTATTACTCGCTTACAAATATGGGGTAAAAACCCTTTATTACCATAATACCCGTGATGGTGCTGAAGACACCCAAACCGATCTTGAAGAGGTTACTGAATCTGCTGACAATTGTGATGGCGGCGCTTGTAAGATTTAACGTGAGGACGTATGGAATACCAATATACAACTTTTTCGCAAACCAAAAACGATCAATTGCAAGAACCCATGTTCTTCGGTCAGCCTGTCAATGTTGCACGTTATGATCAGCAAAAATATCCTATTTTTGAGCAGCTGATTGAAAAACAACTCTCTTTTTTCTGGCGACCAGAAGAAATTGATGTTTCTCGTGATCGAATTGATTACCAATCGCTGCCAGAACATGAAAAACACATTTTTATCAGTAACTTAAAATATCAAACTCTATTAGATTCCATTCAAGGACGAAGCCCAAACGTCGCATTGCTGCCACTTATATCACTTCCTGAGCTTGAAACCTGGGTAGAAACCTGGTCATTTTCAGAAACGATCCATTCACGCTCTTACACTCACATTATTCGCAATATTGTCAATGACCCATCCATTATTTTTGACGATATCGTGACTAATGACGAAATTTTAAAGCGAGCAAAAGATATCTCCGCTTATTATGATGATTTAATAGAGATGACCAGTTATTACCATATGTTAGGTGAAGGTAATCATACTATTAAAGGGAAAAATGTAATTATTTCTTTACACGAATTAAAAAAACAACTTTATTTATGTTTGATGAGCGTTAATGCATTAGAAGCAATTCGTTTTTATGTAAGCTTCGCTTGCTCATTTGCCTTTGCTGAACGTGAATTGATGGAAGGAAACGCTAAAATTATCAAGTTAATTGCCCGGGATGAAGCGCTTCATCTCACGGGCACCCAACATATGTTAAACTTAATGCGCTCCAGTCAAGATGATCCGGAAATGGCCACAGTTGCCAAAGAGTGTGAAGGAGCATGTTACAAATTATTTGTTCAAGCCGCCGAACAGGAAAAAGAGTGGGCTGAGTATCTCTTCTCTGGTGGTTCAATGATCGGTCTGAATAAAGATATTTTATGTCAATATATCGAATACATTACCAATATTCGTATGCAAGCGGTCGGATTAAAATTACCCTTTGAAACACGCTCTAATCCGATTCCATGGATCAATGCCTGGTTAGTTTCTGATAATGTTCAGGTAGCACCACAAGAAGTCGAAGTGAGTTCCTATCTAGTAGGACAAATCGATGCCCAAGTTGATACTGATGAACTGCGTAATTTTGAGTTATAACCATTATGGCTAGCTATAAAATTACCCTGTACCACGCGCAGGATATACAAGTCCTTTTTCATTCCGAACAACATACCAGCCTACTTGATGTCCTTAAACAGAGTAAAATGCAAATTGAATTTCACTGTCGGGCTGGCTTTTGTGGTGTCTGCCGGGTTCGTTTACGAAAAGGGAAAGTGGCTTATCATAATAATCCGATCGCATGCATTAATAAAGATGAGATATTACCCTGCAGTTGCCAGCCACTTACCGACATTGATATTGATATTAAGTAATAACCTCATCTGGCGCTAACAGTATGACTATTACGCTTTTTTAGCAACCACCAGCAACATCATAGGGTGCCGTAACTCATCTCTCATGCCAGCAATTTTATCTAATAGATGATCAGCTGGTTGCGGTTCAACCAGTTGTGCAATAGAAAATCCAGCGATTAATAAACTGGTTAGATAAGTTGTTAACGTTTTATGATACTCGGTCACTTTATGACCCAGAAATTCCGCTTGGCGTGTTCAATAGAAAAATAAATTCGCCCTTTTCTGTTAAACAAGTGTAAATTTTCTGACATATTTGCGCAAAATCTGCCACATAGTGTAGCACCAACGAACTTACCACCACATCAAAACTAATACTGGCAAACTGGATATCCTCTATTGCTTGTTGTCGATATCCAATGATCTCACGGAAACGATTTTTTTCTCTGGCCACCATTAACATTTTCTGAGAAATATCTGTACCAATCACTTTTCTCGTGCCATGATCTGCTGCATATAAGCAATGCCAACCATAACCACAACCTAAATCCAGCACTGATTTAGCTTGAAAATTAGGTAATAAATTTTGCAATGTTGGCCATTCACCGGCGGCATTCAAGCCATCAACAGAACGCGGAAACTGGCTATATGCAGTTAAAAAATCATCCTGATCGTAAATATTTTCTTTCATAACTTGGTCCTAATTATTAGCATAAAATTATCTTAACTATCACTATCTAATCGAATTTTATATTATGCATGATCAATGTCCCATTCACTACTGCTCAATCTGGAAATGTAAATATAAAATTCCAGAAAATGGAATATTAATTTGACACACAAAAGACAATCATTTACTCTGCCAACATAATAAATGTAGCGATAAGGCTCAGAATCACTTGTGAAAAATCTCACACTGGGTAGTATTTTAATTGTTGCTGGTACCACAATTGGTGCAGGTATGTTAGCAATGCCACTTGCTGCATCGGGAGTTGGTTTTCCGATGATGGTGCTTATGTTAATTGGGCTATGGGCTTTAATGAGTTATACCGCGCTATTATTAGTCGAAGTATACCGATATAATCCACCACATTTAGGTTTAGGCTCTATTGCTAAACTGTATCTTGGCATACCAGGAAAAGTGATAACCAGTTTAAGCATGCTACTACTGATGTATGCGTTAGCAACTGCATATATTGGTGGAGCTGGCATTTTAATCGCCAATAGCCTTTCATCCTGGTTAGGAATAAATATTAGTATCGATTCTGCAATTATTTTATTTACCATTATTGGCGGTACTATTGTCGGTATTGGGACTCATTCAGTCGACTTGATAAATCGTATTCTGTTTATCGCAAAAATTGTTTTTCTGATTATTATGCTAGCGGTTATGATGCCTCACGTCGAAAATAGCAATCTTACCGCCATGCCGGTTGAAAAAGGGTTAGTGTTATCGGCTATTCCAGTCATTTTCACATCATTTGGATTTCACGGTAGTATCCCCAGTCTGGTAAGTTATATGGATGGTAATATCGAAAAATTACGGAAAATTTTTATTATTGGTAGTGCGCTGCCATTATTTGCTTATATTTTATGGCAAATAGCCACATTAGGTGCTATTCCACAAAATACCTTTATCGGTATATTAGCCAACCAATCTGGTTTAAATGGATTACTGACCACCATTAATAATATCGTGGCAACTTCACAAGTTAATATTGCCGTTAACCTATTTATGGATCTAGCACTAGCAACCTCTTTTTTGGGTGTTACCCTAGGTTTATTTGACTATTTGGCCGATATGTTTAAGCGTAAAAATAGTGCATTTGGTCGCCTACAAAGTGGTTTATTAACCTTCCTACCGCCGCTTATCTGTGCACTTTTCCTCAGTAGTTTTGTGCAAGCCTTAACCTATGCCGCAGTCGCTTTATCTATTTTAGCCCTCATTCTACCCGCTTTAATGGTCATGCGGGTCAGAAAGCTGGAAGCGCATAAAACACATTATTACCGCGTTAAAGGTGGCACACTGGCATTACTTATCGTACTAATTTGTGGTTTTGCCGTGATCTTAATTCAGATTGCCATTGTGATTGGTATCTTACCGCAAGTTGGATAACATTAATTTGAGATAAATAAACGCACCATAATTTTTTATGGTGCGAAACATCAACACAACTAGAAATTCAGGCCAGCACCAAGGTAAAAACCATCTGCAATAGTATTATTAGGATGATTACTCCTACCTTGCACTTTAATAAAACGATAACCAAAATTAATGACTAATGGTTTAATAATTTCATATTTGATGCCAACATCCACTTCCTGATAGGCATAATTGTCAGAAGTTAAATCACGTGGTGAGCCATAAATTTCACCATATAAAGCCATCGATGGCATAATTTTCCAATTAGCACCAACGCCAACCACAAGGGCAAAACCATGATTATTATCTTTTGGTAATAAATAATAGCTTTTACCGCCAATATAAGCAGTAAAAGGCCCTAAAGGTAAGCTAAACGTCGCCCCTAAACTAGCTACTTGGCCGTCATGATCGCTACGTGCCCAGTTGCCGTTTATAGCTAAGCCCGTACCTTTATTGCCAATACCCGCCGCAACTTCAGTAAAATCGTTTCCTACTTGTGCACTAACAACAGCCGCATTAGAATGCCCAGAGAACAAAATACAGCCAACTGTTACTGGTAATAAAAACTTTTTCATCAGATAGTTATCCTAAGCTACTAATTATATTGGTTACTAAAATAGCGATAATATATTTTCTTTTTAATTATGATTATCTTTTGTAAAAAAAGATTTCGCTTAGCATATCACAGCAATAGGTATTTTTGATTGGTTATATACTTTATTAGCTTAGAAATGAATTCGGTATGACTTTATGAGATTAATAAAAATTATCTAACACCTGCTAATTATTTTTTAAATACATTTTCTATCTATATCAAAATAAAACTGGAGGAATGAGATGAACACATCCCCCATTTAATTTTGAGCATAAAGATGAAAGGTGAGGTATGGAGCCTCACAGATTTCCGGCATCATCGTGCTCAGCACTGTTGCCAATAATTATTGATGGTATTTTTTAATTCCTGTCAATTTGAAGGGGTGGCATAAGATAAACCAAACATAGCTGCCCCATACTTAAATTGGAGATGATGAGACATGCAATAAAAACGTTCTCTTTCCTGTTCTAGTGTAGGTAACATGGAAAATACTTGGCCACCATTATTATTCACCACAATCAGTACCATTTGCACAGAGCAAGCACGTAACAAATGTAAGCTATTTAAGTCATAAAGTACCGAAATATGACCAATGATCACCAAAGTGGGTTTAGCATTAAGATTGCACACCGGCTAGGGTGGTAATCAAACCATCAATTCCACTCGCACCACGGTTACTATATATTGGATAACCGGCAGGTAGCTGGCCGAGCGCATCAATTAATTGGACAATCAAGCTATTACCGACAAAAAGTTGCCCCGCTTTCGGTAATAGTGCTGCCAATTAATGCACCATCACCACTTCTGAAAATTGTTCAGTAAACTGTTTTTTGACCCTGTTATGAACAGTATTTACAATATTCATTAACGAATTTGCCCATGGTAAATCAGCGATTGCCGGATGGGCAATTAACCAATCAGACACCGTACTAACTAATCGCCTACAGCGATAGTTGGTCACATCTAAACGACCGGGAATGTGATCTATAATCCAGTATTCATCAGGTTGACATGCTTCTTGCCATTATAATAAACGTTTATTGGTTAAATGAGCCAAACTGAACGACTAATTGGGCATTTTACAGGATCTGTCGCGCCGCGCTGACGGCTAACCAAAGATCAACACATAGTAAGGGTTGCCCGGTTTGAGATAAAACATCACTTTATTGGCCAACCTAACATTTTGGCCCACTGAGCAACTTTCTCCCCTTCCTAAGGCCACATTCTACCTGCAATTACCAAACCTTTTTTCTGTCGCCACACATGCCAATCAGCGACTAATACTGGCGAGCGATTTTTACCATCTACTAACCAGGGGCTAGTAGATTGCCACCAACTAAATTCCAGTTCAATAAACTATGGTTAAAAAATTATTTTTATAGCTAAAATCAACTTTTATAGTAGAATAATGTGGTATTAGCAATGTTTGTAATCCAGCGGCTTTATTTTCAACTTCAAGCCATTATTGCCAAGGGTCTGAATCCTTAACAATACCAGCCACGACAAATAGGCTCATTTTGCTGTAAAAAATGTGTTGCTATTTTCCTCGGCATGCCAGAAACCGCAGCTGTTGGTTGTAGACGGCATAAATAATCACTATCACTCGCATGCCGTAAGCTGGCATGAATAAAGCGACGCAAATGCTGGATCTTACGTAACAGAATAATATCTGGTGCGGAAATGTTAATCATGGCAATATTATCTTGCAATCTTTGACAAATATCATTTACCACTAGCAGATTCTCATGCTGATTTTTATCATCATTCATTAACCAATGAGAATTGGCCTGGCTAATTAATTTATCAGCTGAATTAACTACTATTCCCGCTAATGCTTCAGTATAAAATTGGTGAAATTTACGATAAGAAAGCCGCTCTGGTGTCTGGTATTGATGATAAAAATGTCTGTTGAGCGTTAAATGACAGCATAAAGTAATAACATTGCCGGTTAACTGTTTTACTGGCTGACATCAGACTGGCTACATTTAGCGGTGCCGTTAACTAAATATCCGTTTGGCGAGCAACCACTACTTTATCCAGAACACCAGTATTAATAAGTTGCACCGCCTGAGTAGTTAAATCACGCCACTGGCTATATTCAGGTAAATGTTGGACGGGCATAATAGCGGTATTGATTGGTGGAATCGGCTTAACCGATTTCAATTCAGATAAAAATTGCAAAGCATGTTGCAGATCTTGCTGATCAACAATATTGATAACTAATATCCACTTTGTCTGATAATAACGAAATTCGATTCGAGGTCAGAATAAGTAGCTATCATCACCAACCAGACCGGCATAATATTTATCATCTGGCAGTGGCTGCCAAGCATTTAATCCCCAGACGCACATGGTTGTTATAGCGGTTTGTTGCTGTAAAAATTGTTCAGCAGCGGCAATACTGCTAAAACGTTTTACCTCACCAAGTAAAGCCACTTCTTCCAGACCATCACGATGATACCAACCAATAAAATTGAGGATAAAATTGCTGACTGGCAAGCCACTCCAATTTTAGTTCAGATAAAAATTGCTGAACGCTTGCCATGAACCCGGTAATATTAACCACTATTACTATCCTCTTGACTTACCAACCGATAAATCATTTTTCAATCTAAGCCACTAACCTATTTTTATTCGCTATAGCTAGCTTTAGCAACATCAAGCATAAAAAACCCAGCGATACTAACGCTGGGTTATGAAAGCATAATGCTATTTATGCCGCCAAAGCAGCAACTGCAATCTCAAACAAAGGTTGTGGCCATATGCCCAATAAAATTGTAATAATCGCACATAATAGCGCAAATAAGGTGGCTAAATTAATATTCAGCCGCTTATGACGCTGGCCATTAGTTATTGATTCGCGGGAATATAAACTGGCTATAAAGCGTAAGTAATAGTATAAACCAATCACACTGCCGCCAATAGCTGCTGCCGTTAACCACCATAAATTGGCATTAATACCAGCAATGAGGATATAAAATTTACCAATAAAACCTAAAGTAATCGGTATTCCGGCTAACGATAGCATCATGATAGTCAAAATAATCGCTAACATCGGTTGACGCCAATATAATCCACGATAGGCATTCATATCGTCTTTATCATTATCGCAATAGGGACTTGAGAGAATACTGACAACGCCAAAAGCACCTAAACTGGCAAATAAATAACCAATAAAATAGATTGTTACCGTGATTTGCGATGCCATACTATCAATCTGTAAAACAATCAGCGGCAGTAGCAAATATCCCATATGCGCAATAGATGAGTAACCTAACAGACGCTTAATGTTCTGTTGTGAAATAGCCATCAAATTGCCAAACAGAATTGAAGCAATGGCAATAATGGTTAGTACTAAGTATAACGCCTGACTCTCCGTGATAGGGGTTGTCATCAGTAAACGCATTAAAACTGCAAAAATACTAATCTTGCTAGCGGTAGCTAAAAATGTTGCTACTGGGGCTGGCGCACCTTGATAAACATCCGGCGTCCATAATTGAAATGGTACAAAAGATAGTTTAAAACCAATGCCGACCAACATCATCCCTAAACCAACCATAATGACCGGATAGTGAATAATATGTTCATTTAGGCTTAAACCTAATTTAGCAAAGGCTAAACTACCTGATTCAGCATAAAGTAATGCCATACCAAACAATAAAAATGCAGAGGCGGCCGCTGATAACAACATGTATTTGATACTAGCTTCCAATGAACGCTTCTGAATAAAGGCATAGCCAACCAAACCAAATAACGGCAATGAAATTAATTCAATACCAATAAATAAGGTTGCTAAATGATTGGTCATCGATAACAAGATCCCTCCCGTTACCGCAATAGTTAATAACAAATAAAATTCTTCTTCATTATCCGGGTATCCTTCAAGCCATGCATAGGCGTAAATTGATGTACCGATGCCGGCAATCAAAATAAGTACTGTATATAAGAGCGAATACTTATCGACATAGATTACTGGCGTCACGTAGATGGGTAATTTATCATCAATTAAAAAGCAAGCAAAAAGTGCAATAATAAAACCGGCTATAGTTAAAGTGGCATTGGTTAAATGACTACGCCACCACGCAATGGATAACATCACAATCACTACTAATAGCCCAACAATCAAAAGCGGCGACAATGCGATCAATTGTTCAAAAGTTATGCTCATGACGGATCACGACCTTAATGTTGAAAATGAAATAGAATATAAACTGTGAAGCGATTCCATAACATTTTTGGAAGTATCTAACACCGGTTGCGGATAAAAACCTAATACCACTAATAACAATGCTAACGTCAATAAAACCAACATTTCGCGACCATTCAAAGCTGGCAATACTTTTTCCGATTTTGGTGTACCATAATAAACCTGCTGCATCATCCAAAGTGCATAGATAGACGCCAGCACCAGCCCAAATACTATAATACTTGTTACGAACTTAAATTGCGCAAAAGTACCAAATAGGATCATAAATTCACCGACAAAATTTCCGGTGCCCGGTATCCCCAAAGTCGCTACCGCAAAAAATAGTGATAATCCAGGCAGCCACATGATCCGTTTCCATAATCCTCTCATCATGCGCATATCACGTGTTCCGGTACGTTCATAAAGTTGACCACTAATAATAATTAACGCGGCACCTGATAAACCATTAGTAATAACCTGTAACACTGCGCCTTGATACGCAAGGATAGAACCAGCATAAATTGCGACCGTAACAAACCCCATATGTGACAAACTACTATAAGCAACTAAACGTTTGATATCTGTCTGTTTGAAGGCCAACCAAGCACCATAAAATATACTGATCGCGCCTAGCACCATGGCGATAGGGGCAAATTGAATCGATGCTTCGGGAAATAATGGTAATGTGAAACGCAATAAACCATAAGCCGCGGTCTTGAGCATAATACCCGAAATATCAACTGAACCAGCAGTTGGTGACTGCTCCTGTGTGTCTGCCATCCAGCCATGAAAAGGAACTAAAGGCATTTTCACCGCAAAGGCAATAAAGAATCCCAACATTAATAGGTACTGGGTCATTGCTGACATTTTGGTATTTAATAGATCGTCATAAGCAAATGTCCAAATACCCGTTGATTGATAATGAATTAATACTAATGCAACAATAGCCATCAACATAATCAAGCCACTTGCTTGGGTATAAATAAAAAACTTAGTTGCCGCATTTACATGGATACGTTCTGCCGATCCTTTATGGCCCCAATTAGCAATCAGGAAATACATCGGAATCAACATCATTTCCCAGAAGAAAAAAAACAAAAACAGATCCACCGCCATGAAAATTCCCATGACGCCAGCTAAAATCCACATCAGATGAAAATGATAAGCACCCTGATTAGGTTGATTTTCGCTCCAAGAACTTAATACAGAAAAAATACCCATGATAGCCGTTAGCACTATCATTAATAATGATAAACCATCAATGGCTAAGGCGATATTAATACCCAATGGCATGATCCATGGCATGAAAAAGATCGCTTGCCATTGTGGCAATTCTAAGTTATTAGTTAATGAATAATTTCCCTGCAACCAAAGTAACACAGAAAGGAGCAATGTTAACCCCATCACAAGCAGTGCTAAATAGCATGGTGCCCGTTTATTAAATCGCTCGGACTGCCAACATAGCAAACCACCGATGAAGGGAAGAAGTATTAGCCAAGGTAGTAGCATGGCGCAATGTATCCCTTAATTAAACCAGAAGTAACAGTGCTAACATCAACACTGCCCCTAACCCCATAGAAGCCAAATACCAACGGATCTGCCCGTTTTGGCTGAAAGTTAAGCCTTTATTAGCCCAACGTGATATCACTGCTGGAAGATTCATTAATGAATTAACAGGATCGTTTTCCAGTAGCTGAGCAATTGCTTTAAATGGTCTTACAAAAATAAAGTTATAGATTTGGTCAAATCCCCAAGCCTGATACCACCAAGCAGTAAACCAACGACCAGCTGCACTGTTAGCAATAAATTTAACAAATTTAGGTTTACCCAGATAGAGGAATACTGCTAATGCGAGACCCAATAATGCAGCAATCGCGGAAACAATTTCCAGCATGACTTTACCGGACTCATTGATTGCTATACTGGCGGGAAATAGACCTTCTAATGGTTGTACTATCAAAGCACCAACAAATGTCGATAATACCACTAACACTAATAACGGAAGGGTATGGGCAATACCTCCGACAGCTTGAGCTGTGATCTGTTTTTTACCATGAAAGACAATAAAAATCATACGGAAGGTATAAAGTGCGGTCATAAATGCACCAATTAGGCCAGCCCATAGTAAAACGCTGTGTCCTTGAAGAGCTGTTCCCCATAAAATATCGTCTTTACTATAGAAGCCAGCAGTAACTAGAGGTATCGCCGCCAAGGCACTACCACCGATTAAAAAACAACCATAAATAAAGGGTAGAGTCTTACACAAGCCACCCATCTTAAATATATTTTGTTCATGATGGCAGGCAATAATCACCGAACCGGCGGATAAAAAGAGTAGAGCCTTAAAGAATGCATGGGTCATTAAATGAAAAATAGCCGCATCCCAAGCCTGAACACCTAATGCCAAAAACATATAACCGATTTGGCTCATAGTAGAATACGCTAACACACGTTTAATATCAGTTTGTACTAAAGCGGCAAATCCTGCCAATAGTAGAGTGATCGCTCCGATAATAGCAACTAAATGCAATATTTCCGGTGCCATTAAGAACAGAACATGGGTACGAGCAATTAAATAAACACCAGCAGTAACCATTGTTGCAGCATGAATAAGTGCTGAAACAGGAGTTGGACCTGCCATGGCATCAGCTAACCAGGTCTGCAAAGGCAACTGAGCCGATTTACCCACTGCCCCACCTAGGATCATTAAAGTTGTCCAATTAATCAGTGAAGAACCAGCGGCAATTTGCTGTGGAACCAATATGCTCAACTGATAGAAATTCAGTGTGCCAAATTGGTTATAGATAATAAACATGCCAATTGCTAAAAATACATCACCAATACGTGTGACAAAAAAAGCCTTCATAGCTGCTTTGCCATTTTCTGGATTGGTATAATAAAAACCGATCAGCAAATAACTACATAACCCAACGCCTTCCCAACCAAGATACATCAGCATCATATTGTCAGCCAATACTAAAACAACCATACTGGCAATAAACAAATTGGTGTAAGCAAAAAAACGGCTATAACCTTCTTCACCACGCATATACCAAGAGGCGTATAGATGAATTAAGAAACCGACGCCAGTGACAACCGCTAACATAGTCAACGATAAACCATCAAGCATTAGTGTGATAGGAATGTTAAAGTCAGCTATAGTTATCCAATTCCACAATATCTGACTATAAACATAACCACCATCAACATTGTTAGAGCAAAAATCAATCGCAAGCCAAAATGTAACAAGTGCTGCCAAACCTACCGAACCAACACCTATGCTAGCGGACAAATTTTCCGACCAACGCCCACACGAGAACGCCAGCAGTAGAAATCCCAATAGTGGCAGCAGAATGGTTAAATAAAGTAAATTCATCCGTGCATCTCACTGACTTCATCAATATTAAGGTTCTGGCGATTACGATGAAGTCGCAATAACAACGCCAATCCTATACTTGCTTCCGCCGCAGCCAAGCTAATCGTTAGAATATACATGACTTGACCATCAGCTTGTCCCCAATAACTACCAGCAACCACAAAAGCCAAAGCTGCTGAGTTAATCATTATTTCTAATCCAATTAACATAAAAAGAAGATTGCGCCGGATCAGCAAACAACTTAAGCCTAAAACAAACAAAATCGCCGCTAAAATTAAACCATGTTGCAGAAGGATCATAACGGTTCCTCCACATCAGAATGATTATCACAATGGTTAAGTCGATTTTCACGCCCGATATGAAATGCCACCACCAACCCTGCCAATAACAATAATGAAACTAGCTCAACGGCTAATACGTACGGACCAAATAAACTAATACCAACCTGCTTAGCACTAATTATTTCACCGCTGATCTCACTATGTTTTATTGCAAAAATGGCATAAATAATAACGCTAAGTAATACTATTGAAAGGATAGTTGGGCCAATCCAGGCCGATGGATGTAACCAGACACGTTCCTGCTCAACAACTGATTTACCTAAATTAAGCATCATCACCACAAACACAAATAGCACCATAATAGCCCCGGCATAGACGATAATCTCTAATGCACCTGCAAAATAAGAGCCAAGAGAGAAAAAAACTATCGATAAGGCTAATATGGAAACGATCAGATATAACAGCGCATGTACTGGATTGGTGTGTGTTATTACTCTAAGCGTCGCCAAAATAACAACCAATCCGGAGACATAAAATGTAAGCTCCATAAACATCGCTCCTTATGGCAACAAATCTTTGACATTAATAGGCTTAGCTTCATTATCAGCTTCACCTTTATCTTTACCATCAATAGCCATACCAGTTTTATGATAAAAGTTATAATCGGGATATTTACCTGGCCCGGAAATCAATAAGTCTTGTTTTTCAAAGACCAGATCTTGGCGTTTATATTCCCCCATCTCAAAATCGGGAGTTAGTTGGATCGCGGTAGTTGGACAAGCTTCTTCACACAAGCCGCAGAAAATACAGCGGGAAAAATTGATCTGGAAAAATTCCGGATACCAACGGCCATCTGGTTGTTCTACTTTTTGTAATGAAATACAGCCAACAGGGCAAACTACCGCACATAAATTGCAAGCAACACAACGCTCTTTACCATCAGGATCGCGGGTTAATACAATACGGCCGCGATAACGAGGCGGTAAATAAACCGGTTCATCAGGGTACATTTTAGTTTCACGTTTATGAAAAACATGTAACCCGATCATACAAATACTACGTATCTGGGTGGCTAAACCAACCACTAACTCTTTTAATGTCATGGCTCAATCCTCCCTTATTAAGCATTGCATAGAATAACAGCTGCGGTTGCTAGCAAATTGATCAAAGTCAGTGGTAAACACACTTTCCAACCAAAAACCATAACCTGATCATAACGCGGACGGGGTAATGAGGCTCGAACAAGAATAAACATCACCATGAAAAAAGCTGTTTTTAATGCAAACCAAATAAAACCAGGGAAAAATGGCCCAAGCCAACCGCCGAAAAATAAGGTCACAATTAATGCGGATACCGTGACAATACTGATATATTCGCCAACAAAAAACAGACCAAATTTCATACCAGAATATTCAATATGGTAGCCATCTGCCAGTTCTTGCTCCGTTTCAGGTTGGTCAAATGGATGTCGGTGACAAACAGCAACCCCGGCTATGAAAAAGGTTAAAAAACCGAAAAATTGCGAAATAATATTCCATAATCCGGCTTGCGAATTGACAATATCAATTAAGTTAAAGGATTCGGCGCGAGCAACGACACCTAATAATGAAAGCCCCAGAAAGACTTCATAACTTAAAGTTTGTGCAGAAGCACGCATAGCCCCTAATAAAGAATATTTATTATTACTTGACCAACCCGCAAAAAGTACCGAATAAACGGCTAACCCGGCCATCATGAAAAAAAACAATAGGCCAATATTAAGATCTGCAACATACCAAGTTGAGCTAACTGGAATAATGGCAAACACTAATAACATGGAACAAAAAGCAATTACCGGGGCCAACATAAAAATGCGTTTATCGGAAAATTGTGGGATCCAATCTTCTTTAAATAACATTTTAATCATATCAGCAACAATCTGTAATGAACCTCCCCAACCTACCCGATTAGGTCCATATCGATTTTGAAAAAGTGCCAATAAACGACGTTCACCAAAACTCATTAAAGCGCCACAAATAACTACTACCAGCAAAATAATTATCGCTTGTAAAACAGCAACAATCACTGTGCTAATCTCAGCGGAAAACAGAGTCATTATGTCGCCCTCCGTAAGTTTTTCACGGCAACACCAACCATCGTTGGCGCAATACCAGGCATACCTAAAGGTAAACCAATCTGCCCTTGCGCCAAATGATAACTGAGACGAACTGGCAAACGATAAATTTGCCCACCATAACTGAATTCAAGCATTTCCCCGACTTTGACAGCCAAGTTTTCAGCATCCTGAACATTGAGCATAATATATGCTTCTAGCATTCGTTGTTGGATTGCCTCTGCACGCTGCGAAGTTTCATCACTACCAAATAAATGATAGTAAGGTGCTACCGTCCATTGGTTATCTTGCCGCTGCCAAGCAAGCGGAATAGCGGTAAAATAATCTAGACGGCTATAGTTCGCATTAAATATTCGGATACCTGGATCACCAAAACGTAAATGCCCACCTACTTCAACTTGAAATTTATTCCAAGCTTGTGGCGAGTTCCAACCGGGTGACCAAGCAAACGGGATCTGTTGGCGATTAGCGGTGGGACTATTGTTGCCTTCCATCGAAAAAGTAAATGGCGTATCAATATCTCGTGGCTGCCCGGGTTCACTAACTTCAATATTAGCCAATATTGAAGTACGACCACTATAACGATGGGGCGAACGTGCTAATTTTTGTCCACGAATACGAAATGATGCATTAGGTGCTGCCTCCGCAATAGCTGCAAACTGCGGCATCGCTGTTATACAGGCCTGGATCACATGATCTAATTGTGACCAATCTATCTGACGTGTTTCAAGCTCGGCCTGCAACGAGTGGAACCAACGCCAACTTTCATTGATGGCGGTATTGGGCTGGTAATAAGTTGGATCAAATACCTGAAAATAACGTTGTGCACGACCTTCATTATTAATTAATGTTCCAGAACTTTCAGCAAAACTTGCCGCCGGTAAAATGAGATCTGCTTGATCCATAATAGTAGTACGTTGATGATCGGCAACAATCAATTTATTAAGTTTCTGCAAAGCATTATTCACGGTGTCGACATCACTATGTCGATAAAGATCATTTTCCATCACCACCACAGTATCAACTTCACCGGTAGTGATCCGCTCCATGGCAATATCTAATGGCTGAGCATTTATTAAAGCCAAACCGAAACTATTAGCTTCAGCAGCAATATAAGTAATTCCTGCTTCAATATCATTAGCTTTTAACGAAAATGCAATATTAGCCGTGGCCTGAATAAGCGCATCACTACCGGCATTGCTACCACTAATAATTAGTGGCTTCTTGGCTTGCAACAACGCTTGAGCCACTAATTCTACCTTTGCTTTGACATCTGCCGGCAAGTCATTCACTGCTGGCGCCTTACTATCTAAAGCATGGGCAATAGCAAAACCAAAGCGGGCTTGATCATCAACTGGCGCACGATAACTTAATGCGGCGACATCATCTAAACGTGTATCATCGATATTGGTGATAAATAGTGGATATTTGGCCCGTTGGCCAATATTTAACACTGCGGCGATCTGCCAGTCAGCAACCTTCTGTGCCCCAGCCATTGCTCTGGCTTTACCTTTAATTGCTTGGCGAACCGCTAATGCTATACGTGCTCCGGTTTGTGTTACATCTTCCCCCAAAATCAGAACGGCATCATAATTTTCAATTTCACGCAATGTCGGTGTATATACACCACCATTTTCTAGGATGTTAACAATTAATTCGATGCGACACTGTTCAGCTGCCGAGATACCTGAATAAAAGTTTTCCTCGCCAACCAGTGCCCGTAATGCATAATTACTTTCAACACTGGCTCGTGGTGAGCCAATCCCAATCGTCTTTTTGGCTTGACGTAAAATTTTGGCGCCATTTTGTATCGCTTCAACCGAAGAAATTGTACGTAGTTTTCCTTTTTGAACTAATTGCGGCTGACGAGGACGATCTTTACGATTGACATAGCCATAACCAAAACGACCACGATCACATAAAAAATAGTGATTTATTACACCATTGTAACGGTTTTCAATGCGACGTAATTCACCATAACGTTCACCAGGGCTAGTATTACAACCAATACTACACTGTTGACATATTCCGGGGGCAAATTGCATATCCCATTTACGATTGTAACGTTCAGAATGGGTTTTATCAGTAAAAACACCAGTCGGGCAGATCTCAACTAAATTACCAGAAAATTCACTTTCCAGCGTCCCGTCTTCCACTCGTCCAAAATAGACATGATTATGTGCGCTATAAACACCGAGATCAGTACCATCAGCATAATCTTTATAGTAACAAACACAACGATAGCAAGCGATACAACGGTTCATTTCGTGACCAATGAATGGCCCTAAATCCTGATTATGATTGGTTCGTTTTGTAAAACGATACTTACGCATCGTATGGCCTGTCATCACTGTCATATCTTGTAAATGACAATTGCCACCTTCCTCACAAACTGGACAGTCATGTGGATGGTTTGTCATCAACCACTCAACAACGCTTGTACGAAACTGTCTTGCTTCGTCATCATCGATGGAAATATAGGTCCCATCAGAAGCTGGTGTCATGCAGGACATTACCAGACGACCACGTGTATCGTCAGCATTTTGATATTGTTTAACTGCACATTGACGGCAAGCCCCAACACTTCCCAGCGCTGGATGCCAGCAAAAGTAAGGAATGTCGAGCCCCAGAGAAAGACAGGCCTGTAAAAGGTTTTCAGTCCCATTTACATCATATCGTTTGCCGTCTACATATATTGTAGCCATAGTCAGCATGCTTCCTAATGGCCTGCTTATCAGCAGGCGTTAATCAAAAATTCAGTCGACTTAAATACGTTTTATTTAGCTTAGAGTTATTAGTTCTCACCAACGCTGTTTTAACAAGTTTGGTTGAATGCCAGCAATTGGGCGCAAGTTGCCCAAATTTTGTTGTCTGATACCAGCTTCAAATTCAGCACGAAAATATTTGATAGCGCTCTGCAAAGGTTCTACCGCACCGGGTGCGTGAGCACAAAAGGTTTTACCTGGGCCAAGAAAGCGACAAAGTTGCTCTAACGTTTCAATATCGCCCGGTTGTCCTTCACCACGCTCTAACGCTTGAAGAATTTTTACACTCCAGGGTAAGCCATCACGACACGGTGTACACCAACCACAAGATTCACGGGCAAAAAATCGCTCTAAATTACAGGTTAGTGAAACCATATTAATTTCATTATCAACCGCCATAGCAAGTGCTGTACCTAAACGGCTACCTGCTTTAGCAATGCTTTCGAAATCCATAGCTAAATCAAGATGTGATTCTGTTAAAAAATCGGTACCCGCTCCACCTGGTTGCCATGCTTTAAGCGTTAAACCATCACACATACCTCCGGCATAATCCTCCAAGATCTCGCGAGCGGTAATGCCAAAAGGTAATTCCCAAAGCCCTGGATTTTTGACCCGACCAGAAAAGCCCATCAACTTAGTGCCGGCATCTTTACTCTTACCTTGGCTGAGGCCAAGATACCACTCTTTGCCATGTTCAATAATAGCTGGCACGTTACAAAGTGTTTCAACATTATTGACACAAGTCGGCTTACCCCAGACACCCGATGTGGCCGGAAAAGGTGGTTTTGCACGCGGATTTGCCCGGCGCCCTTCAAGAGAGTTAATTAGCGCTGTTTCTTCACCACAAATATAGCGTCCTGCACCGGTATGGACAAAAAGTTCAAAGTTAAAATCGGTACTGAGAATATTTTTGCCTAATAAACCTGCAGCTTTCGCTTCCTCAATCGCTCTACGTAAATGTTTGGCTGCTTCGATATATTCACCACGCAAGAAGATATATCCACGATATGCCTTTAACGCAAAAGCAGCAATCAACATTCCCTCTACCAACAAATGTGGTAGCTGTTCCATTAAAAGACGATCTTTATAAGTCCCTGGTTCCATTTCATCCGCATTACATAGTAGATAACGGATATTTATGGTGTCATCTTTCGGCATCAAACTCCATTTGAGACCGGTAGAAAAACCAGCACCACCACGACCTTTAAGACCAGCATCTTTTACCAAGCTAACAACTTGATCCGACGACATACTTTTCAAGGCAGATTTAGCCCCTTGGTAACCGTTTTTACTTAAGTATTCATCCAACCAAACCGTTTGATGATCATCACGCAAGCGCCAAGTTAATGGATGTGTTTGTGCCCTACGGATAATTTGTCGCTTTGTTGTCATGGATACTGCTCCAATAACCGTTGGATATCAGATGGTTTTACGTAACTATGCGTATCCTCATCAATCATCATAGTCGGACCTTTATCACAGTTACCTAAACAACATGTTGGTAGTAAGGTAAAACGTCCATCTGCAGTTGTTTGCCCGGGCTCAATCTTCAATAGTTTAATGATTTCAGCCTCAATAGCTTGATAACCGGTAATATGACAAACCACACTGTCACAATAACGAATAATATGGTGACCAACAGGTTGGCGATAAATTTGACTATAGAAGGTCGCTACACCCTCTACATCACTAGCCGGAATACCTAACAAATCAGCAATCGCATAAATAGCACCATCTTCTACCCAACCGCGTTTTTTTTGCACAATTTTTAATGCTTCAATAGAAGCGGCTCTAGGATCTTCATAGTGATGTTTTTCTTGCTCGATCTCTGCACGCTCTTCCTCAGTTAAGGAAAAATCATGTTTGGTATGAGATTCTACCACGTTAGCGACATCGAGCCGCTTTTGCTGTTGATTCGGATAAAATTCATCTTGCATCATTAACGATCCACATCTGACATAACAAAATCAATGCTACCGAGGTAGACAATAAGATCAGACACCAGGCTGCCTCTGATCACCGAAGGAATTTGCTGCAAGTGGGCAAAACTAGGTGTGCGAACGCGTGTGCGATAGCTCATGGTATTACCATCACTCGTTAGATAATAACTATTAATTCCTTTGGTTGCTTCAATCATCTGAAAAGCCTCATTGGCAGGCATAACTGGTCCCCATGATACTTGTAAAAAATGGTTAATCATGGTTTCTATATGCTGTAAGGTGCGCTCTTTGGGTGGCGGAGTCGTTAGTGGATGATCTGCTTTAAATGGCCCTTCAGGCATATTATTTAAGCATTGTTTAAGAATGCTTAGGCTTTGCCGCAACTCTTCCACTTTTAACATTACCCGATCATAACAATCGCCGTTGTTACCAATGGGAACCTCAAACTCAAAGTTCTCATAACCTGAATATGGCCGCCATTTACGAATGTCGAAATCAAGGCCAGTCGCTCGTAATCCGGCACCGGTCACACCCCAATCTAAGGCTTCTTTCGTGGTGTAAGCTGCCACACCAACCGAACGTCCCTTAAGAATACTATTTTGCAATGCTGCCTTGACATATGAGTCCAATCGCTTTGGCATCCAGTCAAGGAACTCCTGTAACAATTTCTGCCAACCTTTTGGTAAGTCATGTGCTACCCCACCGATCCGAAACCAAGCTGGGTGCATACGGAAACCGGTAATAGCTTCGACAATATCATAGACTTTTTGGCGATCAGTAAATGCAAAGAAAACAGGTGTCATGGCGCCGACATCCTGAATAAAAGTACTGATATAGAGTAAATGGCTATTAATACGAAATAACTCAGACAACATGACGCGAATAGTCTTAACACGATCGGGTACATCAATTCCGGCTAGTTTTTCTACCGCTAATACATAAGGCATTTCATTTACACAACCACCTAAATATTCGATGCGGTCAGTATAAGGAATATAACTGTGCCAGGATTGGCGTTCAGCCATTTTCTCTGCCCCCCGATGGTGGTAACCAATATCCGGTACGCAGTCGATAATTTCTTCACCATCTAATTGCAGTAAAATCCGAAAAGCACCATGCGAAGAGGGGTGGTTGGGGCCAAGATTCAAGAACATAAAATCCTCATGTTCGTTTCCTCTCGCCATTCCCCATTCTTCCGGTTTAAATGTCAGCGCCTCCATCTCTAAATCAAGCTTCTGTTTTGTTAAAACAAAAGGGTCAAATTCAGTAGCTCTGGCCGGATAATCTTTACATAACGGATGTCCTTGCCAGGTTATTGGCATTAATAACCGCCGCAAATTTGGATGACCATTAAATGTTATACCAAACATATCCCATACTTCACGCTCATACCAATTAGCATTGGTGAATAAAGAAACCAGAGATGGAATATTAAGATCTTTCTCACTAAGCGCCACTTTCAACATAATATCTCGGTTACGTTCAATGGAAATAAGATGGTAAAAAACGGAAAAATCAGCATCAGGTAAACCTTGCCGATGCACTCTTTGTCGCTCATCAACCCCATGTAAGTCAAACAACATGATATAAGGTTTATGCTGTTTTCTCAAAAATTCTATTACGGCAAGAAGTTGTTCACGTTTGATCCATATAACCAACATTCCCGTACGAGTTGGTTGAATGGTGAAAGCATCTGGACTAAATTGGTTACGCAGTGCCAAAACTATTGGATCATCACAGTGATCATAAGTTTGCCATACTGGCCTGACACTCTCTTGCGTTATCTGATCTGTTATCATTATGCACCACAACGCTTGATCAGGTTTATTACGACCGCAACACATTGCTTCTGTTACGCTGAATAGCTTATTTTTAAGCCTTATATTTCATCGGGTGTTGGTAGCGTTTTCACCGCTATTCTTTCATCACGCTTGCGCTCTTTTTCAGATTGCATATTAGCGCGATAAACACCCTGATCTCCAACTACCCATGATAATGGCCGACGCTCTTTACCAATAGATTCTTGTAATAATAATAAAGCTTGCATATAAGCTTCAGGGCGTGGAGGGCAACCGGGTATATAGACATCAACAGGTAGAAACTTATCAACTCCCTGAACAACAGAATAAATATCGTACATACCACCAGAGTTAGCACAAGCCCCCATAGAAATAACCCATTTAGGAGCTAACATTTGATCATAAAGTCGCTGAATAACAGGTGCCATCTTAGTAAAACAGGTACCGGCGACAACCATAAAATCAGCCTGCCGCGGTGAAGCCCGTAATACCTCAGCACCAAACCGGGCAACATCATGTACAGCAGTGAAAGAGGTCACCATTTCAACATAGCAACATGAAAGACCAAAATTGTATGGCCAGAGAGAATTTTTTCTGCCCCAATTCACTATATTATGTAAAGCATGCTCTAATTTACCAATATAAACACTACGATGAACATGCTGTTCTAATGGATCCCCAACAATTTGTTGTGTTTGCAAGGGATAACGGTCATTCTCTTCATTTAAGTCAATGCGAGTGAGCGTATAATCCATCTTTAAATGCCCTCGATTTTACTAGGGGTGATTATTGTTGGTTTTAATTATTGCACTCGGGTTTGCAACATGGCATCGTGAACGCACTGGCGTCCAATTAAGCGCTCCAATACGAACCAAGTAGAATAAGCCCACCAATAACACCAAAATAAAAATACTTGCCTCAATAAAGCCTAACCAACCACTTTCTTTAATAGAAACAGCCCACGCATAAAGGAATAACGCTTCAACATCGAAAATAACAAAAAACATTGCAACCAAGTAAAATTTGGCTGAAATACGCAAACGGGCACTACCAACAGAATTAATACCCGATTCATAAGGAATATGCTTTGCTCTGGCTTGGGATCTACCACCAAGGTAATAGGCACCAAATAACATTAAGGAACACAGACCAAGAGCACCGATAAGATATATTGCAAAGGCCCAATGATGAGCAAATACTTCAATAGATGTAGACATACTCGCTGCTTACTCATTTATAAATAAAAGGGTGCTATTGCTTTGCTCTTGTATTACTGCAATATTACACCACACTAACCGTAATTAAATGAGACGAAAAAATCAAAATACACCAACAAATATCAATTTTCTTTGACTTAATACCTCTCATCACTATTTTGTTGATAAAATGACGTTCCCTTCACCGCTTTTACTTTAAACTAAATCATAAATTAAAAATATCGCTAGCTAAAACGTGACAGCGAATTTAACTAATACTAACAGTTAGTAACTAGTGTAACTGATATTTCGCTTTTACTACACTAGTATCTCAGGAAAAACCTGTTTTAAAACAGCATCACTTCAACTATTTTTTTGATCCTGCGCACAATTTCGTTGAAAAAATACTGTTGGTTACAAAATAATCAGTTCTATTAATTATATTAATGACAATCATTTTTGACAATCTATAAATAAGGCTAATAGTTAGATAAAATCAAGAACCGTTTAAACAAAGCAACTTATTTTCAAAATAAAATTTTGCATCATTGATAAAAAATATTAAATAATTTTTGTTAAACAATTCTCTCTTATCCAAATAATAATGAAGAATGTTTTTGTGCTCATATTCTTGGCTATTATCAGATAATATAAAATAAGCTATTTAACAAAATAAAAATGCACCGCTATAACTATTTAAAATAGAGAAACAGTGCTGGGAAATTAGAATCAATAGCAATATTTAACTTAAATAATAAGGTAAACTAAGCATAATTTTCTAACCTTTAAATCTATAATATTTCTTTATTAATTGGCTCACCAATCGATTGTACAATATAAGGTGTTTTCTTATTTTTAATTGCATCAAATATAGTTAAAATAGCCTCGTTTTGCTCATTAATATTACAATATAACCAATAGCAAATTTCAGGCAATCGGGGTAATCCATCACTTTCACTAAGGATCCTTAAATCAGCATTCTGCATTTCAAGTGGCCGCGCAGTGATACCGACTTCAGCATTTACCGCTGCAATCACCGCCGATAATGAGGCTGCTTCATAAGCAATTCGCCACTTGATACCCGCAGTATTAAGTGTACTTATCGCAATTTCACGAAACGGATTGGTTTCATCCATGACAACTAATGGAATTGGCTCATTAAATTGATGCTGAAAATCAGGTGCACAGTGCCAAAGAATAGGAGCTGAACGCAAAATAGTACTTGGATATTGGTTAAGTTCAGTTGGTATTAATGCTAAATCAATTTCACCATTATCCAACATATTTTTAATAAGATGTGCGCGTTTAATATAAATATCAACCGCCATACGCGGATATACTGATGCTATTCGATTAAGTAAAAATGGTAATAAAGTATTGGTGGTATCATCAGAAACACCCACTCGCAATTCACCTTCAGCTTCACTATATGTTAATGAAGCGGACGCATCATCATTAGCACGTAATATTTGACGCGCATAACCTAATAACTGCAAACCATGATCCGTCAATAATTTGTTACGGCCATGGCGCTCAAATAATTCACGGCCAACTAACTGTTCCAAACGCTGCATTTGTTGACTAACTGCTGATTGAGTACGACAAACAGCAGCAGCTGCAGCAGCAAATGTATTAAGATCGGCAACAGCAACAAAAGTTCTAAGTAAATCAAGGTCGAGATTCATGATTGGACGATTTGAATTTATCATTTTATTCTCTTATATCATTCCTGGTGTTTTTGCGAATTCAATAGATATTAAAATCATTGACAGTTAAAGAAATAAAGATAAAACCTTACATATTTAAATTTATTTCTATTAATGCAGTATTTATTACTGTGTATACACTTTTATTAACTTAACTGTTTAATAATAAGCATGTTTTACATATTGATAAACAAAATGCCAATGAGAATGTTCCTCTTCTTGTTTTTATTAGAATAATTTTTAGTTCAAAGCTATAACAGAATATCGCTCTCCCAAACATAAAGAAAATACGCTATTCCCAACAAAGCAACCTCCCAAAGATAATGCTCAAAAGAAAAAACCATAATTGGGCCATTCGCAACAAAACTTTATTTTTCCCATGTACGGCTACGACATATTAACTATAATTATATGTGAGAAAAATAATATTTCTATCATGAACCCACCAGTGTTTGTAACAAAAAATGCACTGCTAAATCATGATGATGCTAATTAAATTATGCTTTTTTCACTAAAAAACATTTTATCTCTAAAATATAAATCCAACTAATATGATATTTTAATATTTATGTATCTTAATAAGATATATAAAAAGTTTATTGGTTCTAATTTAATTATTTAAATTAACCTTTTCTACCAAAAATAAGCCTATATCTTCAAAATTTTTCTAAGTAAGAGTAGAGTGTGAACAGACATATGCAGCAACATTTCCTCATATTCTATTAACGTTGGGGTTTAAACAGAATAAATGAATACCATAAGTAAATCCAATAAATTGGATAACGTATGCTACGACATAAGAGGGCCGGTCCTTAAAGAAGCCAAGCGACTTGAAGAAGAAGGTCATAAAGTTCTTAAACTTCATATCGGTAATCCAGCCCCTTTTGGATTTGAAGCGCCGGATGAAATTTTATTTGATGTTCTACTCAATCTTACTCACTCACAAGGTTATAGTGATTCAAAAGGGATATACTCCGCTCGTAAAGCAATTATGCAACATTATCAATCTCGCGGGATGCTTGACATTAATATTGAGGATATCTTTATTGGTAATGGTGTTTCTGAGCTAATCATGCAATCGATGCAAGCTTTATTGGATAATAACGATGAAATGTTAGTCCCCACCCCTGACTATCCGTTATGGACTGCTGCGGTATCTCTTTCCGGTGGCAAAGCTGTGCACTATAGATGTGATGAAGAACAAAATTGGTTTCCCGATCTAAATGATATTCGCAAAAAAATTACTTCACACACACGTGGCATTGTCATCATTAATCCGAATAATCCTACTGGCTCTGTTTACAGTAAAGAATTGTTAATGCAGATCGGCGAAATCGCCCGACAGCATCAACTGATTATCTTTGCCGATGAAATCTACGATAAAATTCTTTACGATGACGCTGAACACCATTCAATTGCCGTTCTGGCTCCGGACCTGTTAACCATTACTTTTAATGGTTTATCAAAAACTTATTGGGTAGCTGGTTTTCGCCAAGGATGGATGGTGCTTAATGGCCCGAAAAAAAATGCCAAAAGCTATATTGAAGGACTAGAAATATTAGCTTCCATGCGGCTTTGTGCCAACGTTCCGACACAACATGCGATCCAGACTGCATTAGGTGGTTATCAGAGTATTAATGAATTTATATGTCCTGGAGGACGATTATATGAACAACGTAATCGCGCATGGGAACTGATTAATGAAATTCCTGGGGTATCATGTATTAAACCTCAAGGTGCTTTATATATGTTCCCCAAAATTAATATTAAAAAGTTTAATATCTTTAACGACCAAAAAATGGTTCTTGATTTACTATTACAGGAAAAAGTTTTATTAGTACAGGGAACCGCTTTCAATTGGCCTGAGCCCGATCATGTCAGAATTGTAACACTACCTTATGTTAGCGAGCTTGAAACTGCGATTAATAAATTTAGCAAATTCCTGCTAAAATATCGCCAATAGTTGTCCAATAATAAAGCATTCTTGAATTAAATTAAGGATGTTTTATTCTGTTATTTAATTAGTTAGTTCTTAAACTAATTACGACGAATTCTTATCATTATTATAATTGTATAAGGAATGCTATGAGTTATTTTTTTGCCCATCTTTCACGTATGAAGTTAATTAATCGATGGCCATTAATGCGCAATGTACGTACAGAAAATGTTTCCGAGCACAGTCTACAAGTTGCCTTTGTTGCTCATGCACTTGCCTGCATTAAGAATCGTAAATTTGATGGCCAAGTCAATCCTGAGCGTATCGCACTCCTTGCCATGTATCATGACGCAAGTGAAGTGATCACCGGTGATCTACCCACACCAATAAAATACCATAATCCTCAAATTGCTAACGAATACAAAAAAATTGAAAAATACGCGCAGCAAAAACTTATCGATATGCTACCAAAAGAATTACAACAAGATTTTCAGCCGATTTTAGATGATGAATATCATACCGAGCAAGAACGGGCGTTTGTTAAACAAGCTGATGCACTCTGTGCCTATTTAAAATGTTTAGAAGAATTATCTGCTGGTAATGCTGAGTTTAATTTAGCTAAAACACGCATTGAAAAAACACTTTCTGAACATTTTAGCGAAGAAATGCAATACTTTATCGAAGTTTTTGTACCCGGATTTCGCTTATCTTTAGATGAAATTAGTAGCTAAATAGCCATACAACCGATAATTAGTATTATTTTATTACTGTTTGTTACATAAACTCAGCCATGATTTTAAAAGGAAAAAGTACTGGAATAATAAGCACACTAATAGCCATAACTAAAAAAGTAAATAGGATACCCAATTTTAAAAAATCACTAAAGCTATAGCCACCAGGTGCTAAAATTAAAGTATTAACCGGTGAAGAAATCGGTGTCATGCAGGCAGTAGAAGCAGCAACACAAATCACTATGGCAAAAGACATTGGCGAAACATTCATATTATTAGCGACGAAAATGGCAATTGGTGCCATTAATATTGCTTTCGCCGTATTAGAAATAAATAACTCAGTTACTGCACAGACAAGTAAATAGGCAAAACAGCATTATCCTCGGCCCCATGTCACCAGCAATATCCATTAACAAATTAACAATCAAATCAATGCCACCGGTTTTTTGCAAAGCTAACGCAAAAGGCATCATTCCGACAATTAGCATAATACTCGGCCAATGAATAGCGCGATAAGCACTTTCCATATTAACAACGAAATTTTCCCAGCAAAGACAGGCGATAAGTACAGCAATAAAATTAGGGATCTCATCTATCGCCATCATAGTGACCATTAATAGCAAACAGAAAATCGCATGCGGGACTTGCGGTGCAGCTGGAGCGGCCGCCTCTACTCAGCCGCCAAATTTAATACAATAAAATTACGGGTATTGGTTGACAATTTACCAATTAATTTCCAGTCACAAATAATTAGTAAAATATCACCTAACCGAATTGGCTAATCAATTAATTTATCACTGATGGCTTTTCCTTCCCGGTAAATTCCAACCACATTGAGGCCATAACGGGTACGAAATTTAATCTCCCAAAATGTACTGCCTAATAATTCAGACTAAAGCGCTAAGGAAAACTCGGCCAGACCAACTTCACGCGATCGGGCAGAAAAGTATTCCCCTCGCAAAAGTATGGGTTGCAATTTTTGCTCATGGCAAAATTCAGCCAGTTCAACTTCACTATTAGATATAGTGACCAATAACACATCACGCTCATGTAACACTGTTGTTGCTGTTACACTTAACATAAGTCGACGAAAACGATGCCAACGTTCAATACCAATAACATTAACGCCATAACGTGAACGTAAATGTAATTCATCAAGCGAATAACCAATCAACGGGGAAGCTTGGCCAATGACCAAACAACGGGCTCTACCTGTTAACTTATAATCACGAATAAAATCGTGCAATGTTCGTCGATAAGGATCAATCCCAGCGCTTATTCCACGACCAGTTAACCAGCGACGTACAATCCACATAGATAATTACAGTCAATAACACCGCAACCCCGATTGGCGTAATTGAAAAGAATTTGAATCCTGCATAACTTTCTCTAACTAATTCACTATTGACAATCATATTTGGTGGTATCGCCACTAACGTCATCATGCCACTGATAAGTCCTGTAAAACTTAACGGCATTATCAAGCGTGCTTGGTGAGATTTTCATCTGTTTAGCCACATTGAGTACCACAGGAATAAAGATAGCCACAATGCCGGTTGAACTCATAAAAGCACCTAAACCGGCGACTGTGATCATTAAAAAAATAAGCATTTTATTTTCATTATTACCGGCGACCCCAACTAACCAATAACTCACTTGATATGCAATGCCAGTGCGTACTAATCCCTCACTAAAAACAAAAAGTGCCGCAATTAGCAGCACATTGGGATCACTAAAACCGATTGTTACTTGTTCAAGAATAAGCGTTCCACTTAACACTAGAGCGATAAATGACTAATAAAACGACAATATCCATTCGGATCTTATTAGTCATAAAGAGCGTGGTGATTACTATCAGTAAAATTAATACCTATACCAGCTGGCTATTCAAAATGACCTCAAATTAATTATCTCTATCATGCTTGTTTGTAATAGCAGAACAAATTTGCCTACCTAGCCTACCTAGTTAATAAAACTTACATTCTTTTATAGGTGAGTCACCGTAACAATACCCTGGCTATCTGGTTTTGAAATATTTAATTCAGCTAATAATTTGATAATAAAAGAAATTTTTTGCCGTCGTGGTATGTCCACTGGCGCATGTACAGTGATAAACTGACAACCGGCATCTAACACAGAATAGATGCCGGCCTGTGCATCTTCAACCACAATACAGGAATCAGAGGGTAAATCTAGTAATTGCACACCAAGCAGAAAAGGATCAGGTTGTGGTTTGCCCTGTTTAACCCTTTCAATCGTGACCCAGTGCTTTGGTTCAGGTAAGCCTGCTGCTTTAATGCGACTAAAAGCAACTTGGAATGGTACCAGAAGTCACTATTGCCCATGGAATAGCAAATGCATTTAGTTGTTCAAGTAAGTCAATTACACCAGGCAACGCTACAATCCCTGTTGTATTCCCTGCTTCCATTCTTTCCAACCAATAAAAAATTTCATCAGTTTCATCTGTATCTGGCATAAAATGACGGATAGAAGTTATCACCAGTTTGCCATGAATATGCTGTAAAACATCGGTTTCTGAGACACCGACTCGACGGCTAAATTCTCGCCAACAATGTTCAACGTTAGCTAACGAGTCAACCAAGGTGCCATCAAGATCAAATAGAAATCCTTTACAAGTTAATACCATTGATGCTCCTTTGATAAATTATGCATTAATGATTTAATTAATTTCTATTGCACAAAGATGATACTGACGCGGACAAGCCTGCCAAACCGTTAATATTCTCTGGTATTTATCCCACATCGGGGTCTGAGCATTAAAATCATGGCTGTCACTAGCAAAATGACGATAATAGCGACGTTCAATATTAACCAAAAAATGGACATAACTGAGATAATATGCTTCACTAGACGCATCAAACCCTAAAAAGATAACTCTCCTGGCAGCAATTCAGCTTTAGACGACAAATTTTCGCGCGAGATCTGTAAAGTATGATACATTTCCATAATATCAATGATAGTCTGGCAATTTTCTTCTGGTAACTCAGCAAAATCTCGTTCTAACTCTTTCATTTACAAGTCAAAACCGTATTCAATGATAGTTTGACAGCATTGGTAACGTTTGGCATTATTTGGATCAAGGATGATCAGCATTTTATACTGATTAGACAGAATTAAGCTTTGTACATTGGTCATTTCCATTATTGTTCTCCTAACGGCGAAATTTGCTAGATCATCGCATTCCACCCAGTCCTTTTATAGCGATAACTAACCTTTTATTGATCTAAAAAGGTTTTTCCATCGCAAATCATTGAAAAATACATTTTCCAACACCAATAATGTCTTTTGCTAACTATTTAACCAATTATCAGCTAAATTATGTTATATACCATCGATAAAAGAGCGATCTAATTGTTTAAAAGCACGTTTTAACAATTCTGCTAATGCTTGATAATTAGGTTTTCCTTTAACGGGAGTGATGGAAATACCAGCTTGATTAAATTTTTCACGTATTTCATAAAACCAACGTAGTAATGCTGATGGTAGCGGTGTAACTGCGTGTTTACCCAAGTACCATAATCCCTGCAATGGTAAGCTAGCAGCAAAAAGTGCTGTGGCAACTGCCGGTCCCAGCTGACCACCTAATGCAATCTGCCAGTTCAAGGTAAAAACAGCAACTATAGGCATATAACGAATACCAAAATGGGTAGCCTTAATCACGCGATGTTCAGGAAAAATAGGGATCAAACATTTTTCTAACGGAAGTGTCTTAGCATAGTGCCGGCCTAGTTTCATCTTCTGTAAAAAACCTGGAGGCGTTTCTGGTGTTGTGCTCATTAATACCTCACATGACTTCAATCAATTTCTCATGTAAAATTTAAAAAAATGTATAAAGCATAAAATCTTTTTAGTAGAATTTATATGACAACCTTGGTTGTCTCAGGCCACGGCTTCTATAACTTATAGAAAAAACTTATAACATATGAAGTTTATATTTGGTCTATTACCATGTTTTCAATCCATGATGTTAATATTATATTGCATTTTTAATGTCAATATTGCAAACATAGTTAATTAATAAATACGATTACAATATCATGATGTTAGATAAATATGATATTAATCATTCAATATGATCCCAGAGATAAGCTAGGCTACTAGTATTCTATTGGATTGATGTTTATTAACCCTAGTCTTCCTGGTTAATCTGACAAAGAAGACTCCATGATAACAATATAGTAGGTAATTCCATGTCAAGTAAGCTGGTACTTGTCCTCAACTGCGGTAGCTCTTCACTTAAGTTCGCTATCATTGATCCGGTTAACTGCGAAGAACAACTATCTGGTTTAGCAGAGTGTTTTCATTTACCAGAAGCCCGTATTAAATGGAAAATAGATGGTACTAAAAACGAAGCTACTTTAGGGGCAGGCGTGGCGCACAGTGAAGCGATGGCTTTCATTGTCAATGAAATTCTCACACCAAGACCAGAATTAGCGCAAGCCATTTCTGCCATTGGTCATCGTATTGTTCATGGCGGTGAAAAATTTACCCAATCGGTTGTTATCAATGATGAAGTAATTGAAGGAATCAAAGCATCCATTCCATTTGCCCCATTACATAACCCAGCTGGCATTATCGGTCTTGAAGAAGCTAAAAAAACATTTCCACATTTAAATGACAAGCATGTTGCGGTATTTGACACAGCATTCCATCAAACCATGCCTGTTGAAGCTTATTTATACGCCCTACCTTATTATCTCTACCAACAGCATGGTATTCGTCGTTATGGTGCTCATGGTACCAGTCATTATTATGTTTCCCATCAGGCAGCCAAAGAACTTAATAAATCGATTGACGAACTGAATGTGATCACCTGCCATTTGGGCAATGGCGGATCGGTTACCGCCGTCGTTAATGGGCAATCGGTTGATACGTCAATGGGCCTCACACCATTAGAAGGCTTAGTAATGGGAACACGCAGTGGTGATATCGATCCGGCGATTGTTTTTCACCTTCACGATGCTTTGGGTATGAGTGTTGATAACATCAATACACTATTAACCAAAGAGTCTGGCATACTTGGTTTAACCGAAGTAACTAATGATTGTCGTTATTTAGAAGAAAACTACGACAGCAAGCCGGACGCAAAACGAGCGATGGATGTCTATTGTCATCGTTTAGCTAAATACATTGCCGCTTATTGTGCATTAATGGAAGGACGCTTAGACGCTATTATCTTCACCGGCGGCATCGGTGAAAACTCGGCCATGGTACGCGAATTAACCCTTAAAAAGTTATCTTTGCTGGGCATTAAGTATGATCATGAACACAACTTAGCCGCCCGCTTTGGCAAATCAGGCAAGATCACCACTGACGATAGCATTCCTGCTCTGGTTATTCCGACTAATGAAGAGTTAGTTATTGCTCAAGACGCTAGCCGCCTAACGACATAAATAGATTTTAAACTGCCAGTTTAGCGATTGGCAGTACTGGATTGAATATCTGGCAACTGTTAAAGAGGTACCTGTGTCCCGTACAATAATGTTAATACCGACTGACATTAGCGTTGGCTTAACCAGCGTCAGTTTAGGGGTCGCCCGCTCAATGGAACAAAAAGGGGTTAGCCTAAGTGTTTTTAAACCCATTTCTCAACCCCGTATCGGTAGTAAAGATCAGACAACTGAAGTATTACGCTCACACTCTAGTGTTCAGGTCGCTGAACCACTAAAAATGAGTTATGTTGAATCTTTGTTAGCTAACGATCACAAAGATATGTTAATGGAAGAGATTGTTGCTCGTTATCACGACAATACACAACAGGCTGAAGTTATACTGATCGAAGGTTTAATGCCTACCCGTAAGCATCCTTTTGCCCAATCATTAAATTACAATATTGCCAAAACATTGGCAGCTGATGTAGTTTTTGTCACCGCACTAAGTAATAACACACCTGAACAGTTAAAAGAGCGTATTGAATTAGTCCGTGCAGAATTTGGTGGTGTACAAAATGAGAATATCATCGGGGTGATTATTAATAAACTCAATGCACCGGTTGATGAACTCGGCCGTACCCGCCCCGATTTATCAGAAATATTTGATGAATCAACTAAAGCCACCATAGCAACAATCGATGCCAAAACCTTAGCTAATAACAGTCCGTTACCCATATTGGGTTGTATTCCCTGGAATTTCGATCTGATAGCGACCCGTGGTATTGATATTGCCAACCACCTGAATGCCACCATCATCAATGAAGGTGCACTGAAAACCCGGCGCATAAAATCAGTTATTTTCTGTGCCCGCAGTGTACCAAACATGGTAGAGCTATTTCGACCAGGCTCATTACTGGTTACCTCTTCAGATCGTCCTGACGTCATTGTATCTGCTTGTTTAGCTGCCATGAATGGTATCGAAATCGGTGCCTTACTATTAACCGGTGGTTATACAATTGCCAAACCGATACACGATCTCTGTCGCCGTGCTTTTGAAACTGGTTTACCTGTACTGATGGTAGATACTAATACCTGGCAAACTTCATTAAGCCTGCAAAGTTTCAGCTTAGAAGTGCATGCTGATGATCATGAACGGATTGAAAAAATCCAAAACTATGTTGCCATGCATATCAATCAAAAATGGATTGATTCACTAACTGCAGATTCTGAACGTCCTAAACGTCTATCCCCCCCCGCTTTCCGTTATCAATTGACCGAATTAGCGCGTAAAGCCAATAAACGCATTGTGCTACCAGAAGGTAATGAGCCACGTACTGTAAAAGCGGCCACTATTTGTGCTGAAAGAGGTATTGCTACCTGTATTCTACTTGGTGATCCCGATGAAATAAAACGAGTTGCCGCGGCTCAGGGGGTTGAATTAGACGCGGGGATCGAAATTGTAGCACCAAAATCAGTACGGCAAAATTATGTTGAGCGGTTGGTTGAATTACGCAAAAATAAAGGCATGACTGAAATTGTTGCGCGTGAACAGTTAGAAGACAATGTGGTGTTAGGCACCATGATGCTGGAAAAAAATGAAGTTGATGGTTTAGTTTCCGGTGCTGTTCATACCACGGCTAATACCATTCGCCCACCATTGCAATTGATCAAAACCGCCCCAGGTAGCTCACTGGTTTCTTCTATATTCTTTATGCTATTACCTGAGCAAGTGCTGGTTTATGGTGACTGCGCGATAAATCCAGATCCAACAGCTGAACAATTATCAGAAATCGCCATCCAGTCCGCTGATTCTGCCAAAGCATTCGGTATTGAACCACGAGTAGCGATGATCTCTTATTCTACTGGCAATTCTGGTGCCGGCAGTGACGTGGAAAAGGTACGTGAAGCAACACGGCTGGCGCAAGCAAAGCAGCCAGATTTAGTGATTGACGGCCCATTACAGTATGATGCAGCCATTATGGCGGATGTTGCTAAATCTAAAGCGCCAAATTCACCGGTAGCCGGTCAAGCTACTGTGTTTATTTTCCCTGATCTCAATACTGGTAATACCACTTATAAAGCGGTGCAACGCTCAGCCAATCTGGTTTCTATCGGCCCAATGCTACAAGGGATGCGTAAACCAGTTAATGACTTGTCCCGTGGTGCGCTAGTTGATGATATCGTTTATACCATTGCCCTTACCGCTATTCAGGCTACGCAAAATCAAAATAACTGACTTTTATTGCTGACGAAAAAGCTGAAGTACCTTGTGTTTCAGCTTTTTTACTAACTAAACAGCTAATCAACTACTAAGCTTAATCAATGTAATTAAGTTTTTATTAATAGCTAAATGAACGGTAAAACTACAATCAATCGCTGCCAACTCGACAACCCCTTTCGTCACTTAACCGGATTTCATTCAATAATTTGTATCTCAGCGAGAATATTAAAGCGATGTTCTGCCGTTTCAACTAAACTGAAATTACTTCCTCCATTAGCTAATTGTATATCATATTCTGATCGATCTCTTAGCATAGGACTTTAATCAGGTAACCATAACGCTAGCATATATTTTCCGCTTTTTATATTAAAAACCTGACAGGAAATACTAAATATATATTCCCTACTAGCTGCGCACAACTCAGCACCAGCAATGATCTCATTTTGTGCATCTAGTAACACAATAGCAATCGGCCTGACGTTTACTGGTCAGACAAGACCATAATTTTCTAGGCTAAACTTTAAATCAAAATACAAAATAATTACCAATTTTAACACACAATGGGTAAGTAGCTTCTTCAACAGTCAGCCTATAGCCAAGATGATCTCTAATATATTCAAAGGTGCTTCTTGCTGTTAATTTGCCTTTGTTTGATCCCAAAAATAATCTCGATCACAGAAAAATCCAGCATTTTCAAACCATTTTAAATCAATAACAGCCTTACGTAGAGCAGCTATACATAAATTTAAATTATGTATAATACTAAATGTTGAAGCGCCTAATTCAGTAAATCGCCAGATTTTTCCCTAGCCGAAATCAGCAAGAATTGCATTAAAGCACCAAGGATCACGCCCATCATCGTTGTAAGGCATTTCAATGTCATAGATAGAGTTTACGCCTATACAACACTTCCCCAGGTAAAGTCATTGCCAGCAGCATATTTATGCGTATCCAGGGTATAGTACTCATCATTAAAACCGATACGTAAATTGTCACTAAACTGTAACGGGCTAAGTGAGTTAATCAACATATCTCGATTAGACTTATAACTCATGGTTATTTTTCTGTTGGCTGGCATAAAATCTGCCTAAAATGTACGGTAGGTTTGCTGCTTTTGCTCATCTTTGTAACAACTACCGTGTTGCTCGCCCCAGCTACCAATCCAACCAAACTGAATGCATAACCAATATTGGCTTTAATTGCCGCATATGTTGTTTTACTTTTTCTACCTCAGGCTTTGGGATATTGTTACCATATTTATAGACAAATCTAACCAAAAGCTTAACACCTGCTGATTTCACCTGGCTAAAGATATAATTAATCAGCTCAATGTCCTTATCATCAAGATGTTTATTTATATAATCTGTCAAATAAATATATTGCTGAACAATTTGATAACACTCACCGACAATTTCTTTTTTATATAATTCGAGTAAAACATTTTCATTTTGTTTTTCAACAGAAAAAGGATTTATTAAATCTTCATTTAATAAAATCATATTTTCATATCTAAAACCTCGTTCTGGGTTCATTATTATTACTCGGCCATTTTCATCTGATGGATACCGCTTACGATAGCTTGCCTGCAGATATTGAGTTTAGGTTTTAATTATTATTCCTTTTTATTGCTATATTTAATATTAATTAACAGCTTTATTTCTAATTAAAATAATCACAATTACATATAAAAAATAAAATTAATTATTAAAAAATTGAATGATGAAATTTTATGATTAGTATTTAATTAAATATAATAACTAAAAATAAATGTTTAATTTATAAATTTTAAAATAAAATTAAAAAATATACCAAGAAGGCTTTGATAAATATAATTAATGCTACTCAACTTTATAATATAAAATTTTTCAACAGAAAACACAGGCATCCTATAAACAATATAAAAAACATTAAAAATTAATAAGATATAGAAACACCAATGCAGAATAAAATATAGCAAAATAATCACATATTATATGATGATATAGATAGAAATATTTAGCCATGACATCTATGGCATTAGAACAATGGGACTACCACTATGAACAGATCGTTGAAGATCAGCTCTATAACCAAAACGTTAATCTTGTTTTTGATGACAACGGCGCCTTAATACATAATGTTGCCATCAATTATCCTCGTCGACCAAGCAGTATAATAACACCTTCGCTCTGGCTGCCAGAGGGTGCCTTTGAATAGGGTTATGATGTGCAACAACAATTATGCATTCGCGAAATTCAAACCAGTTATTATCATCTAAAAACGCCATAACAGTGGCGATTAAATATTGCTAATGCTCAACGTACCGATATGATCACCTTACCTGCCAGCCAAGTACCAGCTGAAGGATTTTCGCTAGAATCGTTATTAAATCCAGATGGTATATTGAGTGAAAATACACCGCGTGAATATGCCGGACAAAGTAAAATTTACTACCTCGATGGCGGGGAAAATAAACTAATAACGGCCCTACCATCCAAGCCTTAGTAACCTTTACTGAGCAAGCCGAATTTGATCAGCTGAGTCTGACGCATTTGAACCGGTACTCAACGAGACACAAATTGAATAATATCTAACCAATGCGGGTTATATCAAAACCGAATACCTTTTCCCACGTCCAGAGGAAGAAAATAAAAATATTTGGGTACACGACTTGGTTATAGTGAATATTATGGCGCAGAAGCATTCTATTACCATTATCGTCAGCGACATTCATTATTAACCGGCTCAACCAATTATCAATGGGATATACATTACTGCGTTATTGTAAGCACGATTGATGCCGCTGGTCACTATACACAAGCGGATTATGATTACCGTTTTCTCACTCTTTATTAGATTATAGATATTAATGATAATATCCATTATGCCGCTTTTGACACCTTTGGACGGGTTTCTTCAACCCGCATATGGGGTACCCAAGAGGCAAAATTGACTGGATTTCCTCATCCGGAAGAAGTTACCTTTAATTCCTCCCGACTCAATTGACATGGCGTTAACCATGCCAAGTCCACAACCTGTCGCCCAATTTTACTTCTATACACCAGAAGCATGGATGAAACAGGCAACAAAAGATATTGTCTCAATAGTGACAAATTCACCATATGACTATAAGCAAGTTATTGATAATAAAATAAATATCAACGTTATTGGCTACCAACTCTGGTTATGGAATAACAATAACCAACTGATAAAACTCAGCCACAAAATGATGCGGAAAGGTAGCCTCCCTCTCCCTATATTTTAACAGTCACCACCGATCGTTATTATCCTGATGATCAACAGCCGCAACGACAACAAATTACCTTTATTGATAGTGCAGGCAGGCCCCTACAAACAGCACTACGGGTACCCCTGGTCATGCTTATGTAGTCACTAAAGCTGGCAATTTCGCAAAAAATAAATACGGTGAAGCAAAACAGGCGCCGACCACCACTCGTTGGGCAGTAACTGGCCGGGTAGAATATGATAATAAAGGGTTAGTTGTTCACCAATATCAACTTTTTTAGCAATAGTTGGCACTATATTAGTGATGATAGCGGCCATGATAACTACTATGCCGATACCCATTATTATGATCCGCTAAGACCTGAAATACGGACGGTTACCGTTAAAGGCTATGAACGACGTCAACAATACTATCCCTGGTTCACTTTCAGAGAAGATGAAAATGATACTGCTACAGATTTAACATCTTAATGAACAGTCGGTGATTGTATAAAACACCGACAGGAGAACAAAATGAACACATCATTATTCAATAAAACCCCGACGATCACTGTTCACGACAATCGTTGTTTAACAATTCGTGATATACAGTACTATCAGTCATACTGACTTACCAGATAAAACGGAAACACGTATTACCCACCATCAATTCAATGCACTTGGCTTTCTAACATAAAGCATAGACCCACGACTATATGATATTCAACAGTCGGGTGGTAGCATAAAGCCAAATTTTACATACCAGAACACCCTGAATAGCAAGGTATTACAAACAAAAGGCGTGGATAGTAGGAATGCAATCACTTTAAATGATGTCACTGACCAGCCATTAGTTAGCATCAATAATTTTAATGATGATGACAGTATAAACATCATCTCTTGTAGCTGGCAGTATGAGGATCCGTCTCTACCAGATTATCTATTAAGTGTTACTGAACAGGGAGCGGACGGGATATCTCACATTACCGAACGTTTGATTTGGGGCGGTAATAGCAAAGCAAAACGAGAGCAGAATTTAGCTAATCAACGTATTCACCATTACGATACAGCAGGGTTAGATCAAACAATAGCATTGCCCTAAGTGGTACTTTGTTATCGAATACCCTTCGTCTGCTGAAAAACGCAAATGACATCACAACCACTGTCGATTGACAAGGTGAAGATACATCTGACTGGGACAATTTGCTGGACGAAAAGGAATATATTACTCAGACTAATGCAGATGCAACGGGTCGGGTACTCACTACTACAGATGCTTCAGATAATATACAATGGATGGCCTACGATGTAGCCGGTATGCTAAAAGGCAGTCGGCTAAAACTTAAAGAAAATAATGAACAAGTCATCGTGAAATCAATTGCTTATGCTGCTAATGGACAGAAACAGAGAGAAGAACACGGCAATGGGATAGTGACTACATATAACTACGAACCAGAGACACAGTGGCTTATTGCTATCAAAACAGAGCGTCCTGCTGGTCACTCTGCTGAAGCCAACCTACTACAAGATCTACGTTACCCCTATGATCCGGTTGGAAATGTTATCAGCATCAGTAACGACGCCGAAGAAACCCGTTTCTGGCACAATCAGAAAGTAGAACCTGAGAGAGTATATACCTATGACAGCTTGTATTAGCTGGTTTACGCGACTGGACGTGAAATGGCTATATTATTCAGCAAAGCATCACCAGCTTTCTAACAGCAGATAATACGGTATACAGCAACTATACACGAACTTACACCTATGATAACGGCGGTAACCTGACTCAAATACGGCACAGTGATCCCGTGATTAATAATAATTACACTATCAAAATCACTGTCAGCGATCTATCAATCGAGCAGTGCTTAACACACTAACAGAAAATCCAACAGTGGTAGATGTATTCTTCACACCCAGTGGATCTCAAAAACAATTGCAATTGAACCAGAGCCTGCTCTGGACATCACGAGGCGAATTTAAGCTACTGATGATGGAACTTTCGGTGATAATGAAAGCTATCGCTACGATGCAAATAGCCAACGAATGCTAAAAACTAATTTAATAAAAATAGCAGACTACCTTCAATCACAGTCTGTGCTGTATCTGCCAACACTAGAGTTGCATACCAGCACCACGCAAAATGAGACAGAACAAAAAGAAGATCTAAACGTTATTAAAGTCGGACAAGCAGGACGAGGTCAAGTGCATGTACTGCACTGGGAAAAAGAGAAACCGACGGTCATTAACAATAACCAAGTACGATATAGTTACAATAATCTTATTGGTAGCTCAGTACTAGAAGTCGATAATGCCGGCAATATTATTAGTCAGGAAGAGTATTATCCGTAAGGTGGAACAGCAATATGGTCAACTTGCAATCAAACTGAAGCGGACTACAAAATCATTCGGTATTTGGGTAAAGAACGTGATGCTATAGGATTATACTACTACGGTTACCGCTATTACCAACCATTGGCGGGACGATGGTTAAGTGCGGATCTAGCAGGTACAGTAGACAGGTTGAATCTGTACCGAATGGTCAGAAATAATCCAGTGACACTGCATGATCATAAAGGCATGACACCTAGTTATGGAATGGCACTACAAAAAGCGACATCTATCTTTCTTGAACAAGGGCATCAAGAAGCTGCGCAAATATTCTCTTTACCGAACAACAAACAACAAAGAAGCTTACCACCACTGCCGTCATCTGAGGAAATAGGATTAACAAATCAAGAAGTATCAAATGTTAAACTGTATACATCGTATAGCTATAAGCTTATAAATAAGTACGCTAGAGGATCATTAGATCCAACAGAAGGTAAAACACTAAAAAAGTACTTAAAGAAAATAAATTCTTAAAAGCCGGCTCAGCTGTTGGTTATTATGGTGATCAAGGACAAACCGTTGTCACTTAAACAGATACGCCACATGCCGAATTTACTAGCGAGTTATTCCAAAAATGGGAATCATTGGCTTTACAAGCCGAAAGTGATAACACACGGGTTTTTTTGTTACGTATGGGCGTGGTATTGGCAAAAGAAGGCGGTGTACTAAAAAAATTGTTACCGATCTTTAAAGCCAGATTAGGCGGACCGATAGGCAAAAGCAAACAATATATTCCTTGGATCCATATTGACGATATGGTCAACGCTATTTATTACCTGCTTGAGTCACCTTCACTATCTGGTCCGTTTAATATTACTTCTCCCTATCCCATGCATAATGATCAGTTTAGTACCATTCTGGCCGAAGTCCTTAATCGCCCTGCTCTTATTAGAACACCAGAATTTGTTATTAAGTCGATTATGGGGGAAGCGGCAGCGTTAATGTTAGGTTGGCAGCAAGCCATTCCAAAGCGACTGGAAGAAGCAGGATTTAAATTTCGCTATGTGGATTTAAAAGAAGCGTTAGAATCATTACTGTTAACTTTGTCGGAAGAAACAATTACTTAATACCTTGCCAACGAGTAAATAAAGTTTGTGGTAAGGTTATACCATATTGATCTAATATTCGATTGACAGTTTGATCGATAATATCCTGTACTGTTTTTGGCTGATGATAAAATGCAGGCATTGGCGGGAAAAGTATAGCGCCAATTTCTACTACATTGGTCATTAATCTAAGATGGCCTAAATGTAAAGGTGTTTCTCTAACCACAAGTATTAACTTACGTTTTTCTTTCAAAACCACATCAGCCGCCCGTGTAATTAACGTATCATTGTAACTATTAGCAATGCCAGATAAAGTTTTTATTGAACACGGAATAATAATCATACCGGAAGTAATAAATGAACCAGAAGAAATCGCAGCGGCAATATCTCTATCATCATAAACAACATCTGCCATTGCTTGGACATCACGTAAGCTGTAAGACGTCTCCAGAGCTAAAGTTTGCTTAGCCGCTGCACTAACGATTAAATGAGTTTCAACGTCAGCAACAAATCGTAAAACGTCTAGTAATCGAATACCGTAAGCAACCCCACTCGAGCCTGTTAATCCGATAATTATTCTCTGCATCATTTTTGCTCAATAATAACGATAAAATCGACTTCAGCATTGTAGGCTTAACGATATCCGATGAACCCTAACTGATCAAACTTAGTTTTAAAATATAACAAAAGGTTAGCCTTCGTTATAAATTTCCAAATTTTCAATTTCATTATGCTCTTTCAGCTGATCAGCTTTTCTTAAATTTTCCAGTTTATCCAGATAAGCTTGATCAATATCCTTGGTGACATAAACACCATTGAAGACCGAACACTCAAAAGCGGCGATATCCGGATTCTCCTCTCTAACAGCAGCAATCAAATCATTAAGATCCTGGAAAATTAAGTCATCTGCACCAATAAGTTGACGAATTTCATCCAATTCACGTCCATGTGCAATCAATTCATTGGCACATGGCATATCAATACCATAAACATTGGGAAAACGTACTTCTGGTGATGCCGAAGCAAAATAGACCTTTTTTGCCCCTGCTTCACGCGCTAACTCGACAATTTGCTCAGAGGTTGTTCCGCGTATAATGGAATCATCAACTAATAACACATTTTTATCCAGAAACTCGGCTCGATTGACATTCAGTTTGCGACGTACAGAATTACGTCGCTCTTGCTGCCCTGGCATGATAAAAGTACGACCTACATAACGATTTTTAACAAAGCCTTGGCGATAGGGTTTACCCAAAATGTAAGCGATTTCCAACGCACTATCACACGAAGTTTCAGGAATTGGGATGACAACATCTATTTTCAGATCCTGCCATTGGCGGGCAATTTTTTTGCCCAGTTTTTGCCCCATACGCAAACGAGCCTTATTGACAGAAATTTTATCAATAAAAGAATCCGGTCTGGCTAAATAGACAAACTCAAACAAGCAAGGGGTTAATTGGGGATTTTCTGCGCACTGCCGCGTAAACAGCTGTCCTTGTTCGGTAATATAAATGGCCTCACCTGGCGCGACATCACGCAAAAACTCAAAACCAAGGGTATCTAAAGCGACACTTTCCGAAGCAACCATGTATTCATTTTGATCTTCGCCCACTATGTGCTTACCTAACACCAGTGGCCGAATACCAAACGGATCACGAAACGCTACTAAACCATGGCCAATAATCATCGCCACACAAGCATAAGCACCACGAACTTTCTTATGCATTGCGGCAATCGCGGTAAAAATGTCTTCAGCAGTAAGGGGAAAACGAGCAAACTGATCGAGTTCATGAGCCAGGACATTAAGCAGAATTTCTGAGTCGGAAGAAGTATTTACATGACGACGGGCGGTCTCAAATAGCGTTTTCCTCAATTCATGTGCATTAGTTAAATTACCGTTATGTGTCAATGTAATGCCAAAAGGCGAATTAACATAAAAAGGTTGAGCTTCTGAAGCACTGGAACTCCCCGCTGTTGGGTAACGGACATGGCCAATCCCCATTTTCCCCTGCAAACGCAACATATGCCGAGTAGCAAACACATCTTTTACTAAGCCATTCGATTTACGTAGGCGAAATTGATTATTTTCATCAATTGTTGCAATACCTGCTGCATCTTGCCCACGATGTTGAAGTACTGTTAAAGCATCATAAATTGATTGGTTAACTGGTGTGAAACCAGCAATACCGACAATACCGCACATCTACTTTTTCCTCATCAACCAAGTGGAGTGATATTTTCCGGTAAAAAACTTGACGCATTTTTTAAATAATCAAAAAACCATCTAATAATATGACTAAATTGGGGTATCAATTCAGAACGTCGCCAATCTTCACTTTGTGGCAACAGTGTAAAAGTATCTAAGAAAAATAAGATTGCCGACACAATTAATATTCCGCGCAATACACCAAAACAGATACCTAAAACGCGATCGGTTCCGGATAATCCTGTTCGCTCGACTAACGAACTAATCACATAATTGACTACAGCACCAACAATTAAGGTGGTTATAAATAAAATTGCAATTGCAATACCATTTCTGATCAAGGAATCATCAAAACGAGTGAGATAAGCCGCTAAATAAGTATAAAATTGGCTGGCCACAAAAAAAGCACAACCCCAAGTAACAAGCGACAAAGCTTCTCGTACAAAACCACGAATTAGGCTAACCAATGCAGAGAAACCAATAATGGTAATAATGGAGTAATCAATCCAAACCATAATTTTAATCCAAAAATCAAACATTCAGCATGGTCGAGTGCATTCTAGCATAAAAAGAAAACGTTTACGTTAGATATTTTACTGAAAACTAGTTATCCGTTGGAGCGAAAATAGAAACCATAATCGCCCCACGTAAATAATTAATTTTTTGTATCAATATATTTTTTCTATTAGTACATAACCAGTTTAAGGTTTATAAATCCGTATTTGACCTTGCAAGCCGGTTAAATCCTTCAATTCTGGCAAACTAGATTGCAATTTTTCTCTCGATACATTTGGACCAATAAAAATACGTGTCAATTGTCCGTTAACAGGTTTAGCTGGCTCGGTGTAAACCTGATAGCCAGATAAGCGTAACCTTGCAATGATTTCTTCTACTTTTGCCGCATTTTTCAATACCCCCAACTGAATGACATAAGCCCGAGCTTGTGGTGCTTTAGATTCGTCACTCGCTTTGGTAGTGTATTCTAGCACTAAGGCTGGTTTTTCATTTTTTGCTTCTGGTTTAGGCTTAGTTTGCTGTTGACTAGAGTGATTGTCGGTTAATTGGGTCTGCGAATTGGAAATTGCTTCAGAGATCATCGCTTCTGTAGCGCTCTCTGATAGTGTCGCCTGAGGCTTAGGATTAATTGGCGCAATAGGTTCAATGTCATATTCATCACTGGGTTTAGGTACCAAAGGAATAGCCGCAAATTCAGTCTCATTATATTTCTTATTTCCATCCAATAATACCGGCAAAACAATAACACCAACGGCAACAATAACAATAGTTCCCACCAAACGGTTTTGAAACTTACTGGCCACTTATGCTTTCCTCTCTTGTCTGCAGTTCCATAACCTCAGCGACAGTATGAAATGAGCCACAAACCACCACAATATCTTGTTTGTTAGTATCTGTCATTACCTGCAACCAAGCATCTTTAACCGTAACAAATTGAGATGGTGATTCGACATATTGCGCTAATTGTGCTGCATCAGCACCGCGGGTTTCACTTAATGAAGCCAGATACCATTTATCAACCTGTGGAGCCAGATAGGATAAAGTACCTTTTATATCTTTATCGGTTAACATCGCCACCACAGCATAAACTTTACTATTTTTATGCCTAGGCAATTGGCATAGTCTATCGGCTAAATAAGCTGCTGCATGGGGATTATGAGCAACATCTAAAATCACGTAAGGTTGTTGGCTGATAACTTGGAATCGGCCAGCTAATTTAGCCTTAATCAATCCTTGATGAATAGCTTGCAATGATATTGCCTGAGCAATAGCATCACCGTCTTTAATTAAACAATCAATAATCGCCAATGCCGTTGCTGCATTTGCCAATGGCACATTTGGCATAGGTAACTGCTCAAAACTGCAATCCAATGATTGCCACTGCCAATGATCATCTTGTAGTTGAAATTGCCAATCTACTCCATAACGAAATAACTTAACGCCAAGCGCTTGGACAACTTCATTAATCGACCGCGGCATATCCGGCTCCCCCACCACTGCATATCGCCCTGAGCGAAAAATACCGGCTTTCTGATAACCAATTTGTTCACGATCACTACCCAACCAATCAATATGATCCAACGCAATACTAGTGATAGCAGCAATATTAGCATCCACGATATTGGTTGCATCCAACCGCCCACCTAACCCGACTTCTAAAATTACCACATCCAGTTCAGCTTGTTTAAACAACTGCAAAGCAGCTAACGTTCCATATTCAAAATAGGTCAACGAAATTGTGCCGCGTTTAGCTTCAATCTCAGCAAAAACCCGACAAAACTCCTGTTCAGGCAACATCTTACCCTGGATCCTAACACGCTCAGTATAATACAACAGGTGGGGAGAACTGTAGACACCAACTTTTAATCCTGTTGCGATTAAAATAGCCTCAAGTGTATGGCAAGTCGTTCCTTTACCGTTCGTTCCAGCAACAGTAATGACTTTCGGTGCCGGGTTTAAAAGATCCAATTGACGCGCTACGACTCCAACACGTTCAAGCCCCATATCGATAATTTTACTATGCTGATTGGTTAAATAAGTTAGCCAGGTAGCTAAAGAACATGTCACCTCAGGTATTAGCAAGGGGTCAGATATCTTCTCATTTTTGATCGGGTTTGTTGTCAAGTTCGGGTTTCTCACGATATGGTGGCTCCAGATCATCGTCAACTAAAGTAATAACATCAATTTGACTTGCGTCTTGAACTGTTTTATGAGTTAAAATAGCCAGTATCTCAGATAATTTGTCGCGCATTTCCGGCCGTCTGACAATCATATCAATCGTGCCTTTTTCAATCAAAAATTCGCTACGTTGAAAACCTGGCGGCAATTTTTCACGCACCGTCTGCTCAATAACTCGTGGACCAGCAAAGCCTATCAGCGCCTTAGGCTCTGCAACATTAATATCCCCTAACATAGCTAAACTTGCTGATACGCCACCCATAGTTGGATCGGTAAGTACTGAAATATAGGGAAGCCCTCGTCCCTGCATCTTTGCCAAGGCTGCACTGGTCTTTGCCATTTGCATCAGAGACATTAACGCTTCTTGCATGCGAGCACCGCCGCTGGCAGAAAAGCAAACTAACGGACAATTATCTTCCAGTGCTTGCTCAACCGCCCGCACAAAACGTGCGCCAACAACCGAAGCCATTGAGCCACCCATAAAAGCAAATTCAAACGCCGCTGCGATAACTGGCATGCCTTTAAGAGTACCTTTCATCACAATTAAAGCATCTTTTTCATGTGTTGCTTTCTGTGCCGCTGATATACGATCTTTATATTTCTTTGAATCACGAAATTTCAGAATATCTTTGGGTTCTAATTCACTGCCTAGTTCAGCCGTAGTTCCTTCATCAAGAAAAGAGGCCAGACGCTTACGGGCCGAAATACGCATATGATGATCACATTTTGGGCATACCTCTAAATTACTTTCTAATTCAGCGCGATATAACACTTGCCCACAGCTATCACACTTTGTCCAAACCCCTTCAGGAATACTCGCTTTACGGGCCTGGGTAATATTGCTTTTATTAAGAATCTTTTCAATCCAGCTCATTAATAGACCTTTCTGTCTGAAATTACATTATCAGTCTCATTATTATGTTAATCATTAAACCACAATGCCAAAGCATAGTGGATAAAAAACTGATCAAACCTGCTAATGACTATCTATTTTTTGGGTTTAACAATCTATTTTTCTTTAATTGATGCTCGAAGATAACGCCAAATCTCAATAATACCTGGCAAAATAGAAATTAAAATAATTGCCACAATTAATAATTTTAAATTCTGCTGAACAATTGGTAAATCACCAAAAAAGTAACCAGCATAAGTAAATAATAGAACCCATATTAAAGCCCCGGTCACATTATAAAAAGCAAAATGCCGATACGACATTTTCCCCATACCAGCGACAAACGGAGCAAACGTCCTAATAATAGGTATAAATCTAGCTAAAATAATCGCTTTTCCACCATGTTTTTCATAAAAAGCGTGGGTTTTTGCCAAATAAACCTGCCGAAAAATTTTCGAGGCTGGATTACGAAATAGACGCTCTCCGAATAAGTGACCAATAGTATAATTAACAGCATCTCCAATAATCGCAGCAATAACTATTAATACCACCATTAAATGAACATTAAGATCATTACTCTCTAGCGCCGTTAATGACCCGACAACAAATAATAGTGAGTCCCCCGGTAAAAAAGGAGTAATAATTAATCCAGTTTCACAAAATACGATTATAAATAGTATGGCATATAGCCAAATACCATACTTAGCTACAAGCTCAGCTAAATGAAGATCGATATATATAATAAAATCAATAATAAAAGTAATAAATTCCATACAAATTCCAACGTTTGGCAACTTCAGCACTGAGTAATTAAACGCCAAATTAAATTCATTATTCTGGTAAAAAAAGAGGTCCAACAATCGTTTCAGGTAATTTATATTTTGACGGATAATCGACAGCAACTAAATAAAGTCCTTCAGCTTTGGCTGTTGCTGCCGCTTTTGTTCTATCTTTCAATGCCAAAAGCTCTGCTAACCAAATAATATCTTGATTACCACAACCTATCTCAAGCAAACTACCTACAATATTACGCACCATATGATGAACAAAAGCATTGGCTTTAATATCAACCACAATATAGTCACCATAACGGTTAACTTGAATATGCTTTATATTACGCCAAGGCGATTTAGATTGACACTGAATAGCTCTAAATGAGGTAAAATCCTGCTCACCAATCAATGCCTGAGCTGCAATATGCATTCTTTTAGCATCTAAGGGTGTATGATAGTGTGTAACACCTGCCGCTAATATCGCTGGTCGGTATCGATGATTGAAAATAATATAAAGATAGCGACGCGCTATGGCACTAAAGCGAGCATGAAAATCCGATGCAACAATTTGGCACCAACGTACTGCGATGTCGGATGGTAAGTAACTATTAACTCCCATCGTCCAGGCAGAATCTTTACGCATTACAGATGTTTCAAAATGGACTACTTGGCCTGTAGCATGTACACCTGCATCAGTACGCCCAGCGCAATAAACTTGGATAGTCTCATTCGCTACTTTTGTTAGCGCAAACTCCAAACAAGCCTGGATGCTTTTTACCTCTTGTTGACGTTGCCAGCCATAATAATGACTACCATCATACTCAATACCTAACGCAATTTTTGTCTTAGGTGAAGGTGGTTGCTTCTCCAACATTAATAATATTGCTCCTGCACTAATCGCTCCGCAGTTTCTATTAACATTCGAGCACCACCAAAACGAGTATTATCGGCAACCGACCAAAACTGTATGATATCAGGTGCACCATAATCATTACGAATACAACCGATGCTTAATCGATCATTTCCTGACGCATCTGTTACCTGAGTTGGAAAATCTTCATCTGTCACCAACTGAATATCATCACATTGAGCCATTTCCTGACAGACTTCTTGCACGGTCATAGGACGTAACGTTTCTACATGAACCACTTGTGCATTGCCATAAAAAACAGCGGCTTGTAAGCAACTTATAATAATGACTAATCCATCGTTCTGTAAAATTTTACGCACTTGATCAACTAAATTGCGTTCTTCCGGCGCTGAACCTTCAACATCACCTAATAATGGTAATATATTAAATGCTAGTTGTTTAGCAAAACGTTCATTATCAATCGGTAGACCATTTAATAATCGAGCACTTTGCCCGGCCAATTCATCTACCGCACTTTTACCATGCATAGATACCGAAAATAGATTAGTTAATATTAAACGATGAATACCTGCAACATTAATTATCGGTTTAACGGCGACTAACAATTGACTGACATAACTATCAGCGATTGCAATAATATTACGGTTACGATAATCAGCTAACACATTGGGATTAACATTAGGTACCACTAACGGAATATCCGGTTCCAACGCAAATAAACCACTGTTATCAATTACAATGCAACCGTCTTGTGCCGCTTGCTCAGCATAACGAGCAGACGCTTCTTTACCGGCACCAAAAAAAGCTAATTGTACCTGTGTCCAATCAAATGACTGTGCATCAATGACAGTATATTGCTTGCCATTAAAACGGATACTTTCTCCTGCACTATTTTCACTGGCTAATAGAAATAACTCACCAACAGGAAACTGACGTTCTTGTAATAAACTCAGTACGCCTTCACCGACCGCACCAGTAGCACCTAATAATGCAATATTCCAACCTTCTGTCATGTTGGCTTTCTCCAATCTTATTAGCATTTTAATCAAATTAATTTTGTATTGAAGCCTAGCTTTTTTAATGTGTTAGCTGTATCTACATCAATACAATTTACCCTAAGAGATGACCATTCACGGCGTTCTCGATAATATTTACGTAATTTATCAAACTCGCCGTCCAGATGAGCAACTTTTCTTAATGGCGCATCATCACGCCGTACATCATAGACCAAATGCACTAAACGTTTTAAACTTGCCTGAGTTAATTCCCCCTTAAAGGTAATTTCATTAAATTCAGCAATAGGTAATAAATCAGCTAGCTTAATTTGCTGTGGTTGACCTAAAAACTGGCTAAATGCGGCAAAAATCTGAGTAGTACCACGCACTTTACCTTCAACAGAATAACCGGCAATATGTGGTGTGCCAATGCTAGCCTTTGCTAACAAAGGCAGGGAAAGGCTGGGTTCCTGCTCCCAAACATCTAATATAACCTCTATTTGCTTGCCACCTTCTAATGCAGTTAATAACGCTTGATTGTCTACCACTGAGCCACGACTAGTATTTAGCAAAATACGACCAGCTGGCATTGCAGCAAGTAACTCTTCATCTACTAAATGGTAAGATGAATAACTGGCTGACTTATTTAACGCGGTATGAAAAGTTAAAATATCAGCCTGATTAACTAATTTTTCCAGCGGCCAAAATTGTTCGCTACTATCAGCGGCATCTGTACGCGGAGGGTCACAAAGTAACGTATTCACTCCCCAAGCTTTTAAGCGTGCATTAAGACGACTACCAACATTACCCACACCGACAATACCTACTGTTTTTTCTCGTAAATCAAAGCAATTACACTCAGCTAACAGCAATAAAGCGGAAAAAACATACTCAACCACAGCAGTCGTATTACAACCAGGTGCGGCAGAAAAACCGATGCCTGCCTGCTTTAACCATTGTCTATCAACATGATCAAAACCCGCCGTTGCCGTACCAACAAATTTTACCTGACTCTCTTTTAGCAACGCTTCATTGACTTGTGTAACAGAACGTACCATTAACGCATCTGTTGCTGCCAACAGCGAGCTTGAGATTGAACGCCCAGAAACTACCTTAACTTCACCAATTGTTGCAAACAATTGGGCAGCATAAGGCATATTTTCATCAACCAATATTTTCACTTATCTCATGCCCAGTTATATTTATAAAGATTAACCAATCGTTTTTTAATATTCGATAAGGTAGCAAAACGCTATTTTGCCATGTTAATGAAATAAATCCTAACAACCGGTTTGCTCAGAGTCATTTTTTTGTCGAAAACGTTCGGAGGTTGTGCCTGAAATTTGTTGAAACATAGTAATAAAAGCTGATACCGAACTATAGCCGACATCAAAAGCCACCTCATGGACACTTTTCCCTTGTTCTAATTCATTATGGCATGTAAAAAACGTAATCGCTGGCACCATTCACTAAATGACATCCTCAGTTCCTGCTGACAACGACGTGACAAAGTACGTTCTGAGGAATATACCCGCTTGGCCCATATAGCTAAAGTGATATTATTTGCTGGAGTTTGCTGTAATTGCGCTAAAATAGGTGCCAAAAATTTATCTTTACTGGCAGGTAAATAGTTTTTTTGAATAGGTGAATGTTTTAATTGATCAATCAAAACATTGGTTAAGCGCATATCTTCTGCGCTTTTTGGTTGTGTTATATTGCACGCATAAAAATCTAGCAATATGGTATGAAAAATCGGCGTATTGACGAATAATACAAGGTTTTTACACAAACTATTACTGAGGCTTGAGAAATATCTTATGTATTAAACTTAACACTCTTTTTATTGTAAGTTGCATGTTCAACACCGCACGGAATCCAGATACAAAAGTCAGGTGGAGCAATATAATGTTAGCTTGCAACTTGCATTTCTATAATACCTTTAACCACATAAATTAATTGACCAAAGGTATGGTGATACAATTTACATTCAGTATCGTCTAACAATTCTCTATTACGAAAAACAATAGATTCTGGCTCGGCAATATTTAATTCAAGTATATGTTTGGATTTATCCATAATAACAATTTGGCAGAAACTGCTTATTAATTGTCTGATTATAAATATAATAAATCAGACAATGCTAAAATAGCAACATGTTAACCAATGATAAACATGACAAATAATGAAAAATTTTCTTTTTTGCGGTTTTATTGTGGTCAATTAATGCGGTAGTAAGTAAACCTGCAGCAAATGTTATTGATCCGGCAGCTATTTCCTTTTATCGATGGCTATTGGCTTTTTTGGTACTTACTCCTTTTATGATCAAAGGCATAGTTAAAAATCGGACAATTATAGTGCAATATAGCTGGAAACTTTTTATATTAGGCGCCCTTGGCATGATTCTTTATCAAAGTTTGGCTTATTACGCAGCACACCGTTAGTACAACCTTTATGGGAATATTAATAACGGTGGTACTTAGTATTTTCGTGCTAGGCACTATTCCTACTATTGGTATCGTATTTGGTAGCATTATATCCTTGCTCGGACTTGTCTGGCTTGTCAGTCAAGGTGATCCAATGATATTGTTTACTTAGGGAATTAATCAGGTTGAATTATTGATGTTTCTCGCCTCTCTCTTATTCATATATGGTATCTTAACCAAACGTTGGTCGATCCCATTACCAAATTGGCGATCACTTTATATCCAAATTGATTGTGGCGTTATTTTATTACCTAACTTTTTATTGGCTAAAATAGTAGCAATTACTGCGGCAAATATTAATTTGATTTTATTTGCCGGTATTGCAGCTTCACTGATTGCACCTTTATTTATGGATCCAATGGGTATTTTGTCTTGGCGCCAACACCACCTCAATATTTATGAATCTAGCGCCAGTTTTTACCACAATTATTGCTATTTTATTTTTAAATGAAAAAATGATTATTTATCATATAACTAGTGGTAGTGTTGTGTTACTCGGTGTTATTTTAGCGCAGCAATTACGCACCCCACTTACCCAACTTTTAAACCCCTATCCAGTTAATACCAATAAAAAAAATTGATAACTTTTCGCAGCAAAGAGTAATAGAAAATAGATTATGGCTAGCCAAAACCTACTGATATATTATCAGTAGGTGATTATTTTTAGCACGGCAAAATAATTATGAATGATATCTAGTCATCACCAGTGATGCATTAGTTCCACCAAAACCAAAACTATTTGACATTACCGTGTTTAATTTTTGCGCAGTTGGTTGAGTAATAATATTCATTGCTTGAGTTTTTTCATCCAAATTGTCAATATTTATACTTGGTGCAATAAATCCATGCTCTAACATTAATAAACTGTAAATAGCTTCGTGTACCCCCGCCGCCCCTAAAGAGTGTCCAGTCATTGCTTTGGTAGCAGAAATGGCGGGCGTATTAGTACCAAATACTTCGCTAATGGCTTCAAGCTCTTTAGTATCGCCAACAGGAGTTGAAGTACCATGTGTATTGATATAATCAACCTGTTCAACATCTGCTAAGGCCATTTTCATACAGCGCACAGCACCTTCACCTGAAGGAGCAACCATATCATAACCATCTGAAGTCGCACCATAACCGACAATTTCGGCATATATATGAGCGCCACGCGCCAAAGCATGCTCTAACTCTTCTACCACAACTATCCCACCGCCACCAGAAATCACAAAGCCATCCCGATCCTGGTCATAGGTACGTGAAGCTTTGGCTGGAGTTTCATTATATTTGGTTGATAATGCCCCCATAGCATCAAATTCACAGGTTAATTCCCAGCTGAGCTCTTCGCCACCACCAGCAAAAATGACATCCTGTTTACCTAATTGGATCAGCTCAACAGCGTGACCAATACAGTGGGCTGAAGTTGAGCAAGCAGAACTAATAGAATAATTAACACCCTTAATTTTAAACGGCGTAGCTAAACAAGCTGAAACGCCCGACGCCATTGCTTTAGTCACCATATATGGCCCAACACCACGCAACCCCTTTGCACGCATAGCATCAGAGCCAGCCACTTGATTATGGGGTGAGCCACCACCAGAACCAACAACTAAACCAGTACGGAAATTTGAGACCTGCTCTTCGGTCAATTTAGCGTCCTGAATGGCTTCTTCCATCGCCAGATAGGCATAAATAGAGCAATCACTCATAAAACGAAGAATTTTGCGGCCAATCTTTTCTTTAATATAATCATCCGACAGCTGAATATTACCCCAGACACGGCTGCGTAAACCCATTTTTTCAAATTCTTCTGAAAACCTGATACCAGAACGACCCGTTTTTAGAGAAGCCAGTACCTCTTGCTGGTTATTACCTACGCTGGAGACAATGCCCAGACCAGTGATGACTACACGCTTCATTGATTATATTACCTCATAGTCGAAATTCATTTACTTGGAGTTTAGTCTGTCACTTTAGCTTACACTTGTACGCTGAACAAGTCCGATCAGGTAAAAAATTGCAGAAATTATTATCTTCTCTCACTTTTATATTTTAGCGATACCTAGCACACTGATATTAAATTCGCTAGAATTAGCCAATTATTTAAAATATTGTAGGTAGTTTTGCAAACAAAATGGTCTAGAAGAATCGTGTTATGTTTTTTAGCCGGTAACCAATTGCCAAAACGCTTCTTTTCTCACACCGCTAATCAATTCGTTGTCGCAGAAACAGGTTTTGGTACCGGCCTAAACTTTATGGCAGTTTGTCAGTTATTTACTCAGTTTCGACATCAAGCGCCTGAAAGTCAGTTGAAGCGTTTACACTATATCAGTTTTAAAAATATCCCTTATCAATTGCCGATTTAACTAGAGCTCATCAATGCTGGCCTGAGCTCGCACCTTTTTCTAAACAGATATGTCAACAATGGCCGCAATCGTTACCCGGTTGTCATATAATAGTTATAGAAAATGGGAAAATCATACTTGATCTCTGGTTTGGTGATATAAACAGACAATTACCACAATTAAAATCTAATTTTTTCAATAAAATAGATAATTGATTTTTAGACTTTTTTGCGCCGGCTAAAATCCACAAATGTGGAGTGAACAACTGTTCACTACAATGGCAAAATGGGGACGCAATGCGTCAACTTTTGCGACTTTTACCTCAGCAGATATTGTTCGTCGTGGATTAAAAAAAGCAGGTTTTCAAGTAAAAAAATCAAAAGATTTGGCAGTAAGCGTGAAATGCTAGTCGGTCACTTACCGCTAACCAGGTTGCTCTTACTCCACAACCGTGATTTGCTCGGCAAGCCGCTTCTAACACTGATGACATTGCAATTATTGGTGGTGGTATTGCCAGTATAATGACCGCTCTTGCTTTATTACGTAGAGGAAGCCAGGTAACATTATATTGTCAGGATGCCTGCGTGGCACAAAATGCTTCCGGCAATCGACAAGGCGCTCTTTATCCAGTATTAACTGGTCGCGATGATAGCTTAGAGCGCTTTTTCATTACTGCTTTTACTTATGTAAAACGCTATTACGCACAACTTCAGCAGTTAAGTGTTTCATTTGGTCACGACTGGAGTGGCTTAGTCTAGCTAGCTTATGACGCAAAAAGACGTAAAAAATGAGTCAAATATTGACAAAAAACTGGCCTGCTAGCTTTGCTCGCTATGAAACACGGCAAACATTACAAACCATTTGTGGAACTGATGTTAATCATAACAGCATCTACTACCCAGCTGGCGGCTGGTTCTGCCCAGCAGAACTGACATTTAATAGTTGGTAATATGCACAGCAACAAAGTTTAACTAGCAGCTGATCTTTCAGCAAGGACAAAAACAACGACAAATAACCCATAAGACCGTTATTATCGCTAATGGTCATCAACTCCCTTTATTTTCACAAACCAAAAAATTGCCGGTTAGTACTGTTCGAGGACAAGTTAGCCATACCCAACCACTGCCACACTCAGCCAACTGCAAACCACGCACTGTTATGCCGGCTATTTAACGCCAGTTAATAATCAATATCACTACTTAGGAGCTAGCTATAAACCCCATCAACTTGAGTTAGCATATTCCCCATTGGAGCAACAAGAAAATCATACTCGCCTATTGACATGTTTACCCGACGTTGAGTGGCCACAAGAGATTGATATCAACCAAAATGTAGCACGCCAAAGCATTCGTTGTATTACGCGTGATCATCTGCCGATAGTCGGTCGATGGTCGGTAATATACCAGATATTAATCAACTTATGCTGTAATATGCACAGCTAGATAAACAAATTACTGAACAGCAATATATTTTGCCCGCACCGATTCATGCTAATCTGTTTGTTATTTGGAGCATGGGAGCCAGGGGATTATGTAGCGCACCGCTTTGTGCTGAGTTGCTTAGCAGTCAAATTTTTGATGAACCATTACCTTTTGATGATGACACACTAGCAAATCTCCATCCTAACCGATTTTGGATAAGAAAATTATTACAATACCAGACTGTTAAACTTGATAATTAGTTCATTTAGCAAAAGTAGTTGATATCCATTAAAGGGTATACTGCATTGCGCGGCACAAAGAGGCACTAAATCCATACACCACCTCGCTTTTTAGGATCGCTTGCAGTGGTGCGGTTAAGTTTTCTGGCGGAAAATAATAGTAAAGCCTAATTTCTAATAATAGGGCCCATTCCAGACAACATCACGAAAAGTAGTTAAAGTAACCTGATCACAGGTTGATTGTTTTGTCTGCATAATAGTTTGTTGCAATAAAGCCTTGCCAATTCCTCTTCTCTGCCATTGGCTAGCAACTGATAATTCCCAAATGTGTAAGGCTTGATCCATAACTTCAACTTGAATAAAACTAACAAGCTGTTGATCCTTGACTGCCACCCAGCAATTACCATCAATAATAAATTTTAATGTTGAGTAACTGATTTTGCTTGCGCATCAGCCACCCAAGTAAGCGCTGCAATTTGCCGAAATAATGTTGCCGCTGAACGTTCAATATTGACTAACTTTTTTGCTTCATCGGCTACTGCCAATCTAATAAACATTGTTACCCCATTTTAAAAAGTCCAACCATACTTGGTTAAGCTTACTTTCTTTTTACTCATTCAGCCGCGTTTTTTAATAATTCTCTCCAGGTATTTAATATTAATTGTTGATCAGGAGGACTCAATTCACCGGCCTTAATTACCGTATAAATACTCTTTTCGACACGGTTAGAAAGTGCCTCGATATTATTTCCATTTTCCATTTCTAATTCGGCGACGGCTAATGTTAAATGTCCACGTAAATAACCACCAGCAAAAAGCTCATCTTGACTGGCATGATCAACATTGTTATCAATTTGAGTTAAAATACGTTTTTCAAATTCCGCAAGCATTGTTTAGTACTTTTGCACTAGCTAAATTTATCAAAGAACTTCGGGATAAATGAAATTCTGCTTCATTAAGGGAGGAGTATTATAAATACAACTGCAGACCACGAATAAATCTTTCAGCTCTGGTCGGCATCCCATTTGCAAGATAGTTCATCACTTGTTGATAGACTTTTCGCTGGAAAGCAAGCCGCTCTGGCTCAAAATCAGCAGCTAAACTATCGCAGCTGACATTAAAAGGAAACGCCGCTGCGACACAAAACATCCATTCAAGTGCTTACGGTTTCACTTCAACCTTCTCAAAAGCACGTTGTGTTTGCTCGTTCCGTCCATCTGGATAATACCAATAACCAAAATCTATTTGTTAGCGTCTAGTTTCTCCAGCAATACACCAGTGAGAAATTTCATGCAGAGCGCTAGCATAATAACCTCGAGCAAAAATAATCCGATGATACGGCATCTTATCATCTGCCAGCAGATAAAGAGGTTTATCGTCTCCTTTAATTAAACGAGTGCGGTATTCTTCCTCAAAACATTCACTAAAAATGTTAATAAAATGGTTATAATCATGTTCTTTCATTAATATTTCAACATCATACGATTAAAAAGCTTATTCACCACACTGAGCTCGATAGCGTAAAAAATGATCGATAAGCACTATTGCCATCATCGCTTCGGCTATCGGCACCGCTCGAATACCAACACAGGAATCATGACGCCCTTTTGTGATCACTTCGACCTCATTACCTTGCTGATTAATAGTTCTACCCGGTATACTGATACTGGAAGTTGGCTTTAAAGCTAAATGAGCAATGATTGGTTGACTACTACTTATGCCCCCTAATATGCCGCCAGCATGATTAGTGACAAATCCGTCGTGAGTTAACTCATCCCGATTTTGATCGCCTTTTAGCCTTACCACCTGAAAACCAGCACCAATTTCGACACCTTTAACCGCATTGATACTCATCATTGCATGGGCAATATCCGCATCCAATCGATCAAAAACAGGTTCACCCAATCCAGCCGGAACATGCTCAGCAATAACGGTAACTTTAGCACCAATAGAATTACCTTCTTTTTTCAATGATCGTAGCAAGGCATCTAAAGCTGCCAATTTTGTTGCATCAGGGCAAAAGAAAGGATTCTGTTCAACTAGACTCCAATCCTTTAATTCACAACAAATATCCCCCATTTGACTTAAATAAGCCCGAATAGTTATTCCTAGTTTTTGTTGCAAATATTTTTTAGCAATTGCTCCTGCTGCCACCCGCATCGCCGTTTCACGAGCTGAAGCACGTCCACCACCACGGTAGTCACATAAACCGTATTTTTGTTGGTAGGTATAATCTGCATGCCCAGGACGAAAAATATCCTTGATGTCATTATAATCCTGTGACCGTTGATCTTGATTTTTAATCAACAACCCAATGGGAGTTCCTGTCGTCATGCCATTAAAAACACCGGACAAAATTTTAACCTGATCAAGTTCACGACGCTGAGTCATGTAACAAGAAGTACCAGGCCGACGACGATCTAAGTCAGTTTGTAGATCTTCTTCCGACAATGCCATGCCAGGAGGAACACCATCAACTACACACCCTAACGCTAAGCCATGAGACTCACCAAATGTGGTAACACGAAAAAGCTGTCCAATTGAATTTCCTGCCATTCCGTATGTTTCCTATTTTTTCTCATTCATTAGAAATCAACAAATAAATTATTTTATGAAAAAATACAATTACCTACTAATCAACAAATAATTTAAATTTTTCTTTATATTCAATAAGTTGATTTTGTGTCAATATGAATACCCCATCTCCACCATATTCGAAAGTTAACCAAGTGAAAGGAATATCTGGATATTGCTCAATAAGATTTATCATACTATTACCAACCTCACAAATGAGTACACCATTTTCCGTTAGGAAGCGTGCGGCATTAGCTAAAATTCGTCTGACAAGTTTTAACCCATCAGAGCCAGCAGCAAGTGCTAGTTTAGGCTCTACCAGATATTCAGCTGGTAAATCAAACATATCTTCAACATTCACATAAGGTGGATTAGTAACGATTACATCATATTTAATTAGCGGCATATCTCGAAATAAATCAGAGCGAATCGGTACCACACGCTCAGAAAATCCATGAGCTATAATGTTTTGTTCAGCTACAGCTAATACATCAGCAGAAATATCAACCGCATCAATTTGCGCTGCCGAAAATTCATAAGCACAGGCAATAGCAATACATCCACTGCCAGTACAAATATCTAATATGGTTGTAGGTTCATAAGCAATAATCCCCTCAAAATGCTTATTAATCAGTTCGCCTATCGGTGAACGGGGGATCAAAACACGCTCATCCACATAAAACTCGTGTTCACAAAACCAAGCTTTATTAGTTAAATAAGCAACGGGAATATGATCATTAATACGGCGTAAGACTCGCTCAACAATACGCTGACGTTCACTTATCGTTAGACGACAAGCCCATAATGATTGCGGTGTATCCAATGGTAAAAAAAGTGATGGCAAAACAAGTTGTAAAGCTTCATCCCAAGAATTATCCGTGCCATGACCGTAATAAATATTTGCTGCATTAAACCGACTGACTACCCAACGCAACATATCTTGCATGGTATGTAGTTCCGTAACTGCCTCATCAACAAAAATTTTGTCCAAAACTCCTCCAACCAAAAATAAAGTTGATATATTTAAAACTGATATTCTGCCATGAACTACCCAACAAATCAGCTTATTGTTAGTGAATTTTATAGGTATCATATTATTTAACGTTAGATACAACCAAGCTCTCATTAAGTTTGCTGCTCATAAGGAAGGTAATAAGAACAAGATTAAGATAAACTTAAAGAATAATTGACTAACTGATTGATAAAATGATGATGAAAAATAAGTTCAAACTAACTACTGAGGAAATTAAACTATTTAAGGAAACTATCGCAGGAACTAAACCTTTACTACATGATACCGTTAGTCATTCACCACCACGACATCAGCGAATAAAATCACAACTTGTGACAAAACGTTTGCTCCAAGAACAACTAGACGCTAGTTTTTACTTTTCCGATGAATATCAACCGCTTCTGCAAGAAGATGGTCCAACTCGTTATATACGATCTGATATTAACCCTTTTGAACTAAAAAAACTCCGCCGGGGTGATTATACTCCTGAACTATTTCTCGATTTACATGGTTTTTCACAACGACAAGCTAAACAAGAAATTGGCACACTGATCGCAGCTTGCTATCGAGATAACATCCATTGTGCCTGTATTATGCATGGTCACGGAAAGCACATTTTAAAACAGCAAATTCCCCTTTGGCTTGCTCAACATCCTAATATCACTGCTTTTTATCAAGCCCCTAAAATTTGGGGAGGTAACGCCTCGTTGCTTATCCTGGTCGAAATTGATGAAACTCAGTACCGATAGCAAATCTAATTAAAGCTAGAAATGTGCCGCTAGTTTATTAACACTTTGTAATATTTGAGAAGGCTCTCGTTGCCATCTATATTCAGCGTGATGGATTTCGGTATTGATCTCTACATAAGCAATTGCAGATGTTGTAAACATAGGCGGAATTTCTTGTGGGCATAAAGCTGATACCAAATAACTGACTAATGGTAAATGAGAAATAATCAATGCTGTTCTTATACCTTCTTCTGCAAGTAATTGTAAATAATTAGCAATACGTTGCGGATCTCCATCTGGTATAAGTTCAGATAAAACTTCATGTTCTCCTGAATACGGCAATAATGGCTGCATTGCTTGATAAGTTTGTACTGCTCTTAAATATGGACTCGTGAACACTCGTTCGAATACTGGATTTTGTTGTGCTAACCAACTGGCCATTAATTTAGATTCGTCTATTCCCTCAAGTGTAAGCTCTCTAGCTTCATCATTGATTGTATTTAGTGTTGCGTCACCATGACGCATAATAAAAACTTGCATAATCCACCATTTGAGTAAAATATCTTCACCCAACCCCTACATAGGAGGTCCTCTCATGACTCGCTAATGTTGTTGTCGGAAAATATGCAGGGCAAGTAACCCGAGATTCTGCACTAAAATCACAAAAAAGGAAACACTTTATTTTAATAAAAATAGAAAAAAGCTTATTTTATATCGAGTTAAATAGAAAATACGTTTAAGACCATGATACTACTAGGGTTTAAGTTGCTAATACTAATCAACTACTGATAGAATTTTTTATTAGTTTTTATCCTTTGCCTTAACCTTTCATAAGGAACAAAATTGTTACCATATTCCTGTGCGAGTTTATACATGGTGTCAACAATATTCGATAAACCTTGCTGATCCATATATCGAAATCGCCCGCCGGTAAAAGTGTGAAAACCTATTACAAACACTGAACCAATCTCACCATCATTTACCTGACGAATAACCCCTTCCCCTAAACAACAAGCAGCTTCGCTCACATCAGCATAATACAAAGCTGGACAATTTCTTTTTCTGATAAAATTGTTTTAGGTTGAATATTAAGTAATTCATAAAATGGTTGTGTCGACTTGACGCCGTTTTTTATGCCATGGCCAATTACTTTTACCATAAAGATAAAATCCACGGCCATTTTTGCGTCCCTTTTATCATCTTCCAATATGATATTAAGTTCTGAAGGAACAGGAAATCGTTCACCAAGCACCGGCATAATTTTAGTGACTACATCAATTCCTACTTCGTCCAACAAGTTAAATGGACCAACAGGAAAACTAAAATTAACCACAGCATTATCGATATGCTCAATTAGCTCCCCAGCTAATAGACAAGATGTAGCTTCAGCAATATAGGGAGCCAATATACTGTTAACATAAAAGCCAACGTTATCAGCAACAATATATTGAGGCTTTACCCTGTTTTTTGGCTAATGTATATGGCAGTCGCAATCGCTTTATCGCTCGTCTTACTATGAGGAATCACTTCAACCAATGGCGTTTTATCAACTGGACTAAAGTAACTAAGTCCAATGATACGTTCAGGGTACTTAGCAAATTCCGCAATTTTATGAATTGGCAGCGAAGATGTATTAGAAACAAATATAGTTCGATTTAATGTTATTGCCTCTACTTCAGCTACCATTTTACGCTTTAATACTAAATCTTCAAAAACAGCCTCAACGACAATTTCGGCCTTTTCAAATCCCTTATAATCCAGTATGCCTGAAATTAACATTATCTGTTGATCACACTCTCGTCCAAGCACACGTTTACGTTTAACTTGTTCCGTTAAGCGATCCCAACTAAATTTTAATGCCTGATTAAGCCCTTTATTATTAATATCCTTCACGCGAACAGGTAATCTGCCACGAGCAGCGGTAACAAAGGCAATACCACCTCCCATGAGTCCACCACCTAACACACCCACCTGATGAATTGTCGCAGATTTTTCAAAACTACCCATTTCATTTTTTAGCGAAGTCGAAAAAAAGACTTCTTAAAGCGATCGATTCTGGCGTCATTACTAGTTCTCCAAAGGCTTTTATTTCTGCCATAAGCCAGGCTTCCACCCCTTTTTCATAACCGGAAGCAATCACTGAAATTGCTTTTTCTAGCGCTGGATAATGACCTTTACTTTTTGTAAAGTATTTTATTTTTAACTAGCCTGAATAGGATATTTCTGATAATGGCTAATTCTGAAAAACGTTGTATGAGAGGCAAACATGTTTTGTTTTTTCCTCGATTAATCCAGCTAATTTGCCGTGGCCAATAAAATTTCTGCTGGAACAATATCGTCTACTAACCCCAGTTTTAATGATTGCTTTGGCCTTAACTGTGTCGCCCAGTTAGAATTAAAACTAATGCTTTGCTCAAACCGATTAAACGTGGTAACCGTTATGTTCCTCCAGAATAAGCCTAATTTCACCTCAGGCAAGCCCAGACGTGTTTTATCTGATAAGGTATAAATCTTATATGACAAAGCAAGCACTAGTTCTAATCAACCACTTAAACATACACCATCAGTTGCGGCTACAATTGGTAACGGATAATTTTCTACCAGGTTAAATAACTTCTGGCCGGTCATAGCAAGTCGGCTTGCTATCTTCTTTTGTTTTACAATTGGCAATCCATACTAATATCAGCGCCAGCAATAAAACAACCTGGTTTATTTGAAATAATGATAATACCTTTTAAACACGCTATTGCTTGTGCTTACTGTAATAATGTATAAAACTGCTCGACAAATTCCGCTTTTAAAGTATTAACTTTTTCGCCTGGAACATCAATTGTAATAACACCTATGTTGTCTTACTTGACCGACAAATGAAATACAGGATAACAAGTAATTGCAGGCAAACTGTTCTTTTCATTTCTATTGGTCATAATTACTCAACTATATGAACGTATCCCGTTTGCAAGGCTTCCGTTATTTTGACATTGACGAT
>JBGDCZ010000004.1:0-84999 GCA_048493715.1 Arsenophonus endosymbiont of Dermacentor nuttalli | reverse complement strand
ATGATTAAAAATAATCCTGTTTTTTAAACCAAAAAAGTGAAATTTAAGGTTGACTCTAAAGACGCTTACTAAACCCGTTATACTGCTTAATAAGTTTGGCGGTTTTTTCTTTAAAATGCTGCTGTGAAGCCGCTGTTCACTAGTTTCTTAATTGCCCAGTCCATCCATAAAGACGGCGTTGATCATCAAAGCCATGACCCATCTCATGCCCGATAACGGCACCAATAGCACCATAGTTATAAGCAGGATCTACATTTTGTAGTAGAATGTTGCTTTCTGAATAGCAACTGGGAAAACAATTTCATTTTGAACCGGATTATTATAATAAGCGTTAATTGTTTGTGGCGTCATCACCCATTCTCACCTCCTGACTTTGTCACCGATCTTGCTCATATTATCCTGATAGAGCCAATTTTGTACTTACAGATAATTGTCGAATAATGTGTCTGGTTGTAAATGAAGACTACTAAAATCATGCCATTTTTCAGGGTAGCCAATTTTAACGGTAAATTGGCTAAGCTTTTGTAGTGCTTCTTGACGAGTTTGTTTATCCATCCAGTCATTATTTTGCAAACGTGTTTTAAAAGCCTATTTAACTATAATTCACCAGAGTTTGGAGCTTATTTTTAGCTTCAGGCTCAAAATAGGTTGCAACATAAAATTACCCCAACGGCTCCCCCTGTAGCTTATTAACGATTTCTAAAGCCCGTTCTTTACGTGAACGCTAACGCTGCTGTTTAATTCTATTTAATAGGGTTGAATAAAAATTTAAACGCACATCAGAAAAAGCTTGATTCAAGTAACTTGACTTTACTACTTAGGTAATGGAAAAGCAAGTAGTTTTGTAAAGTCACTACCGGGGTATTAGCCAATATTTTTGCCAGCTGCTCAACCGCACTGTCATTTTCTACAATAATTTTTGTCAACTGTTCATCAGCAAGTTTCCATTGCTGAATAAACCCCTGCCATTAATAATCTGGAGTAAACTTTTTCAGTTGACTACACGACATTGGATGATAATTCTTCAGCGTGTCACGTTCAGCTTCTGGCGACCAGTGAACTTTAGCCAATGATTTTTCCAACGCAAAAATCTACTTGGCCTTTAATTGCGTGTCTTTCTCTCCGGCTAATTGCAAAATAGTCGCAATATATGCGACATAGTCCTGACGGATAGTTTCCATCTGTTTAGTATTGTCGAGATAATAATTTCTATTTGGTAAGCCTAACCCACCTTGTCCCAGATAAAGAACATAGGTATCGGGTGCTTTTGCATCTAACCCAACCCAATAAGAAATAAATGGCACGTAACCTGGTTTTGCCATTAGATTAGTAATATCAACGTAAGTTTTTGCCTGCTTGATAGCATTAAGCGCATTTTGTACCGGAGTTAAACCTGTTTTTTCAATCACCGTTTCATTTAGATAACTGCGATATAAATTACGAATATTGCGTTGATTACGATCAAGCTCACTTTCCGGTTTAACTTCAAGTTTATTATATCAGCGTCTGCAACTGTTTTTCGGTTTTGAGATATAACTCAACAAATGAATTAATACTCGCCATTCCAGCTGGGATTTTCGCATGAGTTATCCAATTATGATTAAAATATTGATAAAAATCATTACCTGGCGAAATGGAATCAGACAATATAATTTTTTGGGCACCGTAAGTAACTTCTTTGGCAACAGCAAAGGACGCAGCTGTCATAGCAGACAGGCTAATAAGTAGGGCTAAAACGGTTTTTTGCATAGGAGAAAACCTTTCTCTTCTTTGAGGTTGATATATTCCATCAACAAGAGTTGATAAGCGAGTAAGTTATATAGACTACTGCAATTATTTAATCCCAGTTTATACGGGATTCAATTTACTTCAAAAGTATAGACTTTATATTAATCGAAACATCACTGTAGGCCTACCCTAAGCCAAATTATTAAATCCCACCGACAAAATGAAATGGGGTTGCTAAAAAGCAAATCTAACATGGAGGTAGTAAAGTGAGGCTTGGTAAAACACTTTTTTGCTAATCCGGTCTGAAGCAGAACTTATGTATGAAAAACACTTAAATGATTAGTTTATATTTATTATATCTGCGCCACTGAGAGTGTGGCGCACAATCTATCTCACACGAATTAACCTATTTCTGTCTGGAGGACAAGGACTTCTTTATTGATTTCATTCATTATATTGAAATACCGCTTATCTTTAATTCTTGGGGGTAATATCTTCCCTTTGTCAAATTCAAATACTCCCATATCTTTGATATACAATCGACCACGAAATAATATTTTAACGTAACGCGCAATCTTCAGTGGGTTATAACGGTGAAAAATCTTCATTCAACTTTTTCCTCCCCTTTGTTGATCTTGAAAGTCACAAAAATGTGATTCATGACACATTTTATAATCATAGACTATTGAGACAAGCTTTAGTTCTCCTTTTCCAATAAGATTTAAAGATTTTACATAACATGATAACTAATTAAATAGTTTTGAATAATCATTACAATATTTTTCATTTGAAATCTTAACAACTTTTACTGTATATGCTAGCGCAGCTTTTAGTAACAAAGACATTATATTTAAGATTGACTATGCTAATAAACGATTACAAACATTAATAACCAGTGTAGAAAAAATTAGTGAGGAGCACTATGTTAAAAAAGATCATACCCATAGCAATTTTATTAACTCTGCCTTTCTCGGCATTAACAGCCAACTTTACCATTAATAAGCCGGTACCTGACGTTACTGTCACTGATCGAGGTGAACTTCTGTTAAATGAAAATGGTAAGCTTATTTATCAAGCTTGGAGTAGCAAAAAACTGGCTAGCAAAATAAGAACGATCCTACATATTGCCGGGCGTCTTTCCGCTAAAGAACTCAACGAACCATTAATTGAATCCATTAAACAAAAGAAATTTGATCAGAAAAAATACCAGACAACAACTATTGTTAATACCGATGATACAATCCTTGGAACCGGTTTTTTTGTACGCAATAGTATCGAAGACAGCAAGCGAGAATTCCCTTTTTCACAAATCATTGTTGATAACAAAGGTGTAGTTAAAAAAGCCTGGCAGTTAAAACCCAAGAGCTCAACCATCATCGTATTAAATAAAAATGGTGAAGTCTTGTTTGCTAAAGATGGCGCACTAACATCGCAAGAGACAAGCAAAGTTATTAAACTGATTGAAACACAATTAAAAAATAATTAATTAAACTATCAGAATATTGACACCCTAAATCCCGGATTAAAAAAGGATTCTCTTGGTGAATAGTCTAACGTTCTACCATACCAATCAATTACATTAGCACCTGCCGCCTGGGCAATCGCATGCCCAGCGGCAGTATCCCAAATATGAGTAGGACCAAAGCGTGGATAAAGTTGCGTGTTACCTTCAGCAACGAGACAAAATTTTAATGAAGATCCCATGACCATTATTTCATGCTCGCCCATTTGGGCTAAATAATCGGCCAATTCTTTATCCTGATAAGAACGGCTGATTACAATAAGAGGAGGGTGCCCATTAGCAACATGAATGGCTTGTCTGACACCATCTACTATTTTCCATGCTGTCCCTTTCTCACTCGCATAAAGTGTATTTTTTGCTGGTGCATAGATAACTCCCATAACGGGAGAACCAGACTTAATTAAAGCAATATTGACAGTAAATTCACCATTCCTTTGAATAAACTCTTTGGTACCATCAAGTGGATCAACTAACCAGTAGCACTCCCAATGACAACGTTCCGGCCAAGCTGGAGGTTCTTCTTCAGAGAGTAGCGGAATATGAGGTGTTATGCTTGCTAATCCAGTTTTAATAATCTGGTGAGCAAGAAGATCTGCTTCAGTCACCGGTAAGCTATCTTTTTTGTGCTTAACAGAAAGTTGTTGTTCACTTTCATAGATAGTCATAATTGCTCTACCTGCTTCTTTTACCAAATCACAAATTTGCTCAAGCATATTATATCTCTGAAAACGGCATAAATTATTTATCGAATTATCTTCTTTATAAACAGGCTAATTCAATGACGAGTAAAATCTTAATTAGACAACCTCAAGCAATTCAACTTCGAAAATTAACGTGCTAAACGGCGGAATAGCGGCACCAGCACCACGTTCACCATATGCTAAATTATGCGGAATATAAAGCTCCCATTTTGAACCTGTAGGCATCAATGTCAAGGCTTCAATCCAGCCAGCAATAACGCCACTAACAGGAAATTCTGCTGGTTGCCCTCTATCTCTCGAACAATCAAAAACCGTGCCATCGATTAACCGGCCAGTATAATGAACACGAACCCGATCTGCTTTAGCAGGAATAGCACCTTCACCTTGTTTTAAGATACTAAATTGCAATCCTGATTCAGTTGCATTGACACCTTCCCGCTGTCGATTGTTCTCCAAGAATGTTTGTCCTTCCACCACCGCTGCTTGTTGAAATTTACGTCGCTCAGCATCCGCACGTTCATGGATCTCAAGCAATGCCCTATGCAAAGCTTCAACAGGAACAACTGGGGTTTTACTATGTAATGCATCACATAAACCTGCAAGTAAAGCTTCAGGCTGTATGCCTTCCAAACCTGATTCTAAAAGCTGCTGTCCGACTTGAATACCAATACCATAACTTGCCTGAGTTTCAACTGAATCGAATGCTTGATCTGTCATAAGAACACCTATTTATTAAATTAAAAAGAATAACAACTATCAATAAAGGGATAAATAATTGTATAAAATAAATTTTAGCTAAAAAAATAATACTCTAACTTAATATCAATCTATTAATTTTCTAAATACTAAAAATTTGAAGCTGGGAGTTTGATTTGAAAAATACACTTTATTTCTTATTATAATGTCTATCAATGACAATATATAAACAACACTTTTATGAATTAAAATTAACTGCTAATCAATCAGGAATCCTCAACTAGTAATCAAAAAAGTTAACCAATGTCCTCCACGCACTAGATTGCTAGCCACGATTACTTAGCCACTAAAATTAGAAATAAAAACACCAGCAAATGCTGGTGTTTTTATTTGTGCCTAATAATCAGAAAGCAATTATTCAGCAATAATATTCACATTTAGTTTTGCAAATACATCACTATGCACTTGGAAGTGAACTTCATGTTGACCAACAGTACGCAATACACCATTTGGTAAGCGGACTTCACTTTTCGCAACCTCGACACCTGCAGTAGTAACTGCTTGAGCAATATTACGAGTTCCGATCGAACCAAATAGTTTACCTTCATCACCTGCTTTAGAGGTGATAGTTACTGTTGCTAATGAATTAATTTTCTCAGCGCGCGCTTCAGCTACAGCCAGAACGTCAGCTAATTTAGCTTCCAATTCGGCACGACGTGCTTCAAAAAATTCAATATTTTTCTTAGTTGCAGGAACAGCTTTTCCCTGCGGAATTAAAAAGTTACGAGCATAGCCCGCTTTAACAACAACTTTATCACCCAGGCTACCCAGGTTGGCTACTTTATCCAGTAGAATAATTTGCATTACCTTATCCTCTTTAAGTCGTTAATGGACCATACCAACTACTGATGACGATCAGTATATGGCAGCAGAGACAGGTAACGCGCGCGCTTAACAGCACGTGCGAGCTGACGCTGGTATTTTGCACGAGTACCAGTGATACGACTTGGTACAATTTTACCACTTTCAGTGATATAGTTTTTTAGCGTTGTGATATCTTTATAATCAATCTCTTGAACGCCTTCCGCTGTGAAACGGCAGAACTTACGACGACGGAAATAACGTGCCATTTGGCTAGTCTCCAGAATCTATCAATTCAATCTGCTCGGCATGAAGCACTATGTTATTCAAGCCATTAGCACCCTGATGGTTACTAATGAAGCCCATAACAGTGATTCGACTACCGACCGTTATACTGTGAGTAAACTGTTGTAGTTCTTGCCCGCTGGCGATGATGCTTATTCTACACCATACTTGCCGCGAAAAACCGGCCTCCTGCTGTTGTGAACGATGTTCGAGCACAAACTGACAGTGAGGAACTCCAGCCGGACTAACTTTTCTTATCGGTGCTTTATAGATTTTACCTGACAGCACCAATCGATTAATATTCACAACCAAAATTACTCTTCAGACTCCTCAGCTTCCTCAATTTCTTCCTGGTATTCATCAACCAAATCACGACTGCGACGATCATCTTTGGCTTTAACCATTGGAGAAGCTTCAGTAACCGCATGCTTAACGCGCATAATCATGCTGCGGATAACGGCGTCATTGAAGCGGAAGTTTGTTTCTAACTCATCAATCACTTCTTGTGGAGCTTCAACGTTCATCAGAACATAGTGCGCTTTGTGCAATTTATTGATCGGATAAGCCAATTGACGGCGACCCCAGTCTTCTAAGCGATGGATCTGACCTTGCGCTTTGGTGATAGATTCACTATAACGCTCAATCATACCTGCAACTTGCTCGCTCTGGTCAGGGTGAACCATAAAAACGATTTCGTAATGACGCATGAGTTTTGCTCCTTACGGATTAACCAGCCTCCTGTCAGGGTCAGCTGCAGCCCATGGAGGCAAGGAACTTATTTAAGTGCAGCTGAAAAATCGACGCATAACTATACCTATCCTTTAGTTAAAACTCAAGCAATAGATTAAATCATTAATTATCACTAATTGGATTGGGGCAGGCTATTTTGCAAGATTATCAATAATCGTATCTTTTTCTCACTTACTGTGTCGTTGACGTACTGCTTCAAATAAACAAACGCCAGTGGCAACAGAGACATTTAAAGATGAAACGCTACCTGCCATTGGAATGCTAATCAGTTCATCACAATGTTCTCTTGTTAATCGGCGCATCCCTTCACTTTCTGCCCCCATCACCAATGCAATTGCCCCGGTTAGCTTACTCTCATATAGTGTATGATTGGCTTCTCCAGTGGTACCAACAATCCAGATATGCTGCTGCTGTAATTGACGTAACGTCCGCGCAAGATTGGTTACCCTAATTAATGGCATACTCTCAGCTGCACCACAAGCGACTTTCTTAGCAGTGGCATTAAGCTTAGCAGATTTATCTTTTGGTACAATAACTGCATCAACACCAGCTGCATCGGCACTACGCAAACAAGCACCTAAGTTATGCAGATCGGTAATACCATCTAATATAAGCAAAAAAGGGTTTTGTGTCTGAGCAATAATAATATCTAAATCACTCTCTTGATATTGCCGGCCTGGTTTTACCTGCGCGATAATCCCCTGATGAACCGCATTTTCTGTCTGCCGATCCAGCCATTGACGATTAGCTAGCTGGATAATAATACCCAACTTTTCAAGCTGCTCAATAAGTGGCAGTAAACGCTTATCTTCACGCCCTTTGAGTACATAAACTTGTTTAAAACGCGAAGGATCGCGTTCTAGCAGCGCTTGCACCACATGGATACCATAAATAATTTCACTCATAAATTTATCGGTTACTTAATAAGTCTTAAGGATAGTAAATAACAGCCGATGAAAATCATTAATAAAAATAACTAAGATTTTTTTTGTGCTTTTTTAATAACCTGTTTTGCTTTCAATTTTGCTACAATTTTTTTCCTTTTATCAGAAACCTTCTTTCTTTTTTTATCTGCTTTTTTAACGCTTTTGGTGCCTTTCTTATTAGACTTCACAAATGCGCTATTGGGCTCAAAATTCTTGTCTTGGCTGACATCTTGATAAGTTGAAGTTGGCTGTTTAAATGCTTTTTTTGCTTTTTCTTTGGCTGTTTTACCTGGATTTTTTGCTTTACGCAAAGTCGATATCAACGTAAAATCGATTTTACGTTCATCCATATGAACAGCTTCAACTCTAATTTCAACTTCATCACCAAGACGATAAACCATACCTGAAGACTCTCCAATAAGCCACTGTCCTACATTATCGAAGCGATAATAATCATTATTAAGTGAAGAGACATGCACCAGACCATCAATAAAAAGATCTTTTAAACGAACAAAAAAACCAAAACTAGTGACACTGGTGATAATGCCATTAAATACATTGCCGACTTGATCTTGCATAAAATCACATTTCAACCAATCAGCAACATCTCTAGTTGCTTCATCAGCTCGCCGTTCTGTCATTGAACAATGTTCACCTAATTGCAACATTTCATTAGTATCAGCATGCCAACCACCCGTCAACGTCGTACGATGTTGATTGTCTCCATGTTGCTTAGATAGAAGATATTTAATCGAACGGTGTAGGGCTAAATCAGGATAACGCCGAATAGGTGATGTAAAATGGGCATAAGATTTCAGTGCCAAGCCAAAATGTCCCCTATTTTCAGGATCATAAACAGCCTGTTTCATTGAACGTAAAATCATTGTTTGCAGAAATTCATAATCCGGCCGCTCAGCGACTCCGTCCATGATTTTAGCATAATCCGCTGACTGTGGTGTCATTCCACCTGGTAATGTCAAACCTAATTCACTAAATACTGTGCGCAAGTTTATAATACTCTCTGGTTTAGGCTTATCATGGACACGATATAAGCTAGGCTCTTTACTACTCTCAACAAAGCGTGCAGCAGCTATATTGGCTAAAATCATACATTCTTCAATTAACTTATGGGCATCATTACGTTCAACAGGCTCTATCCGCTCAATGCGTTTTTCGGCATTAAAAATAAATTTTGCTTCTTCAGATTCAAAGGAGATAGCTCCACGTTTTATGCGCGCGCTATCTAAAGCTTTATATAATAGATGAAGTTGTTCTAAACATGGCACTAGATATTGATAATGTTGACGTAATTCTTCATCCCCCTGCAAAATTTTCCAAACCTTACTATAAGTCAATCTGGCATGAGAACGCATCACGGCTTCATAGAATTTAGCGGCAGTAATTTGTCCTTGAGCCGATACCTGCATTTCACATACCATGCAAAGACGCTCAACTTCAGGGTTCAATGAACACAATCCATTAGAAAGAATTTCAGGTAACATTGGGATGACACATGAAGGAAAATAGACTGAATTTCCCCGACTAACCGCTTCCTTATCTAAAGCAGTTTGTGGCCGGACATAATAGCTAACATCAGCAATCGCAACCCACAAGCACCAGCCACCTTCTTCTTTCGGCATACAATAAACCGCATCATCAAAATCTCGGGCATCTTCACCGTCGATAGTGACTAACGGTAAATGACATAAATCTATTCGTCCTTTTTTTGCTGACGCCGGGATCTGTTCAGACAAACCAGCAACTTGCTTTTCAACTTGTGGTGGCCAAAGATAAGGAATTTCATAGGTCCTCAAAGCAATCTCTACTGCCATGTTAGTACCCATGCTTTCGCCTAATACTTCGATAATATTTCCTATTGCCTGTGTATGACGTGCTGGCCGGGTTGTCATCTCAACCACAACCACATTTCCCATTCTAGCGCCGTTAACTCGCTCTTTCGGGATCAAAATATCAAAGGGTAGTCGGCTATCATCAGGTATCACGTATCCGATACCAGATTCTAAAAAATAACATCCTACAATACGATTATTTCGTGGAACAAGCACTCGAACAATGCGAACTTCTGTCCGTCCTCGTCGATCTTTGCCTAATGGTTGGGCAAGCACCACATCACCATGTAGCGCTTTTTTCATTTCTTCTAAAGAAAGGTAAAAATCATCTTTCTGCCCTTCTACCCGTAAAAAACCAAAACCATCACGATGGCCAATAACGATACCTTTGAGTAAATCAAGACGTTCAGGTAAGGCATAACATTGACGACGAGTAAACACCAATTGCCCATCACGTTCCATAGCACGTAAACGTCGACGCAAGGCCTCTAACTCTTCTTCTTTCGTTAACTTTAATCTGCAGGCAATTTCCTGGCGACTAACAGGAGTAGTAAACTTTGATAATAGCTCTAAGATATATTCACGACTTGCAATTGGTGAATTATATTTCCCAGCCTCACGGTCTTTATAAGGATCTTTTACCATCACCAACCTCCATTACCACATCGATTAATATACCCACTAATAACCAGGCCTCTTGTTTATTTTAACATTAACTTATAAAGTGGCTCGTCATTTTCTATCAGATCAGCCAGTGTATATTTATCTAATTCATTTAAAAAATGATCAATTGATTGATTTAATATATGTTTTAATCGGCAAGCAGAGATAATATAGCAAAAATCATGGCAGCAATTCGCTAATGTTAGAGACTCTAATAAACGAACAACTTCACCTATCCGGATCTGACTAGCCGGCTTAGCTAAGTAAACACCACCATTTTCCCCTCTCACTGCAGCAACAAGTCCAACTCGGCTTAATTGATTAATAATTTTTACCATATGGTTACGCGAGACACCGTAAACATTAGTGACTTCAGTAATATTAGTCATTTTATCCTTAGGTAGTGATGCCGTATAAACCAATGCTCTTAAGCCATAATCAGTAAAACTTGTTAACTGCACATTAACCTCTAGTTATAAAACAAAAATGGAGGAACACCTTTTGGCATTAATTTTATCTAGTTATATCTATTTATGTGAATTTTTACCATATTAAGCAAAATTGATCAGTAAATTAACTAATAGAGATAAAAATAACGCCTGAATGTTCAGGCGTCACTCATTGGGCGATATTATTTGCGGTAAAATTATGCATCAAATGGATCAAGTAATATCATTGTGTGTGCACGATCTGGTCCAGTCGAAATAATATCTATCGGGATGCCGGTTAATTCCTCAATCCGTTTAATATAATCAATCGCTGCTTTAGGTAACTGATCATATTCTTTTACCCCAAGAATACTTTCTCTCCAGCCTGGTAACGTTTCATATATCGGTTCTAAACCCTCCCATTCCTCTGCCACTAGCGGTGTTATTGTCAATTCAGTACCATCTGGTTTACGATACGCCACACAAAGTTTCACTTCATCCAAACCATCTAAAACATCCAATTTAGTTAAACAGAAACCAGTAAGGGAATTGATCTGAACAGCTCGATTTATCGCAACGATATCTAACCAGCCCGTACGGCGCCAACGACCTGTTGTGGCGCCAGATTCCTGTCCTTTTTCACGCAGGTATTCGCCTGTTTCATTTGACAACTCGGTTGGGAAAGGACCACCACCAACACGGGTAGAATAAGCTTTCAATATTCCTAAAACATAATCAATATAACGCGGACCTAAGCCAGAGCCAGTAGCAACCCCACCTGCCGTTGTGTTTGATGAAGTAACATAAGGATAGGTACCATGATCGATATCTAGTAATGTTCCCTGGGCACCTTCATACATCACTAATTCGCCTTTTTGATGTGCCTTATATAACAAATCAGCAACATCAACGGTCATAGCCGTCAAAATATCAGCAATAACCATAATATCATCTAATGTTTTTTGGTAATCTATTGCCGGTACTTTATAATAATTCACTAATTGAAAATTATGGTAATCAACAATTTCTTTCAGTTTGACTGGAAACGTTTTCTTATTAAACAGATCACCAACACATAGCCCACGACGGGCAACTTTATCCTCATAAGCGGGTCCAATGCCACGTCCTGTCGTTCCTATAGCTTTTGCACCACGCGCTTTCTCTCGCGCATTATCTAAAGCAACATGATATGGCAAGATTAATGGACAAGCTGCCGAAATCTTGAGTCGTTCACGCACGGACAGTCCACGCACTTCCAATTTTTTCATTTCATCCATTAATGCATCAGGTGCTAATACAACACCATTACCAATGACGCTTACCACATTTTCACGCAGAATACCTGATGGAATGAGATGAAGAACAGTTTTCTCACCATTTACGACCAGAGTATGACCAGCATTATGGCCACCTTGATAACGAACAACATACTTAGCGCGTTCAGTTAGTAAATCGACTATCTTACCTTTACCTTCGTCACCCCACTGAGTACCTAATACGACAACGTTTTTACCCATTTCAAAATTCACTCGATTGCTTAAAAAAGAATTCTAACATCTCAAGCATTAGCTGCCAGCAATTTTTATAACTCCAGTATCTGTTTTCATGACAATCTTAACATATTAAAGCCCGCCTAATGCGGGCTTATTTAGACTCATCTTGCAATGATTGTGCTTATCTTTCAAATGATCACGGTACTTCTCTTTGTTTAGTTGGTGCTCGCATGTAACGGAAAAAGTCAGTATCCGGACTTAATACCATGACATCATCACCATTTTTACTAAAACTCTTCTCGTAAGCCCTTAAACTACGAATGAAAGCATAGAAATCCGGATCTTGATTAAATGCATCAGCAAATAACTTAGTCGCCATCGCATCTCCTTCACCATGCAATCTCAGCGCAGTACGCTCCGCTTCTGCCAATGTTTCAGTAACTGTCTTATCTGCTGCAGCGCGGATCTTCACTGCTTCTTCCTGGCCTTGTGACCGATGCTGACGCGCTACCGCCTCTCGTTCCGCTCGCATACGCTGATAAATAGCTTCCGAAACTTCACTTGGCAATTCAATACGTTTGATACGAACATCGACAACTTCAATCCCTAACGCAGCCATGCTGTTTGGATTGATAACTGGTGACTTACCCTTAATTTCTTTATCAAAACGTGCTGCTGCTGATGCAATAGCCTGATCCGCCTCTTTTGTCGCTTCAATATCTGATGCAGTACCATTATTGAGTGCATCACGTACATCGACAGTTAAGCGTCCACGAGAATCGGTAATAATATCTTTCACATTTAAACGTCCAAACTCTGAACGCAGGCGATCACTAAACTTACGTTTCAGTAAAGTTTCAGCTTGATAAGGATTACCTCCTCCTGTCGCAACATAGTAACGACTAAAATCAGTAATTCGCCATTTTAAATAAGAATCAACCATTAAATCTTTATTTTCTCTAGTCAGATAACGATCTGCCTGAATATCCAATGTCTGAATACGAGCACCCAGCATTTTTACAGTTTCAATTAATGGTATTTTGACATGCAAACCTGGCTCATAAATAATAGGTTTATTTTCACTATCACGTACAACCTTACCAAACCGTAGAATGATGCCTCTTTCTGTCTGTTGAACTGTAAAAATTGACATATAAAACACAACTAATGCAGCAACAATAATAACAATCACTGATTTACGCATGATTATTGTCTCCCTACACGAGTTGAATTACTACCCCGGGCATTGTCCAGCGTACCATAACTATATGAATAAGGTGATTCAGCAGAAATATCCGATTGTGGCATAACTTTTGGCGGTGTTATTTTTTGTATATCTGTGTTTTTATTCTTTGTTCCATTGTGTAGAATTTGCTCTAACGGCAACACTAACATACTATTGCTCTTGTCGTTAACAATGATCTTACGCGTATTACCTAGTACACGTTCCATTGTCTCAATATATAAACGCTCCCGCGTGATCTGCGGTGCCGCTCGATATTCAGGCAACATTTTAGCAAAACTGGCCACTTCACCTTCAGCCTTGAAAACAACACTTGACTTATAAGCTGTCGCTTCTTCAATCAATTTCTGTGCATTACCTTTCGCTAATGGCAGGACTTCATTACGATAAGCTTGCGCTTCACGAATGGTTTTCTGTTCTTCTTCGCGGGCGGCAATAACATCATCAAATGCAGCTTTAACAGCCTCAGGCGGACGAGCAGCCTGGAAGTTAACATCTAATATCGATATGCCCATATTATAAGGCCTTATCGTATTTTCTAACTCTTTTTGCGTCTCATCACGAATAAAGGCTCGTTTGGTCGTCAATATCTGCTCCATTGCTGACTGGCCAATTATTCCACGTACTGCGCTATCTATTGCCTGGCGTAAACTGTTATCTGGGTTAGTGACATTAAATAAATATTGAGCAGGATCAGTCACTCGATATTGGACGTTCATCTCAACTTGAATAACATTCTCATCCGAAGTTAACATCATACCATTAGTCGCTTGTTCACGAATGGTTTCAACGTTAACCGGGATGATTTTTTCAATAAAAGTTGGCTTCCAATTTAAACCAGGTTCAACAGTATGACTATATTTACCAAAACGGAAAACAACTCCACGATCACTCTCTTTTATAGTGTAAAAACCACTTGCAGCCCAGACAATAACAATCGCCACAATAATAAAACAGATAAAACGACCGTTTATATTGACGCCATTTTGATTACTGGAATTACTGCCATCTTTATTATTTCCACCTAAACCACCAAGTTTGCGACTCAACTTGCGGAACAGATCATCAAGATCCGTAGTCCCTTTTTTCCGATTACCTTTATTACCACTGGAGTTGCTGCTATTGCTGCTTCCCCACGGGTCGCGGTCCTGTCCGTTATTACCGGGCTGATTCCACGCCATGTTATAGCTCCCATTCGTTATGATTGATTTTTCAGGGCTAAGAGCAAAATATTTACTCTTACATTTGTTCAATTTATTGACCATACTTAATTCGTTGACTTAACAATGTAGTCAAGTAAAAGTTTTTCTTGCTTACAAAGCCGTTGCCAGTCAACAGTGGGCAGCCTCACTTCAAGCATGATACTGCCATCTTTTTCCATTTCTTCACATTCAATCGCCTGAAGTTGATAGAATCGACTACGCAAACGACCCATTTCTGGTGGTAAACGCAATTCATAGTGTGCGATTTCACCAGCAAGGCGTTCAGTCAACGCCTGTAATAGTAATAAAATTCCTTCACCTGTTTGTGCTGAGAGCCAGACCCGAATCGGGACATTAGCCTCATCACGATCAATATGGGGAGTAAATCCATCCAACACATCAATTTTATTCATTACTAACAGAGCTGGAATTTCATTAGCTTCAATTTCTTCTAATACACTCTCCACTGCTTGGATATTTTCTTCCATACGATTATCCGCAGCATCTACAACATGTAATAATAAACTGGCTTGGCGTGTTTCCTGCAATGTTGCTTTAAATGCAGCGACCAGATCATGCGGCAGATTACGAATAAAACCTACAGTATCAGCCAACACTATCGCCCCAACATCATCTATATCAATACGCCGTAATGTGGGATCCAATGTGGCAAATAATTGATCTGCTGCATACACTTCAGACTTTGTCACTTGATTAAATAGACTAGACTTACCTGCATTAGTGTAACCTACCAATGATATGGTGGGAATACCCACTTTACTTCTAGCTTGCCTACCCTGTTCTCTCTGTTTTTCAACTTTAGCCAAACGAGAAAGAATTTGCCGAATTTTATCGCGGATCAATCGACGATCTGTTTCAAGTTGAGTTTCACCAGGTCCACGTAGGCCGATCCCCCCTTTTTGTCGTTCAAGGTGAGTCCATCCACGTACTAAACGGGTAGAAATATGTCTTAACTGAGCTAATTCAACCTGTAACTTGCCTTCGTGGGTACGTGCACGTTGTGCAAATATATCTAAAATCAAACCGGTACGATCAATAACTCGACACTGACATAATCGATCCAGATTTCGTTCCTGAGCAGGGCTTAAAGTATGATCAAAAAGAATCACATCGGCATTACTGGCTTTAACTGCTGCCGCAATTTCTTCCGCTTTACCCTCACCAACGAAATATTTAGCATGTGGTGATTTGCGATTACCTGTTATTATCTTTACTGGCCTAATGCCCGCAGAGTTGACTAATGATTCAAATTCAATGAGGTTTTCGGTATCTTTTTCATGAGAGAAAAAAATATGTACAAGAACAGCAAATTCCCCGCCTTCATGTCTATCAAACAAAAGCAAAACCCCTTAAACTTAAAAAATATCAAACGGCAAAATACAGGTATAAGGGAACTTTACCTGTATTTTTTTATGTTCAGATAATTAACTGAATTATTCAGTCGCATCACTATCCTGTGGAACTGCCACATTACCTGCGTTGTAATTACCTAAGCCTGTATTACTCCCTTGATTGTTATGGTGAGAAACAGGACGAGCAGGTACTACAGTAGAAATAGCATGCTTATATACCATTTGGCTTACTGTGTTTTTCAGTAAAATAACAAATTGATCAAATGATTCAATTTGACCTTGTAATTTTATACCATTGACCAAATAAATAGAAACCGGAACCCTTTCACGACGTAACGCGTTTAGGAACGGATCTTGCAAGGATTGCCCCTTAGCCATTCTCTATTTTCCTTATTTTGTTGTTTTTAACTAAGAACCTGTATGGTTCGAAAAAATTAACTACTCAAAAAATCGTGCTTTTACCACCAATTGTACATAAATAGCAAACCTATGCACTAACAACATACAATATTCTGTTAAGAGCTCCCTTAATATCATCGCTATCGAGTCTATGCACGTTTTTCCATCCTCGTAACCATGTAATTTGACGTTTAGCCAATTGACGTGTCGCACATATACCACGATAAACCATTTCATCATAGTTGATTTCACCAGACAAATATGACCACATCTGACGATAACCAACAGAACGTATAGCAGGTAGAGTCTCATGCAGATCACCTCTGCCATAAAGCGCTCTAACCTCATCCTCAAAACCCGCCTTCAACATTTGTAAAAAACGAATCTCTATACGTTGATGGAGAATTTTACGATCTTGCGGTGAAATCGCAAACTGTAACACATTATAAGGTAATTCTGCCTCTACAATTTCAGTTAATTCTGTCAAGCTCTCCCCGGAAACTAAGAAAACTTCCAAGGCGCGAGACAATCGTTGAGGATCATTAGGATGGATTCTGGCTGCCGATATAGGATCAACCTCTTGCAAACGTTTATGAATTGCACCCCAACCAAATTGCTTCGCTTGTGCTTTAATCTCTGCCCGAATTGTAACATCTGCTGAAGGTAAAGGTGACAACCCATCTAACAACGCTTTAAAATATAGCATAGTCCCTCCAACTAGTAAGGGAATATGGCCTGCTACTACAATTTTTTCCATTTCTAATAATGCATCACGTCGAAAATCTGCCGCAGAATAAGACTGTGCAGGATCCAAAATGTCAATCAAGCGGTGTGGAGCCAATTGCTGCTCTTCCAGAGTTGGTTTTGCTGTTCCTATATCCATACCGCGATAAATTAAAGCAGAATCTACACTGATTATTTCAATGGGCAACTTTTGACGTAATGCTATTGCCAAGGCTGTCTTGCCAGACGCCGTTGGCCCCATTATAAAAATGGCTTTCGGTCTCTGGTGAAAAATTAGTTTATTCATGGGTTAAAGTTGTTATCACCGGTTCAAAATCAATTAGTTGTAGTAATGTCTTCGGTGGTTCTTTAACTAATTCAGGGTAAGCCCGCTCAAGATCAGCTAATAATTGTACCCCTTGTGCAACCGTCCACACTTGCTTTTCATGCACTAACTGATCGGCTAACCAAACAACTAATTCCTTTACTTGGCAAGAAATATTTTGCGCAAGATAATCTAGTAGCTTTGGAAATAATTCAGTTAAATTTTGCGCTCTCAAGGGACAAGATACACCACTAATTGTTGCTTTTTTATGAGAAATACTGATATCAAAACCCAATGTAGTTAATAATACCTTTACTCGATAAAAAGTTTCAATTTCCTTTTCTGTTAAAGCTAGCTTTATTGGTATAAGTAAAGGCTGCGATTTTAAGCATTTATCAGTAGGAATTAATTGACTGCGTATCAAGTATCGCTCAGCTTCTGTTAATGATAACAAACCAATTCCTAATGATGATTCAATAAATGCAAAATTTTTAGAATAAATTGTTAGTATTCTACCAAGAGTATAATTTTTATGATTTTTTTCTACCACAACCGATTTTACTGCCATTTTTTCAGATTCTAACGTTTTTCGCTCTGGGAAAAGTGGGATTTTTTCTGGTTCAACTTGCTGATTTTGTATAAGTTGCTGATAAAGCTCTCCTTGTTTTTTGTTGTAGTTTTTTTTACTTATTTTCCCACCATTATGGCAATAAAATGAGCTGGCTCTAGCGGGCAAAGTTTGGCTATTTGAACTTAACTCTGTTATTCCTTCAGCTTTTTGTTGCTCAACCACTAAATGCTGTTTGGCATTATCTGAGGCAAAAAAATTTTCACCAGCTGCCAACCGATTTTGCACTCCTAAAGCAATATCTGTTTCCTGTTGCAGATTAACAGCTACTTGATTAAATTGTTTTTGTTGTTGGTTTAAGACAGTACTCACACCCTGGTAAATAAAATCATGAACTAATCTTGCTTGATGAAAACGTACTTCCTGCTTGGTCGGATGAACATTGACATCAACCTGATGAGGATCAATTTTTAAATAAAGCACATAAGCGGCTTGCTGTTCTTCTTGCAGAAGATCCGCATAAGCCTGACGAATTGCATGATTAATTAATCGATCACGAATCATGCGCCCATTAACATAACAATATTGAATTTCAGCAGAATTACCTAAACTGGGGTCAGCTACCCAGCCTTTAATTGTCAAATCACCATGTTGCCAATATAATTTCAGCACATTTTGCATAAAAGCACTACCACAAATAGCCGCCAGACGTCGTTCATATTGCTCTTCAACATTGGTCGCTCGATATTGGCGAACTAATTTGCCATTATGATGCAAGTTAATTGCAACATCGAAACGTGCTAAAGCGATTCTAAGTACAACCTCATCAATATGGTTAAATTCTGTTTTTTCTGTACGTAAAAATTTACGGCGGGCCGGCGTATTATAAAACAGATCGAGAACTTCAACTGTTGTTCCTATTGGATGAGCGGCAGGTTTTAGCGTAACATTCATCTCACGCCCTTCAGCATAAGCTTGCCAGGCTTCTGTTTGCGCCGCGACGCGTGAAGTTAGGATTAAACGTGAAACTGAACTAATACTGGCCAGCGCTTCTCCTCTAAACCCCATACTCATAATCGCTTCAAGATCTTCTAGAGTCGCTATTTTACTAGTAGCATGCCGCTCCAACGCTAGCATCAAATCTTCTTTGGCGATGCCACTACCATTATCATGGATACGGATAAGTTTTGCACCACCACGCTCGATTTCAATATCAATACGACTGGCGCCTGCATCAAGGCTATTTTCAACTAACTCTTTCACAACCGATGATGGGCGTTCAACAACTTCACCCGCAGCAATCTGATTAGCTAACTGAGGGGAAAGAATTTGTATTGCTGACATAATGACCTCTGCCGTATTCCATCATTTTGGCGCTGCCTGTAAGGGATTCTGTGTAAAATAATTGCGTAATCCTTGATGAATAGCTACCGCTAACCTCTCCTGATAATCATCGGAAACTAAAAGACGTTCTTCAGAAATATTACTAATAAAACCTGTTTCCACAAGAACGGATGGAATGTCGGGAGAACGAAGTACACCAAGACTAGCATGTTCCGGATCATATTTATGAATATTACCAATTTTACTTAATTCTCTCAGCACTTTTACTGCGACAACATAACCTACACGCTGAGAATTGCCAAATTGCAAATCTAAAACAGCTTGACTAAGATAAGGATCCGCACCATTTGCCAACGCATCACCTGCGCCACCAAGTAATTCAGATTGCTTCTCATGTTGTTCAAGCCAATTACCCAATTCACTATTCGCTCGGCTATTTGAAAGTACCCAAACAGAGGCACCTCGGGCTCGATTATTAGGTGCCGCATCAGCATGAATTGAAACTAACATATCAGCCGTTTTTTGACGTGCTACTTCCGAACGGCCAGCAACAGAAATAAAATAGTCACCATTACGGGTCATCACTGGCTTAAACATAGGATCTTTGTTTAAATGATGCTCTAATTTACGCGCGATACTCATTGTTATATTTTTTTCACGGTGCCCATTTTTCCCAATGGCGCCAGGATCTTTACCTCCATGTCCAGCATCTATCGCCACGACAACCTGCCGACTACCTCTAGGCATATTTTTATATACAGAAGGGGTTGAAAAGTAATTAGCTAACCTTTTCTCCGGTTGGGAGTTAATTGATAACGATTTATTTGTTACTGCTGTTGTTGGCTCCTGTGACGCAACAAGGCTACCATTTTTTAACATAAATACGATGTGATATTGATTATTTATTTGTTCGACTACCGCACGAGCAGTCACTGTATTTGCCAATTCAATAACAATACGTCGGTATTGGCTATTCGGTGGCTGACTGATCCGGATCCCCTTAACTAAATTATTATCCATAAACTTCATTGGTAAACCAGACACCTGGGCAGATTGACGAAAATCAACAACCAGACGTTCAGGATCATGTAGTGGGAAAAAACGGTACTCTGGTTTACCTCCAGCAAACTGTAAAGTGACTTTTGCCTCGGATACACTATCATTGACACCAATATTAGATAAAGTTGCAGCCTGAGTATTAGATAATAAAAAACTGCTAAATAGTATTATTGCCATTAAAAAAAGAAACACTTGGGTTTGCCAACTTTTTATTATATTAATCATTAAAATAGTCATCATGATTAGTATTCCTTTAGATTAGGACAATTTTGCTAATAACATTTCCCCATATGTTGATAACGCGACAAATCGTGCTTGTCTTCCATTATTGTCATAGGATAGATAGAGTTCGAGATCAGCACATGGTAATATCCCTTCACCTTTCTGTGGCCACTCCACCAAACATATAGCCTGCCAATCAAAATAATCACGGATACCCATAAATTCAAGCTCTTCAGCATCAGTTAAACGATATAGATCAAAATGGTAAACAGGATTAGGAGCCAGCGAATATGATTCAACTAACGTGTAAGTTGGACTTTTTACATGTCCTTGATAACCTAAACCTTGCAAGAAACCGCGAGTAAAAGTCGTTTTCCCTGCGCCCAAATCACCATATAAATAAAGAATAAAACTCTGCTTACAGAGATGTGCTAAACGATGTCCTAACGCTATTGTTGCTTCTTCATTAGCGAGCAATAATATAAGTTCTTTCATAAAAAAATATTGCCAATTTTTGTAATTTTTTCTTATTTAATTAGTTTAATGCATAAAATATATCATAAAAGACCATTTTATAACTGAATATTATAGCAATATTTAATGTTATTTTTACCAATAAAGCTTACATCATATACTTATTATTCAGGTAGTTAATATTTTTTAGTTTGCCAATCTTATCAATAACTTATCATTTGATCTGAAGTAATTTAAAAAAACGAATATATAAAAATTTTTAATAATATTAGGCGATTAAAATTTATTATGCCAATATAGTTGTTAAAAAAACATATTTATAAACTCAAACTAAAATAGCAGACAGCGAAAATAACTTGATGAACTATAATGAGACTAAATCACAATCACAGCATCAACGGCATTAGCAACTAACTGTCAATGTTAAAATGAATCTTCTATCGCTAAGCTTTAAAGCCCAACTAAATAGTTAACTTCATTAAACTGATTTCAAATAAAACCACGAAATATTTTCGTCTTAAAAGATTAACGCTATTTGACTAAAACAAACATTTTTTACCTTAATAAAGGGACGTTATACTATCACTAGAGTAAACCTTCGCTAATTAAGGAAGGTAATTTGGCATTAGATCGGACAACTTGAGATATATCGATAAGATTATACTTTTATTAATAAATAAAACCTTACCAGAGTAACAATAGCGGCTTGTTAGCGCTATCTAGTTATCAACACTCATATTCTCTAAGAAGAGTAGATACTTCACAATTAAAATTGTGAATAAAATAAAAATGTATTGATAATAAAAAAATAACCATATAATCAATTATCAAAAAACATAAATATTTTATAAATTATTTTCAATAGGTTAAATGATATCGATAAAAAAAAACATCACTAATGATAGACATAAAAGAGAGCATTTACCTGTGGATAACTCTGTGCAATAAAGCAAAAGAAACACTGTGTGTCATAACCAAAATTCAATTGTAAATGAATAAGTTATTAGAATATTTTAGCTAAAAAAATGCAGTAGCTTTATCCTTAACATTTTTAAGGTTAATATAAATAACAACATCAATCCACCTACAATATCATTTAAACACTAAAATAACTTGCCTGCCAAGAAAGACACCACATTGTTCATTTCACTGATAAAGTACATGCTGTAACATCTACTTCAAAATTGGGGAGTGGAATTCTATGCTAGCAGATACTATTTGCAAGTCCTATGTGCCCGATTTTTCGGGTAAATTTTACACGACTAGCTATATAATGGTTGACTAAGTATCAAGACTGTGGTTACTTTAAGGAGATAATCTCCTATTTTAGGACAGACAGTTTTTACCAAGGTGCAACAAAAATTTTATTCTTATAATCAAATAAAACCCAGCCACAACATTAAGTATATATTTTCACTAAAAATTGTGTGAATAATAGGCTGTTACTATAAAAAAATATTAAAATATTTAGTAAAAATAAGTTATACAACTAAAATTGTCATGCTAATCATGAGCAAAAGAAAATTTGGAGCGGGAAACGAGACTCGAACTCGCGACCCCGACCTTGGCAAGGTCGTGCTCTACCAACTGAGCTATTCCCGCAAAGTTATAACCACAATATTACCAATCACTTATGGATTGCGAATTATACGAAAAATTGTCAAACAGACAAGTACTTTTAGCCATAAAAAATCTATTTTCAATCTAAATGCTGCTTAAAACAACAAATTACCTATAATCAGCTTGATAATAACACTATTTAAAGCTTGATAAAATGTTGACGATAATAAGCCAACTCCGCAATTGATTCCCGTATATCCTCTAAAGCTTGATGCATATTCTTTTTTGTAAAACCTGGCAATATATCAGGCTTCCAACGGTGAGCAAGCTCTTTTAAGGTACTAACATCTATATAACGGTAATGAAAATATTTTTCCAATTTAGGCATATATTTGAATAAAAAACGACGGTCTTGACCAACACTATTACCACAAATAGGTGAAACACCCATAGGTACCCACTTTTCTAAAAAAGCAATCGTGGCTAATTCTGCTTTTTTTTCATCATATTGACTAGATTTAACTCTACCAATCAGTCCACTTTCAGTATGCGTTCTAACATTCCATTCATCCATAAGTGATAACTTTTGTTCTGATTGATAAATAGTAATCACTGGCCCTTCGGATAAAATAGTTAGATCGGAATCAGTAACGATTGTTGCAATCTCAATGATACGATCCTGTTCTGGATCTAAGCCTGTCATTTCCAAATCTATCCAAATCAAATTGTTCTTACTATTTCTCATGTTATATCCTAGGTTACATTCTAAACTGATAGCATGCAATACTTAGTGTAAGATAGCTACTTAAGAGCAAAACTGCGATAACTCTTGATAATGAATTCAATCGATAAACAAATAAAACTAGTGAGGTCAGGTGGCTAGAAAGAAATTCTCCAAAGGCCAACAACGCCGAATACAATCAAACCATCAAACTAAGCTAAAAAAACAGTGTCAGCAAGATATTAATGATAACCAGCTTGGCACTCCTCAAGACGGGCTGGTCATTAGTCGTTTTGGTCAACATGCAGATATTGAAACAAAGGTAGGGGACATTCAACGCTGCAATATTCGTCGAACAATCGACTCATTAGTCACAGGTGATCGTGTTATTTGGCGCCCTGCGCTACATCAACAATCTAATATAAAAGTAAATGGTGTCATAGAAGCAGTCTATGAGCGCACATCGGTCTTGACACGCCCTGATTACTATGATGGACTCAAGCCTATCGCTGCTAATATTAACCAGGCCATCATTGTCTCAGCGATATTGCCGCAATTATCATTAAATATTATTGATCGTTATTTAGTTGCCTGCGAAACCCTTAATATTGCGCCAATTATTATTTTAAATAAAATTGACCTACTTAATAAACAAAACAGCAGAGAGATAAGTAAAGTAATAGAACTTTATCATAGTATTGGCTATGTAGTTTTATGCGTCTCCAATCATACTCATGAAGGAATGGATGCTCTGATTAATATCCTGACAGGAAAGATATCTATTTTTGTCGGTCAATCTGGTGTTGGCAAATCGAGTTTGATTAATAATTTATTACCTAATAATGAAGAAAAAATTTTAGTCAACCAAGTGTCTGATAATTCAGGATTAGGTCAACATACAACAACAACTGCTCGTCTTTACCATTTCGCCCAAGGAGGTGATCTTATCGATTCACCAGGTATACGTGAATTTGGATTATGGCATCTAACCAAGGAACAAATAACTAAAGGATTTGTCGAATTTAGACAATACTTGGGTTATTGCAAATTTCGTGATTGTAAACATTTAGACGACCCAGGATGCGCTTTACAACAAACGGTAACCACTGGAAAAATAGCAAAATCACGTATTGAAAACTATCATCGAATTTTAACAAGCATGGAACAAATAAAACCACGTCGACCTTTTACAAACAAATAAATAGTTATAAATATAACTCTGGAATTCATAAAAAGCATAGGTACAATCACTATCTTTTTTTGATAACAACCCAATAACATTAGAATCAGATTAGAGGTTAATGTGCTGGAAAAAATAAAGATCAAATTACAATATCTATTACCAAAACAAGCGTTAACACAAATAGCTGGTTGGCTTGCTAATCAAAAAGCGGCGGGATTTACCCAGTTAATGATCAAGCTTTTTGCCAAGTTTTATAAAGTTGATATGGCAGAAGCGAAAGAAAGCGAATTTTCGGCTTATACTACCTTCAATGAATTTTTTACTCGCCCATTAAAAGAAAATATTCGCCCTATTGTTGTCGGTAGCAATCAACTTGCTCTACCGGCCGATGGTGTAATAAACCAATTAGGATCAATTATTGATGATCAGCTCCTACAAGCTAAAGGTCATTCTTACAGTTTAACGACATTATTAGCGGGTAATTATATACTGGCCGATGAGTTTCGTAATGGATTGTTTGTAACTACTTACTTATCTCCACGTGACTATCATCGTGTCCATATGCCCTGTGACGGCTTACTAACTGAAATGATATATGTTCCTGGTGATCTCTTTTCCGTTAATCAACTGACTACAAGCAACGTTCCTAATCTTTTTGCCCGTAATGAACGTCTGATCTGTATTTTTGAAACACCGTTTGGAAAAATGGCACAAATCCTAATAGGTGCAACGATTGTCGGAAGCATCGATACTAGCTGGTGTGGCTGTATCAACCATGAACGTGAAGGAATTATCAAACGCTGGACTTATCCAGAAAAAGACAAGACAGGTTCTGTCTACCTGAAAAAAGGCGAAGAAATGGGAAAATTCAAACTGGGTTCAACTGTCATCAATTTGTTTGAATCTAACCATATCCAATTTAATTCTGTTCTGGAGCGAGGAACCGTCACTCGAGTAGGTGAATTATTAGCAGAATCAATTTATACAAATACTACTGAACATAGCAATTCACAAATTTAATAAATTGATCTGGATATTTTTTTCTGAGGAATCATATTATGCGCCTGATAGCCTGCATGCTATTTAGTCTCTTATTCATCACAATACCTGCCTTTGCAGCTATTAATCTTGATGAAATCCAAATTAAAAAAGAGATTAAACAACTTGAAGCAAATAAAAATGCAAAAAATGCAGAGATTATTCAGGCATTACAAGCTACTTTAAATTGGTTATCAGAAGCGCAAGAATCAGAGAAAAAAACTCACACGTATCAAGAAGCAATCAATGATTTCCCTAAAATTATAAAAGAATTACAGCAACAATTTCTTATTGAAAGCAATAAAACTATTACTATACCAACGAATATAACTATCCTGGAACTTGAACAACGTATTGTTCAAGCTAGTAGTCAACTACTTGAACAAGGCAAACAAATTCAACAAGAACAAGATAAAAATCGCGAAATCAGCGACTCTCTTGTAACATTGCCTCAACAATTATTAGAAGCCCGGCGCCTGCTTTCTGACTCTACTGCAAGGCTACAATCACTTAATGTTCCGGTGTCTCCTTTAGCTGAAGCACAGTATAACTTAGCACAAGCAGAAGTCGCTGCAAGAAAGGCAAAAACCAATGAACTAGAAATAGCACAACTTTCTGCCAACAATCGCCAAGAAATTACTCGATTACGACTTGAGCTGTTTAAAAAACTTTATCAGCAAATTGATAATGAGCTTCAACAACTCCGCAACCACCTAAACTTTCAGCGACAACAGAAGGCACAACTCGCTCTTAAACACACTGGAATGTTAGCAGCTCAAGGCAGAGAACTGCCCAAATTCTTAACGGAACAATTGCAGCTGAACCGCAAATTATCACAACGACTTAATGAACAAGCACACAGAATAAATGATATTGAACAGAGGCAACGGCAGACTTCTAGTGATACACTAACCGTTCGCCAAGCGCTTGGCACAATTCGTGAGCAAGCTCAGTGGTTAAGCGGCTCGACAACTTTGGGTGAAGCATTACGAGCACAGTTATATCATTTGCCAGAAATTCCCAAAAATCAGCAAATTGACAGAGAAATCATAAAAAAACGGGTTGATCGCCTTAAATACCAAGATATGTTGGAAAATCTCAATTCCAGTAATGACGAGAGTGAGGAAAAACAACCTGAAATAAAAAATTTCACCGCAGAACAAACTCAAATTTATGATTCACTCATCCAAACTCGCAAAGAATTATTAAGCTCACTAATTTCAGGTTATGACAGTGAAATATTGGAGTTAACCAAGCTCAACGTTGCAGCAACCCAGCTAACAGATGCATTAACAGATATCAAAGATGCCACTCACCGTTATATGTTCTGGATCGCTGATAGCGACCCTATAAAACTCAACTATCCAATTACTATAGTAAAAGATCTGACTCGTTTACTATCATTAGATACTTTATCTCAGCTTAGTGGAGCGATTAAAGTTATTATCGCCACCCAAGATAGTTTGCTATATCTCCTCGCTGCAGTTGCTATCGTCATTTTTAGCATTAGTACTCATCAGCACTATAATAATTTTCTTCTTCGCGCCAGCACACGTATTGGCAAAGTAACCCAAGATCGCTTTGCCCTAACCTTACGAACCGTATTTTGGTCTATTCTTATCGCACTGCCCTTACCTATTTTATGGTCAGCGATTGGATACGGTCTCCAAAGTGCCTGGCAATTCCCAATGGCCACAGCGATTGGTTATGGAGTCAGTGCAACAACACCGGTTTTATGGGTTTTTATGATCAGTGCAACTTTTGCCCTGCCAAATGGGTTGTTTATTTCTCATTTTGGTTGGTCAGAAGAAAATGTTAAAAGGGCAATGAGTTATTATCAACTATCAATTTTTGTCATAGTGCCATTGATGATGGCGTTGATTACTTTTGAATATTATAATAACCGCGAATTTGCCCCAAGTTTGGGTAGATTATGTTTCTTATTGCTCTGTATTGCGCTAAGTTTAATTACACATAACCTCAAACGGGTAGGTGTACCGCTTTATTTAGATCGCCATGGTTCGGGTGAAAATGCAATTAGTAATGTATTATGGTTATTACTTATTATTGCTCCCATATTTTCGGCCGTTTCTGCATTATTGGGTTATCTTTCAACCTCCCAAGAATTATTAGCCAGACTGGAAACCTCTGCCGCAATCTGGTTTTTCTTACTGATTATTTATCATATTATCCGCCGCTGGATGTCTATCCAACGACGTAAAATTGCTTTTGAAAGAGCAAAACAGCGTCGTGCTGATATTCTCGCTCAGCGGGCAAAAGATGAAGGTGACAATAATAGTAGTGGTGAAAGCTTAGTCGATATAGAAGAAAGTACGATTGACTTAGATACAATCAGTGCCCAATCGCTGGGTCTAGTACGCTCGATTATCACTATGGTAGCATTAGTGTCATTAATTTTAATTTGGTCTGAATTACATTCAGCATTCTCTTTCCTGGAAAATATCCGGTTTTGGAATGTTACTACTACCGTTAATGGTGTAGATACCATCCAACCTATCACCCTAGGTTCTCTATTCATTACCATTCTTATTATTATAATCACTGCACAACTAATAAGAAATTTGCCGGCACTATTGGAACTGGCACTGTTACAACACCTTGATTTAACGCCAGGGACTGGTTATGCGATCACTACGTTGACTAAATATACTATTGCCCTTGTTGGTAGCATAGTCGCATTTTCGATGCTTGGTATTGAGTGGTCAAAACTGCAATGGTTAATTGCCGCGATGGGGGTTGGATTAGGTTTTGGTTTACAGGAAATCTTTACCAATATCATTTCAGGTTTGATGATTTTATTTGAAAAACCGATCCGTATCGGCGATACAGTCACTATTCGTGATTTAACCGGCAGCATTACTAAAATTAATACTAGGGCCACGACCTTGACAGATTGGGATCGCAAAGAAATTATTGTTCCCAATAAAGCATTTATTACAGAGCAATTTATTAACTGGTCGTTGTCCGATACCATTACTCGTATTGTCTTAACCATTCCCGCACCCGCTGATATAGATAGCGCCAAAATCAGCCAGATCTTACTGAATGCAGCCGAGAAAACTCCGATGATTTTAACTAACCCGGCACCTGAGGTATATCTGGTTGACATACAACAAGGTATTCAAATCTTTGAATTACGCATCTACGCAGCAGAAATGGGACATCGGATGCCTGCTCGACATGAAGTTCATCAAAATATTTTAGCCGGTCTTGCTCACCACGGGATCACGCTGCCATTCCCACCCTTTCAAGCTCGAATTGATATAGCAAATAATAATCTATTACAAAGTACAACAAAAAAAAACAGCCAGCCGTAATCCGGCGAGGAAAGCCGGAGAATTATAAATTACTGTTAAAGTTTTGCCGTTAAATGAAAGGAAAAAGTCCCATAAAAACTTAGAAAAACATATCATATTCAGTTTTAATATAAAGGTAATATTATTTTAATATATAACTGATTTAATCTAGCTATCGTTAATTTATTTTTAATCAATTGGAGTAGGATACTTTTTAATATAACGTTCAGCTAACGCTTCTGCTGCCTTCATTTCTTTATCAGAAAAAAATTTACCAATCTTATCATGAAACTTTTGACTTTCTTTATTACCATTACAAGCTGCAGTTGCTAACCATGCATATGCCTTTTTATTGTCCTTATTAACACCATGCCCTTCTGCATACATCACACCTAAACGATCCTGGGCTTTAGCATACCCTTGTGTTGCTGCTTGTTTGAACCAATAGACGGCTTTTTTATAATCTTTTATCACGCCATTGCCAATGCTATACATTAATCCCAAATTAAATTGCGCCAATGCATAACCGCCTTTTGCCGCTTGCTCATACCAATATGCCGCTTCCTGTAAATTTCGTTTCACACCTAATCCATGAGCATACATAGTAGCCATACTACTCTGCGCACGTACATGCTGTTGAATTGCTGCCCTTTGGTACCATTCTATTGCCTGATCATAATCACGCCTAACACCAAAACCATTGACATACATGGTAGCGAGCCTAAACTGCGCATCAGCATTACCTGCCTTAGCCGATTTCAAATACCAATTGACTGCTAATTTGGAGTTCTGAGAAATCCCTTGTCCACGGAAATATTTTTCGCCTAGTTCATACTGAGCTTTATCATTACCTTGTTCTGCTAATTGCTGTAATTGAGTTATTGTATTAGATTTTGTCTTTTTTATATCAGCAGATACTAAGGAACCATAACCCATTATTCCAAGCGTAAATACCAGAATTAATTTTCTCATACCGCCAGCTCCTTTATTATAACTAACGCTTCAAAAATTATACTAAGATAATAGTTAATCTTAGCATCCTCTTATTTCGCACTATAAAAATCACAAATTTAAAAATAGACTTAAGCAATTTATTTTCCGTAAAATAAATATAAACAATAATAATTTTCACAAATTAATTATTAACTAGTCTTTTGATATAATTAAAAAAACTGAATCATTTCAGCAAATTAATAATAAATTATTCCGTTATTTTCTAAAGTGTATTTCCGTAAATTTAATTTACATGGTTTTTATTTGCTCCAAATATTAGATACCGCTATAAAGTCGTCGCAAATAATAGGAAACGGCTTCTTCTTTATTAGAACCAATAACTTCCATATCAGGTAAACTATCACGTAATAATTGATGTGAATTTTTCATAATGCAGCCTTTTCCCACCATTGTTAACATTTCATAATCATTCATTCCGTCACCAAAAGCGATACAGTCCTGCAAAGTATAGCCTAATAAATCCACTACTTGCTTTAGTGCATTCCCTTTAGAAACACTGCCATTCATAACCTCAAGGCAATTCTGTAATGAAAAACTAACGTTAACACGATCGCCCCAACGATTTCTTATTCGCTCTTGCAATAACAGTAATTGTTGATGATCTTCACAAATAAAATAAACTTTACTCACATCCATCGTCGAAAAATTATCACGATCGAAAAGTTGATAATGAAAAACAGACTCTTGAAAAAATTTCTTTTGTTCCGGGCTCTCCCGATTAATTAGCCAAGTATCGCTTGAATAATAGTTTGTCAAAATATTGGGATTATCAAACTCTATTAGACAGAGCTCATGAACAATATCAGCATCAACATTATGTTTTAAAATAAGCTCTCCATTCGTATTATGTACCCTAGCACCATTAGATGTGATCATATAAGCATTAATACCTAATCCAACCCGTATCTGATCAACATCAATATAGTGGCGACCAGTAGCAAAAATGAAATGAATATTTTTTTCTGCTAATAATTTTAACGTTTCTTTTGTATAAAGCGGTAAAGTGTGGTCAGGAGATAGTAAAGTACCATCTAAATCTGAAGCAACTACAGCATACCTCATTGTTTATCCTTGGTTAATATCAATATTGATCAAAAAAATCACAAGTTGCATTAAGTGCCATCGCACGCAATGCATCGTTTTCAAACAGTATTTCGTGGTACGCGCCTTCAATAATTAAAGGTAATTTTTCCCCTCTTCTTATCTGCATTTTTTGTCGAGCAGCACAAAACTTTTGAATATCCCGATTACTAACAACTTTATCTTCACTAGCTTGCAATACAATAAGCGGAATCGTAATTTCTGCTGCTTTTTCAATTAAACTAGTACCAAACTGCAAACTCTCACCGATCCAATGATAAGTTGGATCACCAAGACGTAATTCAGGATAATCGGCATAATAACGTAAATAACGCCGATAACGTTCATAGCTATGGGTCAATACATTAATAATATAGGTTAATGGCTGCCATTTACCGGTTGATACCGCATAATCATCACGGATACTGGCTCTCGCTTCAGCACGTTGAATGATAAAATTTGCCAACCAACGTGATACTGGTAAATGAATGCCTATCATTGGAGCACAGAAGGCTGCGGCATTAAAAGTCAGACTATCTCTCAGCAAATAACCAGCGAGAATAGCACCTCCCATTGAGTGGGACAGTGCATAACAGTATTGATAGTGTCGTGGTTTAATCTCAAGGGTGACAAAGGATGCAAAATCATCAATATAGTCAGTAAATTTTTCTACATGTCCCTTCTGTGGATCGGCTAACATTCTTCCCGATCGACCTTGACCACGATGATCAATGATAAAAATATCATAGCCAAGATAATAAAGATCATAAGCTACTTCAGGATATTTCACATAACTTTCACCACGTCCAGGTAAAATTACAATGGCTTTATTATGTTGAGTGGAACAAAGTTTAACATAACGAATAGGAACATTATCGACACCAATAAATTCGGCCTCATCACGCATTTTCCAAAAGTCTAAAAGTGGGCCTTTAGCAAAAGCTAAAAACTGAGATTCACGTGTCAACCAACTCGCTTTTAGCATGTCAGGCGTCATAATTATTCCTCAACTCATTCAAAACCTGCCAGATGATCACGAATCAATGTCATGAATGCATCGCCAAAACGCGCTAATTTTCTTTGACCTACGCCATTAATCAACAGTAATTCATGTGGCTGGACAGGACATCGCTCCACCATCTCGATTAAGGTGGCATCATTAAAAACCACGAAAGGTGGAATATTTTCTTCAGTAGCAATAACTTTTCGCAATTGGCGTAATTTAGCAAATAATTTCTTATCATAATGGATTTTATAGTTTTTATTTTTCTGATTACAGCTTTTTTTCGATAAAGTTCTAGCAACAGCAAGCTGTAATGGCACCTCTCCACGCAGTATCGGACGAGCGGCTTCTGTTAATTGTAATGCTGAAAAATGGGCAATATTTTGGCTCACCAACCCCATATGAATAAGTTGCCGACAGACACTAACCCAATGTTCATGACTCTGCTCTTTACCTAAACCATAGACTGGCAGCTTATCATGGCCAAATTCACGAATACGTTGATGATTAGCACCGCGCAAAATTTCAACAATATAACCGATACCAAAACGCTGCCCAGTCCGATAAATACAAGAAAGTACTTTCTGAGCATCAATCAAACCATCATAACGCTTTGGTGGATCTAAACAGATGTCGCAATTACCACAAGGTTGTTGCCGATTTTCACCAAAATAATTTAACAATACCAGGCGACGGCATGTTTGCGCTTCGGCAAAAGCGCTCATGGCATTCAGTTTGTGGCGTTCAATCTCTTGCAATTGTCCAGCAAGCTTTTCCTCCAAGCAACGACGCAACCAAGTTAAATCGACAGGATCATAAAATAAGATGGCTTCCGCAGCTAAGCCATCACGCCCAGCTCTACCCGTTTCTTGATAATAGGATTCTATACTGCGTGCAATATCAAAATGGACAACAAAACGGACATTAGATTTATTAATACCCATCCCAAATGCTACCGTTGCAACTACTACTTGCAAATCATCTTTTTGAAAAGCATCCTGTACGTTAGCACGTTGTGTATTATCCAGCCCAGCATGATAAGCCGCGACACTTAAACCTCGTTTATGTAATCGCTCAGCGGTCTCTTCAGTTTTATTACGACTATTGCAATAAACAATTCCACTGTTACCTTTTTGCCCTTTAATAAAAAACCACAGCTGATCAAGCGACTTATACTTTTCTACTAAAGTGTAACGAATATTAGGTCGATCGAAGCTGCTAATATGAACAAAAGGTGCACGCAGTTCAAGCCAGTGTATAATGTCATTACGCGTTGTTTGATCCGCTGTTGCCGTTAAGGCAATAACCGGTAACTGAGGAAAACGACGCCGCAATTGCCCTAATGCCCGATATTCAGGACGAAAATCATGTCCCCATTGTGAAATACAGTGAGCTTCATCGACTGCCAATAAAGCAGGATTTAGCTTCGGCAATTGTTCGAGAAAATTATCCATGACCAATCGCTCTGGGGCGATATAAAGCAATTTTATTTTGCCTTGCCAGCAATGCTCAATTATCTGCTTTTGCTGTTGCCCAGTCTGCGTAGAATTAAGATAACTGGCTTCAATACCACACTGAGAAAGCTGATCAACTTGATCTTTCATCAAAGAAATCAGTGGTGAAACCACTATTGTCAAACCAGGTAAAATTAAAGCTGGTATTTGATAACAGAGAGACTTTCCGCCACCTGTTGGCATGACGACCAAACAATCTTGCTTTGACAGTATAGTATTAATAATTTGCTCTTGGCCTGGTCGAAATTGCTGATAACCAAAAATCTCCTGTAACACTTGCCTGGCCGGTGGCGTGATATTGATAATTTCCGCAATAGACACTGGTATCCTTAATAAACGTGACTAATCAATTTTGATAACAAGCGGTAAATAAATACATGCTACCTCACTCTGGTAAGAATTACAGCATATCATTACTTTCCGTTATAAAATTAACGCGTTAAAATAAAAAATGGTCACTTCCTGTTAAATAGCAATTTATTTTTTCAGTTTATGAAACAAATCATAGAAAAACCGTCAACCTTTGCATAACATCAACAGTTGATTAACATAATATCTAAAATATAGAGAATATTTATGAATGCGTCTGCCTTTACCTTAAACGAAGCACTGGAACTTGTTGTTGCGAAATTTTTCCATGAAATACCTTTCAACAGATTATTAGGTCTTGAGGTATTATCGTTTGATAAAACTCAGACCAAGTTAATTGTTAATAACAAACCTGAATTGATAGGAAACTATGAACAACAGATATTACACGGCGGTGTTATTGCTGCAGTGTTGGATGTTGCTAGCGGCTTAATTTGTATTAGTGATATGTTAAATCGGATGACTTCATTTTCAAAAGAAGGGCTCAGAAAACGCTTAGCGACCATTGGTACTATTGATTTAAATATTAATTAATTGTGTCCAGGTCACGGTAAAAAATTTATTGCCAGTTAAGAAGTTATTCGCACTGGCAATAAGATCTCAGTTACACGAGTTGAATTATATAATGAAGAAAATAAGCATATCGCCACTGGCATAGCTACTTACTTAGTGGGGTAATATAAAGATAATCCAGCTAACCACCGATAGTAAAAATTTATTTTAAGCTAACTGCATGAAGCTTATGTTATCAACTTGCTATTGCAATCCGCTCACCATACATATCTTTAATCATCAAATAAACTTACAACCAATTTTTACGTTTAAAATAAAGATACGGTGCCAGTCCGGCCATAATCATCAAAATAATCGCTGTCGGATAGCCAAAGCGCCAGCCTAATTCTGGCATAAACTCAAAATTCATACCGTAACTGGACGCCACCAGTGTCGGCGGTAAAAAGACCACAGAAACAACGGAGAAAATTTTAATAATACGACTCTGTTCAATATTAATAAAACCCATCGCCACTTGCATAAGAAAATTTACTCTTTGAAATAGTGATTCATTATGGGGTAACAGTGATTCAATATCGCGTAGAATATCTCTCGCTTGCTCTAACTGACCTGAAGGTAATCTTGCCCGACGGATCAGAAAATTTAATGCTCGCTGACTGTCCATTAAGCATAACCGCACTTTCCAACCAATATCTTCTTGTTCCGCTAAATTAGAAAGCGCACTATCGAGTTCATCACCCTGTTTACCTTCCAGAATAATACGGCTTAGCGATTCCAACACGCTATAAATATTTTCTATTACATCAGCTAGTTGTTCAATTTTGGTTTCAAATAAATCTAAAAATAATTCATAAGCATTAGCATCGATAAGCTTTTGATTTCTTGAACGTATACGATACAAACGAAAAGCAGGTAGATCACGTTCTCGTAACGTATATAAGCGGCCATCACGAAAGGTGAAAGCGACCGTTGAGTTACCAACATGTTCATCGATATCTTGATAATAAAAAAATGAATGAATATGTAAACCATCTTTATCCTCAAAAAAACGGGCCGATGCTTCAATATCCGTCAATTCAGAAGGGGTTACTAACAATTGTTTTAACTCAGTTTGCACGGTTTGCCGCTCTTTTTCATTAGGTTCCACTAAATCAACCCATATAGCATCGGTCAATTTTTCACCGTCATCAAACTCAAGACGAGACAAACGATAGTTGTCAAATTTAAATGCCAACAGCATATTATGGTGCCTCCTTCTGAACCTCAAATAGAAAAATAACTCATATTTCAAGCAATAATGTGTTGCTGTTATTGCAACTCTAATTTAGCATAAGCAGCAACCAGCCATTTGATCCCTTCGCCTTGAAAAGCAACCTGCAAGCGGCAATGCTCACCATCCCCTTCCAAATTAATGATAGTTCCTTCACCAAATTTAGGATGACGAACGCGTTGACCTAATGCATAGCCACTATTATTACGATTAATCGGGGTACCAAGTCGTTGATGACTAATAGGGCGTGAAACCGTTGTTCGTAAACGAACTTCTTCAATACATTTTGTAGGTAATTCAGCAATAAAACGAGATGGACTGTGGTAAACTTCTTTACCATATAACCGACGACTTTCCGCATAAGTCAGCGTCAATTTCTCCATCGCACGCGTCAATCCCACATAAGCCAACCGTCGTTCTTCTGCTAGCCGTCCACTCTCTGCCACACTCATCTGGCTTGGAAACATACCTTCTTCCATCCCGACAATAAAGACCATTGGAAACTCTAAACCTTTTGCCGCATGGAGGGTCATTAACTGTACTGCATCCTGATGCACATCCGCCTGCCCTTCACCGGACTCCAACGCAGCATGGGACAAGAATGCTTGCAGCGGCATTAAATCTTGATCTTCTTCTTCATAACTAAATTGACGAGTAGCCGTTACTAGCTCTTCAAGGTTTTCAATACGTGCTTGCGCTTTTTCGCCTTTTTCCTGCTCATACATTGCCCGCAGACCTGAATCGCGGATGACTCGATCAGTTTGAACATGTAACGGCATATCCATGGTTTCTTTAGCCAATGCGTCAATTAACTCAAGAAACCGTTCAATCGCCCCTACTGCCCGGCCACCAAAGACTTTTTCCCGTAATAAAAATTGACAGCTTTCCCACAGTGTTAGTTGTTTTTCGCGTGCCGCCTGACGAACAGTGTCTAAGGTTCGTTCTCCTATTCCGCGAGTTGGCGTATTAACCACCCGCTCAAATGATGCATCATCATTTCGATTAGCAACCAGACGTAAATAAGAGAGCGCGTCTTTAATTTCCTGCCGCTCAAAAAAGCGTTGGCCGCCATAAATACGATAAGGCATTGAAGACTGCAATAATGCCTCCTCGAGCACCCGTGATTGTGCATTGCTACGATAAAGAATAGCACACTGTTTTAAGGTGCCACCTTTCTCATGCCATTGCTTAATACGGCTTACAACATAACGTGCTTCATCTAATTCATTAAAACCACAATAAAGCGAGATAAGTTCACCATCAGCCCCTTCGGTCCAGAGATTTTTTCCTAACCGATTATTATTATGGGCAATAAGGGCGTTAGCCGACTTCAAGATATTGTTAGTCGAGCGATAATTTTGTTCCAATCGGATAGTTTCTGCCGCCGGAAAATCTTGCAAAAAACGTTGAATATTTTCTACCTGTGCTCCACGCCAACCATAAATTGATTGATCATCATCGCCAACAATCATAACCTTACCATTATCACCGGCTAAAATACGTATCCAGGCATATTGAATGCTGTTGGTATCTTGAAACTCATCGACCAGAATATTGGTAAAACGCTCACGATAATGTTGTAGTATATGTGGTTTATTCAGCCACAACTCATGAGCCCGCAATAAAAGCTCAGCAAAATCAACTAACCCGGCCCGATCACAAGCTTCCTGATAAGCCTGATAAACTCGCAGCCAAGTCGCCTCTATTGGATTACCATAACTCTCAATATGCTGTGGCCGTAAACCTTCATCTTTTTTTGCGTTGATGTACCACATAGCTTGACGTGGTGGCCACTTACTCTCATCTAAACTAATTGCTTTGATAATTCTGCGCACGAGACGATATTGATCATCACTATCTAAGATTTGGAAATCTTGCGGTAAATTGGCATCAAGATAGTGAGCCCGCAAAAGACGATGCGCCAAGCCATGAAAAGTACCTACCCACATACCGCCTTGATCGCTACCTAATAATGCATTAATACGCTGACGCATCTCAGTCGCCGCTTTATTGGTAAACGTTACCGCCATAATAGAGAAAGGTGAAACCTTATCAACCGCCAGTAACCAAGCGATGCGATGAACAAGTACCCGCGTTTTACCACTGCCAGCTCCGGCAAGTATTAACATATTCGTTCGCAGTGCAGCAACAGCTTCGCGTTGCTTATCGTTTAAGTTTTCAAGTAAATATGAGGCGTTCATGGTTACCATTAAATTTAAGAGAGCAGTGAATAAATCACTACTGGGTTTTTAACCAAATGAGTAGATTATATCAGCGTAATAAGTGAAGCCAAACCAGTGATCTCAACATGAGGTAATATGTCACTCTCATTGGTAGTCAGTAAGTTGCTATTTTTTGTATTGAGCCAACATGCTTGCATACCACTCTGTAAAGCACCTTGAATATCCGTTGTTAAATCATCCCCTACATGCAAAATTTCATCTAAAGCAAGATTAAATTTCTGAGCTGCAAGATAATACATATCACTAAATGGTTTAGCTCGACCATCTGGTCCCGCTTTTAAAACAAATTGAAAATAATCACCTAACCCACAAGTATGGGATCTGCATTGCCATTAGTAATAGCTGCTAACGGGACTTTTTCGGCTAATATAGCTAAGATTGTATGGGTTAATGCTGGGATTCTCAATCTGATTACGCCAATAAGTAAAGTGGGCCATTATATTGTCAGCCCCCCTTGTTGATCCTTCAGCATCATAACCATAATGACAAAGTAACGCTTTCACAGCTAACCAACGCCGCTGTGTGACATCATGATAAATTTCAGGATACTGATTAGCAATTGACGTTTGATAGGTTTGTAAATCGGCAAATTGCAGCTGACTAAAACGATCGTCATAGCAACGAATAAAATTTAATAGCTCTTGTTCAGTTTTATCAATAACCGGACGATTATCATACAGTGTATCATCCAGATCAAAGGTAATCACTGCAATAGTTGCTAATTGCCGATAAAAACGCATTTAAGGTTTTTCCCTTTTTGCTCTTGGATGAGCCACATCATAAACCTTTGCTAAATGCTGAAAATCTATATGAGTATAAACTTGGGTGGTAGTAAGATTAGCATGCCCTAGTAACTCTTGAACGGCCCTCAAATCGCCACTTGACTCCAGGATATGAGTGGCAAAAGAGTGACGAAGTTTGTGCGGATAAATATGACTTCTAACATCCTGGCGAACTCCCCATAGTGCAAAACGCTTCTGTACCGTACGTGCCGAAATACGTTTACCTCTTTGTATTGAGATAAAAACAGCATCGTCTTGCTTAACATATTGCTGACGCATTTTGATCCAACGCATTAACCATTCTACTGCGATACGCCCTAAGGGTACTTTCCGCTCTTTACTGCCTTTTCCCATAACCCGAACTTCACCGCTTGCTAAATCCAGATGTTGGCAATTCAGATTAACCAGTTCAGATAAACGTAATCCGGCACCATACATCACTTCTAACATTGTTCTATCACGTACAGATAAAGGATCGGTCAAATCAATATTTAACAACTGATTGATTTCATCTACATCCATATTTTTGGGTAAATGACGTTTATTTTTTGGCGTTCTGACTGTCTTAGCGGGATTAGCGGTTAATATACCCTGCCCAACTAACCAATCTAAAAAACTTCTTAATGACGAAAGACGTAAAGCAACACTTGCAGCCTGCAAACCTTGTCGGCGACACTTTGCAACCATCATCCGCACATGTGACATTTCTAACTGTGTCCAATCGTTGATGTTCAGAGCTATAGCCATATCCACCAATACTGCTAACTGACGCTGATAATTAATAACTGTCACGAGGCTTAGCTGCCGCTCTACACGTAAATAACGTAAAAAATCGTCAACTCGTTGCTGCAAGCTTTGCCGGGTTGTGTTCATACCCGTGTTACCCATCGCAAAAGTAACTCAGGTAGCAATTTGGCTAAATGGTCAAGCATCGTCGTTCCCATACCTTTCTGGTAATGTTGAATATCCCTGCTACTAAAGATCACCATACCTAAATTACCATAAAGTCCCAATAAAGAAATAGCGACCGAACCGACATGATTTGCGTCTGGTATTAATAACAATATTTCCAGGTTATTTAAAGTACCAAGATAGTGATTTTTTTCGCCAAATCTCTGAATACGAACAGGCTCAAATGCCTGACGGGAAATCATAACCTTTTGCGCATCCATCGGGACACCTAACTGCCAACAATCACTAAACAGGCGAATATAAGCACCACTCAATCCGAAACTTTTTGACCAGGCATATAAGCGTTGCTGAAAATCGGCAAAGTCATCTGCCGTTGATAGCTGAATAACCAATTTTAACAATCGATTAAATAGAATTTCGTTATTACGAACCTGTTCAACTAATAGTTGCATATCCTGTTCTAGATTTTGAATATAAACCCGTTGACGCTTCATAGACCATTCAACTAATGAAACCGCATGATGAACAGGATGGGGAACACGTATCTGTTCAACAGCAGCTGCATTGCGAATAAAAAAATGAGGATTGCTTTTCAGATATTCCACTACTGTCTGATCATCTAACAGAGGTTGAGGATCAAATGCGGCTTCTTTTTTATCCATAATAAAAGACCACTTAAATCAAACAAAACTTAGAAATGAATAACACCATCATAAACATGTGTTGCAGGGCCAGTCATAAACAAAGGATGACCCAATCCATTCCAACGAATTTTTAGCATGCCGCCCGGTAAATCAACACGGACGTTTTTCCTTAATAAACCTTGCTGAATACCGATAGCAACAGCAGCACAGGCACCACTTCCACAAGCCTGTGTCTCTCCTACACCACGTTCATATACACGTAATCGAATGTTTTCATGATCAATAACTTGCATAAATCCTATATTAGCACGCTCAGGAAAACGTTCATGCCTTTCCAATATAGGCCCCAATAAAGCAACTTCAGCGGTGTCAATATTTTCCACCTGTAATACACAATGGGGGTTCCCGATAGAAACCACTCCACATAATATTGTTTGTTGTTGAATTCTAATTATATAAGTTTTCTCAGCTTTTATCGCTTTAAATGGTACTTTATTTGGCTCAAACTCAGGTACTCCCATATTGACACAAACATATTCATTTTCCGCTACAGATAATGTCAATATGCCAGCTTGCGTACTCACCTTGATATCACGTTTATTTGTCAGTTTCTTAAGACGGACAAAACGGGCGAAGCAGCGGGCACCATTACCACATTGAGCCACTTCACTACCATCGGCATTGAAAATACGATAATGAAAGTCAAGATCGGGGTCATAAGGCGCTTCAACAACTAACAGTTGATCAAAACCAATTCCCTTATACCGATCTGATAAGCGGCAAATAAGTTCAGGGGAAAAATAAACGTTTTGAGTAACCGCATCTACCACCATAAAATCGTTACCTAAACCATGCATTTTGGAGAATTGCATTTTCTACTCCATCATAATCAATTGGCTATATTTTTATATAATCGATTTGTGATGTGTTTCTGTTTGTATCGATTGATCTTGTGTCTCTTTAGACGATAATATACCTTCAGTTTTCTGTTCCGCTGTTGTCGGTGTCGGAAAATAGAGTGACCCTTTCAAACCACAAGCTGAAAGTAGGGTTAATGATATCGTTGTCATAAATAGCCAAATTAATTTTTTCATTATGTTAAAACCTGTCATTCTTAAATCATCATCCTTTATAATCCATAATCGCAGTTAGGCACGGAAAAGCAAATAGGAAATTGACAATGACAGACACAGAATTTCATCAACTGGTTGATGAATTGATGGATAAAATAAAAGAACAACTTGATCAGTACGATGGTAATAACGATATTGATTACGAAACCCATAATGGTATTATGACGCTAACTTTCGAAAATGACAGTAAAATTATTATCAACCGCCAAGAGCCACTCCATCAAATATGGTTAGCTACACGCGCAGGAGGTTACCAATTTAACTATAAAGCGAACAACCGGTATTGTGCTCGGAGTAATAAAAATTTTAGCACAGGCTATTAGTGAACAAAGTGGTGAATCATTTTCTTTTGATCTCTAACTACCGATGCAGGTAAATAGCATTCTTTATCTTTAATATATATAAAAACTTATGCCTGATTCTTCTCGACATACATTCTCATTGAGATGTGAATTTGAAAATGTCTTACTCACATAAGGAATGACTTGATTTTTATCTTCCACTTTTATTATCTGATAAAATTGTGGTAGATTGAAATTGACTAAATTTGTACGGTAAGTAGAACGACAATGAGAAGATGAGTAAAAACGGCTAACATCCCTAACCAGTTCTTCTTTGTTTCCTTCACAATGTGAATAAATTTCCACCCGATTTTCTTCATCTAAAATATAGATATTAAAACCGTGATTTTCTTCTGTATCCTCAAAAAAGAATTGTACAATTCCTTCACTGGCATAACCATCAACAACTAAAGGCAAATGATAAGTTTCTTTTACATTCAATTTTACCGGTAAACCATGTAATTTATTATTAGAAATTGCACCATAAAACTCGACAGCGTTTTCTAATTTCTGCACTGAAACATTCAAGCGCTCAAAAAACAATCCCCAAGTTTGCCCTGCAATACGCAATGCCTTAAAACGACCTGAGTCATTACAACTGCTTGATAATCTTAATTCAATACATTCTGAAACCAGCTGTTGAACACGCGTACCAATTAATCCTCTCATATGTTGGCTGTAACAAAAAACTTCAACCACATCTGGCTGCTCGGCATCTTGATGCATTTTGCCCAAAATTGTTTTTAGCGCTTCCAACATAGATTGCTCACCAGAGAAATGAAGTGTTCTCACCTCATTCCACGAATTACGATACAGCAGATCAATACTACTGACTAAGCATTGCGGTGGATCACCAAAATTCAATATATCTAATTTACGTAAATCAAAATGGATAATTTGATTTGAAAACACCGCTGTCGGATCTTTCTCTAAATTAACAATAATTGCTAAGTGGCGAATTTCACAGGGGCTATATAAAGCTTTGGGTGTTGGTGCTAGTAAACGAATAGGAAAATTTGTTGTTATGTCATTAACAAATTGATGTAACTTATTCTCATCACATTGAGAACCACCATTATGAATATAAAGATGAGATTGCTCTGTCAATAAGCCATTAAAGTAAGTCCAGGCCACTAATTTACTAAGATAACGGTTATATTCTAAAGGTTGATGTCCAACAATAGAATCGATCGTTGGTGCTTTATTATATAAGTACCAACCGCTACGATTGACACGCCCGGCAGGAACATAAATAAAAGTGAGATGATTTTCAGATAGATCTGGCGAAATTTGTGGGTTAACTAAAGTGACTTTACCTGGTAATACTTCAAAGGCTGCATATAACTTACGAGTCAACACACCAATATCTTGCGGGCTTGCACTAACCCGCAAATTATTGCAACGAGCAAAGCGAATAAGATTACGGTAACTTTGCATCATGGTGTCGAGTAATTCATTATGTGCATCACGAACCTGTTCTATTTTCCAGTAATTTCGGTTGTCAAGAACACTTAACCGCTCTTTATCCCACTCCCATGAAGCAACAAGCTGTGATAATACCTGTTTTCGCCAACCATCACTGCGTGAGGTATTGTTTTCATCGGATAACTTTTCACAAACTTTGAGGTAAAAACAACGACGAATCAAATCCAGGCGTTTAAAATCACTGATTTCTATCAGATAACGCGTAACGCGTTCTAACATTAAACAATATGCATCCAGGCCATAAGCAACGATTTCTCCAGCATGCAAACGTTGTTTAAACTCCATGGCCAACAACATACCACGAGGATAATTCCAAGAATAAGCTTCCAGTAATATACTCTTCAATACCGCTTTATAGGGAGAATCAACACTTTTATAGAGTTGCCACAAACTGGCGCCAAAATACTCTTCAGCTGATAATTCCCCTAAGCCACCTAAATCTAACCACTCATTCGGGGTTAAGACTCCACGCGCATACAACAATAAAACATATTCATCGTAATTGCTTTCTTCTTCAGCTGGTACCATCATCCAAAGTAAACGCTTACCAGCCATACGGACTGCTGTCCGGTAAAATTCATCTAACAGCAATATATGTTGTGTCGTTCCACAATCTTCACCACTTAAATTACCACTAGTATGATGACGAAAACGATTTTCATCAATTAAAAACAAAGTAACATCTATACCAAGCGAGGATGCCCATTGTTCAATTAATGTACATTTTTTTTGTAAAAGCTGTCTTTCTTGCTGGTCTAACCATGATTGATGACATACCCAAATATCCAGATCAGAAACATCACTTTGCCCAATTGATGAGGTACTTCCCATGGAATAAATACCTGTAATAGGTAATTCACCATTGGTTGGTTGTGAAGCAAGTTTACAAAAGAGATACGCCTCAAACTGCTTTAACCAATTAATTTGCTGAACATCAGGCACAAAAAAACAGATACCAGTGGGTACATTACCTTCAATATAACCAGGTAACATAGGATGATGATAATTTAATAAAACTGGCAGCAATCCATATACATGCTTGAACGCTTCACTCATAGAAGATGATGCTCGTTCCAGTCGTAATTGATTGATTGCATCCAATCTTTGCTTTAGTGTCTCAATATAAAGATACAAAAGTTTTGCCTGAATTAACTTTAAAAAGTGAATAACTTTAACTAAGCCATCGATTCCCTTGGTATTGGGAAGTTAAAATAGCCATAAATTTTTTGAATAGTTTGCTAGAAACGTGATCAATTTAACATTTTGTGCCCAAACGGTAAAGTACATTACACTTATATTTAACTGTTTATTTTTCACAAATGCTTTCCTATCTTTTATGCAAAAAATATGCAAAAAATCTTTTTCGTTTCTAACAATTTTCAATAATAATTCGTATAAAAAGAAATAATTAGTCAAACTTTCTTATGAAAATTTTAATTATTTTTCATAATTATTATCCAGGTAAGTATAAAAAATTACTTAAAAATGTATTTATATGCTTTCATAAAATAATCAAAAATCATTTTTTCCATCCTTAAGCTACTTTTTTGTCTACAAAGTGTGTGACACGTTATCTATATCTATTAAGCTATCGGCTATAACTAGAAAAAAACTTACCAAAATGTTAAAACTAACTACCTTTCTTTATCATTCATAATCTAACTACCTAAGAAAAATAAAAACATGTCAATACAAACACTGCGTATCACAACAAGGAAAAGTCCATTAGCAATATGGCAAGCGATTTTCGTAAAAACACAACTAGAAAAATATCATCCAACATTAAAAATTGAACTTATTCCCATGAATACCCAAGGTGATATCCTACTTGATACTCACCTAGCTAAAATTGGTGGCAAAGGACTTTTTGTCAAAGAATTAGAAAATGCATTAATAGAACAGCGGGCTGATATTGCGGTTCATTCCATGAAAGATATCCCCGTTACCTTTCCTAATAGCTTAGGATTAATGACCATTTGCCAAAGAGAAGATCCTCGTGATGCCTTTGTCTCTAATCAATACAACTCGCTTGCTGAGCTACCAGCTGGAAGTATTATAGGAACATCAAGTCTACGTCGACAATGTCAACTACGTCATATTTATCCCCATTTAATTATTCAAGATCTGCGGGGTAATGTTGGAACACGGCTGAGTAAATTAGACAATGGTGAATACGATGGTATTATTCTTGCTGTAGCTGGCCTAAAACGACTCGGTTTAGAAACACGTATAAGTAAGGCTCTGCCACCAGAGCATTTATTACCGGCAGTTGGGCAAGGCGCTATTGGTATCGAATGCCGTCTTGATGACCAGCATACACAACATTTTCTAGCGCCGTTACATCATCATGGTACTGCTATCTGTATTCAAGCAGAACGAACCATTAATAATCGATTGGAAGGTGGCTGCCAAGTGCCGATCGGTAGCTACGCTATTTGGCAAAATAAACAAATTTGGCTTAGAGCGATGGTTGGAGCGCCCGACGGCAGTCAAATTATACGTGGAGAAAGACGGTTTAAGCCTGAAGAAATACAACAAGCAAGTGTTGAACTTGCCGAAGAGTTACTTAATAACGGAGCCAAACAAATTCTTAACAACATTTCCCAAGGAGTAGTTTCGAGATGAGTATCCTGGTCACCAGACCAAATCCTAGTGGTGAAAAACTGGTGCAACATATTAGGTCATTAGGAAAAATGGCCTTTCATGCCCCGTTGATTGAAATCACACCAGGTAAGGAACTCGTACTTCTGCCGACTAAACTAGCCAAGCTAACTAAAGGTGATCTAGTTTTTTTCTCATCGCCAAATGCGGTACACCATGCTAATTCAGCACTTTATTTAATAGGACAAAAATGGCCTGATACGCTATCCTATTATGGTATAGGGCATTCAACAGCAGAGACTTTTCAGCAATTAACTAATTTACCTATTCAACTATCTCAAGAAGGTGAAACTAGTGAAAAATTACTTGAATTGCCTAGTTTACAATCACTAGTAGGGAAAAAATGTTTGTTATTACGGGGTAACGGTGGGCGTGAATTACTTGCCACAACATTAAAATCGCGAGGAAGTCATATTGATTATTGTGAATGTTATCGACGTCAGCCAATAAAATATGATCCAGACACTTTCCAAGTGCAATGGCAAAAAGCAAATACTACAACAATTATTGTTAGCAGTGGCGAAATGTTGCATATATTATTTAACTTAATTACAGATGATTTTAAACCTTGGTTACTTTCTCGCCATCTAATTATTGTCAGTGAACGTTTAGCCAATACGGCACGCCAATTAGGATGGCAATCAGTAAAAGCAGCCAAAAGTGCTAATAATGATGCTTTAATTCAGGCATTAATGTAAACCGATATTGAGATATTAATTATGACGGAACAGCATAAATCCAATGAGACAAATGAAATTACCTCAAATGCCTCAAAAACAGCAACGCAATCTACCGTCGAAAATGGTAAATCCCAAAGGCAAAAGCGTTCTGGTCTGTTCGCTAGTATAATTATTCTCGTCATTATTGTCATACTGGGTGGCGGGTTCTATTATTATCTTAATCTAAAGTATCAACAGATAGTCAATGAAAGCAGCGAACTACAACAACAAATAAGTAAACTACTGCGTCAACAAGAAACTGAAAAACAGCAAATTAATCAAATAATCGAATCCCAGCGTATTAGCCAACTTGATAACAAAGAATATGAGCAAAAAGTTGAGCAGCGTGTTGAAGAATTACAAGCACAAATCACAACACTTTCCAGTACCGATGTAAAACACTGGTTACTTGCTCAAGCTGACTTCCTGGCCAAAATGGCCGGCCGAAAACTCTGGAACGATTATGATCCCTTTACTGCAATTGCCTTATTAAAAAGTGCTGATTCGAGCCTAGCAGAAATGAATGCTCCTCATTTAATTGAGATCCGAAAAGCGATTAATCATGATATCAGTGTGCTATCAGCCATTAGCCAAATTGACTATGACGGAATTATTTTAAAACTTAATCAACTTAGCCGTGATATCGATAATTTACGCATTAATGATAATGCCCCTGACGGTAAACCAATGGATGAAGATAGCACCGAACTTTCCAATAATATTGCCGATTGGAAACAAAATCTTAGCCAAAGCTGGAAGAACTTTAGTAAAAATTTTATTACTATTCGCCGTAGAGATTCTCATGAAACCCCTTTACTGGCACCTAATCAAGATATTTACTTACGCGCCAACATTCGCGCGCAACTACTTATTGCCACACAAGCCGTGCCTCGTTATCAAGAGCAAATTTATAAACAATCTTTAGAACAAGTTTCAACCTGGATCAGGATCTATTTCAACACCAATGACGCAGCAACAAAAGCTTTCCTTAGCGAACTCGATACGCTAATTGAACAACCTATTACGATGGACATACCCAGTGAATTAAAAAGTTTATTATTGCTCGAGAAAGCATTACAAAAGCGTATCCAAGGACAAATTACTACCCCAGCAACACCGGTAGCGCCAAAAACTCAACCAACCAACAAAAAAAGATCAACTGATGACATAAAAATCGTGCCCCCTGCGCCCATAGAAGAGGCGGTGAAAACGAGCAATAGAACTGGCCAGGAGAAAGCCGCATGATAAAAGTACTGATACTTTTTATTGTACTGATTGCTGGGATCATTATTGGTCCAATTGTCGCAAGACACCAAGGTTATGTCCTTATCCAAACCAATAACTACGATATTGAAACCAGTGTAAACAGTTTAATTATCTGTTTTGTTATCTTACAATTTATTTTCTGTTTTCTTGGCTGGTGCTATCGTCGCATTCGTGGCACAACATCGTTCACCCATAATTGGCTAAAAGGTCGTAAATATCATAAAGCGCATAATCAAACGCAAAAGGCATTACTAAAATTAGCAGAAGGTGATCTTTCACAAGTCGAAAAACTGCTGACACGTCATGCTGACTATGCAGAACAACCAGTTGTTAACTATCTACTTGCAGCAGGGGCTGCACAACAACGTGGTGATGAATATCGTACTAATCAATATCTTGAACGGGCAGCAGAAGTCGCGGGTAACCATCAACTTCCTGTTGATATTACCCGCGTTCGCATACAACTTGCTGAAGGTAAAGTTCATGCAGCGCGTCATGGGGTCGATAAATTACTGGATCAGGCACCGCGCCATCCTGAAGTATTAAGAATGGCAGAGCAAGCCTATCAACGTTCAGGCGCTTATCAAGCCCTTATCGAACTTTTACCCATTATGAGAAAAGAGAAATTATATAGCGCAGAAGAGATCAATAAATTACGCCAAGAAGCCTATAAGGGCTGGATTAATCAATATATAGCTGAAAGTGGGAGTGAAAATCTAAAAGATTGGTGGCAATCTCAGGGACGTAAAATACGTCATGATCCAGCATTACAATCGATCGTTGCTGCGTGTCTTATTGAATGTGACGATAGTGAAGCGGCAGAGAAAATTATTATTGATGGATTAAAACAGCAATATAATGAAAATCTTTTATTGCTGGTTCCTCGTTTACACATCAGCGATAGCAAAGCAATGAATAAGACTCTTAACAATCTAATAAAGCAATCAGGTAGTGCCACTCCTTTATTAAATAGTACCTTAGGTCAACTAGCCTTACATCATGCTGAGTGGCAAGAAGCTGAAAAATATTTTAAGTCTGCTTTAGCGCAACGTCCTGATGCTCACGATTTTGCCTGGCTTGCTGATGCATTAGATAAACAACATAAAGCTGAAGAAGCGGCACAAATTCACCAACGTGGCTTACTCTTTTCACTAAAGCATGAAAATTGATTACCATCTTTTTTGCGATTTTACTAATTTTTTACATTGCCTCTAACTTTCTGAGACCTTTACTTTTATCTATTAATTTTACTTCGCAGGATGATACAAGATTGAATAGCCATTATAATGGTTATCTAATCATTTCGCTGGCTTAAAAATCATCATCAGATAAAATTTTTAACTTTGTTAAATAATCAGCAAAATGAAAAACACCTATCAAAAAGATAGGTGTCAAAATACAATCAGGTCTACAGACGGATAGTGCCTCACTCAACGTTGCGTCCGGTTGGTGATGTATAGTATTGCATCGATAACGTGGACAATAGGCACATTCAATTGGCTTGCATCATCCTATAGTTTAGGGGATGCTGAAAACTATCAATAAGAAGAAGCCGGATGAGAATCTACTCTCTACGCTAATGCATAACTCATACCAAATACTATTTTTTTACTCAAAGACAATCTGTTTATTACAGTCATGGCAGAATATTAACCAATTAACCACTGTTTGTCGGTTAGCAAAACATTTTTATTTATTTTAATTGCAAAAACCCACGATGGCTATTGCTAAACTGTCTCTCATTAGAGACGTTATAGCAATATTTATATTTTTTCTTTATTTTTCATAAAATAAAATGTCTCTATATTGAGACAACAATTATTAGCTTCGTTGTCAAAACACGGCAAAATCTTATAAGGATATAAAAAACAACATATTAAATACAATTATGCTATTTTCCACTATAACAATAACGATAAAACTTGGCTATCGAGCAATAGTATAAATTGATTTAATCACCAGAATTTGATTAGCAGAATATAATAATATGCAAACAAAAAACCCTGCAATAAGTTGCAGGGTTTCTTTAAAATTTGGTCGGCGAGAGAGGATTCGAACCTCCGACCCACTGGTCCCAAACCAGTTGCGCTACCAGGCTGCGCTACTCGCCGAAAATAAAACAATCTTTCAATTTTAATGATGTTGGTTTATGTAATTTTTAACACTTATTTATATTTATGGTGCGAAAGGGGGGACTTGAACCCCCACATCCATAAGGATACTAACACCTGAAGCTAGTGCGTCTACCAATTCCGCCACCCTCGCAAACTACATAAAGCAAATATGGGGTGACTAATGGGATTCGAACCCACGACAACCGGAATCACAATCCGGGGCTCTACCAACTGAGCTATAGCCACCATAAAAATCTTTAAAATTCAGTTTATTATATACTACATCAACGTACTACACCGTAGCAGAACACGCAATAAATGGTGCGCCCGACAGGATTCGAACCTGAGACCTCTGCCTCCGGAGAGCAGCGCTCTATCCAACTGAGCTACGGGCGCTTAACGCCGTTGCGGGTGAGGATAGTACGGATTTAATAGCATGCTGTCCAGTGATTTTTTAAATATAAAGGTTATTTGCTTATGCTTTATCCACTTTTATCACAAAAGCAACCGTCTCATCGTTTTTTAGCCGGTTAAACACACTATCTTTAATCACTTTGCCAACGATTTATGCCGGAAAATATGGTTTAAAAAATAGATCACAGAAACTATCAATAAAAACACGCCACCAACAATTAATGATAAACGGGTATCTGGATTAATTGCCATGCCAATAAGAACACACCCCAAAAAAAGTAACGTCAAATAATTAACATAAGGAAACAATACTGACTTGAAAGTATGCTGTGCTAATTGCTGTTGATGTACTTGCCGAAAACGTAATTGACTCAACAAAATAACAAACCAGGGCACCATTCCAGGCAATACGCTGGCACTATAAACATAAACAAAGACTGCTTGTGGATCAGGGATAATATAGTTAAGGCCTGAGCCAACAACAAGACACAAAATTGTTAGCATAATGCATCTTGCCGGCACACCATTTGTGGTTACCTTCAATAAAGATTTTGGCAATTGACCATTTTGCGCTAAAGCATAAATCATACGCCCGCCACTATACATGCCGCTATTACAGCCTGATAATGCCGCTGTAAGTACGACAAAATTAATCACCGCTGCTGCCGATATAATGCCTACCTTGGCAAACATTAGCACAAACGGACTTCCATTTTGGCCAATCTCAGTCCAAGGAAATAAAGTCACAACAATAAAAATAGCACCGACATAAAAAATTAAAATTCTCCATAAAACATTATTAATTGCTTTTTTTAACATAAATTTAGGATTTTTTGCTTCTCCAGCGGTTATACCAACCAATTCAACGCCTTGATAAGATGCCACAACAATACAAAGAACAAATAAAAATCCTTGCCAACCGCCAGCAAAAAATCCGCCATGATCAGTCAAGTTGGTTAAACCAATCGGTACAAAATTATTTCCAATACCAACAAAAATCAGACCTAATCCAATCAAGATCATGACAATAATTGTGGTAACCTTGATCATAGCAAACCAGAATTCCAATTCACCATACAAACGCACTGCTGTCAGATTAGCTAATGCAACTAATACAACGGCAATCAATGCAAAAACCCACTGTGGAACCTGAGGAAACCAGAATTCAGCATAGACACCAATCGCTATGATCTCAGATATACCAACCGCAACCCACATGAACCAATAGCCCCAAGCAGTTAAACATCCCCAATAAGGGCTTAAATATTTATAACCAAAAGAAGCAAATGCGCCAGTAACAGGTTCAAGAAACAACATCTCGCCCATTGAGCGCATAATAAAAAAAACAAACAATCCAGCAACAATATAAGCCAATAATACAGAAGGTCCGGCCCATTTTAAGGTGCTGGCTGAACCCATAAATAAACCAACACCAATTGTTCCACCTAATGCAATAAGTTCAATATGCCTCGCTTCAAGACCACGACTGAGACCTTGTTCCGGTTTTCCCATAGCAATTGCCTGCCCTTTCAATAATAACTTAATACCATATGACCTTCATGGTCAAAATGATAGATAATAATGCCCGTAATAAAAACATGTTATTCAATAATAACGAAATAAAAATTTACCAATGCAATGAAAAAAATAGCGCTAATAGCTCAACAATGAAAAAACACTTGTAAACTAATAAACTCTATTTTAAAGAAGATCTAGCAGATAAAATTGACAGTTTATTACCAGGTTAACTCTGTTCGAGCATAGTGATAGAAAAAACTTTAAACCAAGACTAAAGTTTGCCACCATAATAATAACCGAGAAAGCGTAATAACTTTATCTGTCGTTTGATGCGGTTCGGCTGAGTAAGCAATCGATATAACCACTCCAATCCCAATTGTTGCCACAATTTAGGGGCGCGTTTTATACGGCCGGTAAAAACATCATAAGTACCACCTATTCCCATATAAAGTGCTTCTGGATAAATTTGTCGACAATCACGGATAAAAATTTCTTGCTTTGGTGACCCCATGGCTACTGTGACAATTTGCGCCCCACTAGCTTTGATGCGTTCAAATAATTTTTCACGCTGTTCAGGCTTAAAGTAACCATCCTGACTACCAACAATATTCACCTGCCATTGAGTACGCAGTTTATTTTCTGTTTGCTTAAGAATTTCCGCTTTTCCACCAACCAGAAATACAGGTACAGTCTTCTGACCTGCGATTTCCATTAAGGCTTCCCACAAATCAGCACCAGCAATGCGAGAAACTTTTGCTGACAGATATTTATGTCGAATCGCTCTGACGATACTAATGCCGTCTGCATAGAGATATTCCGCATCAGCTAACAGTGTATTTAAGTCAGGATCTTGCTCTGCAGTTAGAATTTTTTCCGCATTGATAGCCACTAATGTTCCATGTTTAATCTGTTGATCCGCAAACAGATAATTGATGAAATGGGTCATATCAAGGAAACCCCAAATAAGATGACCTCGAATATCATATTTCGTAATCACTTGCTGCTTCATACATTACTCCAGTAAGCTATTATTTAGGCTACTTTTTACAATAATTCTTGGTATATATTCGAATTAAGCCTGCTTTAGCAAATAACCAATAGACAAGTTTAGCAATAAACAGACAGAGTACAAATACCAAACCAAAAAACACCACTCGTGATACGAAAGAATCCACACCCTCACGGACAAGGACAATAATATTAAAAATAGCGCCAAAACAGAAAGCTTGCAGAATAACTGCTTTATAATGACTTGTTTCTATTTTGCTCCTTTCATAAAGCCAATCAAACCATTTAATAATCAAGCCAACGACAATTGCACCGATAGGAATAAAAACAGCCCCCCCCATAACCACTAAAGAACCAATTAATGTTGGCGAGATGGCTAAACCAGAGTGATTATTAAGCACTCCCCAAGTAAAATAATTGGCTGTATTCAATATCATATCTGGTCGCTCAGGCCATAGCCAAAGTGGAATAAAAACATAAAAATCACGCACAATAGGCGCTAATCCCTGGAATTCGATTTTGTCATAATTATCGAGTAATAATGCCAGGTTTTCCCAAGGAGAAAAGGTATCGCGGGTTAAATAGAGAAAAGTATAAAAAGCCTCAGTACCACTAACATCTAATCCATAACGCTCTAATGCTAACCAGAACATGCCAACAATGCTGATAACACCAGCCATAGCTAGCATCCATAAATTAATCCAACCCCGGACAATGCCGATAAACAGGAAAAGTGCAAAGGCGATGATAATATTAGCCCGCGTTCCGCCCACAACCAAATAAGTAAATATTCCAAAGGCAACAGTACTAAACAGAAAAAACATCCAGCGATACTGGTTAGGCTTTAAGAAATAAACAATTAACATTGCTGGGATGAAAAAATAAAAAAAACGCTTTAATGCCACACTTGAAACTTCATTAGAAAAAATCTGGCTATAGGACTGTAAACGAAATAACAAAAAACCATTTTGTAAGAAAAATATAGCCACTGTCATAACGGCAATAAGCATTAACAACAAACCAGTTAGCCTCGTTTCCACCCCATTCATTGTGAATAAAGGTTGCTGAGTTTGCTGGACATTACTTTTTAAACGGGTTTTGTAAGCAATATAATAAATGATGTAAAAACTGATAGATGAGAGTAGAGCATTTAATAATGCATTGGTTTGAACCACATTAACGTCAAATTTAAAAACAAGTAATCCAGTTAATGGGAAACCAAAGTAGAAAGTTAGTAAATAAAGTAAAGAAAAAAAGATATTAAAATTGAAGCGTACGCGCCGAAATTCTCGATATGTTAGTGCCAAAATTAATATCAGAGAAACAAAATAGACTATCGATAGGCCACCAAATTCCAATAAAGTCATTACTGCCCTCCTATCGATGTTAATACAGCTTGCCACCCTTGAATAAAATTGGGATTAAAAAAAGCTATCTGGCTTCTATCCATTAACATAATTTTTTGTCGAATGGTATCCAGTTGCCGTTCATCTAATTCATCACCATAAAATAGAAAAGGTACATTCTGTTCGATAAGATCCTGCCAAAAGCAATTTTGACGACTAATAATAAAAGGAACCCCAAACTGAATTAATAAACACAATGTCCCTATGCCTTGTTGTCGTTTGAAAATAAAGTAGCCTAAATCACAACAACACAGTAAAGTGAGATAATCATCAAAAGCAATTTTTTCCTTAATAATTGTTACCTCCCCATTTGGGAAATAATTTTTAGCAGCCTGAACAACTTCTGTGATATAGGCTTGATTATTATCAGGATATCCCATTGGAACAAAAATTTCTACCGGCTGATTAGCAAACTGCTTTTTAATCTCCAGTAACACTTCAATGTGTCGATTAGATTTGTCGCCTGAGTTACCAACCAAAATTGTTACTTTACCCGTTTGGTTAATTGATTTTTCATAAACGGTTAAAGCTGGATCCATTTTAGTTGGAAAATAGAGCAAAAATGTTGGGATAGCTGGATTTAACTGGGAAAAATAATTTAAATCCCCTCGCGTAGCAAAAACATGTCCTACCCGTTTAAATGCCAGACGTCGCAAATAATAAAATAATCTAAATTTCAATGAAACTGAGTCTTCATAGAGATCAGCTCCCCAAATATGCCATAAAAATTGTTGTCGACTAATCTTGCCGAGCAATAATGCAAACCAAATTGACACATTAAACTGGCCATGAAAGAAGAATTGACAATTTCTATCGGCCTGTGCTTGCCTAGCGATAACATTAGCAATTGCTTTTTTATTGCCAAATTGACTAATGTCTAGATGTGGATAGCGTGATGCTAGATTTAGATCACGACTAACAATCATAAACTGTCTCTTTTCTTCTGATGGTATTGACGAAGATAAAACATCATTAAAAAATGCTAACACTGTCTGGTTATGATGTGGGATATCAGATCCTAATACATGGATTAACGTTTTCATCTTCGCCTGCGGTAAAGATAGAATATGCCACTACAAAGCATAAAATAAACAATATAAGTTGCCATATAAGCCTGAGCAGCGCCTAATGCACCGTAAGCCGGTATTAGCCAATAAGCAAATCCGGTTAATAATGCAAATTGAGTCAATTCCGTTAAAATGTAAAACCGTAATGCTACCTTAGCAATAATTAAATAACCGAAGACATAAGCGCCTACTTTCAATACATCACCAATCAACTGCCAGGCAAAAAGATCGCGCATAGCCATAAACTTATTGGAAAAAAGCAACCATATAGCCAGATCTCGTAATAACCATACAGTAAAACTAGCTATCGCTACCGCCGGTAAAACAAATTTCAAAGCTTTAAAAATTTCTGCACTAATCTCATGTCGATGCTGCAATTTAGCTAATGTTGGCAACAAATAAACGGTAAAAGATGCGGTAATAAACTGTAAATAAGCATCTGAAATACTACTCACTGCCTGCCAAATACCGACTTCATGCCAACTATATTGCTCAGCCAATAAATTTCTCATCATGATATAGGCAACCGGCAACGTGACTGAGGTTATTAACGCCATTAAAGTAAATTTAGCTAAATTATGACCAATGACACCATTCCATTTTGGTTTAAAATATAACCAAATCAGTTGGTTATGGCGTAAAATCATGAACGCTGCTGGCACAACAATCAACGCAGGAACTAAAGCTAAGCCTATTAATGCACCTTCATAACCAGTTAATCTAAAACAAATATAGCAAGCAATAACTCCTGCTAAGCTACCGATGATAATCGATAGTGCATTACCTTTCGCATCACGGTAACCTTTTAGTATGGCCAGAAAATAATTAGCGTAAGCGATCCCCATTTGTATCAATGCTAAGGCACAAATAACGGTTTGATAATGCGTATGACCAAATAGTACCAGACTGATAAATGAGCTAGAAAGTAAAAAAATAATCGCTAATAAGGTTGAAAAGCCCAAAATAATTGCTGATGAAGTACCTAATACAGAGCCTAATTTTGTTGGTGTCTGACGATATTCAGCAACATATTTGGTTACGCCATTGAAGATCCCTGCACCTGATAAAACACCAAGTACAGTAATCAGTTGACGGAAATTTCCTGCCTGACCAACACCACTAGGGCCAAAAGAAACAGCCAATAATTTAATAACGATTAACCCTGCACCAATTTTTATCAAGGTTGAAATCGCTGTCCAAATAGACACTTTAGCTAATGACATATCACGCAAAAAAACATTGGATTTGCTTTATCACCTGTTGCTGTTCTTCATCGGTAAGATTATAGAACATTGGTAATCGAACTAAACGATCACTTTCTTTATTCGTATAACAATCATCACCATGAAAACGGCCAAATTTGTGTCCAGCTGGACTGGAGTGTAAAGCGACATAATGAAATACGGACAAAATATTGGCTGCTTGCATATGTTTATTGAACGCTGTTCTTTGGTCAATATCTTTCAATTTGATATAGAACACATGAGCATTATGTGCCAAATTAGGGGATATAATTGGTAAATCTAGCTTACCTATGTTAGCTAAAGGCTTAAGAGCCAAATAATAGTTTTTCCATAAATTTAGCCTACGCTGATTAATTTTATCTGCCTGCTCCAATTGTGCCCATAAATAAGCCGCTTGTAGCTCTGACATTAAATAACTGGAACCAATGTCTCGCCAGGTATATTTATCAACTTGACCACGAAAAAACTGACTGCGATCCGTTCCTTTTTCACGAACAATTTCTGCTCGCTCAATAAGTGAAAGATCATTAATGAGTATAGCACCACCCTCACCACCAGACGAATAATTTTTTGTTTCATGAAAACTATAACAACCAATATGTCCTATCGTGCCAAGCGCTTTACCTTTATAAGTCGACATCACGCCTTGAGCCGCGTCTTCTACAACATAAAGATGATGTTTTTCTGCCAATGCAATAATCACATCCATTTCACAGGCCACACCAGCATAGTGAACAGGGACAATTGCTCGCGTTTTGGCCGTGATCGCAGCTTCAATCTTATTTTCATCCATATTCATGGTATCGGGACGTATATCGATAAATACAATCGTCGCCCCCCTTAACACAAAAGCATTCGCGGTGGAAACAAAGGTAAAACTTGGCATGATGACTTCATCGCCTGGCTTAATATCAAGCAAAATAGCCGCCATTTCCAAAGATGCAGTACAAGAAGGTGTTAGCAACACTTTCGGACACTGAAAACGCTTTTCCAACCACTGCTCACAGCGCTTAGTAAAGTGCCTATCACCATATAACTTGCCACTCTGCATGGCTTCTTGCATATAAATTAATTCAGTACCGATAATTGGTGGTTTATTAAATGGGATCATTTCGTCCTCGATATAACCAATAAGCTGTGCTTTCAATTTGTGCACTCGTTTGTGAATAAAGACACATAGCGCCAATATTACTGATTTGAGTCGCTATCCTTAATCGCTCTACCCCTTGCCGCTCACACCATTGGCACGCTGCTGTTAGTAATTGTTTACCAACTCCTTTACCTTGATGGGTAGCAACAGTGGCTAATAAACCAATTCGCGCCTCTTTTGCTACTGCTAGTTTCCTTATGGTGACAAACCCCTGAATATCGCCTAGCTCATTTTTAACCAACAAACAAACATCATCAAAATTACCCTTAACGGCTTTTTCAAGCCAAACAGAATAAAAACGGGAGTTATCTTCTAATCGATACCAGGGCGCACGAAAACGGCTATGGGAAAAAGCGGTAGCCGCAATACTTTTCAACACTTCAATATCATTTGCAGCAGCAACGGTTAAATTTTTATTAGCTAAATCTAAACCGCGATTTTTAATTCTACTGGCAATATTCAGGCAAAAATTAACTTCACCTTCTACTAGCCAAAAACCCATAGCCAACATTGCATCAATCAGTTCAGTATTAACGGTAGCAATTTTGGCTTGTACAATATCGTAGTCTACTAATTGATCTAATGAAAGAGCCGGCGCATCGGGTGTAAAATGTAACTTTGCCGTTTTACAGTTAAAAAAATCACTTTCCCAACTGAGTATTTCAATATTGGCGTGGACAAACATGTAGTAAATCCTGTAAATATTGACCATAATCGGTTTTCGTCAGTTTCTGCGCTGATTTTGCAACCTGTTCATCAGTCAACCAACCGTTACGCCATGCTATTTCTTCTAGGCAAGCAATCTTAAATCCCTGCCTTTTCTCAACGGTCTGCACAAAAGTGCCCGCTTCAATTAAGCTGTCATGCGTGCCGGTATCTAACCAGGCAAACCCTCGGCCTAATAGCTCAACATTTAACTCACCACGCTCAAGATACACTTGATTCAGGCAAGTGATCTCAAGCTCGCCACGTGACGAAGGTTTAATTTGTTTAGCAAAATCAATGACTTGATTACCATAAAAATAGAGGCCGGTAACTGCCCAGTTCGATTTAGGCCGCTGTGGTTTCTCTTCAATAGAAAGCACTTTAAATTGTTCATCAAATTCAACTACCCCAAAACGTTCAGGATCCATCACCTGATAAGCAAAAATCGTTGCTCCTAATTGACGAGTAACAACCGTTTTTAACTTATCGCTAAAAGCCTGCCCAAAATAGATATTGTCACCTAATATTAAACAGCAAGCATCATTACCAATAAAACGTTCACCGATCAAAAACGCCTGGGCTAACCCATCAGGCGAGGGTTGTACGGCATAACTGAAATGAATACCAAAAGCATCACCATCGCCGAGTAAACGTTGATAATCAGGCAAATCTTCAGGTGTCGAAATAATCAATATTTCTCGGATGCCTGCCAACATTAGTACCGAAAGCGGATAGTAAATCATCGGCTTATCATAAATAGGTAAGAGTTGTTTAGAGACACCCCGAGTAATGGGGTACAAACGGGTTCCTACTCCACCAGCCAAAACAATGCCTTTCATCACTTTTCCTCATTTCCTATTATGGCGCTATACCTAAACGTTGACCTGCATATGAACCATCCTGCACATGGCGCCACCAATTCTCATTACTCAAATACCATTCAACTGTTTTACGAATACCCGATTCGAAGGTTTCTTGTGGCTTCCAACCCAACTCTCGCTCTATCTTGCTAGCATCAATGGCATAACGTATATCATGGCCTGGACGATCAGTAACAAAAGTAATTAAATCACGATAATGGGAGACACCAGCTGGTTTAACCGGACGCAATTCTTCTATCAGATCGCAAATTGTCTTTACCACATCAAGATTTTTTCGCTCGTTATGACCACCAATATTATAAGTCTTACCAGACTCCGCTTGACTGATGACTAAGTACAAGGCACGTGCGTGATCTTCAACATAAAGCCAATCACGTATCTGTTCACCTTGACCATAAACAGGCAATGATTTACCAGCTATCGCGTTCAATATCATCAAAGGAATTAATTTTTCAGGAAAGTGATAAGGGCCATAATTATTTGAACAATTGGTCACTAATATCGGTAAACCATAAGTACGGTTCCAAGCTCTGACTAAATGATCACTGGAAGCCTTAGAGGCTGAATAAGGGCTACTCGGTGCATAAGGAGTTGTTTCAGTAAATAGCGCCTCAGTCGCATGCAGATCGCCATAAACTTCATCGGTAGAAATATGATGGAAACGAAATCGTTGTTTTTGTTGATGGGTTAAATTATTCCAATAATTGCGAGCCGCCTCTAATAAAAGATAAGTGCCAACAATATTGGTTTCAATAAAGGCCGCTGACCCATCAATAGAGCGATCAACGTGACTTTCCGCCGCTAAATGCATAACTGCATCTGGTTGATATTGTTGAAAAATTTTATCAATTGCCGGACTGTCACAAATGTTCACCTGGGCAAAAGCATAACGAGGACTGTCTATGACCGCCGCTAATGACTCCAGATTACCTGCATAAGTCAAACTATCAACAACAACCACACTATCGTTAGTGTTGTCTATGATATGACGAACCACTGCTGAACCAATAAATCCGGCCCCACCAGTAACTAAAATACGTTTCAACGCCAAACTCCTTTCGTGTCAACTACCCATTTTTGCGGGATTTGTTGACCATTAATCGCCTTAAATTGTTTATGATCAACTAGCAACAAAATAATATCTGCATTAGCAATCGCAATTTCAGTAGCTACCAACTGGCACAGGCCATTCAGTAGTTTTGGCAGCTGTTCAATATTAGGTTCTACTACATAAGTGGTACCAGTATGCCAATCTGCAATCATTTTTGTGATTTGCATAGCGGGGCTTTCTCGCAAATCATCAATATCCGGTTTAAAGGCCAGACCAAAACAGGCGATTTTAATTTCATTTGCCCGTTTGCCGGTCTCAGTTAAACAATCGGCTAGCACTGTCTTGACCTGATCAACAACCCAGATTGGTTTACTGTCATTAACCAAACGGGCAGTATGGATCAAACAAGATTGCTTTGGATTCTGCGCAACAATGAACCAAGGATCGACCGCAATGCAATGACCTCCAACACCAGGGCCTGGCTGTAAGATATTGACTCTTGGGTGACGATTAGCCAAACTAATTAACTCCCAAACATTAATACCTTGCTCGGCACAAATAAAAGACAATTCATTGGCAAAAGCAATATTCACATCGCGAAAACTGTTTTCTGTCAATTTACACATTTCAGCTGTTTTCGCATTAGTGAGTATACATTCACCTGCCAGGAAAATTTTATATAATTCACTTGCTCGTTGGGACGACTTCATCGTCATACCACCAATGACCCGATCATTTTCGATCAGTTCAACCATGACCTTACCTGGTAAAACACGTTCCGGACAATAAGCGATATCAATATCTGAATTTTCACCTTGTTGCTGTGGAAATGTCAGATCAGTACGTATAGCGGCGATCTGCTGTGCCATTTGCTCAGTCACTCCGGTAGGAGAAGTAGACTCGAGAATAATTAAATCGCCTTTTTTTAAAAACGGAGCAATTGATTCTGCCGCTGCCATAACATAAGAGAGATCAGGCTTATGATCATCTTTAAATGGTGTAGGAACCGCAATCAAAAACGCATCTGCGCTTCTAGGTGTGATGAACGCTTTCAAATAGCCAGCTTCTACAGCTGTTTTTACCGTCTTATCTAAATCAGGTTCAACAATATGGATTTTACCTTGATTAATCGTATCAACCGCATATTGATTAATATCAACCCCAATCACTTTTTTCTGGCGAGCAGCAAAAGCTGCTGCGGTAGGTAAACCGATATAGCCTAAACCAATAACAGAAATAGTTTCAAAACTCATAATGTCACCTGATTTGTTTTCAACGCTTCAAGAATTCGCTGGCAAGCTTTACCATCACCATAAGGATTATACGCGCGGCTCATTTTCTGGTAAGCATCGTCATCCGTCAGCAATTGTGTTACTGCTTGAACAATATTTTCTGTTTGTGTACCGACTAGACGTACTGTTCCGGCTTCAACCGCTTCAGGACGCTCAGTAGTATCACGCATAACCAATACCGGTTTACCTAAAGCTGGCGCTTCTTCCTGAATACCACCTGAATCTGTCAGGATCAAATAAGAGTTATTCATTAAATAAATAAAAGGTAAATAATCCTGCGGATCAATTAGGATTATATTATCAATACCATGCAAAATACGTTGCACTGGTTCGTTCACATTAGGATTGAGATGAACCGGATAGACAACTTGCACATCAGTATGATTTTTAGCGATTTCCGCTAATGCATCACAAATACGTTCAAATCCACAACCAAAACTTTCCCGCCGATGGCCTGTAACTAACAGCATTTTTTTATCTCGATCAAGAAAAGGATATTGCACTGCTAGACTTGCTCGTATTATGGCATCATTCATAACTTTATTACGCACCCAGAACAATGCATCAATTACTGTGTTACCAGTCACAAAAATACGCTGAGCGGGGATCGATTCACGCTGTAAATTTTTGCGGGAATACTCAGTAGGAGCAAAATGATACATTGCAAGATTGCTGGCAATCTTACGATTGGCCTCTTCCGGCCAAGGAGAATACAAGTTACCGGTACGCAATCCTGCTTCAGCATGACCAACAAGAATACGTTGATAAAAAGCGGCCAGGCTGGTCGCCATCGTGGTGGCCGTATCACCATGAACTAATACTACATCAGGTTTAAAAGATAATAGTACGGGCTTAATTCCTTCAAGAATACGACAGGTAATATCGGTTAAATCTTGTCCCGGTGTCATAATATCTAAATCATAATCAGGTGTGATCTCAAAAAGGTGCAACACCTGATCCAGCATTTCTCTATGCTGAGCCGTTACGCAAACTTTCGATTCAAAAGCATTATCGTTTGTCAAAGCATGCACCAGTGGAGCCATTTTTATGGCTTCAGGGCGAGTACCAAACACAGTCAACACTTTCACAGTGACTCTCTTTTTATTTTAACATTATCTACTAATGAAATTTATTATCAATAATGATTCTATCTTCAACACATTAATAATTTGTTGAAGTACTCTATATTGCTATATGTTTAGCAAATAATTAGGTTTTTCGCCTTAATAATGTAATACCTACCCCACTTAAGGCGCCAATCATTCCCCAAATAACCATCATTAACACTCGACGAGGACTATCACGTTTTACTGGATCTTCTGGTGTTCTTAAATAGCGGTAAGTTTGAAAATTATTTTCGAGAGCGGGTGCTACGTTCAACGTCGCCAACATCGCCATATTTTGATCATAATTTTCATCATAATTAGGCCCTGTTGCCTGTAATGTTTCGATTTGAGCTTGTAATAAGGATGTGCCTAACAGAAACATTTCTGAATTAGCTAGTTGATCAATGGGTACATCGACTTTGTTACTTGAAATGCCTTGCTTCTGTGCAACTTTTAACGATTGTTGTAGAGCATTTAAACGCCGTTGATAAATCGCTTTTGCGGCCATTTCTTGACGTTTGACTAATGCTTTTAGAGACTGTTCCTTCGCCGCCCATGCTCCTTTAATTTGCTCATTAAGATTAAAACTAGCACGCTTGTTTGCAAAAGAAATATATTCCCGCAATAATTGATTCGCATCAGCAGCCGTTTCAGCTACTAATTTTATATTATCATCTAGTATCTTATCATCATCTTTAGGGGTAAATTGAATATTATCAATTAATTCATCAAGTAACTCAGCATCAGCCTTAGAATTTCCTTCCATGCGGGTTTTATAATAGTCATTATTTAACCAAAATTCTCGTCGGGTATCATAAGAACCAACTTGAACAGTAAATTCCTGATAAACCTCATTAGCAATTGTGGGCAACTGATTATCCTGTGTTTCATTAATATGCGAATCCAAATTTAGCAAAAATTGCTGTTGGGAATAATATGCACCTAAATTATTAATTGTAGGTAAATCAGTGACAGCATTAGCACTCCATTTTTCTTGCATCATGTAAGAAACAATTAATGCAACAGCCGCAAAAATAAATGCCAAAGAGATAATCCATATTTTTCCCTGCCATAGTGCACAAAATAAACTTCTAATATCTAACTCATATTCAAGTGACTGCAAGCTAGAATTAGATTTGGGTTGTGTTTCTGATTTTGTCACTGGTATGAAACTCCTTTAAACATTTGTTTATTCATTTTGCCATACGTTGCATGCGACGTTTAACACGTTTTACAAAACGCGCCACTTTCCAAGCACGTTTAATACAGTAGCCGTATATAGCAAATATAAGCAAAAATAATACCAACATCACCCATTCTGGAATGAAATTTGTGCGTTCACCGATGATACCTATCATTGCCAGAATAGCAGCCGCCATCGAAATCAGTATAAAAGCTTGCCTTGACGTAAAACCTGAACGCATAAACAAATGATGGATATGCTGTCTATCTGGTGAAAAAGGATTCATTCCCTTACGTAGACGCCGATACATAATTGCAATCATATCCATAAGCGGAATCGCTATAATCCAAAGGGCCGTCACTGGTTTAATAGAACGTTGCTCACCTTGTGTTGACATTAACAACAACCAAATAACGCTAAAACCAATTAATGTACTACCCGCATCCCCCATAAACACTTTATAACGCTTGCCTAACAAACCTAAATTCAAGCATATATAGGGAAGAATGGCAGCAATAAAAGCAAAACACCAATAAGCTAATGCCATATCGCCATTTTGGTAAAGCAAAATACCTAACGCGGCAAAAGAAACACAAGAAAGCCCACCAAGCAGACCATCAATACCGTCAACCATGTTAAAAGCATTCACTGCCGCCCAAACAGCAAATAATGTCATTAGATATCCTAACGGGCCCAAAGTGATTTCCCACCATGGACCAAAAGCATAACCTAAGTTATTCAACGTTAAACCGGCAAAATGAGTCATGACAAAAGCCACAATCGCTTGAATAGTTGCCCGAATTTTAACACTTATATCAAAGCGATCATCCAATGCACCAACAAATACTAAAATCTCAGCACAAATTAAGTACAACCATTTATGAGGAATATATTCCTGGGTGATCGTGAACGCCAAACAAATACCAAAAAAAACCGTAATCCCACCCACCAAAGGAATTTGCCCCTGGTGTTTTTTTCGATGATTAGGTTCATCGACAAGACCAAATCTTTTCGCCACTTTCCTAACAATAAATATGAAGATTAAAGAAAATAAGAAAACCCAAAAAACGTCGATTAGTAAATTTAGTGTGTGCACAATATTTACTCTCTTATAATTTTTTAGAAATCATCCACTATATTCACTTCCATGTATAGACTATAAGTGTACTTTACATTAGCTTGTTTGTAACAATAACAAAATATTTCTCTTACTCTTGCACTGCTCAACTTTAATAAGCAAAATTTATACCAAATAGATACTATTTGATAATAAAAACAAACAAAATAAAGCGCCACATAAAAGTGGCGCTTTACAATAAATAATCAAGCAAACAGCAACTTAAGAACGCTTCATGAAATCGAAAAAATCATCATTGGTCTTAGTCATGGCTAATTTATTAATCAAAAATTCCATTGCATCAATCTCACCCATAGGATGAATAATTTTTCGCAATATCCACATTTTCTGTAACTCATCCGGCAAAGTTAATAACTCTTCCTTACGAGTACCTGAACGATTATAATCTATCGCAGGGAAAACACGTTTTTCCGCTATTTTCCGTGACAAATGCAACTCCATATTACCGGTACCTTTAAACTCTTCGTAGATCACTTCATCCATCTTCGAGCCTGTATCAACTAATGCTGTGGCAATGATTGTCAAGCTGCCACCTTCTTCTACATTCCGTGCAGCACCAAAAAAACGTTTTGGACGGTGTAAAGCATTCGCATCTACCCCACCAGTTAATACCTTTCCAGAGGAAGGAACCACTGTGTTATAAGCACGAGCAAGACGGGTAATTGAATCTAAAAGAATAATGACATCTTTTTTGTGTTCAACTAAGCGCTTAGCTTTTTCTATCACCATTTCAGCAACCTGAACATGACGAGATGCTGGTTCATCAAAAGTTGAAGCAATAACTTCACCTTTAACTAGACGTTGCATTTCTGTCACTTCTTCTGGTCGCTCATCAATTAACAACACCATCAAAACACAATCTGGATAGTTATTGGCAATATTAGCCGCAATATTCTGCAACAACATGGTTTTACCTGCTTTTGGTGGAGCCACAATTAAACCACGCTGCCCACGCCCAATAGGCGCAGCTAAATCCAGAACACGAGCAGTCAAATCCTCGGTTGAGCCATTACCACGTTCCATACGTAGACGATTATTAGCATGTAGCGGTGTCAGGTTTTCAAATAGGATTTTACTGCGAGCATTTTCAGGTTTATCAAAATTGACTTCATTAACTTTTAGTAGGGCAAAATAGCGTTCTCCTTCCTTAGGAGGACGAATTTTTCCTGATATGGTATCTCCCGTTCGTAGATTAAAGCGACGAATCTGACTAGGAGAAACATAAATATCATCAGGACCAGCTAGATAAGAGCTATCAGCAGAACGAAGAAAGCCAAATCCATCCTGCAAAATTTCTAGCACGCCATCACCAAAAATATCTTCTCCACTTTTCGCATGCTGCTTCAAAATCGAGAAAATAATATCCTGTTTTCTCATCCGGGCTAAGTTTTCTAGCCCCATACTTTCGCCAAGAGTAATCAATTCAGATACCGGCGTATTTTTTAATTCGGTAAGATTCATAATGGTGGGTTCTTAAACTCGGGGTATATTTTTTGAACTATGAACAATAAATAGTATTGCAATCTCTAAATGCCATTTAAATAAAAATAAAAATACAAAAATCTTAAAGATTCTTGATAAATACATCAACTTCATTAGGATATAAATCCATGTAGTAGCTAAAATTTGTTAATTTACTACCTTAGATAACACTCTTCATACAACAAAGACAGAATTAAGACCATAAAAATTCATCTCAAAGTGGATGAAGAAATCTCCCTTTAGCTTCTTAGGCCTCATACAACAACACCAAGTAAATAACATATGGAGCATGTCTGTCAAAAGAATTATCTACATAAGAGTCAATGTAACTCAAACCATCGTAGGAATTACGATTATCCAGAGGTAACAAATATGTCTATACAATAGCACATTCAATATGCACATACTATGATAAAAATACGTATCAGTATCATACTAAGTAATGGTGCTAAGGTACCATGCTTCAAAACAGACGTCTAACAGGAAATTGTGCAAAAATATTGGCCTACTAAACGTCTGATGTTAATATTTTATGGAAAATTAGAGGTTTTTGTCTAAAAATTCTTTTAACTGAGTTTTAGACAAAAGACCAACTTGCTTAGCAACCAGCTCAAGCTTACCACGTTTAAAAAGCACTAAAGTAGGAATGCTACGAATACCGTAGTCACTCGCTGTTTTAGGGTTATGGTCAACATTCAATTTGCCAATAATCAATTTAGCTGTATATTCATCAGCAATTTCATATAAAATAGGGGCGATCATTTTACAAGGGCCACACCATTCAGCCCAAAAGTCAACTAATATTGGCTTTTCAGAGCTTTTGATTATTTCTTTAAAATCAACATCAGATAGAGGAATAACTTTGCCGCTCATTGCGATACTCCAAGGATCAAGTTTTTATGTCGTTTCAGTCTAACATTAATTTAACTATGTTTGCTTTATTTCAAACAAATTTCTTTTATAAAGCAACTGCTAACTGATATTCTAACGCACTATGAGTAAAACACATTTGACAGACAAGAAGTTTATAGACTTCGCCTTACACCCTAAAGTTATTGAAGCCCTTAATGAAAAAGGCTTTCATAATTGCACGCCAATACAAGCGTCAACATTGCCTTTTACTGTAGAAGGCCGTGATGTTGCAGGGCAGGCACAAACAGGAACGGGTAAGACATTGGCTTTTCTTACCTCAACTTTTCATTATTTACTAACACATCTAACAAATTCAGATCGTCAAGTTAATCAACCCAGAGCTCTGATTATGGCTCCTACACGGGAATTAGCTGTTCAGATATACGCCGACGCAAAAGAATTAGCTGCTATAACCGGCTTAAAAATGGGCTTAGCTTATGGTGGTGATGGCTACGAAGAACAACTTCATGTGCTCCAGTCAGGAGTTGATATTCTTATCGGTACGACCGGACGCTTAATCGATTATACTAAACAAGGCCATATCCATTTAGGTCTTATTCAGGTTGTGGTACTTGATGAGGCTGACCGCATGTATGATCTTGGTTTTATCAAAGATATTCGTTGGTTATTTCGTCGAATGCCACCTGCCACCCAACGCCTGAATTTACTTTTTTCCGCAACACTTTCTTATCGTGTTCAAGAACTGGCATTTGAACAAATGAATCAACCCGAATATATTGAGGTAGAACCTCAACAAAAAACAGGTCATCGCATTAAAGAAGAACTTTTCTACCCTTCTAACGAAGAAAAAATGCGGTTATTACAAACTTTAATCGAAGAGGAGTGGCCAGAAAGATGTATAATTTTTGCTAATACCAAACATCGCTGTGAAGATATCTGGGCTCACCTTGCTGCTGATGGTCATCGAGTTGGCTTACTAACCGGTGATGTGGCACAAAAAAAACGCTTACGTATTCTTGAACAGTTCACTCAAGGTCATTTAGATATCTTAGTCGCAACAGATGTTGCTGCCAGAGGTTTACATATCCCATCTGTCACTCATGTATTTAATTATGATCTACCTGATGATTGTGAAGATTATGTTCATCGTATCGGTCGTACCGGACGCGCTGGTGAAAGTGGTCATTCGATTAGTCTGGCTTGTGAAGAGTATGCTTTAAATCTACCTGCGATTGAAGAGTATATTCAGCATCAGATCCCGGTAAGCAAATACAACAGTGAGGTGTTATTGCAAGATTTACCAACACCAAAACCGCGTCGTCATGCACGTACCAATGGAGCACGCCGTAATAATACTCAAAGCCGACATAACAATTCACGTAATACTCGTAAGCGTCCGAGCTAATAAGCTTATGTTAAAAACATCACTTTACGCAGCAATCGATCTTGGTTCTAACAGCTTTCATATGATAATGGTACGAAAAATTTTTGGTTGTGTACAGACCCTTGCCCGCATCAAGCGTAAAGTCAGGCTCGCCGTTGGCCTGGATGAAAATAACTATTTATCTCAACAAGCAATGGAGCACGGCTGGCAATGTTTGCAGCTTTTTTCCGAATATTTACAAGATCTTCCTACTGAACAAGTGCAAATTGTTGCGATCACAACACTTCGTTTCACGAAGAATGCTGCCTTTTTCATTAAGCAAGGCGAATATATTCTGGGGCATCCCCAATCAGAATTATTACTGGAGAAAAAAAAGCGCAACTCATTTATCAGGGTGTCGCACATACCACTGGCGGTTCAGATAAACGATTAGTGATAGACATTGACGGTGCCAGTACTGAAATCATTAGATGCCCAGGCTAAGCATAGCCAACTGGTTAGCTTCAATATGAGTTGCATTACCTGGCTTGAACACTATTTTAAAGATCGTAATCTAACAGAAGAAAATTTTGCTCAAGCTGAAACTACTGCTCATAACATTATTAAACCGATAGCAAACCAACTTATTGGCAAAATTGGCAAATTTGCGTCGGCGCTTCAGGTACTATACAAGCTATTCAAGAAATCATGCTGGTAGCCGGGGAATGGATGAACATATTACGCTAGATAAATTACAATTATTAAAAAAAGCGACGATCACAGCTGTAAAAAACGCTTTCAACTTGATATTGAACAAGCTAATCGAGTAAAGAGACTAACAGAATATTTTTATTCAAAATTAAAGAAAAATTTTTATCATGATAATCACCAAGTTGATGAGTTATTAAAAGGCGCTAGCGCTTTACATGAAATTGGCTTATGTATCAATGCCCGCCGTGCTACTCACCATGCCCACTATCTTATCAGCCATCTAGATATGCCAGGCTATACACTTGCGCAAAAACGCTTTTTAGCTATCTTACTAAAAAATCAAACTGGCCCGATAGATTTAGCGGAACTTACCCAACAAACGGCTATCCCGCTACAACAAGCTATTCTTCTTTGTCGGCTTTTAAGGCTTGCGATAATTTTTACTCTCCCGCGTCGTGATAATACTATACCGTTATTACAACCTTAGAGCACATAAAGAAACCTTAATTCTCACGCAACCCTATCAATGGTTATTGGAACATCCGCTCTGTTATGAAAATTTACAGCAAGAAATCCAATGGCAAAGTAAAATAAATTGGTCTCTGATATTAGAAGAATAATCTGAATTAATACAATAAATTTAATGCGTTTGGTTGAGTAAAATTTATTTTTTATTTAACCCTAATCTCGCTCTGATATCAGCAATAGCAGACTGTCCTTTTTCCATCCGCTGTTCTGCTGTCACCATTTTTTTATTATGCTCCCAGCTCAAATCATCTTGCGGTAATTCATGTAAAAAACGACTAATCTCTGGTCGAATAAGTTCACCATATTGTCGTCGCTCCCGACAATGAGTAAAAAATAACTCTCGTTGAGCGCGAGTTATGCCCACATAAGCAAGCCGACGTTCTTCATCGACATTATCTTCATCAATACTGGTTTGATGGGGTAATAATCCTTCTTCCATACCAACTAAAAAAACGTAAGGAAATTCGAGTCCCTTAGAGGCATGCAGAGTCATTAATTGCACATGATCTAACTCTTCAGCCGTTTCTCCACGCTCAATCATATCCCGCAAGGTAAAACGTGATACAACCTGCGATAAAGTCATCGCCTCATCGATATCATTACCATTAATCATATCATCCATCCAACCAAACAGTTGATTAATATTTTTCATCCGTATCTCAGCTGCTTTGGTACTATTTGATGTTTCATATAACCAGCTTTCATAATCTATGTCATGCAGTAGATCTCTGACTGCAAGCAGTGGCTCTCTTTCAGCGCGTTTGGTAATCTTGGCTAACCAATTAGTGAAATGTTGTAATGCCGTCAAACCTCGGCCGGTTAATGTTTGTTCAAGTCCTACATCAAAGCTGGCTGCAAATAGACTTTTTTGGCGCAAAATAGCCCATTCTCCCAATTTTTGAATTGTTTTCGGGCCAATTTCACGTTTAGGTGTATTAACAATACGTAGAAATGCACTATCATCATCCGAATTGGTTAATATCCGCAAATAAGCCAATATATCTTTAATTTCTGAACGTGAAAAAAACGAAGTTCCACCTGAAATACGGTAAGGAATACGGTTTTGTAACAACAATTTTTCAAATATACGTGATTGATGGTTACCACGATATAAAATAGCATAATCTTTGTATTGGGTTTCATTCACAAAATGATGGGCCACCAATTCGCCGATCACACGCTCTGCTTCATGTTCCTCATTATTAGCAGTGATAACTTTTAGCGCTTCACCATAACCCAATTCAGAAAATAATTTTTTATCAAAAACATGAGGATTATTAGCAATCAGTATATTAGCGGCTTTTAGAATACGACCAGAAGAGCGATAATTTTGCTCCAATTTAATCACATTGAGCTGAGGGAAATCGGTTTTTAGTAAAGCTAAATTTTGCGGTTGTGCACCACGCCAAGAATAAATAGATTGATCATCATCACCGACAACAGTGAAACATCCTCGTTGACCAACTAACAATTTAACCAGTTGATACTGGCTAGTATTGGTATCTTGATATTCATCCACCAGCAGATAACGGATCTTTTGCTGCCAACACGTACGCACTTCTTCATTTTCATCCAGCAACCGTGTCGGTTTAGTAATCAAATCATCAAAATCAACGACATTACAGCTTGATAAATGCAATTCATAACGCCGATAACATTCAGAAAATCGCTGTTCTTTTTCCGATTTTACCTGTGCCATAACTTGTCTGGCTGTCAATAGATCACTTTTCCAGTTAGAGATTGTAGAGGCTAATTGGTGTAATAGATCTTTATCATCTTCTAGCAAATCAAATGTTAGCTCTTTAAGCAGAGCCATTTGATCGTGTTCATCAAATAACGAAAAATTTTCCTTTATGCCTAATATACTATGTTCTCGTTTAATAATTTCCAACCCTAAGGTATGAAAAGTTGAAACAATTAATTCTCTGGTTTCTTTTTTTTCTAACATTTGCCCAACTCGCTCTTTCATCTCTCTAGCGGCTTTGTTGGTGAAAGTAACCGCTACCACCTGACGTGGCAAATAGCCACAATGACGAATTAAGTAGGCAATTTTATTAGTAATAACACGGGTTTTACCTGAACCAGCTCCAGCCAAGACTAAACAGGGACCGTCGACATATTCAACCGCTTGTTGTTGATTATAATTTAATCGCATAGAGTATTAACTGAGCATTTTTTATTATTTGTCGTAATTTAAAATTGTATCAGAAAGCAAATAAGTAAAAAATGTAATAAAAAATTCGCTATTTAGTGATTAAAGTATAACCACTGAAAACTCATATCAGAGATAAAATTTCAATACCCTCGTATCATGACGAATTGATGGTACATTTTTCCCAGAGTTATTTCATGCCACTAGTAAACAAAGCTGAAAAACAAGTAATTAGCGCATTGTTGCCGTTGATTTACCGCTAGCTAAACCCTATAGCATATTTGAACTAACTATGGGTGTGAAACTACCATTGCAGTTACTGCTTAAAAGCTGGTGCTTATCACAACTAACCGCTAACTTTTCCTTTTTAAAAAGGACAAAGATTTGAAAAATCCGATCAAATGCGACAAAAGCTATTAGTACTTTTAACCTAATTTATAATTTAATCAGATACAACAAATAAAGGAAATACCTAAATGCAAATAATTTAATGCTCAATGGTACTTATAAAAACGATAATCTATCCGGTGGTGATGGTAAAGATACGTTATTTGGTAATAACGGCGATGATAAATTATCCGGTGGTAAGAGGGACAATATATTATTCGGCGGTAGTGGTAATGATATTTTTAACTACTTATCACTAGATGATTCTTTGTCTCAATCGCCAGATGTCATTACCGATTTTGAGGTGGGTAAAGACAAAATTGATATTTCCACATTTAACATAGACTAATGATAAATATGTTGCTATTGAATTAGTCGATCATTTTACTCATAGGAAAAATGAAATGTTACTTAGTTACAATAAAGAAGAAAATCTAACAAAAGTATTACTGGATCATAATGGTGATGGGGTAGGAGAGTTTCAAATCAACATCATAGGTGAAATGAACGATATAACTAACATTAATATGTTTTTGTAAATAATTTACCGGCACTAGATAAAATATTGTCTATCTTATTCCTCTCTTTATTTACTTTCTACTATTTTCTTAGTGTTCCATACTTAACTCTAGTACTGCTATTTTTTCTGCTGTTCATTTTAGTTACAGATTATCATATTCACCGGATCACCCTTAAAGACTTAGATAAATTTTCCCCTCAACAGCATTATGCTACCTTGGTAGCATTAGCTATTGAAGGATTCTAAAACCCAACCGTACGGAAACGTACGTTAAGTACATTTTTATTCTACATTTGAAAATTACTAACCTTCAGCAGTTGCACAGCACAAAGCTTAACCTCTAAAAACCGTTTGACATCAAATGAAAAACGGCTATTTCAGAAACGAAAAGCGCATTAAGCCAATTATCGTGGGTTTTACAGATTAGTTTCAATAGCACGCTTATATATGTTCGACTTATTATCGACTTACAAAACGATTACTTTCCAGGTGAAGCGTTTCCTTTGAATAATACTGAATCCACTCTTTGCTCCATCGTAAAGGTAATTGGTAAAGCTAAAGGCAAAGGTATTCCTGTAGTTCTCGTACAGCATGTCACTGATCCAACACACGGCATAGTCCCTTTTTTCAACAAGAATAGTGAAGGTGTCAAGATTCATTCTAAAATTCTGACTGAGGCTTCCGACGCCCCTATAATAATCAAGCATTTTGCGGACAGCTTTGAGGACACAAAACTGCATGAAACACTGCAACAACTCAACGTAGACGAACTCATACTTTGCGGCATGATGACACAAAATTGCGTGACACATACCACACTGTCTAGGCGTGCTGATGACTACAAGAAAGTCACTGTGTTAACAGATGTATCGATCACAGTCAGTGAAATGTTGCATCGTATCGCTTTACATGCCCTTTCTACTTGTGTAGCACTGACTCTATCGGAAGATATTTTAAACTCTCACCAAATCTGGCATATAGCAATACCCGATAGTGGTTTGTATTGTTATAGCAAGTGGAAAATCTGTGTCCGTTTGAATTACACTCTGACTTAGTATGAGCTCTCTAACTTCAATCGCATAATGGAGATATTTAAAAATTGCTTAACTATATCATTATGTTATCAATAGCACGGTAGATAAACTCTACCGTATTGCCCTATTTTAATCTAACAGAATCAATGCGTTTCATATCGGTCATATAATTACGCAGTTTTTTACCTATGATCTCAATGGGATGATTACGAATCGCTTCATTTACATCCCGTAACTGTCTGTTGTCAATATGACTAACCGGCATATTTTTCGCTAAGTCGCCTGGCTGTAAAGTTGCCATAAAATCCTTTAGCAAAGGTATCGTAGCAAAAGAGAAAAGATAATTACCATATTCTGCAGTATTGGAAATAACAACATTCATCTCATATAAGCGTTTTTATGATCACTATATGTTATCCAACATATTGCGTAAATTGATATATTGAAATACTATATTGCAAATTTTGCAATATAGTATGGTCATTTTTTATCACCGGGGGCGTAATGGATATTCGTGATTTAAAGTTATTTTTACACCTAGCTGACAGCTGCCATTTTGGGCGCACCGCAAATGCAATGCATGTCAGCCCATAAACACTGTCTCGTCAAATATAACGACTGGAAGAAGGTTTTGGCCATATCTTATTTATACGTGATAATAGAACCGTACGTTTCAGCGAGGCAGGCAAACAATTTGCCCAACAAACACTCACTCAATATCAGCAGCTTCGCCATTCACTTAACCAACAGAGCACCTTATTGATAGGCGGACTACGCCTTTTTTGCTCAGTCACGGCCGCTTATAGCCATTTCCCCAAGATCTTGGATAACTTTCGGTTAGAAAATCCTTTAATCGAAATTAAATTAACCACTGGCGACACAGCTAATGCAGTCAATAAAGTTGTAAAACAAGCTACCAATCTAGCTATTGCTGGTTTGCCGGAAAAATTGCCAGATAATATTCTATTTAATAAAATAGGTGAAATTCCGCTAGTGCTAATTGCTCCATTATTAGCTGAAACTATTCGTAAACAAGTTTCGCAACAGCAACCGTACTGGCAACATGTGCCCTTTATCCTGCCAGAACACGGCCCTGCCCGCAAAAAAATCGAGCTTTGGTTTCAGCACCTCGCGCTATTAATAACCCGTTAATTTATGCTACTGTATCAGGGCACGAAGCCATTGTATCGATGGTTGCACTCGGTTGTGGTATTGCATTAATACCAAAGGTTGTGGTTGATAATAGCCCAGAAGCTGTTCGCAATCGTATTCTGCAACTTGACCATATTTCCCTGGTTGAACTTTTGATCTTGGTGTTTGTGTTTTAAACAAACGCCTTAATGAAACATTAATTCGTGCATTCTGGCAATTGCTGACTCTTTCCAAGATGGTCAACCAATAATTACTTTGTGGTGCTAAAAAGAATTTGAATGAGGCATTATTTGTTTCATCATGGTGATAATAACCCAAGGCCGCAAGATGGCGCTCAAAAAGGGCTTCTGAATCGGATTGCTCAAACACCACCAAGACACGCCCATAATCAGTTCCATGACTACGATAATGAAAAGAGTAATATTCCAATAGGTGCCTAGTGTTTGCAAAAACTTAAGCAGTGCGCCCGGAGACTCGGGAAAGACAAAACTTAATAGTCGCTCATTAAGCGGCGTTGACGGCCGCCCACCAATAATGCACATGAAGTTTGTGCCATTTCATCATGGGAAAGATTGGCAACGTCATAACCGGCTAGCTGTAAGTCATGAACGATTTCAGCACATTCCTCAACTCCATAGTTCAATCGGATACCAACAAAAATACACGCTTGTTCTGAATTTATATCGCTATAGCGATAATTAAATTCAGTAACAACCCGCTCACCCAATACTTGGCAGAAGCGCAAAAAACTCCCTTTTTGCTCAGGAATAAGTGACAGCGAATAATGCTTCTCGTTGTTCGTCTAACTCACAACGCTCTAAAACATAACGTAAACCATGAAAATTCATATTAGCGCCGGATAAAATATGCGCTAAACGTTCACCTTTTATGTCATGCTGCTGGACATATTTCTTCAAACCTGCCAATGCACCGGCTGGCTCTGCTACCGTTCGTACCTCTTCAAATAAATCTTTAATAACTGCACAGATATTATCACTATTCATGGTAATAATATCATCAATATACTTTTGACACAGACGAAAAGTTTCATCGCCAATACGCTTAACTGCCACCTCTTCAGAAAATAAACCCTAGCTAAATCTACCGGATGACCCGCTGCTATAGCGGCTTTAAGACAAGCGGCATCTTCTGCTTCAACAGCAATAATTTTAATTTTAGGCATTAATTGTTTGATCAGGCTCGCTACGCCGGCAATCAATCCTCCACCACCAACGGGCACAAAAATACGAGGCACATAGGTGTATCCTTTCTGATCAGAAATTTCAATGGCTTTTACTTTCGCCTCATCAAAATTTACCCCATAGTAAAAGGACTTCAACCTGTAAACACCGAACAGCATCAACTTTAATATCTGAAGTGGCTAATGGTATCACAATCAGTGCAGTGATCCCCATCCGGCTGGCTGATAACGTGACGCCTTGAGCATGATTACCAGCTGAAGCGGTAATTACACCAGCCGCTCGCTTGTCCGCTGACAAACCGGCAATCATGTTATAAGTGCCACGTAACTTAAGACTATGCATTAATTGAAGATCTTCACGCTTAACCAAAATAGTATTATCAAACCGCTCAGAAATTTTTTCATCGGCTGTAATGGGGTTACTTGTGCAATTTGATAAACCGGCGCTTTTAGCGCTGCTATTAGATAATCCGCTGCTGATGGCGAACTCGGTAAAGAAAACTTCACCATTTTATCCTCCCAGTTTCGCTTTATCTATCGCGCACCGTACCCTTATCAGCACTTGTTGCCAATGCAGCATAAGCACGTAAGGCAAAAGAAACTGCACGCTCACGATTGCTTAGTGTCCAAGCCTTGTTACCACACGCTAATTCAGATTGCTTACGTTGATGTAATATTGCCTCATCAATATTTAAGGCAATCCTACGAGCAGGAATATCAATAACATCACCATCTTCAATCAATCCAATCAAACCATCACTTGCTGCTTCTGGTGAAATATGGCCAATCGATAATCCTGAACTACCACCAGAAAAACGACCATCAGTAATTAATGCATAGCGACTAGCTAATCCCATCGATTTGAGATAGGAAGTTGGATAAAGCATTTCCTACATACCTGGTCCTCCTCTTAGTCCTTCATAACGAATAACCACCACGTCACCAGCCACAATCTTACCGCCCAAAATAGCGATCACCCCACCTGCTTGGTGAACATCTTCCATATGATATTTGCTAGTACTCGGTGCAACCTTACATAAATGAGGTACTTTACGTGATAAACGATCAATATCAGCCAAGCTAAAATCAACTTCCACTTCTTGCACTGCCGCTAATAGATGCAATACCGTATTAGTGGAGCCTCCCATTGGAATATCGAGTGTCATCACATTTTCAAATGCAGCTTTGGGGGCAATATTAATATTACGTGGCAAAACACTTTCATCATCTTGTTCATAATATTTTTTAGTGATCTCAACAATACGTTTACCCTCATCCAAGAAAAGTTGTTTACGATCAGCATGCGGCGCCAGTAAAGAACCATTGCCCGCCAAAGATGATCCTAAAACCTCCGTCAAACAGTTTATTGAATTAGCAGTAAACATGCCTGAGTAAGAGCCACAGGTTGGGCAAGCCGAACGTTCAATTTGTGCACTTTCTTTATCACTCACAGTTGGATCTGCACTTTTGATCATGGCATCGACCAAATCGAGTTTAATAATTTGAGTAGAAAGTTTGCTTTTTCCTGCCTCCATCGGACCACCAGAGACAAAAATAACGGGAATATTTAACCGCAACGCTGCCATCAACATTGCTGGTGTAATTTTGTCACAATTAGAAATACAAACCATCACATCGGCACAATGGGCATTAACCATATATTTAACTGAATCAGTAATAAGCTCACGCGAGGGTAGAGCATACAACATACCGCCATGGCCCATAGCAATTCCATCACCAACCGCAAAAGTATTAAACTCTTTTGCAACCCCACCAACTGCTTCTATCTATTTAGCAACCAACGCACCCAGATCACGTAGATGTATGTGACCGGGGACGAACTGAGTAAATGAATTGATAACCGCAATAATTGGCTTACCAAAATCAATGTCGGTCATTCCTGTTGCCCACCAAAGAGCTCTTGCACCAGCCATGTGTAGGACCATTGACAGTTGTAGCAGAACGATATTTTGGCATCTGTGCTCCCTTGGTATAAAATTGACGATATTCAGTCGCCAATAAACATTAACGAATTTTAATTAACTATTGACAGGATCTAACCAATCCCATTTATCTCTTGTCGAACCATCAAATAAACCAAAAAAAGCTTGCTGAATACGTTTGGTCACTGGGCCACAATGACCAATACCAACTTGAATACCATCAACAGTACGAACCGGCGTAATCTCAGCGGCAGTACCGGTCATAAAAATTTCATCCGCCAGATACAACGATTTACGTGATAATATCTATTCGTGGACTTCAAAGCCCAATTCAGTGGCTAACTTGATAATCGCATCACGTGTGATGCCTGGTAGCGCTGATGAAGTAACTGGCGGTGTAAAGAGGACATCATCCTTAACTTCAAACAAGTTCTCACCAGCACCTTCCGAAATATAACCGCTAATATCTAACGCGATTCCTTCTTGATAGCCATGGCGTCGTGCTTCACTGCCTACTAGTAAAGAAGATAGATAATTACCAGCTGCTTTAGCAGCTGTCGGGATCGTGTTTGGTGCTGCATGATGCCAAGACGAAACCATCGCATCAATACCTTGCTCTAGTGCTTTTTCACCCAGATACGTGCTCCATGGAAAAACGGCAATAATAACATCAGTTTTATAACCCGGTGGTGGACTCACTCCCATACCAAAATCACCAATAAAAACTAACGGTCTAATATAGCCACTCACTAACTTATTCTTACGAATTGTTTCGTGACAAGCTTCCATTAATTCATCAACGCTTTGGCTTGAAGGCAAGCGGTAAATTTTTGCTGAATCATGTAGACGCTGCATATGTTCACGATGGCGAAAAACTACTGGGCCTTGATAAGATTGATAACAACGAATTCCTTCAAAAACCGATATGCCATAATGTAAAGAGTGAGACATTACATGTATCTTTGCCTCTGCCCCCAGGGCACCATTTTACCGTTGAACCAAATATAATCTGTATTTTTTGTCATTTTTTTACCTTATATTACTGATTGATTGTTTGGCAGCTTGTTACTTGATTTCAACATCAAAAACATCTACCAACTTAGTTAATTGTGAATAGAGAAGACTCAGTGGACGCTGACTATTAACTGTTATTTCAATGCTAACGTTACTCTCATCCAATGCCTGGCTCATACTCATTGTGTTAACCTGAAAACCTCGATGGCGAGTAACCCGTAAAATACGCTCTAAAATCTCTGGTCGAAAGCGCGCCTCTATATTCAATAAATATTGTTTCATAAAGGTTTCTCCATCATTTTTTCGTTGTTTGCCCCCGGTGGAACCAACAGCCAAACATTTTCTAATTGATCAACAGATACCTGTAACAAATAAGGGCCTACATAACGAATAACCTATCCAATGCATCATCAATTTGTGATTTATGAGTAATACGGACCGGTAATATTGAATGATGCAGCTAATGCAATAAAATCTGGATTATCTGTTAAATACGTTTCACTATAGCGTTGTTGAAAAAATAAATCTTGCCACTGGCGTACCATGCCCAAACGTTGGTTATCAATAAGCACAATTTTGATCGGTAATTGTTTACGCTTTATGGTGGCCAACTCCTGAATATTCATCATGAAAGAACCATCACCAGAAATACAGATAACGGCCGCATTAGGGCGAGCTAACTGAGCACCAATGGCAGCTGGAATACCAAAACCCATCGATCCTAATCCAATTGAGGTAATGAAATCCTCTGGTGCGCGAAATGTCATATACTACGCCGTCCACATATGATGTTGTCCAACATCTTTTGTGACAATCGTATCAACATGCATACGTTCTGAGATCTGTTTTAACAAAGCCGGTGCATAGATAGTTTCTCCTATATGGTGATAATTCCACCCATACTCTCTTTTCAACACTCTCACTTTTGCTTGCCATGATGCGATATTTAATGGTCGAACTAATTGCGGTAACAATAGTTTTGCATCACCGTGTACAAGAGACATGTGCCTGGCGCAGTTTATTCAATTCAGCGTGATCAATATCTAAATGGATTACTTTGGCATTAGGGGCGAATGTATTCAATTTACCTGTCACACGATCATCGAACCTTGCTCCTACCACCAACAATAAATCACATTCTTGCACAGCAAAATTTGCCGCTTTATTACCATGCATGCTTACCGGTGAGAATTTGGAAAATAGACAAATAAAAAAGGTTGCTGGAGTAAAAATAATGAATGGAGCACAATGGTCAGTTCAGGCATTAATTAACCAAGGGGTTAAGAAGATTTTGGTTATCCAGGAGGTGCTATTATGCCTGTCTATGACGCTTTGTATGATATTGATTTAGAACATTTATTATGTCGTCATGAGCAAGTTGCTGTTATGGCTGCAATTGGTTACGCAAGGGCAAGTAATAAGCCAGGAGTCTATTTCAGGAAGTTGATGTTTTAAGTCTTTTTGCTTGTACCAAGCATAGTTTTTTAGTGGATTCTGGCGAGATTTTGCCACAGGTTGTTACTGAGGCTTTCAGTATTGCAACAACGGGTCGCCCTGGACCCGTTTTAATTGATATCCCAAAAGATATACAGTTATAGCCAACACATGTGCGCCCCTATTGTATGCCAGCTAAACAAAAAACGTTTTATTCTACTCATCAGTTGGCAATCGCATGTGAAATTATGGAGCAGGCGAAACAGCCTATTTTGTACGTGGGTGGTGGTGGTACGTCAGGCGCAGTTTCTGAGTTAAGGAATTTTATTGCTATATCAGGATTACCCACGGTTTCTACCTTAAAAGGCCTAGGTGCCGTCACAGCCGATGATCCTCATTATTTAGGTATGGTAACTAACTCAAATTTAACGCTAAAAAAAACCGCTCCTTTCGGTGCGGGGTTCTTGTGGAATCTGGCTAGTTAGTTATTCTGCTTTTCTTCGCCAAAGTGCTGCCCCGCACAGTGGGATAGGGATAACCACCACTACGCTCACAATAATTAGGTTAATTACTAGGGCAAACACATTCGCCATAATATTTGTTTTTGATCTTGATAAATTATTTAGAGCTAACATGTTGATGCTGATTTAGCAATACTTATTTTATTTTTTATCGAAAAATAAAAAATTACTATTAAACTCAAAAAATTAAACTCAGAATGAACAATATTACAGAAAATTAAAAATAATAAAAACAAAAAACTATAAATTATAAATAATTCAATAAAAATAACTATAAAATTAAATTTTTTAATTTTACATAAAATCATTAACTACAGTTTATTTTTGATTAAACATTGATTGTAATGCATATGATTACAGATAATTAATAGCGATTTTCATCATCAATAACGTCGCCACTGCTCTAAAAAACTGCAATAAAAGTAAAAATTTCTGATACTTTTCTAATTATCTTCGTATACTCAACAAAACATAGTTGTGCCTAATTTACTGACCAAAAGAATAGTAACAAGACATTTTAGGGAGGAAATATGGCACTAGCTGTTATCTACACCAGAGCTTCAATCGGCATGAATGCCCCACGGGTAAAAGTTGAAGCACACATTAGTAATGGCCTACCTGAACTAACTCTAGTCGGTTTGCCAGAGACCACCGTCAAAGAAGCACGAGATCGTACCAGAAGTGCTTTAATAAATAGTAGGTTTCAGTATACATCTAAAAGAATAACCATCAGTTTAGCACCCGCCGATCTACCAAAAGAAGGTGGACGCTATGATCTGGCTATCGCCCTTACCATTTTGCTGCATCGGAACAAATCATATCAATAAAATTAAATCACTATGAATTCCTTGGCAAATTAGCACCTTCTGGTCAAATTCGTCGAATAACAGGAGTAATAACAGCAGCGCAAGCTGCATTAAAGAATCAACGTAAATTGATTACCTCGATAGAAAACGCAAATGAATTAAATTTATTACCAACCGAAAGTGTCTATTTTTGTGAGCATCTATTAACTGTTTATCATTTTTTACATGATTAAAATACCTTACTTCACAATCAAGAAATACCTATTTCTAGCCATAAAACTCATAACATAACAGATATCAACAATATTATCTGTCAAGAACATGCCAAGCGTGCATTAGAGATCACAGCAGCAGGAGGACATAATCTTTTATTGCTTGGTCCACCAGGCACAGGCAAAACCATGCTAGCTAACCGCTTAATTACTATCTTACCTGATTTAACCAATCAAGAAGCGCTAGAGATAGCTTCAATAAAAAGTTTATGTGAGACGTCATTTGGTAAAGAGAAATGACTTAAACGGCCATTTAGAGCACCTCATCACAGTGCTTCTTGGCAGCATTGCTTGGTGGTAGCAGCTTACACCTAAACCTGGGGAAATATCACTAGCTCATAATGGTATTTTATTTCTTGATGAGCTGGCAGAATTTGAACGAAAAGTACTTGACGAACTTAGGGAACCACTAGAATCTGGTGAAATAATAATTTCAAGAGCAAAAGCTAAAGTCCATTTTCCTGCTAATATTCAACTTATTGCCGCCTTAAACCCCAGTGTTATGGGCCACTATAAAAGCATATATAATCGCTCAACACAAAACAAATTCTACGTTATTTAGCCAAAGTATCCGGACCATTCTTAGACCGTTTCGATCTCTCCATTGAGGTACCTATTTTACCTCTAGGTACATTAGGTCATTCCATTCGTACAAATGAAACAAGTAACGATATAAAACGACGAGTAATACAAGCAAGAAAACAACAAATTGAAGGTTCAGGTAAAATTAATGCAAAACTAAATAGCAAAGAAACTTCATTATTTTGTAAACTAAAACCGAGTCACGGTCTGTTTTTAGAAACAACATTAAATAAACTTGGCCTTTCAATCAGAGCTTAGGATATCGGATACTAAAAGTTTCACGGACCATCGTTGACTTAAAACAGCAACAACAAATTCAAAAAATTGATATTATTGAATCAATTAGCTATCTTAGCATGGATAAGCTACTTATTCAGTTACAAAAACAAATTGAATAATAAAGGGGTATTAAACCCCTTTTTTAGATCTATGATGATATTAATCATCAGTGTCGGTATAGTCTTCCGAGGGATCCAGTTGTGGTTTACCCCCAGATAAGGTGTGAAAACGCCTAGGTTGGCTAATACAAGTCATATACTTAGACCATACTTTTTCTTCTGGTGTCACAGGTTCGCGTTCACCACGACACATAGCAACAAAAAGTTTTTCTTCTTCTGTCTGGGGTTGACGCTTACCTAAATCAAGTTCATTGAAAGCCTGACCGCAACGTTCTAACAACTGAGCTTCTTTAATGGTGAAATCACCATGACGAGAAAAACCTCGAGGATAATTTTTATTATCAAAAAAACGATTAGTCGTGATAAAGCTTTCTGCCATTTAACACACTCCTACCTCTCTAATGTCATACTCATTATGGCGCGGAGTATTAGTTAGCAAATGCATTCTGTAAAACAAAACATTTAAATCGTTAAGATTAAAAATTTTGGAGATTGTTGTGGATACTAAATTATTAAAAACTTTTTTAGAAGTTAGCAAAACCCGACATTTTGGTCGGGCAGCCGAATCATTATACCTAACACAATCAGCAGTAAGTTTTCGAATACGCCAACTAGAAACTCAACTAGGTACTATTTTATTTGCTCGTCATCGCAATAATATTCGCTTAACTGCCGCAGGCGAACGCTTAATTCCCTATGCTGAATCGTTAATAAATACCTGGCTACAAGCTAAAAAAGAAATTTCACATGAATTATTACACACAGAATTTTCAATAGGCTCAACGATATCACTATGGGAAGGATGTTTAACTAATTGGATACAATATATCTATCAAAAACATAAAGAACTTCACCTTGAATGCCGAATATCAACCCGACAATCTTTAGTAAAACAGCTTCATTCACGCGAACTTGACTTACTTATTGCAATCGAGCCACCAAAAATGGATGAGTTTGAAAGCACTATTATTGGTGAAATAAAATTACAATTAATAACAAATCGAAAAAATTTAACCCTGCCGAAATTTAATTACATAAAACTTGAATGGGCTACTGATTTCAATATCACTAAACAATCCTCTTTACTTGAAATCTCTCCTACAATACAAACAACATCAGCTAATCTGGCACGGCAGCTATTATATGCAACACAATCTGCCGCTGTTTTACCAACTCATTGGCTTAATGAATATCATGAATTAGAAGCACTATCGACAGTTGTCTATAGCAAACCTATTTATGCTATTTGGTTGCAAAATAATCAGCAAGCAACGTTTATTGATAAATTAATAAAAATACCCATTCAGAATAACTAATTATGAATAGTAAAAATAAAATTTTTAGTTATATGACCGATGATTAACAAAAAATATTTACTTTTTCAAAATAAGTGCAAGTCATGTTCATTACCTTCTGGTAGCCAATAACTAGCGCACATAAAATGTTAGGACATAAAAATCCATCAGTTTTTGAAAACTAAAAATTAGAATATCAAGTTAGAAATATAAATTTGTGCGGCTCATAGACAATCACCCAACCAATTAGGCTGGGTGATTGAAATTTAACAACATTATCTATAAACCAGTAGATGGCAGGGGCGGAGAGGCTCGAACTCCCAACACCCGGTTTTGGAGACCGGTGCTCTACCAATTGAACTACGCCCCTAAATAGGTGGCGGTGCGGACGGGGCTCGAACCCGCGACCCCCGGCGTGACAGGCCGGTATTCTGACCAACTGAACTACCGC
>JBGDCZ010000003.1:0-86009 GCA_048493715.1 Arsenophonus endosymbiont of Dermacentor nuttalli | reverse complement strand
GTATATTTAATGAGCTATATTTTTTAACTTATTGATATATATAAATTTTATTTTTGATGTATAACTAATTTTAAGGTAATAATGACGAAATTTGTAAAATGTGCACTGCTATCGTTAGATTAATTTCATTGAGTAGCATGGCATGGCTGCGTCTACTCCAATGAATATTAATAATCAAACTAATATAGGGTAGTATCAAGAAAAAACAAAATAAATGACTGATAAAGGCAAAGTAAAAGCGAAAAAAGCTTCTTTTGTTAAATCTGGAGCAAAAAATCACATAGTAAGAATATTAGTAAAACAAATTAATTAGTTATAATTTAAATTAGTGATGGGGCCACAGATTAATCTGTGGCCTCTATTTTTATGACTACATAAAGTTTCATTTAAGGTTTTGATATTAGTGACTAATGTTGAGGTTAATGACAATTAATAAATGAACTTTCTTCATTCATTAAGTTTTATTAATGTTAAATATATATTTCTTGTATATAAAAAGAATAAATTTTTTTACATAAAAATAATTATTATTTTCATTTTATCATGTAAAATTAAATTACTATAAATATAAACTAAAAATCAGTTATATTTTTTTATTATATTTAATGCAATATAATGAATCTATATCTTGAATTATAAGATAAATATAGGGTTTAATATGGAAAAATATAAACCATATCTTGATATAAAATTGTTATCTGCATTTATGCTGGTTGCAGAATCAGGAAGTTTGTTACAGGCTGGGCTTCGTCTAAATAAATCTAAATCTGACGATTAGTCGATGGATCACAGATTTAGAAGATACCATTGGCTGTGAATTATTTGATAAACGCTCTAATGGTTCAATATTGGAAATAAATGAAAGTGGGAAAAATTTTTTCCTCGAGTAAAAATATTGTTATATTCGTATTATCGATTATAAGAATTTACATTTTTTCTAAAAAACAACCTTCAATTATTAAGCTGGCTTTTAATCAATTAATTTCTGGCGAAACAATAGCTGATATTATTATTAATAATAAAACATATTTTACCATATTTTGAAATTAATATTATTCATACTAATTTATTTGATGTAAATTCAGTACTACAAAATAATCAAGCTGATTTTGTATTGAGTTTACAGACAATGGATATTTCTTCTGGAGTTAGCTCCAATGTAGCTGGTGATATTCAGATTATGTTTGTGGCACATTCTAAGCATCATTTAGTTAATGAGTCTTTGATAAATGGACAATATTTATCATCTTAAACATTAATTCTGCCATCATTTCAGCTTAATATTGAAAATCAACATTATGATTTAATTCCTTGTAGTGGAATTATTTTAACAACAGATTATTTATCAAGCTTGACCTTTGCTAAGAAAGGTCTTGGGATTGCCTATGTTCCTGACTATATCGCTAGATCAAAGTTATTAGTGCAACGATTAAAAGTTTTAGATGTTAACTCACTAGAATTTAATAATATTGATTCATGCTTTATTATCGAACTGATTTTATTTGTCAGGATATTATAAATGCTATATTGACTGGTTTAAAAGAGTGGTTTTGCTACTAAGTGCAGTATATTTATTATAGAAATATCCCAGATAATTTTTATCTGGAATCATAGCTAAAAAGCATAATTAGAAGTAATAGACTAAATCTAAAACGTTGTCTGTACTAATACCATAGTTTTCAGTAAATTTATTCTTATCTAATAAATTAATTTTGTAATTGAGCAATGCCGTAAAATTCTTATTAAAATAATAAAATGAGCCTAGTGAGATGAATTTGTTTAAATAATTATCACCATCTTCTCCAAGACCTTTCCCTTTAGCTTGTATATAAGCTAATGATGGTTTCAAACCATAATCGAAAGTGTATTGAGCGACAATTTCGAATATTTGTGTTTTGGGGGCTATGTTAGTATTAGTTGAACCAAAAGGTGTCATATTACGTGTTTTAATATAAGTCGAAGCAAGATAGACGTTATTGGCATTATATTTGGCCCCTATACTCCAGGCTTCTGCTCGTTTACCATTAGCATAGTAGGTATTGATGTCATTATTGACATTATGTGAATTACTATAACTTTTGCCAAAGCTTAGTCCAAAATCAGTATTATAAATAACGGATAAACCGTAGCTGTCACCATTATTTTTTTCAGCGGTACTAACACCTGATTTATTATTATCAGCATTTTTCCTTGATATTGTAAAGCAATGTTTAATCCATCAATATATCCAAAGAATCCGTTATTACGATAGGTAAATAGATTTCGATTTCTACCACTCATATAGCTATCAGCCATTGATATGCCGTTATCCCAAAACATAGGCAGAACATCAATCCAGCCGTTAATATGATATAGCACCCCATAATTACGGCCGTAATCAATCGAACCTAAATATTTATGATCATGCGCAAGATTTATAGCTAAAAGATATAAATTGTCAAAAAAATAACAATAAAAATAATTTGTTAATATTCTAGTTAAATGCTTTAGTAAGTTGGCTGTTTTAAATAAATTTATATTTACAATGCAGCATATGTTTGCTGTAATTTCTGTGTTTTATAAATGAATTTATATCTAGTTTTTTAATTAAAAAATGTATTGTTCTGTATGATTAAAATAAATTTTATTATGTATAAATTGACGAAAGAATAAATATGTGGTTTAATATTTTTTATTTTTTCATAGCATTACAATAAAATATATTTCTATTTTGCATGTTGTTTGTTGGACAATATTTTGCTATAAAGTACCAATAATAAAACTTTGGTTATAATTTGAAATTGATTTTATTTTTTATATCTCTAATATCTCTTTTAGATAAAATTATAGATTATTTATTTGATTGTTTTTATTTATAAACATTCTATTTAATCAAATGAATAAATTTTTTAAAAATGTCATACTGTGTATTTTATAAATATATTTTATTTATTTTTTGTTCTAAATTAGTCTCAGTTATTAATTTTAGGAGATAGTTTATGATAAAAATTAAGAATCTCATATTGGTGGTTTTTCTTTCGGTAATTTTATTTGGTGTTTTAGCTAAAGAAATTATTACTGCTTCGGCAATTAGTCTTAATGAGACCATTGCAAATTTAGAGAATAAAGCAAAAGAGAAAAATTCCTCTATTGTGAAAATCACTTCTGCTGGAGGAAAAAATTACGTAAGAGCAAGTGCTATCATAGAAAAAATAAATAATTTTTTTTGTATGTCTATTATTTACCCTTCGTTTCTTTGTATCCTCTCTATTAAATAGAGGGTACAATTTTCTAAACCAACTAGCTTATTTTTTTGTCGTTATTAAGATTGTCTTAGTAACTTACGTAAGATAATGCTTGAGCCTATTTTAATTTCTAAAAATTATTTGTCCATTTTCTTTAACTATAATTTAATGGTTTGTTAACTGGTCAATAGTCATATTGATGCTGTTATTCCCTACTGTTGCTATGCAGTTAGTATGCTTAAATAATTGGTTATTTGTGAAATTTTACTCTGTTATAATAAGATTAATAGTTGACAAATGGATTTTTATTAAACATAAAATAAAATATATTGTAAATGTGTGTCTCTTGCAAATGTTGTTTTTTGGTTCTGATGGTAATTTTGAAACTATTTTATCGTGTAACTTAATGATTTTTTGATTATCTTTAACAAATTATTTCTTCAAGTTTGGTAATTAATAACTTAAAAATTCATTTATTATTAATATTGCCGCAAAATTACTATTATTCTTAATCTTTAACGAAAGGAATATTGATACGCTTTGGAGGAATACTTTCACCCAGTTTGGTCATATATCATTTTAGTTCACTGGTTGGTAGCGTTAACTGTGTAGGAATGTTTGCTTTGGGATTTTGGAGGGTATCTTTAAATTATTACGATGTTTGGTATCACAAAGCGCCAGAAATTCATAAAAGTATTGTTTTCATTTTGTTCCTGGTGATGATATTTCGTGTTTTATGGCGGTTCATTTCACCGCCTCTTAAACTATTAGATAGTTATAACCGTTTAGTAAAAATCAGTTCTACTCTCGTCCAAGTTTTCCTTATTTGCTTTTATTCGGCATATTACTTAGTGGTTATTTAATTTCAACTGCTGATGGTCAGCCTATTTCAATATTTGGTTACTTTGAGATCCCGGCAATATGGTCAGCTCAGGGAATTCAGGTTGATAGTACGGGTGTTGTACATCTTTATTTAGCTTTGATACTTGTTATTTTTCATGTGCTGGCCGCCCTAAAATATCATTTTATTGATCGTGATGTTACCTTGAAACACATGCTTGGAATTCATTTAAAGAAATAATTTATTGGAGATAGTTAAGTTATGGTGAAAAATTTTTTTTAACAATGGTACTCGCAATTTTATTGTCGAGCGTTAATTTAGCAATAGCAGCTGTTAATTTAGCAATAGCAGCTAATTATAAAATTGATCATCAAGGTCAACATGCTTTAAAATGATCAGGTCAAAGTGGTTATCAAAACTGCAAGTATTGATACTAATCATGCTGAACGGTGATAAACATTTGCGTAGTGTAGATTTTTTTAATGTAAGTAAATATCCAGATGCAACTTTTACTTAAACTAAGGTTAGTCAAGTTAAAGGTGTATATCGTATCGATGGGCAACTGACATTAAATGGTGTAACAAAACCGCTGGTATTTAACGCGAAATTAATCGGCAAAGGTGATGACCCATGGGGCGGCTATCGTGTTGGTTTCGAGGCAACTGGAAAAATTAAATTGAAATATTTTAATTTAAAACAGATTTTGGACCTAAATCGCAAAAAGCTGAACTTATTATTTCTCTTGAAGGGGTTAAACTATCATAACATAAAAGTAATATTGAAAGAGCCAGTATTGGCTCTTTCAATTATGTCAGCATAGAAACAACATATTAATTAAATTATTTTAATTTATGACTAATTGATGAATAAGGTAACTTAATTGTTATTAATTTTTTATTTTAATCCATTAATAATTGATAAATAAACAAGTATTTCTATTAATTTTTACTCACCGTATGAAAATTTTTTTTACAATTATTCTATTTAAATTTCCATTAATTTAAGTTTATTAGTTTTAATTTTGCTATGCTGATAATTACAAGAGAAAGAAGGGAGTTATATATGAGATTTAGTCTATTAATTTTCTTCATCAGTTTTTTGTTATTAGGTTGTGATCAACAATTAACACTTAATGGAGAAAATAAGCAATTATTACGTTCTTCTATTGCTGAAGTGCGAGATTCTCTTTCTTTTGAAAAACAGCAACAATTTGATGAAGCTATTGATATTACTATGTTTAATAGTATTAATTTTGATGAATATTGCCAGGTTGGTGAAATAGCTGCCACTAAAGCTTTGGAAAAACGGATTTGCCGAACGTTACATGGTAAAACGGCAGAACAGGTTATTAATGAAGCCAAAGAAAAATAAATCGTCTGGCATTTGACGAAAATAGGGCTTTAGGATTAAATAACTGATGATATTTTAAATATTATTTAATTAACTTAGCTGCTTGATTCTACTATTTATCAACTTAAACAGAAATTAAACCATAAGTAACACTATACTGGAAAAGGTATTTAGCTTCATTATAATCTGCTCGTGTTAATATTATTTTTTTAATATTAACACGGTACAGTATCTCGTTAGGCGAAGCTCCTATACAAACACAGGTTACTGATCTGACGACGTCGAGAGACGCCCAAGATCAGGACAGGATATATCGATTCAAGGTGTATCCCCATGTAACTTCCTGCTGCTTTCAGGATACGTTGTATAGTGCTAAAGCTGAGACATTGAGATAGCTTAGTATTCTCGCATCTGGTTTTGCCCTATTTGAGAACTGTTTGCAGTTTATAAAACAGTGATAGAGTTTCGAAAATGAAGTTAACATCCCTACAAAAAACGGCGCCTATGGTAGGGTGTCTGGCCAATAGTGCTACAGAAAATCTTAATCAGCAACAGCAAAATAAATTTGATGAAGTAAAAGTTAGTGCCTATGTGAGTCAATCATATATCGCTTATCGCTGTCTCGATGAATGATTCAGTTGCTGCTATTAAAAATAATCTGGCTAATATAATTACTAGCGATAAGCTCCCGACTTATCTTTATGTGATTGATGAAGATAAATACCTGCATGGCCTGTTATTGATGAAAACATTATTAACTTCATCAGATGAATTATTTGTTTCAAATATTATGTGATGTAATTTTTTTTCTGTTTCACCAGAGCAATCACGGGAAGAGGTCTTTTCCCTACTCAACCATTGTGATGTGGATTCTATTCCTGTTGTGGAGTTTGGTAAACTAATAAGGAGTATTGCATGCTCAAGATATCGCTGAGTTAATTAAGGATGAGAATACCCAAGATGCACCGCTGCAAGGTGCAACTTTACCTTTAGAAGTGCCTTATATGTCAACCAGTTCAATAATCTTATGGCGTAAACGAGTCGTTTGGTTGTTAATGTTATTTGTGGCTGAAGCTTATACTGGTACAGTGTTGAAGGCCTTCTCAGATCAATTGGAGTCAGCTATTTCTTTGGCTTTCTTCATTCCTTTACTGACTGGTACTGGTGGTAATAGTGGTTCTCAGATAACTTCCACTTTAGTCAGAGCAATGGCACTAGGGGAAGTCAGTTTATGTAATTTAGGTGCTGTGCTTAAAAAAGAGATATTTACTTCTTTTTTAATTGCATTAACGATAGGTTGTGTTGGCATATTTCGTGCCTGAGTCCTTAATGTTTGCTATCAACTAACCCTAGTTGTCGGTTTAACAATGATGGCAATTACTGTGTGGAGTGCAATAGTTTCTTCTTATCCAATGGTACTCAAACGTTTTAAAATTGATCCTGCGATTGTTTATGCTTCCTTTATTGCAACTTTCATTGATGGCACAGGATTAATTATTTACTTTGAAATTGCTAAAATGATTATGACTGATTTAGCTTGAACAATAGGGGAGAGTGAGTTGCTCTCCTATTGATTTTGCCAAACAAGATATTGACCACATTTTTTGCAAATATACTCTCCTTTTCCGTGTAAGATTTTATTATGTCTGCGTATGGTTAATTGATGCGATAAAGCACGATTGCAGCGATAATAAAAGATCTGATCACGCACAGAAAGTTAATGCGAACTGATGTGTTCTCTGTGGTGGAACTTCAAGGATTGTTGTAATCATCCATTTCCATTCTTTGCCATGGGGAGCTGTTTTGCTAAGACAGTGATAAACCAGTAAATGAGCTAATTCATGGGGAATAACTTGGTTGATGAAAATCTCACTATTTTCAATCAGCAAAACGGGATTAAGACGAATTTCCCACGCTTGTAGATGAGCACTACCAGCTATAGTTCCTTTCTGCAGATAATTAATCAACGGTTCGTTAAACGTTTTTGCTAACTTATTACTGGCTGTAATAAATTTGTTGCGTAAGACTCGCATGATAAGCTGTTGTAAGGCGATCAGTACTCGATGTGATTTCATATTTATTAGCATAGTTAAATTGGTAAATAGCGAGATTTGAACGGGAGAAATTAATTTATTATGGTAATATTTAAATAATTTTTTAATAAAGTTCTATAATTAATGATTGTTCTTAAATAGATCGGCAATAGAAAAGGGGATATTAATTTAAATGCCCCTTTTTTTGTCTTGATGATATAAAATCGATTATTTATTAATTAAAACCAGCGGCTGAGCGAAGTTCAGCAACTTTATCTATTTTTTCCCATGGGAATTGAAAACGGCCAAAATGTCCATATGCTGCAGTTTGGCGGTAAATAGGCTGTAATAAATCGAGCATTTTGACTAAACCATAGGGGCGTAGATCAAAAATTTCATGCACCAAACTCACAAGGGTTTCGTTGGCTATTTTTTCTGTACCGAAAGTTTCGATCATGATGGATGTTGGTTCAGCGATACCAATAGCGTAAGAAATTTGAATTTCACAGCGATCAGCAAGCCCGGCGGCAACAATATTTTTGGCCACGTAGCGCGCGGCGTAGGCAGCAGAGCGATCAACTTTAGAGGGATCTTTGCCAGAAAAAGCGCCACCACCATGACGAGCCATTCCACCGTAAGTATCGACGATAATTTTACGACCAGTTAAACCACAGTCACCCATTGGACCACCTATGACAAAACGGCCTGTTGGATTGATAAAATATTTGGTATTTTTTTGTAGCCATTCTGTAGGTAATACTGGCTTAATAATTTCGTCCATTATGGCTTCTGAGAGTATCTCTTGGCTAATTTCCTCAGCATGCTGAGTAGATAAGACAATGGTATCAATACCTACTATTTTATTGTTTTCATACTGGAAAGTGATTTGACTTTTAGCATCTGGGCGTAACCAGGGCAAGGTACCATTTTTGCGTACTTCAGCTTGTCGTTCGACTAAGCGATGGGCATAAGTGATTGGTGCTGGCATAAGAACATCAGTTTCATTATTAGCGTAACCAAACATGATGCCTTGATCGCCGGCGCCTTGTTCTAAAGGATTTGCGCGATCAATCCCTTGATGAATATCAGCCGATTGTTTGCCTATTGCACTTATTACAGCACAGGAATTAGCATCAAAACCCATATCGGAACTGGTATAGCCAATTTCGAGTATAGTACGCCGGGTAATTTCTTCAATATCTACCCAGGCGCTGGTGGTAATTTCGCCACCCACCATTACCATACCTGTTTTTACATATGTTTCACAGGCTACGCGTGCTTTTGGATCTTGCTCAAGAATTGCATCAAGAACTGCATCTGAAATTTGGTCAGCAATTTTATCAGGATGACCTTCTGATACCGATTCAGAAGTAAAAAGATGTGTGGTCATAGATGTTTGATTACCTTAAAAATTCGAAAAACTCAATTAGATGTATTACCATCCAGACGTCCATTTTAATGTTAATTTAGCGTTGTTGCCAGATGTTTTTTATATTTGTTGATTAGCAAAAAACGAATTTGCTAAATAATATAGTAAGTTTGTTGATGTTTTATTCAATTTGATTTTGCATTTTGTTTGTAATAAAGGTATAAACAGAGCGATAACTGATGGACCTTTCTTCTCATCAGGCGTTATGCGGTAGAATCGATTTTGATGCTACTTCTCAATTAAAAATGGTTATGTTCTGATGCTGAATGTTATGACCATGTTTTGAGGTGAATCGGTAATGTTCCATTATCAGCAAATAGCAAATTACCAGTCATCACAGCTTAATGTCTGTGTGTCCGCTTCTATTTCCTTTCTTTATGTGATGGCTTCTAGTCGAAATTATAGGTCGTACTCGAGACGGTCTAAAATCATTTAGTTATAAGTTGTTTTCACAGCTATTGAATAAACAAATGATTATTGAGTTGCCATTAACTATTTTTTAATTAGATAGAGTTATTGCTGTTTCCTGAAATTTAAAGCTTTGCAAAGAATATTATATTGTTATATGTGACAAGTTGGGAAAGAAGTGAAACTCATACTCCATTTCAGGAGATAACTATGAATAATAATATCGTTCGTAACATGCAACAAACCTACAATATCGCCTACTGGGGAAGTGGCTATTACCAAGTTAATGAACAAGGTAATATTAGTGTGTGTCCAAATCCGGAGCAACCGGAAGCGAAAATTGATTTAGCTGTTTTAGTTGAACAAGTCCAGCAAGAGCAGCAGCATTTACGGTTGCCGGCCCTTTTTTGTTTTCCACAGATTTTACAACACCGATTACGGTCAATTAATGCGGCATTTGAACGTGCGCGTAGCGATTACGGCTATCAAGGTGATTATTTTCTTGTTTACCCAATTAAAGTGAATCAGCAGCGTCGGGTTATTGAAACCTTAGTAAGGTCAGGTGAACCTTTAGGTTTAGAGGCTGGCTCCAAAGCAGAATTAATGGCAGTATTGGCTCATGCCGGTATGACCAAATCGGTGATTGTTTGTAATGGTTATAAAGACCGCGAGTATATTCGTCTAGCTTTGATTGGTGAGAAACTCGGGCATAAAGTCTACTTAGTGATTGAAAAAATGACTGAAATTGCACTTGTTTTGGATGAAGCTAAGAGGTTAGATGTTATTCCTCGTTTAGGAGTACGAGCTCGTTTGGCATCACAAGGTTCGGGCAAATGGCAAGCTAGTGGCGGTGAAAAATCGAAATTTGGGTTGGCAGCCGTTCAGGTTTTGCAGTTGGTTGATACACTACGAAGTGTAGAGCGTCTTGATAGTTTGCAGTTATTACATTTTCACTTAGGCTCGCAGATGTCTAATATCCGTGATATTGCCACCGGTGCTAGAGAGTCGGCTCGTTTCTATGTTGAGTTACATAAACTCGGTGTCAAGATCGAGTGTTTTGATGTTGGTGGTGGTCTGGGTGTTGATTATGAAGGTACACGTTCACAGTCGGATTGTTCGGTCAACTATGGTTTAAATGAATATGCCAATAATGTTATATGGGCAATTGGTGAGGCTTGTGATGAGCATGGGCTGGCACATCCAACCGTGATCACTGAATCAGGTCGAGCTTTAACTGCACATCATACCGTGTTAGTCTCCAATGTTATTGGCGTTGAACGTAATGAATTTACTAAGATCACTCCACCACCGAAGGATACTGAATTATCACTCATCTCTTTGTGGGAAACCTGGAATGAAATGCAACAGGGCAATAGTCGATCATTACGTGAATGGCTACATGATAGCCAACTTTCATTACATGATGTGCATACTCAATATGCCCATGGCATGTTAAATTTGACAGAGCGGGCTTGGGCTGAAGAACTCTATCTTAATATTTGTCGTCGTATTCAACAGGATTTAGATATCAGCAATCGGGCTCATCGTCCTATTATCGATGAGTTACAGGAACGAATGGCTGATAAGCTATATGTTAACTTTTCGCTTTTTCAATCTATGCCAGATGCCTGGGGTATTAATCAACTTTTTCCCGTCTTACCAATTCAAGGATTAAATGCGCCATTAGAGCGTCGAGCGGTTTTATTAGATATTACCTGTGATTCGGATGGCATTATCGATCATTATATCGATGGCGATGGTATTGCTGCCACCATGCCAATACCTAATTATGATCCAGACGAACCGCCGATGATAGGTTTTTTTATGGTTGGTGCTTATCAAGAAATACTAGGTAATATGCATAATCTGTTTGGTGATACAGCGGCGATTGATGTCTATATTGAAAATTCCGGTGAAGTTAGGTATCTACAAAGTGAGGAGGGTGATTCGGTGGCGAATATGCTTCATTACGTCAAGCTTGATCCAAAAATGCTACTGACGCTTTTTCGTGATCAAGTCAATAGTAAAGATTTGACGAAAGGTTTAAAGGAGCAGTTTTTGGCTGAATTTGAGATAGGATTATATGGCTATACCTATTTAGAAGGTGAGTCAATATAAGTTGGCTAAGATTATTCACGAATCAATGGAATAATCAGATGGAAAAGCGCTACAGTCTTGATAGTGAAAGTTATTCACTGATAAACAATTTGAGATAAACTATATGATTAATAATACATTAAATAATCAGGAAGATAACTCTTTGGTCTCTAATGCCTTTGGTTTCATGCGTTTTCCACTTCATTTTACCCCTTATGATAGTAATGCAGAATGGGTGATCACCGGTGTTCCTTTTGATATGGCGACATCAGGTCGCGCTGGCTGCCGACATGGCCCTGCTGCCATACGGCAGGTATCAGCAAATCTGGCTTGGGAAGGTAAACGTTGGCCGTGGCCATTTGATCTTAACGATCATTTAAAGGTAGTTGATTGCGGTGATTTGGTATTTGCTTTCGGTGAAGCACAGGATATGAGTGATAAGTTGCAAGCCCATATAGAAAGGTTACTTGCATCTGGTAAAAGGTGTTTAACTTTTGGTGGCGATCATTTTGTGACTTTACCGCTGTTACGCGCACATACTAAGCATTTTGGTAAAATGGCTTTGGTTCATTTTGATGCTCATACTGATGCTGACAGTCATGGTAATCAATTTGATCATGGTACCATTTTTTATCATGCTCCTAACGAAGGGCTGATAGATGCCGCTCATTCCATTCAAATTGGTATTCGGACAGTATATGATAAAGACAATGGCTTTACAGTTTTGGATGCGGCGTATGTAAATGACGCACGGATAGAAGATATTATTGCCCAGATAAAGGCAACAGTAGGTGAATTGCCGGTTTACTTAACTTTTGATATTGATTGCTTAGATCCTGCTTTTGCGCCGGGGACGGGAACACCTGTTGTCGGTGGATTGACCAGTGATCGTGCGTTAAAGCTTTTGCGAGGACTGCAGCCATTGAATATTGTTGGTATGGATATTGTGGAAGTTGCTCCTGCTTATGATCAATCACAAATCACTGCATTAGCTGCCGCTACCATTGCATTGGATATGCTTTATCTTCAGGCGGGAAAAAAACGTTGAATGAGCAACACTATTTCGTAATAAAAATGTGCCACTTATGGCACATTTTTATTTGTATTTAAGTCAACTAGTTACCTATCAAATTGAACTAGTATTAGTTAAGTCATGTAATCAATCTGAATTTATTTTTCTCTAATTAAAAGAGTGATATCTTGCCTATTTTATGGGGGAAAATATAGCCAGAACTCACTCTTTTAATGGTAGAAATAAAGCATAAATGTATCGTATATCTAATAACTTAATCTTGAATTCTGCCTATCATAGACAAATGGCAGAAAACTCTGCTGATTCCGCTAATTGTCAGGAAAGTCAGAGCCTAATAAGTGGTATTCCAGCAACACATTTAAAAACTCTTTCTAACTATGCCATTCAAAAAATCTCATTTATGGTATTCGGCCCATTAGTCCACTTGCCACCTCTTTAATAAAAGAAGGTTACCTAACTAAACCAATTAGTATTAAAGGGAAGACCGCTTATTGGGGCCCACAAGCCGGATTTATTTGTATCGATCAAAATTTTAGTAAGCTCGTCGGGCAGCCAGAGCGGGTGGAAAAGTATCATTCCTTGATCAGCAACAATATAGAAAATGATGACGCAGTTAGTGTGCCTTTGACTATAACCCGCGATAGAATCAACGAATTGATCGAGTTAGCTTGTCTTGAGTTATCTCGCCCAAAAGGTGATAAAATTATTTTGTTGCGCGTTGTTTACCAACGGGGCAGCAGCATCAATTTGAAGCTATTTATCAGCGTAACGGCAGTTATCGAATAGAAATAGCTGGGAAACCTTTTTATGTGTTAAGTCAAGTAGAAACCCATGAACCTCTGGCGCCCGATTATGATTTATTATTTGTTGCTCCTCATATCAGGGATTATGGCACGCTTGATAACGTTATACCGAGTGAACGTAATGATGCCAAACTAGGAACAGCAAATCATCGTTGGCTGAAATTAGCTGCTGATATTCATTCTGCTTTGGATCGTGATGAACAGCATAAACTTATTCATCATGGTTCAGATGTGAATAATGAATTATCGGAATTGAAAGACAATTTTCCTGTGACTATGTTTTTGCCTAAAGTGCTCGGATAATATGGCAAAATAACGGTGTTGGATACTGCTGATGCATTTGTTGAATTTATCCAAGTAGCTAAAAATGAAGGTTATAATGTACCGATCAATGAACGTTGGCAAGGATTGCAAAATATTCGCTGCTCTTCTTACGAAGAGGCTCAGCAACAGTTAGTTTTTATGCAGCGTCGATGGTCGATGTAGGCTTGTAATTGGATAGAAGGTTTAAGGTGTAAATTTTTAGCACCAGTTAAGCTAATGCTTTTTAACCTTGCACAGGTAGATGAATAAATAGATATTGTGAGATTTATTTTATAATTTATTAAATTATATTAATTTGATGAAGGTAAATCAAAATGACGTGCCAATATCGGACCGGTAAAATTTTTCTTAAGATAAAATCCACGTGGAAGGGTCATTATTGGTTGTCCATGTTTACCTATTCCTTCTGTCAGTGCCTTATTGTTAGCGGCCTTAGGACGAATTTGTAGTGCCTGGCCATGGCGGGCGGTGATGCTTTCAACTTGGCCTAAAACAATCATATCCATTAATTCCTCCCAATCTCTTTTAAGTAACTGTTCTTCAATTGGATTTGGACTCCAGAGTAGTGGTGAGGCGACTCTGCGCTTTGCTAATGGGATTTGGCGTTCGCCTTCAATCGGTATCCATAGAACCCGTGACAACTTATGACGTACATGACTAGAACTCCAGGTTACTCCGCTATTGCCGGTTAAAGGTGCCACACAAACGAAAGTAGTTTCTAATGGTTCACCATAGCGATTAATGGGGATGGTTTTAAGCTCAATCCCAAGATGAGCAAAATCTTGTTCTGCTTTACTACCGGCATTCGCCCCTAAACAATATTCTAATAACTGACCAACCCAGCCTTTATCGCGTTTGAGATCTTGGGGGATAGCGATACCGGCATGATAAGCCAGTTCTGCCATGGTATAGCCTGCTAATTTATTTGCTTTATTGAGTAAACTTTGTTCATCACTTGGAGGCAGGTGAGAAAATCGCATAATTTATGCCTGTATAAAAAATGGACAACTAAATTTGTACACATAGTACAAATTTTAACATAGATTGAATAAATAAAAACAATTCATTGATAATCAAATCATTTTATTTAAGGTCGGCAAATTTTTTTTTCTGTTATGAGTTTAATCGATGGGGTAATAAACAGGATCTTAGCTATAGTTATCCACAAGTTTACTGGATAACTCTAATGAAAGGCCTTTACTGGTTTAATTTACAGTCTTGACAAGCTGGTTTTTATTAAAAAGACCCACCATCTTGTTTAACAAAACAGCGTATCCTGTGGATAAAGTGGCTATTGCTGGATCTTTGTTCATCCTGTTTTAGAAGCCAATTATTTGGCCTAATTTAATTTATTTTTAATCGATAAAAATATATTTATCTATATGAAAAAGAATTATTAATTTTTTTTTCGAAAGTCTATCGGTTGAAAAGGCTATCAAATTATACCCTGTTTACTCTTGCTTTTTTCACATGGATATCCACAGAAAAGGTGAATAAAGTAATAAATATGATGGTGTGTGTGGATAATTTTTCATGATTAGAAGAAAAATTAAATCATTATTTGGCAAATAAAAAGGAAATATAAGATTTGTTCATCCAATTAAATTGAATGTCATCAAGTTTTAAAACTTATAATTATTTGAAATAAAAGAAAATAACCAGACACTGTTAGCATACAGACCCAGTGCCTGTTTTTTAAGCGATTAACGCAAAAAACGACAGTTGCTGTTGTTCATAGCGGGTAATTGACTCATCATATTGCAAAGTCAAGCCAATGCTATCTAAGCCATTCATCAAGCAATAACGATGAAAATCATCAATGACAAAAAAATGTTTTATCGGCAGTAATAACGGTTTGTGTCGTTAAATCAATGGTGAATTGACAACCCTCATGCTGCTCAACATAGTTAAGTAGCTGATTAATTTCAATTTCATCTAATTTAATCGGTAATAATTGGTTGTTTAAGACATTATTATAGAAAATATCGGCAAAAATTGGGGCAATAATGGCGTTAAAACCATAATCAGTTAGGGCCGATGGCGCGTGCTCACGTGATGATCCACAACCGAAATTTTCACGGGCTAATAAAATAGTTGCACCTTGGCAACACGGTTTATTAAGTACAAAATTAGGATCAGGTTGCTGACCGTTATCATCCAGGAAACACCAATCGTTAAAAAAGTGTTGACCAAATCCTACTCGTGTGACTTTTTGTAAAAATTGTTTTGGAATTATCCTATCAGGATAAATATTGGCGACATCTAAAGCAACCACTAAGCCGGTATGTTTAATAAATTTTTTCATTCACCAATTCCTATTTTGTTTGGTTATTATTGATCTTACGCACATCGACAAAATGGCTGTAGATAGCCGCCACCGCTGCCATAGCGGGGCTCACTAAGTGGGTTCGACCACCACGACCTTGTCGCCCTTCAAAATTACGGTTACTAATCGAGACACAGTGTTTACCAGCAGCGAGGTGATCATTATTCATTGCGAGGCACATTGAGCAACCCGGTAAACGCATTCAAAACCAGCATCAATAATATTTGGTCTAAACCTTCTTGTTCAGCTTGGGCTTTTACTGGTTCTGAATTAGGAACAACGATAGCTTGGACATGAACGGTAACTTTGTTACCTTTCCTTTCGCGATAGCAGCAAAAAGTAAATCTTCGATACGTGAATTCGTACAAGAACCGATAAACACTTATCAATTTTATTTAGTCTCAGCTTGTAACCCCCATATAATTTAATGCCTTCGCAGCGGAGGCACATTCAATGGGATCGAGCAATGAATCCGGTGACGGTATGGTGCGATCGATTGTAATCACTTGCCCTGGGTTAGTTCCCCAAGTACAACCGCATAGATAGTTTTGATAGCATCATAATGGGCATCAGGATCAGACTTTAGTGTTTTCCAATAATTAACTGCTTGTTGCCACCGTTCTCCCGTTGGGGAAAATTGTCGGCCTTTATATAATTAAATGTAGTTTCATCAGGGGCAATAATGCCTGCTTTAGCCCCCATTTCAATAGACATATTACAGGTAGTCATCCGGCCTTCCATGGTTAAGTTTTCAATCACATCGCCGCAAAATTCAATAACATAATCTGTACCACCGGCACTACCGATTTTACCAATCATCGCGAGTACTATATCTTTTGTGGTAATACCATTATCGGGCTTACCAATAACTTCGGTTTTCATGGTCTTAGCGCGAGTTTGTTTTAATGTTTGGGTGGCCAGCACATGTTCGACTTCCGAGGTGCCAATACCAAAAGCTAAAGCGCAAATGTACCATGGGTTGCGGTATGGGAATCACCACATACGATGGTCATACCGGGTAACGTTATACCTTGCTCTGGTCCCATAACATGAATAATGCCTTGGAAAGGATACACTAAGTCATAGAGAGTAATAGCAAATTGTTGACAATTTTTTATCAATGTTTGCATTTGAATGCGCGCCATGTCTTCACTAGCATGGATCTCTTTAGTTTGGGTTGAGACATTGTGATCCATGGTGGCAAACATTTTATTGGCAGGAAGAGGCATTACATAACTTGCTGAATAATTAGCTGGTACGATAAATTTCTTGATGATTAATATTTGTGGTGGCGGCTAACATTTTTTGGTGCACTTTAATTGCCATAATAATTTCTTCTAAGGCACAGTTGCCAGTGTGTTCTCCTAAACCATTAATCGTTCCTTCTACTTGTCGAGCACCGGCCTGAATTGTAGTAATAGAACTAGCTACCGACATGCCTAAATCATCATGACAGTGGACGGAGATAATAGCTTTATCGATGTTTGTCCGGCATCTTCGCAGGAAAATTTTATGTCATCAGTTTAGCGTTTGGCATGTTTAATTGAGTGGCTAGCGAGAGCTAAAATATCATCAAACGATCGCTTTAATTTATGTTTGATATACAATGATAAGGTTGCTAAGAATATATGTAATCGGGAATTATTGGCAGCTTTAAGTGCTTCAGCGGCGATATCAATGTCTTATCAACACAACGTGCCAAACCACAAATACGGCTATTTTTAATTTCTTTCGTGATGGTTTGAAACAGATTTAAAATCTCCGGGTGGAGAGACAGGAAAGCCGGTCTCAATAATATCAACCCCTAAACGTCCAATGCATGAGCAATTTGCAATTTTTCTTTAATGCTTAAACTTGCTTGTAAAGCTTGCTCACCATCTCGTAATGTCGTATTGAAGATAATGATATTATTGCTCATACTGTTATTTCTGTATTGTATTCTTAGTTGTTATCGGTTTCCCGGACATAAAATTTATCGAAAGTACTATTTATTGAGTAGTGATATTAATAATTTCGTTCACCCATAAGCGCACCACGCACAGAAAATGCGAGAATGTAGTAGGATTAGTATATGAGTAGAAAAATACACTAGTAATTTATATTTTTTATTACTATCTTATTTTTATCATTATGTCAACATTAAATAAATAAAAATTAATTTTGTTAATCTAGTAAATGTCTTTACTAATGTCTATGACTAATTTTTATATTTTTAATCATGTTTTTGTCTGTTTTTTTGATTCAAAAAACTGATAAGATTCCGCTAAAAATTAATTGATCAGCCTTTTATTGATTTTAACAATACTTTCTTAATTGTGAAGTATAAAATTAGTTTAATAAAAATATATGAGGAAGTGTTTGTTATAAAAATGAGTAAAGGAAATATTGAATAAGCAATAATTTATTCTGTGATGAATCTGATAATTTGCTATGAATAATAAGAATTGAATAATTTTATTATGAATTCTACCATGCTTTGTTTTATTATCTAATTGAAGGAATAATAGATGGATATTTGATTTTATTATTTATTGATGATGTGAATGTTTAAGGATAATAATTCTATAATAAGGGCTTTGGTAGAAATGATTTTTAAAACTGATCAGTTAATGTTAAGGCATGGAAGCTAAAATCATTTAAAGAATTAAATGGTTCGCTTAATTTATTTTAATGAATTTAATAATAAAGCAACATACCTAAGTTAATAATTAATTAGGTTAATCTTTTATTCTAATTCATTAAAGATACATATATATCAAGTGGAGTAAAATAATGACTGACTACAACAGAATTTCAGCAACAAAAAAAGAACCAAGTGATATTCATTTGCGAAATGTTGATTTAAATTTATTAACGGTTTTTGATGTAGTTATGCAGATGCAGAATGTGACACGGACAGCACAGATTTTAGGTATGTCACAGCCTACAGTCAGTAATGCTGTATCATATCTGAAAGTGATGTTCAATGATGAGCTTTTTGTTCGTTATGGTCGAGGTATTCAGCCAACTTCACGTGCTAAGCAACTATTTGACCCGGTTAGACATGCATTACAACTAGTTCACAATGAATTACCTAGTGCCGGATTTAAGTCAGAACAGAGTGAACGAGTATTTAAATTATCAATATGTAGCCCGCTAGATATTCGTTTAACAGCGAGTATTGTTGCTTGAGTTAAAGAGCATGCACCAAATATTGATATAATTATCCAATCTTATTTTGATGATAATATTGCCCATCAATTAAAATATCAGGAAACGGAATTTGTTATTAGCTATAACGAGTTTGATAAACCTGAATATCATCACCATCTATTATTTAATGGTGAATTAGTTTTAGCTGTGTCTAATAATCATCCCAATATTAAAAATACAATTTCCGATGATATTAGAGTGTGAAAAACATGCTGTTGTCTCCATGGATAATAGTGATCTTTTTCATTCTATGTATTTACCAAGGAACAAATTTAAATAGCGTATTAGATATTGTTTCTCAAACTCATTTTGTCGCTATTGCGCCAAAATGGCTTGTTGAGTATTGTTCAAAACAGTTAAATTTAAAATCGGTTGAATTACCTTGGGAAAAAACGGCGCGACCATGTTATTTGATCTGGCATGAATCCACAACTCGTGATAAAAGACATAAGTGGATGAAAACATAATTAGGTCAGCTTAGTAATTAATAACTCGAATAATTTATCGTATAATCTACAAATAAGTTGGTAGGGATAGATAATAAGGTTTGCTTTAAAGGTAGCTTGTAAATTTTTCTATTAAAATTATCAAATTGATATCTAAAAATTTTTTTATAAAAGCACTGTTATGCTAAGTCATTGTTACGTTAGTATGGATTTGGCGTGATCGTGTTTTTTAATTTCAGTAAATCCTCTTTTTTTATCCAGCAATTATGTATAATGCTGCTATTGGCTAACAATTGTAGGCTGGACTTATTTTTTTATAACTTTAGCAGCTATAATCGTTATAATTGAATAATTTTATTTTGTAAATAAAAGTTTTACTAAGGGAAGATATTTTGACTATTGAGAATTTGCATTCTTATCATTTAGTTAACCAGTTTCAAAAAAAGATTAATTCGCCAACTTTAGCTAAAAGCGTTGCTTTTAGACAATGGTCAGTCATAAACAAAGTCAGTTAACTTGGCATGAAATTGGGCAAAAAACAGAATCCGTTTCTTTAGCATTTCTTGAATTCGGTGTAGATATACAAGAAAATGTGGCTATTTTCGCTGATAATAGTATGAATTAGTCTTTAATTGATATCGCCATTTTACAAATCAGGGTGGTGACGGTACCCCTCTATGCAACTAGTGGTTTAACTCAAACCGCTTATATCTTAAATGAAGCCAATATTCGGATCTTATTTGTCGGTGATCAAGCTCAATATGATGTTGCTAAGTCTCTATTTAAACTTTGTCCTAAGCTAACGGCTATTATTGTTTTTAATGAACAGATTGATATTGCTAATTGCGATAAAACCTACCGTTTATCTGAATTAATGCAGAAACCTTCAACCCTATTGTTGGCTGAATTGAAACAACGGATTGCACAACATCAATTAAGTGATTTATTTACATTGATTTATACTTCGGGCACAACCGGTGAGCCTAAAGGTATCATGCTTGACTATGCCAATATGGCGGCTCAGCTTTATTTACATGATGAACGTTTAACCTTAACTGAGTCAGATATTTTCACTTTGTTTTTTTACCCCTTTCTCATGTTTTTGAACGGGCATGGAGTTTCTATGTTATGCACATTGGCGCTAAAAATGTCTATCTAACAGATGTAAGAGAGGCAATGGTTGTGGTAAAACCGACTGTGATGTGCGCGGTTCCTCGTTTTTATGAGAAAGTTTATAGTGCAATACAGCAGAAAGTTTCTCAAGCAGCTTGGCTATGCAGACAACTTTTCCATTGGGCACTAGTGTAAGGTAAACGTCAAGTAACATAGTTCAACAAGGAAAAAAAGCAATTGGCTACATCGCTTTTTTTATCGTATCTCAGATAAATTAGTATTAACCAAATTGAAAAAGATTTTAGGTGGTCGGGTGTGTTTTTACCAGCCGCTGGCGCCCATCTTGATGATGAAATTATTCGTTTCTTTTTGGCCGCAGGGATTAATATCAAATATGGTTATGGTATGATAGAAACCTGTGCGACAATTTCCTGTTGGCAAGAGAATAACTATAGCTTAGGCTCTATAGGTACACCGTTATCTGATATACAAGTGCGTATTAGCCAGGAAAGTGAGATCTCAGACGAAAGGGCCTATCGTGTGAGAGGTTATTTTAATAAGCCGGAGGAAGCAGCACAAGCTTTCACCCAAGATGGTTGGTTTAAAACTGGAGATGCAGGTAGGCTTGATAGTGCCGGAAACTTGTTTATTACCGAACGGTTAAAAGATTTAATGAAAACCTCTAATGGTAAATATATTGCTCTTCAGCTGATTGAAGACACATTAGTTCAGATCGTTTTATTGAACATATTTTAGTAATAGTTGATGCGCGTAAATTTGTTTCTGCTTTGATCGTACCTTGTTTTGATTCACTTGAAGAGTATGCCCGTTCAATTAATTTACAATATCACTGTCGATTAGAACTATTACACAATAGCCGTATTGTTGATCTTTTTGATTCACGTCTGAAAGAAATGCAAAGAATTTCGCTAATTTTCATCAAGTGAAACGTTTTACTCTTATTACCTATTGACTTTTCCATGGAAAATGGAAGGTTAACGCCTACCTTAAAATTAAGGCGCAACATCATCTCTGAGCGCTATCAACGTGAAATTGAATCCATGTATCAAGACTAGATTGTGATACTATTTTTTTTTATGTAAAATAGCAAATTTTACGGTGAAAATCTCCCTTCAGCAAGTTAAAATATGCCAACATTTATTGTCCCAAATTTTTGGGGTTTCTCCTGTTTGTGAAAGGGGTTATCAACGTGAAATTAGATGAAATTGCCCGCTTGGCTGGTGTTTCTCGTACAACCGCCAGTTATGTGATCAATGGTAAAGCAAAACAATATCGAGTTAGTGATAAGACAGTAGAAAGAGTGATGTCGGTTGTTAGGGAACATAACTATTACCCAAATGCTGTTGCTGTAGGGCTTCGAGCTGGTCGTACACATTCAATTGGGTTGGTGATCCCTGATTTAGAAAATATCAGTTATACCCGTATTGCAAATTATCTTGAACGTAAATCACGTCAATGTGGTTATCAGTTACTTATTGCTTGCTCTGAGGATCAACCGGATAACGAAATTCGGTGTATTGAGCATTTATTAAAACGTCAGGTGGATGCAATCATTGTTTCTACCGCTTTAGCACCAGAACATCCTTTCTACCAGCGCTGGGCAAACCGCTCATTACCCATAATTGCTTTAGATCGAGCATTAGAGCAGGAACATTTTATTAGTGTCGTTGGTGATGATTTACAAGATGCTGAAATGTTAGCAACTGAATTACGTAAATTTCCGGTTGAAAAAGTTCTCTACTTAGGTGCGTTGCCTGAGCTTTCTGTAAGCTTATTACGTGAACAAGGATTTAGAGAATCTTGGCATAATGATTCAGATGCAGTTACTTATTTATATTCTAGTAGTTATGAACGTCACGTTGCTGAAGAAACCTTCGCCCAGTGGCTAAATCATAATGACATGCCGCAAGCGTTTTTTACCACGTCATTTTCTCTTTTACAGGGGGTAATGGATGTGATGTTAAAGCGTAATGGACAATTAGCCAATGATATTGTTATTGCAACTTTTGGTGATAATGAATTGTTAGATTTTTTTTCCTGCCCGGTATTGTCAGTTGTTCAACGTCATCAAGTTATCGTAGATAAAGTTATAGAACTGGTGTTAGCCAGTTTAAGTGAGAATGAAAAGCCCGATGCTGGTATTACACGCATTCAGCGTGACTTATGTCGCAGAGGTAGCTTAAGTCGAAAAATTTAACTTAAGTTAAAAACATTGAGTTAAATTTAAAAAAATACTCTGTTAAAATGGAATATTTTGTATAAATTAATAAGCTAATAACAACAAATGGTAACATTTCAGATAATTCTTAATAAAATTGTTTCGAATATTAAATTTTACACATAAAATAGTCATGGACTGATTAGAATATTTTTCTATTCAAAGTATAGACATTATACGATTAGCGATATAAAAAATCACTGTATATTTATAAGTGTATGTAATATACTGATAAGTAATATAAATTTTAAAATTTTGCTACAAATAATTTTAGGGAAGTTTGATTTATTGTTATTTATATGGCCAAAGTGTTATCTAAAAGTTGATTTAAAATGAAGTATTGGTTGTATATTTTGATTTTTATTTCATATTATGCGAACTAAATAAGTTTAGTCAGTGACTATAAGTATAAAAATCAATTTGTTCAATTTTATCATAATGTTAATAGTTTTTGATTTTTTATTCGTCAGAAAACCCACTCAATCATCTTCCAACATTATTCTGTAAATAAAACTAAAGTGCTGTGGCTCTTGCTTGACAAGATTTTCATACCCTTCGTAAACTCTATAGTAGGTGGGAAATTGTGGTGTAATGTGGTGATTTTTGTAATATAAGGGTTGAATAGAGTATGTTTCGTGGTGCAACACTCGTCAATCTCGACAGCAAAGGGCGATTAACTGTACCTACACGTTATCGCGGTATGCTGAACGAGGAGTCAGAAGGGCAGATGGTTTTTACTATCGACCTTCATCAGCCATGCCTATTACTTTATACATTACCTGAATGGGAAATTATCGAAAAAAAACTATCACAACTTTCTGCTATGAATCCGGCTGAACGTCGTGTTCAGCGTTTATTACTTGGACATGCCAGTGAATGTCAGATGGATAGTGTAGGTCGTCTGTTGCTTGCTAATACCTTGCGGCAACATGCAGGGCTTAAGAAAGCGGGTATGCTTGTTGGTCAAATTAATAAATTTGAGTTATGGGATGAGCAGACTTGGTATCAGCAGGTGCAGGCAGATATTGAAGCTGAGTGGAGCACAAATGAACCATTATCAACCCGGCTACAGGATCTATCTCTTTAATATGACAGACTGTCAATTTAACCATATCAGCGTGCTTCTTGATGAAGCAGTCAATGGATTGAATATCAGAACAAATGGAATTTATATCGACGGTACTTTTGGCCGAGGAGGGCACTCGCAATTAATTCTCTCTCGATTAGGGAAAGAAGGGCGCCTGATAGCAATAGATCGTGATCCGCAAGCTGTGGCAGTGGCACAACAAATGATTACTGATGCCCGATTTTCAATTAAATATGGTTCTTTTTCTCAGTTGCAAACATTTATTGAAGAAGAGGGATTAGTTGGCAAGATTGATGGAGTACTGCTGGATTTAGGCGTTTCATCACCGCAATTAGATGATCCAGCGCGAGGTTTTTCTTTTATGCGTGATGGGCCATTAGATATGCGGATGGATCCGACCACAGGTCAATCGGCGGCTGAATGGTTAATGAAAGCCGAGGAAGCAGATATAGCCTGGGTGTTGAAAGCATATGGCGAAGAACGATTTGCGAAAAGAATTGCGAAAGCGATTGTTGCTCGTAACCATCATTCAGCCGAAGCGCCATTAACGCGGACCAAGCAATTGGCAGATTTAATTGAGCAAGTTAGTCCGTTTAAGGAGAAACACAAGCATCCAGCAACGCGATCGTTCCAGGCAATTCGCATTTATATCAATAGTGAATTGGAGGAGATAGCAAAAGCGCTAGAGGGGGCATTAAATATATTGGCACCACATGGACGGTTATCGATTATTAGTTTTCACTCATTGGAAAATAGGTTGGTAAAGCGTTTTATTCGCGAACATAGCAGAGGACCAAAAGTCCCTGTCGGATTACCGCTAACAGATATGCAATTAAAGTCGTTCGGTAGTCCAGTATTAAAAGTATTAGGCAAACTGAAACCGACAGCAAAAGAAGTTATGGAAAATCCACGAGCAAGAAGCTCTGTTGTGCGTTTTGCTGAAATGTTGGAATGATAATGACAGCGGAAAAATATAGCTTAATTAGGATCATTGGTTACGATATTTTTCGGCACGGTGTCATCCCATTGATGCTGTTAATAGTGATTATTATCTCTGCGGTTTCTATTGTCACAGTAAGTTATGAAACACGATTATTGACAGCACAAAAAGATCTTATGACAGAAGAAAAAGAATCTTTAGATATAGAATGGCGCAATTTGATTTTAGAGGAGAACTCATTAGGCAATCATAGTCGAATTGAGCGCCTTTCAATAGAAAAGCTACACATGATCCATGTGGATCCGACGCAAGAACATATTGTGATTGTAAAATAGTTGGTTAGTAAATAGGTAAATAACATGAAGCCTGTGCGCTCGATGAAGTATAGAAGACGGTATGAAGAAAAAGTTAGCTATGTTAGCTGGCGCTTCTTGTTATTGTGCGCGGGAATAGGACTAGCATTAATTGGTCTAATTGTTCGAGTTACCTATCTACAAGTTATTAATCCCGAAGAGTTAGTTAGAGAAGGTGATATGCGTTCTCTACGCGTGCAAAAAGTAACTGCTGCACGCGGTATGATAAGCGATCGTGAAGGCCGCCAGTTAGCAGTAAGTGTTCCGGTTTATGCTATTTGGGCTGATCCAAAAATAATTTATGAAAATGGTGGATTAATCAATGATGAACGTTGGCAAGCATTAGCCGATGAGCTCAGGATACCGCTGGAACAAGTTAATCGTAAAATTAGTCTTAACCCTAATAGTCGTTTTATCTATTTAGCTCGTCAGGTGAATCCATCTATATGTGAATATATTACTGAATTAAAAATAGCGGGTATTTATTTACGTAAAGAGTCACGCCGTTATTATCCATCTGGTCCGGTAGCGGCTCATTTACTTGGTGTGACAGATATCGATGGTCAAGGGATTGAAGGAATTGAAAAAAGTTTTAATTATTTGTTAACTGGAGCACCAGGCGAAAGGATAGTGCGTAAAGATCGTTATGGGCGAGTTATCGAAGATATTTCATCCATTGATAGTCAAGTTGCCCACGATTTGGTATTAAGTATTGACGAACGTATACAGTCATTGGTTTATCGTGAGTTAACACGCAGTGTAAAGGAAAATAAAGCGGAGTCGGGCACCGCTATTTTAGTCGATGTTAATACCGGTGAAGTATTGGCGATGGCAAATAGTCCATCTTATAACCCGAATAATCTTGCTGGTACACCAACTGAAGTTATGCGTAATCGTGCGATCACTGATGTATTTGAACCTGGTTCAACAGTTAAACCAATGGTGATTGTTAGTGCCTTGAATAATGGCTTTATTAAAGCGAATAGTGTGTTAAATACTCAACCCTATGTGATTAATGGTCATGAAATTAAAGATGTAGCAAGGTATAGTGAGTTATCAATTACTGGTATTTTACAAAAATCAAGTAACGTTGGTGTTTCAAAGTTAGCATTAGCGATGCCTGCGGCTGAGCTAGTAGATGTTTATGCTCGCTTTGGCTTGGGTAAACCTACTAATTTGGGCTTAATAGGGGAAAGTAGTGGCATCTTTCCTAATAAAAAAAGGCGGTGGTCTGAATTTGAAAGGGCCACCTTTTCTTTTGGTTATGGGCTAATGGTAACACCGTTACAATTAGCGCGAGTCTATGCAACAATTGGTAGTTTTGGTATTTATCGCCCGCTATCGATTACAAAAGTTGATCCACCAGTATCAGGTACTCGTATTTTCCCCGAGATGATTATGCGGACAGTGGTTCATATGATGGAAAGTGTTGCATTACCGGGTGGTGGTGGTGTCAGAGCTGCGATTAAAGGTTATCGAATAGCAATTAAGACAGGTACAGCGAAAAAAGTTGGCAGTGATGGTCATTATGTTAATCAATATATCGCTTATACAGCTGGAGTTGCACCGGCAAGTAACCCTCGTTATGCCCTGGTTGTGATTATCAATGAGCCTACTGCGGGGAAATATTATGGTGGTGCCGTTTCTGCACCAGTATTTGGAACCATTATGGGCGGTGTTTTACGTTTAATGAATGTCGAGCCTGATGCATTGACCTCAGATGATCATGAATTAGTAATTAACAAAATAAAAGAGGATATAGGTGGAAGATCGTAATCTACGCGATTTACTTGCACCACTGGGTGTTAGTGCGCCAGATAAGGTGTTACGAGAGATGACGCTTGATAGCCGTAAGGTAGCGGCAGGAGATCTATTTTTAGCGGTTCAGGGCCATCAAACAGATGGACGACAATATATTTCTCAAGCAATAGCGCAAGGTGTTGCCGCAATTATTGCTGAAGCACAAGGAGTTGCAGAAGCTGGAACTATTCGATATATGCATGGGGTTCCAGTGATTTATATTAACGATTTGAATAATCAGCTATCACTTTTAGCCGGAGAATTTTATCAACATCCGGCAGCAAAGCTGCAATTAATTGGTGTAACAGGAACAAATGGTAAAACAACTACTACCCAGCTAATTGCTCAATGGGCGCAGGAGCTGGGTGAAGCTAGTGCAGTACTGGGCACGGTTGGTAATGGGATGCTAGGTCAGATTGTACCCAGTGAGAATACCACCGACTCAGCGGTTGATGTGCAGGCTGAGTTGCAATTGTTGGTTGACAAACAAGCTACTTTGGTCGCGATGGAAGTCTCTTCCCATGGCTTAGTGCAAGGTCGTGTTGTAGCTTTGCCATTTACCGCTACTGTATTTACTAATTTAAGTCGTGATCATCTTGATTATCATGGCGATATGCAAAGCTATGCAGCAGCAAAGTGGTTATTATTTTCTACCCATAAATCCGATAAACAGATTATGAATGTAGATGATGATACTGGCTTACAGTGGTTTGAACGACTGCCACAAGCATGTGCCGTTTCAATCAATAATCGAATACCTACAGCTTGGCAGGGAGCTTGGCTAGGTGTTGAACAAATTGATTATCATGATCGTGGAGCGACCATTCATTTTAACTCTACATGGGGAAAAGGCACGCTACAAAGCCCATTAATGGGGGCTTTTAATGTTAATAATGTCATGCTGGCCATGGCGACACTCCTAATGATGGGTTATCCACTTGATGCGATAATAAAATCATCGACAGCTTTGCAACCGGTTTGTGGGAGAATGGAGGTCTTCAGCTCACCAGGACGGCCAATTGTTGTTGTCGATTATGCTCATACTCCTGATGCGCTCGAAAAAGCATTAATTGCGATCCGTCTGCATTGTCGTGGTAAACTTTGGTGTGTATTCGGTTGTGCTGGTGATCGTGACAAAGGTAAACGTGCATTGATGGGTAGTGTGGCAGAACAGTATGCTGATTTTGTGGTAATAACCGATGATAATCCGCGTAGCGAAGAGCCAAAAGCCATCATTAATGATATTTTAAGCGGTTTTCTTGATCCCGGTCGGGCAATGCCGTTTGTCGGGCGGGTGGAAGCGGTTACCAGTGCGATTATGCAGGCAAATGCTGATGATGTCATATTAATTGCGGGTAAAGGTCATGAAGATTATCAAATTATTGGTGATCGTAGGCTCGATTATTCCGATCGCCTAACGGTAGCACGATTATTGGGGGTAGTGGCATGATCCCTATTACAGTGAAGCAATTGGTTACTTTGACACAAGGTGCTCTGCATCAAATAAATGATCAGCAGGCGGATAGTTTATGGCTTAATGAAGTCACAACGAATAGTCGCCAGCGACCAATTAACGGTTTGTTTATTGCGTTAAAGGGTGAACATTTTGATGGTCATGATTTTGTTGCCGATGCCACCACAGCTGGTGCGGCAGCATTATTAGTTGATCGACCGTTGACCGTACCCTGCCCACAAGTTATTGTCGCAGATACGCGTTTAGCAATGGGAAAGTTAGCGGCTTGGGTGCGAGTACAAAGCAAGGCTAAGGTTATTGGGCTAACAGGTTCGTCTGGCAAAACCTCGGTTAAAGATATGGTAGCCGCTATTCTATCTCAATGTGGTGAGACACTTTTTACTGCAGGTAATTTCAATAATGATATTGGTGTAGCGTTAACGTTATTTCGTTTGGCGGCCGAGCATCAGTATGTAGTGATTGAAATGGGAGCCAATCATATCGGCGAAATCGAATATATAACGAATATTGTTAAACCGGATAGTGTATTAGTTAATAATTTATTTGCGGCCCATCTTGAAGGTTTTGGTTCATTAGCTGGAGTAGCTAAAGCAAAAGGTGAGATTTTTCAGGGACTAGCCAAAAAAGGAACGGCGGTTATTAATTTGGCTAGCCATGATTGGCAAAATTGGCAATCTTATTTTAAGCAACAACAAACCATTTGGCGTTTTTCTATAATGAAACAGCAACAGGCTGATTTTTATGCAGAGAATATTTCTATCAAATCAATAGGTACAGACTTTGAACTGCATACACCAAGCGGTGTTATACCAATATTGTTACCATTACCGGGTAAACATAATGTTGCCAATGCATTAGCTGCCAGTGCATTGGCAATGTCTGTTGGTGCCACGCTTGAACAAATTAGCCTTGGATTGGCAAATGTCCAGCCTGTATCAGGTCGTTTATACCCAATTAATTTAGCTCCAGGCAAACTTATTTTAGATGACACTTACAATGCTAATACCGGCTCTATGATTGCCGCCGCTTATGTTTTATCGCAGATGCCGGGATACCGTATCTTGGTTGTTGGTGATATGGGTGAATTAGGTGATAAGACTGAAATATGTCATCAAGAGGTTGGTGATGCTGCTCGGAAAATGAAGCTTGACAGAATTTTAAGTGTCGGTCAGCAAAGTGTCATTATTAGCCAGCATAGTGGTTGTGGTGAACATTTTGCTTCTAAAAAAGAGTTAATTACAAAACTGATCACATTAATAAAAGAACACGATACAGTATCAGTTTTAGTTAAAGGTTCGCGCAGTACAGCAATGGAAGAGGTTGTACACGCCATAAAGGAGTGTTTTTTATGTTAGTTTGGTTAGCCGAATATTTAGTTAAGTATTTTTCTGGCTTTAATCTTTTCTCGTATTTGACATTTCGAGCTATTACCAGTTTGTTAACTGCCTTGGTGATTGCGCTATGGATGGGGCCTCATTTGATTTCTTATCTGCAAAAATTACAAATAGGTCAGATTGTGCGTGATGAAGGTCCCGAATCACATTTTAGTAAACGTGGCACTCCTACCATGGGAGGCGTGTTGATTTTATTTTCTATTGTCATTTCAGTAATGCTATGGGCGAGATTAAATAATCCCTATGTTTGGTATGTATTAGCTGTTTTGTTGGGATATGGTGTTATTGGCTTTATTGATGATTACCGTAAAGTGTTAAGTAAGAATTCCAAGGGGTTGATTGCCCGTTGGAAATATTTCTGGCAATCGGTGTTGGCCTTAGGGCTGGCATTTGTTTTGTATAGTACAGGCAAGGATACCACAGTAACTCAACTGGTTGTACCATTTTTTAAAGATGTCATGCCACAGCTAGGCCTATTTTATATTTTACTGACTTATTTTGTCATTGTTGGCACAAGTAATGCGGTTAATTTAACTGATGGGTTAGACGGATTAGCGATTATGCCAACAGTTTTTATTTCAGCAGGCTTTGCTTTAGTCGCTTGGGCAATCGGTAATTACAATTTTGCTAACTATTTAAAAATTCCTTATATCAACCATGCTGGTGAATTAGTCGTGGTTTGTACGACAATTGTTGGCGCCGGTTTAGGATTTTTATGGTTTAACACTTACCCTGCACAAGTTTTCATGGGGGATGTTGGCTCCTTGGCGTTAGGTGGCGCATTAGGAACAATTGCGGTTTTATTGCGGCAAGAATTTTTATTATTAATTATGGGTGGTGTATTTGTTGTTGAAACTTTATCGGTAATTTTACAAGTTGGATTATTTAAACTGCGTGGTCAACGAATTTTCCGTATGGCACCGATACATCATCATTACGAATTAAAAGGATGGCCTGAACCAAGGGTAATTGTGCGTTTCTGGATCATCTCATTAATGTTGGTATTGATTGGATTGGTAACATTAAAGGTACGTTAATAATGGCTAATTATCAGGGCAAAAAAGTTGTCATAGTAGGGTTAGGCCAAACCGGTCTATCTTGTGTCGACTTTTTTCTCTCTCGCCAGGTTGTGCCTCGAGTCATCGATACGCAATTAACACCGCCAGGTAAGGATAAATTGCCAGCGCAAGTCGTCTGTCAATGTGGCAGTTGGAATAGTGAATGGTTAATGGCGGCTGATTTAATCGTTGTCAGCCCTGGTATTTCGCTTGCTACACCAGAATTAAAAAAAGCGGCTGATAAAGGTATAGAAATTGTTGGTGATATTGAGCTTTTCTGTCGTGAAACAGATAAACCTCTAGTTGCGATCACAGGCTCTAATGGCAAAAGTACGGTTACAGCATTAGTTGGTGAGATGGCGAAAACGGCTAATTGGCAAGTAGGTATTGGTGGTAACATCGGTACGCCAGCTCTGACATTATTAGACAAAGAATATGATTTATATGTATTAGAGCTTTCTAGTTTTCAGCTGGAAACAACATTCAGTTTAAAGGCTGCGGTAGCAACCATATTGAATGTGACTGCCGATCATATGGATCGGTATCCGTTAGGACTACAACAGTATAGGGCGGCTAAGTTACGCATTTATGATGGTGCTAAAGTTTGTATCATTAACGAGCAAGATCCACAAACCTGGCCGTTACATGGTCGTGATGCACGTTGTGTAAATTTTGGTATTAATAGCGGCAATTATCAATTAAATACTGACTGTCAAGAGTTACAAATAAAAGGGCAGCCTATTATCAATACCACTGAAATACGGTTAGTTGGGCAGCATAACTATGTTAATAGCTTGGCTGCACTGGCTTTAGCTGATGCGGTGAATATTCCACGTAAGACAAGTTTAGCGGCATTAACGCAATATACTGGCTTGCCACATCGTCGCCAATTAGTTCATGAGCAGCGAGGTATCCAATGGGTTAATGATTCTAAAGCAACTAATGTCGGTAGTACCGAAGCCGCTTTAAAAGGTTTACAAGTCGCAGGTACCCTTTATTTGTTATTAGGCGGAGAGGGGAAGTCAGCAGATTTCTCACTATTAAAACCCTATATTGCAGCAAAAAACATTAGATTATGTTGTTTTGGTCGTGATGGACATCAATTGGCTCAACTAAAACCAGATAGTTTATTGCTAGATACAATGGAACAATGTCTACGCGTCATCGCACCAGAATTGAAAGTTGGTGATATGGTGTTACTTTCACCTGCTTGTGCAAGTTTCGACCAATTTCGTAACTTTGAGCAACGGGGTGACAAGTTTACCCAATTAGCTAAGGAGTTAGGTCAATGTTGATATTTAACTTCAAACAGCTGAAAAATTGGGCTAGCGGTGAGCGTGATAACGATATTCTAGATACAGTTCTTTATGATCGTACTTTGGTTTGGCTCACATTAGGTCTGGCCATAATTGGTTTTATTATGGTGACATCCGCTTCGATGCCTGTTGGACAACGTCTAACGCAAGATCCTTTTTTTTTTGCTAAACGCGATATTATCTATCTATTTTTATCATTTGGTTTAGCTTTGTTAGTATTAAATATCCCAATGCTCTGGTGGGAAAAATATAACTTTTTATTGTTAATAATGGCCTTAATACTGTTATTGGTGGTACTCGTTGCTGGAAGCTCGGTTAATGGGGCCTCACGTTGGATTAATACCGGTATTGTACGCATACAGCCAGCGGAAATCGCAAAATTGGCCTTATTCTGTTATGTATCTAGTTATTTAGTCAGAAAAACCGATGAGGTGAGAACGCGATTTTTGGGCTTTATCAAGCCGATGTGTATTTTAATATTAATGGCTATACTGCTGTTATTGCAACCTGATTTAGGCACGGTAATTGTGTTGGTGGTGACTACATTAGCATTATTATTCCTTGCTGGAGCTAGATTAGCACCTTTTATTATTGGTATTGTTATTTGTGCGGTAGGTGTCATTGGTTTAATTTATTTTGAACCTTATCGTTTACGCCGAATAACCTCTTTTCTTAATCCATGGGCAGATCCTTTTGGTAGTGGCTATCAATTAACACAATCTTTGATGGCATTTGGGCGTGGTGAATTATGGGGACAAGGTTTAGGTAATTCTATTCAAAAATTAGAATATTTGCCTGAAGCCCATACCGATTTTATTTTCTCGGTTTTAGCCGAAGAATTAGGTTATATCGGCGTGGTCTTAGTCCTTTTAATGTTATTTTTCGTCGCTTTTCGTAGCATGATGATTGGCAAACGGGCATTAGATGCAGAGCAACGTTTTTCAGGCTATTTAGCTTGTTCAATCGGTATCTGGTTCACATTCCAGGCATTGGTTAATGTTGGTGCGGCAGCGGGAATATTACCAACTAAAGGATTGACACTACCGTTAATTAGTTATGGTGGCTCTAGCCTCTTAATTATGTTTATTGCCATTGCTATCTTGTTACGTATCGATTTTGAAACACGCCTTAAGAAAGCGCAAGCATTTGTAAGGAGAACTAAATGAGCCAACCAAAACGTCTTATGGTGATGGCAGGCGGTACCGGAGGACATGTTTTTCCTGGGCTTGCAGTGGCTAATTATCTAAAGGCTCACGGTTGGGAGGTTCGTTGGTTAGGAACTGCTGACCGGATGGAGGCAGATTTAGTTCCTAAGCACGGTATTGAAATTGAATTTATAAAGATTTCAGGTTTACGCGGTAAAGGTATTAAAGCATTGCTGTTAGCACCTTTTAAAATTATTAAAGCGATAAAGCAAGCAAAAGTTATTATCCAGCACTATCGACCTGATGTTGTATTAGGAATGGGAGGATATGTTTCTGGCCCAGGTGGTGTTGCTGCCTGGTTATGTAATGTTCCAATTGTACTGCATGAACAAAATGGCGTTGCGGGTTTAACCAATCGTTGGTTGGTAAGAATTGCAACGCGTGTTTTACAAGCATTTCCAAGTGCATTCCCGAATGCAGCGGTAGTAGGAAATCCGCTTCGAGAAGAGGTATTAGCATTATCTGAACCTGAAGAACGTTTAATTGATCGCGATGGAGCTATTCGAATTTTAGTGATAGGTGGCAGTCAAGGGGCAAGGATTTTAAACCAAACATTACCCGAAGTCGCGGCTCGATTAGATGGCAAAGTGACCATTTGGCATCAAGCGGGCAAAGGTGCGCAGGAAATTACGGAAAGTTTATATAAAAAGTTATGCGGTAAATCAGATACTTATAAAGTAACTGAATTTATTGATGATATGGCTGAGGCTTATTCTTGGACTGATATCATTATCTGCCGTGCTGGCGCTTTAACGGTTAGTGAAGTTGCTGCGGCTGGTTTACCAGCAATTTTTGTTCCTTTTCAGCATAAAGATCGGCAACAATACTGGAATGCATTACCATTGGAACAGGCTGGCGCAGCAAAAATTTTTGAACAACCACAATTTTCAACGGAAGCGTTGGTCAAGCTATTAAATGAATGGTCGCGTCCGCAGTTATTAGAAATGGCCAAGAAAGCCCGAGCCGCATCGATTACAGATGCAACTAAACGTGTGGCGGCAACCCTAATTGAAGTTGCTAAATGAAATCGATTTTGCATTGAAGAATGTTGAAATCAGCGATAAAAATAGTGAAGAGATTAAAGTGAATACACAACAATTAGCCAAATTAAGAGCAACAGTGCCTGAAATGCGTCGGGTTAGGCATATCCATTTTGTTGGCATTGGTGGTGCCGGCATGGGAGGTATTGCTGAAGTATTGGCTAACGAAGGTTATGAAATTAGTGGCTCTGATTTGCTACCCAATGCGGTTACTCAGCAATTAACGGAGCTTGGCGCAAAAATTTATTTTAATCACCGGCCAGAAAATGTGGCAAACGCCTGTGTGGTTGTCGTATCAACGGCAATACCTGTAGATAATCCAGAAATTATTGCAGCGAGGGAAGCACGTATTCCGGTTATTCGTCGTGCTGAGATGTTGGCTGAGTTAATGCGCTTTCGGCATGGTATTGCGATTGCAGGAACTCACGGCAAAACGACTACCACAGCTATGATTGCAAGCATCTATGCACAAGCAGGGTTAGATCCAACTTTTATCAATGGTGGATTAGTTAAAGCGGCCGGCGTTCATGCGCGTTTAGGTACTAGCTACTATTTGATTGCCGAAGCTGATGAGAGTGATGCTTCTTTCTTACATTTACAGCCATTAGTGGCGGTGATAACCAACATCGAAGCAGATCATATGGAAACTTATGATGGTGATTTTGAAAAATTAAAACAGACCTTTATCAGTTTCTTACATAATCTGCCATTTTATGGGCGGGCAGTATTATGTATCGATGATCCTATCGTGCGTTCGCTGTTGCCACAAATAGGGCGTTATATTACCACCTATGGTTTTAGTGATGATGCAGATGTCCGTATTACCTCCTATAAACAACGTGGCAACCAAGGTTTCTTTTCTGTATCACGAGAAAATCAAGCTGATTTAGCATTCATTTTGAATGCACCAGGGCGGCATAATGCTTTGAATGCGACGGCGGCTATTGCGGTAGCAACAGAAGAAGGGATTAATGATAGTGCTATTTTGACGGCGCTAGAGAAATTTCAAGGCACTGGTCGCCGCTTTGATTTTTTAGGCAATTTTCCTTTAGCTGATGTTAATGGAAAAAAAGGTAGCGTTATGTTGGTAGATGATTATGGTCACCATCCAACCGAAGTTGATGCTACTATTAAAGCAGCAAGAGAAGGATGGCCAGATAAACGTATCGTGATGGTTTTTCAGCCACATAGGTATACTCGTACGCGTGATTTGTACGATGATTTTGCGAATATTTTAGAACAGGTTGATGTATTGTTAATGCTAGATGTCTATCCAGCAGGAGAGGAACCTATCCCTGGTGCAGATAGTCGCTCATTGTGTCGGACAATTCGCAGCCGAGGCAAATTAGATCCTATTTTTGTAGCTCAGCATGACCAGGTTAGTGAAACATTAGCACAAATTATAGAAGATAACGACCTGATATTTATACAGGGAGCTGGCAATATCGGAAAAATAGCACGTAATTTGGCTGAAACAGATTTACGGCCAGTGCTAACAAATGAGGGAAATTATCATGGCTGATAAAGTTAAAGTTGCAGTGCTTTTAGGCGGAAATTCGGCCGAAAGAGAGGTGTCACTGCAATCTGGTGAAGTAGTAGTTAATGGTTTACGTGATGCCGGAATAGATGCATATCCAATTGATATTAAAGATTTTGCTGTTATCAAACTTAAAGAAGCTGGTTATAATAAAGTTTTTATCGCATTGCATGGGCGTGGTGGTGAAGATGGTACACTGCAAGGGGTATTAGAATTTTTAGGTTTACCCTATACCGGGAGTGGTGTTTTAGCGTCATCGCTTTCAATGGATAAGTTACGAACTAAACAGTTATGGGCTGGTGTAGGTTTGCCGATTGCACCCTATATAGCACTAGATAAAGAACAGTTAGCAATGATGTCAGATGAAACGCTTTTTGCGGCTGTTAGTAATTTGGGTTTACCACTTATTGTGAAGCCCAATCTTGAAGGTTCAAGCGTTGGTATGAGTAAAGTAACATCTTTGTCGGAATTAAGAATGGCGCTCGAGTTTGCTCTTTGTTATGACAAAGATGTACTGATTGAAAAATGGTTAAATGGGCCAGAATATACCATTGCAATTGTAGGCGATCAGGTATTGCCGTCAATTCGTATTCAACCAGCAGGGGTATTTTATGATTATGACGCAAAATATCTCTCTAATGAGACACAATATTTCTGTCCTAGTGGATTAAAAGCTGAACAAGAAGTGCAATTGAAAGAATTAGCATTAGCGGCTTATAAGGCGATTGGCTGTACTGGTTGGGGGCGAGTTGATGTGATGAAAGATAACGATGGGGTTTTTTATTTATTAGAAATTAATACTTCACCGGGAATGACCGGCCATAGTCTGGTACCGATGGCTGCAAAGCAAGCAGGTATCAGTTTTTCACAGTTAGTTAAAAAGATTTTGGAATTGTCGGAGTAATATGCTGCAGGCATCATTGAACGTTCGTAACAAAGAGCCTAAAGAGCGTCGGAGTGCTGGTGGCCGAAGTAATGGTTCTTATTTGGCTGGCATTACCTTCTTCTTAATAGTATTGGGTACTATTATATGGAGTGGATGGATGGTGTTAAATTGGATGCAGGATGTTAATCGATTGCCTATTTCCAAACTGGTAATTACTGGTGAGCGTCACTACACCTGTGACGATAATGTTAGAAAAGCAATATTAGCACTAGGTAGGCCTGGTACATTTATGACGATAGATGTGAATGCGATCCAGAATCAAATAAAAACAATGCCGTGGATAAGACAAGTTACGGTACGTAAACAATGGCCAGATGAATTAAAAATTCATCTAGTGGAATATAAACCTTATTCCAAATGGAATGATACCTTTTTTATTAATGCCGAAGGCAGTGTTTTTAGCTTACCGGCGTTATCAAACACTAAAGATAATTTCCTGATGTTATATGGTCCACAAGGAAGTCAGCAGGAAGTCTTAGAGATGTACCGTGTCATGCAACAGCAGCTGGCGCCACATAAATTTAATATTAAGTCAGTTTCGATGACTGCTAGACGCGCATGGCAATTAGTTTTAGCCAATGATATTCGATTAAATATTGGTAAACAGGATATTAAAGAGCGATTAAACCGTTTTATTGAGCTTTATCCACTATTAAAGCAAGTGACAGGTAAACGTGTTGGGTATGTAGATTTACGATATGGTAGCGGTGCTGCGGTAGGTTGGTTACCACTATTAGCTGAACCTGTCACACGCTAAATTGAAGTAGTTTGAGACTGCTGATTGAACAGATACAGGCAAATTAACGATGATTAAAACGACGGACAGAAAATTAGTAGTTGGTCTTGAGATTGGAACTTCCAAGGTTTCTGCGCTAGTTGGTGAAATTCTGCCTGATGGAATCGTAAATATTATTGGTGTCGGTAATTGTCCATCTCGAGGGATGGATAAAGGGGGCGTGAATGATTTGGAATCTGTCGTTAAATGTGTGCAGCGAGCTATTGATCAAGCGGAATTAATGGCTGATTGCCAAATATCATCGGTTTATCTTGCGCTTTCAGGCAAGCATGTTAGTTGTCAGAATGAAATAGGTATGGTGCCTATTTCTGAGGATGAAGTTACTCAAGATGACGTAGATAGTGTTGTTCATACGGCTAAATCTGTCCGAGTACGGGATGAGCATAGAATTTTACATGTTATTCCGCAAGAATATGCTATTGATTATCAAGAAGGTATTAAAAATCCGGTAGGGCTTTCGGGTGTGCGTATGCAAGCCAAGGTACATCTTATTACTTGCCATAATGATATGGCCAAAAATATTGTGAAGGTAGTTGAACGCTGTGGTTTGAAAGTGGATCAATTAATTTTTGCTGGTTTAGCTTCAAGTTATTCTGTTTTAACAGAAGATGAGCGTGAACTGGGGGTATGCGTCGTTGATATCGGTGGTGGAACGATGGATATAGCGGTCTATACTGGCGGCGCACTGCGTCATACCAAGGTTATACCCTATGCTGGTAATGTGGTGACTAGTGATATCGCTTATGCATTCGGCACCCCTCCCAGCGATGCGGAAACAATAAAAGTTCGCCATGGTTGCGCATTAGGTACTATTGTTAGTAAAGACGAAAATGTTGAGGTGCCAAGTGTAGGTGGCCGTCCACCAAGAAGTTTACAGCACCAAACTTTAGCAGAAGTTATCGAGCCACGTTACACAGAGTTGCTAAACTTAGTAAATGATGAAATTTTGAAATTGCAAGAACAATTATGTCAGCAAGGTGTTAAACATCACCTGGCGGCGGGTATTGTTTTAACAGGAGGCGGTGCTCAAATTGATGGTCTAGTCGAATGTGCCCAAAGAGTATTCCATACTCAGGTACGCATCGGTAAACCATTAAATATAACAGGTTTAACGGATTATGCACAGGAGCCTTATTACTCCACGGCTGTCGGGCTCCTGCATTACGGCAAGCAGACCCACCTTGGGAATGAAGCTGAAATGGATAAGCGTACATCAGTAAGTAGTTGGTTTCATAAAATCACTAGTTGGCTGAGAAAAGAATTTTAATTTTGTAAGAAGCAAATCTTCGCTTCTATATAAGGCACAAAACGGAGAGAGATTATGTTTGAACCAATGGAATTAACCAATGACGCGGTGATTAAGGTCATCGGCGTTGGGGGTGGCGGTGGCAATGCCGTTGAACACATGGTGCGTGAACGCATCGAAGGTGTTGAATTCTTTGCTGTTAATACCGATGCTCAGGCATTACGTAAAACAGCAGTCGGACAAATTATTCAGATCGGCAATGGTATTACAAAAGGCTTGGGAGCAGGAGCGAATCCTGAAGTCGGTCGTAATGCCGCTGAAGAAGATCGTGAAGCCTTGCGCAATGCGCTTGACGGGGCGGATATGGTCTTTATTGCAGCTGGTATGGGGGGTGGTACGGGCACCGGCGCAGCCCCTGTGGTAGCTGAAATTGCTAAAGAGCTTGGTATACTGACGGTAGTGGTGGTGACCAAGCCTTTCAACTTCGAAGGTAAAAAACGTATGGCATTTGCTGAAAGTGGGATCTCAGAGCTTTCTAAACATGTTGATTCATTGATTACTATTCCGAATGATAAATTATTAAAAGTGCTTGGACGAGGTATTTCCTTGCTAGATGCATTTGGTGCAGCAAATGATGTGCTTAAAGGCGCGGTTCAGGGCATTGCTGAGCTTATTACCCGTCCAGGTTTAATGAACGTGGATTTTGCTGATGTTCGTACCGTCATGTCTGAAATGGGTTATGCTATGATGGGATCAGGCATTGCCCGTGGTGAAGATCGAGCTGAAGAGGCTGCTGAAATGGCAATTTCCAGCCCATTATTGGAAGATATCGATTTGTCTGGTGCTCGTGGTGTATTGGTTAATATTACCGCAGGTTTTGATTTACGACTAGATGAATTTGAAACAGTGGGTAATACCATTCGTGCATTTGCGTCAGATAATGCGACGGTTGTTATCGGTACTTCACTTGATCCTGAAATGAATGATGAGTTGCGTGTGACCGTTGTTGCGACCGGAATTGGTATGGATAAGCGGCCAGAAATCACTTTGGTTACTAACAAAGCAGCGCAAAAATCATCGCTCGAGCAGCGCTATCAGCAGATACAAGGTTCAATGCCAGGTATGACTCCGTTAACGGAGGAAAAAACTGCCGCTAAAGTAGTGAATGAACAAAATATACAATCAAATAAAGAGCCGGATTACCTTGACATTCCGGCTTTTTTAAGAAAACAGGCTGATTAGTTAACAATTGGTTGGTTTCTCTGCTTTTTGTGCTAAAATGTCTTGCTAATCCTTGAGTGAGGATTTAGCAAGACGGATAACGATGTGAGAAAAAATGATGATCAAACAAAGGACACTAAAACGTATTGTTCAAGCGACGGGAGTCGGTTTGCATACTGGCAAAAAAGTCACTTTAGCATTACGTCCAGCACCGGCAAATACCGGGGTCATCTACCGTCGTACAGATTTAAACCCACCGGTAGATTTCCCGGCTGAGGCAAAATCTGTACGTGATACCATACTATGTACCTGCTTGGTCAATGAAGATGATGTACGTATTTCGACGGTAGAACATCTGAATGCTGCATTGGCAGGGCTGGGAATTGACAATATTATTGTTGAGGTAGATGCACCAGAGATTCCAATAATGGATGGAAGTGCTGCACCTTTTGTATTTTTATTGTTAGATGCAGGTATTGAAGAGTTAAATAGCGCCAAGAAGTTTCTTCGTATTAAAGAAAGTGTCCGAGTTACAGATGGCGATAAATGGGCTGAATTAGCACCTTATAACGGATTTAGCTTGGATTTCACTATCGATTTCAATCATCTTGCTATTAATAGCAGTACCCAGCGTTATAAACTTGATTTTTCGGCAAAATCTTTTGTTAGAGATATTAGCCGTGCGCGTACATTTGGCTTCATGCGTGATATTGAATACTTACAATCCAAAGGATTATGTCTGGGCGGTAGTTTTGATTGCGCGATTGTTGTCGATGATTATCGTGTATTGAATGAAGATGGTTTACGTTTTGAAGATGAATTTGTTCGCCATAAAACGTTAGATGCTATTGGTGATTTATTTATGTGTGGTTATAATATTATTGGTGCTTTTACTGCCTATAAATCAGGTCATGCATTGAATAACAAATTATTACAAGCTGTTTTAGCGACCGAATCTGCTTGGGATATGGTGACGTTCGAGGATGAATCTGAAATGCCTGTTGCATTTACAGCACCTTCGACAATAATAATCTAAGATGTATTCTTTTAAGAAGGATATTCTATTTATGATACGTCAGTGGATTATTCTATCTCTTACATTACTTTCGTTGATGTTTTTTACTCAACCTTAATCTTTGTTGCTGGTTGTTTTGGCACTCTTTCCGGCCAATGCAGCTAGCCGCTCTAATTTTTCCTTTAGCTTTTTTGGACTTCTTTTGGCTAGGTTACGAATTGTTTTTGCGCTTTCTTCGTTTAGCTTACTTATTATTTGTTGAGTTGGTTTTATGGCTATTTGCTGAATTGATAAGCAATTTTTTGAATTTTTAGCTGATAGTGATGGATTAATCATTATGTTGATTGAAGATAAAGATGGTAAAATAGTGTCACGTAATGTTGAAAGTAGCGTAGGAAGTTCATAATTTAGTCTAGTTTTTCGGCTAGCATTGGTAACTTCTAGAATAAGAATATGTTGACGATAATTAGCGACTCGACACCAAGCCTTTAATTCGCTAGGTAGTAAACTTAACACAGTATGGTTGAGTTTAATTAAAGCTTGTGCGCGTTTTTGAATGGTTTGTAAGGTATTTGAATCAAATTTACTTTCTTTTAATAAAATAGCTAAAGATTGGGGGTAACTATCACGCATTTTTACTCCAAGTCTTATATTATATAATTTCAATGAATATATTAGATCTCTGGCGACAATTTGGTAAACGGTATTTTTGGCCGCACCTGTTGTTAGGAATTGTGACGGCAGGTATTGGTATACCTACAACTTTAGCAAAAGTGACAGAAAATTTGTCACATACTAGCCAGTTATTACCACATTATCAGCAAAATTTAGAGTTTGATCATCTGCTAGCTGTTAGTAAGTATCGTATTTTTTATGCTTATGGCACCAATTATTGGCACCAGCATGCTTTACGAAATATGATCCGTCAACTGACTTTTGTTTTTTCAACTCCAGAAACGCAAAAGCGGTTGGACGTAAATTTGAGTGTGTGCAATAAGCATATTTCGCTGTATAATATGCTCGACACTCTTTACTCTATGGTTGATTTAAGTGTTTTTTATCCGAAAGAGCAAAATTCTAGCTATGCATTAATACACTCTTTTTACCATATCGCCTACCAAACTGCCCTATGGGTTGCTTGGGGTCAGGGTATTCGAGCCGGACCTTAACGCAAATCTCATAAACTTTTAATTGATTTTTATCCCGACCATTGTTCAACTAAACATATTAATTATATTGGTTGAAATTAGATAATATAGGCCGTTTCTGACAAAATTGTTGCCTTGATTGAGAAAAAATATTTATGTTAACTAAGTTACTAACAAAAATTTTTGGTAGTCGTAATGATCGTACTTTACGTCGTTTAGGTAAATTTGTTGATATCATTAATCAGTTAGAGTCTGAATTCGAAAAATTATCCAATGAACAACTTAAAGCGAAAACAGATGAGTTTCGACAGCGCCTTAAATCGGGAGCAACGTTAGATGATTTGATCCCGGAAGCGTTTGCAACAGTTCGTGAAGCTAGTAAACGTGTATTTAATATGCGGCATTTTGATGTTCAGTTACTGGGCGGTATGGTACTTAATGAACGTTGTATTGCAGAAATGCGTACTGGTGAAGGGAAGACATTAACATCCACTTTGCCTGCATATTTAAATGCTTTAACGGGTAAGGGTGTCCATATTGTTACAGTTAACGACTACTTGGCAAAACGTGATGCAGAGAATAATCGGCTACTGTTTGAATTTCTTGGTATGACTGTGGGAATAAATTTACCTGGTATGCCTGCTGCTATGAAACGTGAAGCCTACGCAGCGGATATTACCTATGGTACTAACAATGAATATGGTTTTGATTATCTGCGTGACAATATGGTCTTTAGTCCAGAAGAGCGTGTACAGCGTAAACTTCATTATGTGTTAGTCGATGAGGTTGATTCTATTTTAATTGATGAAGCTCGTACTCCGTTAATTATTTCAGGGCCGGCAGAAGATAGCTCAGATCTGTACAAAAAAGTGGATAAATTAATCCCTCATTTAAAGCAGCAAGAAAAGGAAGATTCAGGTACTTTTCAAGGTGAAGGACATTTTTCTATTGATGAAAAATCACGTCAAGTTACGTTGACAGAGCGAGGATTAGAACTAATTGAACAATTATTAGCAAAAGCGAATTTAATGGAAGAGGGGGAATCGCTTTATTCTCCTTCAAATATTATTCTTATGCACCATGTCATGGCAGCCCTACGCGCTCATGCCCTTTTTAATCGAGATGTAGATTATATTTTAAAAGATGGTCAGATTATTATTGTTGATGAACATACCGGTCGTACAATGGAAGGCCGTCGTTGGTCTGATGGATTGCATCAAGCCGTTGAGGCAAAAGAAGGTGTTGAAATTCAAAATGAGAATCAGACATTAGCATCGATTACCTTCCAAAACTATTTTCGTCTATACGAAAAACTTGCAGGTATGACTGGTACCGCTGATACAGAAGCTTTCGAATTTAGATCTATCTATAAGTTGGACACCATTGTTATTCCAACCAATCGTCCAATGATCCGTAATGATTTACCTGATTTAGTTTATATGACTGAGGCGGATAAATTTGCTGCCATTATCGATGATATTCGTGACCGTACTAGTAGAGGACAACCTGTTTTAGTGGGTACTATTTCAATCGAAAAATCAGAGCTGATTTCTCGGGAATTAACCAAAGCCAAAATTGCGCATAATGTTTTGAATGCTAAGTTTCATGCGATGGAAGCGGATATTATTGCTGAAGCAGGCCAGGCCGGTTCAGTTACTATTGCGACTAATATGGCCGGCCGAGGTACAGATATTGTACTAGGTGGTAGCTGGCAGGCGGAAATAAACAAACTAGAGGATCCCAGTCAGAAACAAATTGATAAGATTAAGGCTGTATGGCAAAAACGGCATGAGGCGGTAATTGCAGCTGGTGGTTTGCATATCATTGGTACAGAACGCCATGAGTCTCGTCGTATAGATAATCAATTACGCGGGCGTTCTGGACGTCAAGGTGATCCTGGTTCATCACGTTTTTATCTTTCAATGGAAGATTCCTTAATGCGTATTTTTGCCTCAGATCGAGTTGCAGGAATGATGCGTAAATTGGGTATGAAACCTGGTGAAGCTATTGAACATCCTTGGGTAACGAAAGCAATTGCTAATGCACAGCGAAAGGTGGAAAGCCGTAACTTTGATATTCGTAAACAGCTTTTAGAATATGATGATGTTGCTAATGATCAGCGTCGGGCTATCTATTCACAGCGCAATGATTTATTGGATGGTGGTGATGTTAGTGAAACAATTGATAGTATTCGTGAAGATGTTATAACTACAACTATTGATGCTTATATCCCCCCTCAATCATTGGAAGAAATGTGGGATATTGATGGATTACAGAAACGATTAAGCAATGATTTTAATTTAGAACTCCCTATTCAGGAGTGGTTGGATAAAGAGCCTGAATTGCATGAAGAAACTTTGCGTGAACGTATTCTTGCAAAAGCGATTGCTGCCTATAAAGAAAAGGAAGAAATTGTTGGTAGTGAGATGATGCGTAATTTTGAGAAGGGCATCATGTTACAAACTCTAGATACGTTATGGAAAGAGCATTTAGCTGCAATGGATTATTTGCGTCAGGGTATTCATTTGCGCGGCTATGCCCAAAGAGATCCAAAACAAGAATATAAACGCGAATCTTTTGGTATGTTTGCTAATATGTTAGAAACACTGAAATATGAAGTAATTAGTACATTAAGCAAAGTCGAAGTTCGAGTACCAGAGGAAGTCGCTATACTCGATCAACAAAGGCGTGAAGGAGCAGAGCGTCTGATGAGAAAGCAACATCTTAGCCATGAAATTGAAAATGAAGCATTGATGTCAAAAATAGAAGCTCAAATAGCAACCCAAGGCCATAAAATTGGTCGAAATGAATCTTGCCCTTGTGGCTCAGGTAAGAAATATAAGCATTGCCATGGTAGTTTAGGCTAAAATTTGGTTGTTAAATCAATTAAAAAGCGGAGAATAAATCCGCTCTTTTATTGTATGATTTGAAAAGTGATTAAATTATTTTTATGGAAAAAAAACAATTAAATATTGCGGTAGGCATTATTAGAAATGCGCAACAAGAAATTTTTATTACCCAACGGGCAGCTAATTCACATATGGGCGGTTTTTGGGAGTTTCCCGGCGGTAAATTAGAAATAGGCGAAACACCGGTAGAAGCTCTGACTCGTGAGCTAAAAGAAGAGATCGGGATAGATGTTATTAATAGTCAATTGTTACGTGTTGTCGAGCATGAATTTGCCGACCGTAGTATAATAAGGTTGCATTTTTTTCTCGTGGAGCAATGGGATTACCAACCATATGGCAAAGAAGGCCAATCTTCACGCTGGCTTTTACAGAAATCACTGGTAGTGGAAGAATTTCCACCTGCGAACCGTGTAATTGTTGATATGCTAATCAATAACGTGATTCGATTTATAGAGCAGACGGATAAGTTAGTATAAATAGGTTTGTTAAATTTTTTTAAAGCAAGAGCTATATAATGGTATAGATAAAATCGTTTGGTCTTTGATTTTAAATTTATTTTTTAGTATTAGGATCATCGGAGATTTCACTCCAATCATCTATTTCAGAAATATTTCGCTGGCTGGAGATCCTTTTTTCCTCACTAGCCCATTCACCAAGATCAATTAATTGACAACGTTTGCTACAAAAAGGGCGATAAGGACTACTATCTTGCCAAATAACAATTTTATGACAAGTAGGACATTTTACCGTGGGCTCATCAGACATAGTGACTCCTAACAACAGGCTAATTTGAATGGTAATTCATCAGGTACAATACCATTTTCGCTGTATTCATATAAGAAGCGGATAGCAAAACGTGTTTTGTGTCCGGAAATCTGTGGATATAGGGATAGATTGATAGGTAATTTTATTCGGATTAAATCCGTATTTTCTACACTGCCTTGATAGAAGCCATTACAACTCTTTTGAGTGGTAAATGTATTAGACTTACGAATCAGACTTAATAGCATACTTAAAGCAGAACTTAACGGTACGATACCGTCAATCCAGAAGTTAATTCTAGTATCTATTTCTTTTTTATCTGTATTTAACCATAAATGTAGTGCAGGCAAATCAAAGCTACAACAACCACCGGGTATACTTAAGCGTTGGCGAGCAATACTGATAACTTTATCTTGTCGTAAGTGTTGACCAATTCGTGGCGCTTCTCTTAATAAAGTGAGATTTTGTTGGATTTCATTTAGTAGGTTTTTAATAAGCGTTTTATCTGCCTTGGGATCACTGCACCATTGATTAAGTTTATTTTTTTGTTTATCTAATTCCTTTATAATGTCGGCACGAAAATCGCTACGATCTAATACTTCGATTAATTCAGCAACGGCACGAAAAAAAGCTAACCCAGTGGTTAATGAGTTAATATTTTTTAAGTCAATAAGTTGTTGAAGTAAGCACTCCATGCGCAGCCACGAGCGCATTTTTTCATTTAATGGATGTTCATAAATAATTGTAGAAATTGTGTTACTCATTATGCATTTCCTGAGAAGCCCCCGTAGCTAATTGCAGGTATTTCTGACGTAATTTCGCTATAGTTTCATCAAGTGTTAAATTATTATCGTGGTTATTAATTATATCATCAGCTTTTTGTAAGCGTCTTGTTCGGCTAACTTGATTAGATAAAATATTTTTTGCTTCTTGTTGGCTAATTCCGTCACGCTTAATTATACGGGCGATTTGTTCTTCTGGTGTTGCGTCAACGACAAGTATACGGTTGGCAAGATGCTCTAGGTTATTTTCAAATAATAATGGGACAACCCAAACTACGTAAGGTGAATTAAGTAATGATAGTTGGCGGTGTGTTTCTTGCTGTATTAACGGATGAAGAAAATTATTTAGCCATTTTTTTTCTATCGGATCACTGAATATTTTTTTTCTTAATCTGGCGCGATTTAAAGAACCATCCTCATTCAGAATACTTGGACCGAAATGTCGTTTTATCATGTTAAGTGTATATGTGTTAGGCATAACAATTTGTCTAGAAATGATGTCTGCATCAATGATTGGTATTCCTAAGGATGCAAATTTATCTGAAACGGTACTTTTGCCGCTTCCGATCCCTCCTGTCAGAGCAATAATATAACTCATGCAGACTCTCTTTCGGTAAACTTAAATGAAAAATTCCAGGTAAAGGCCGTTGATTTTTTTGTGTTTATCAAAACAGTTTTTAACATAATAATATTTTTATTTTATTGTTACTTTGATTACTTAAGAAATAATATTACCTAAATTAAAAATCGGCAAATACATAGTGAATAATAATCCAGTATTACAATAGCAAGTATAAGTATTAGCATTGGTTCAATTAATTTTATCTTTTTATTAACAGAATCAAGTAGAGTATCTTGATACCAACTAGCTAATTTTTCTAAAAACAAAGGTAAATTACCTGATAACTCTCCAGCCGTAATAAATTGTAAGCATAAATATGGAAATAGTTTCTCTCTTTTTTTATACTTTCTCTGAAAGAAATACCTCGCTAAATTTTTAATATATAGAATAGACTACATGATGGTAAACAGGATTTTTAAGTGTTTTCAATACATATTCGAATCCTTCTAATAATGTTAACCCTGATTTTTGTGTAATATGCAGAGTCTGAAAGAAATAGTCAAGCGGCTGCCAACCAACTAAGTTTATTAAATATTGGCAAATGTAGAATAAAGTTTTGTTCATGTTTAATTAAATTATAGGTGTATGTTTTCTGTATGTAAAATAACCTAAATTAATACATGCGGAGATAATAACGATATACAAAGCATTCCTGGCAAGGGTATCAGAAATGGTTATAAGCAAACTAGTTGCTATTGGAAGTTGAGCATTAAATGTTTGATATATTGCTTTGAATGCAGGTAACACGAAAAATAACATTAACAAAATCACGATTAAAGCGATAATTAAAATAATGCAAGGGTACTGTAATGCTTTAGTTGTCTTTTGTTTTACTATTTGTTGTTGCTGAAGTTGTTGATAGATAAGTTAGCAATTTTTTTTAAGACTATTGGTTTGTTCACCTATTTCTAATAGTCGATAAATTATTTCTGGAAAAAGTTTAGGATAACATTTTAATTTTGTAGAAAATGCTTCTCCTTGATTAATACGTTTAATGATTTCGGCCAGTATACATTTCCAGACAGACTATTACATTCTTTTTGAATAATATTTAAACTTTGAATTAAGGAGATATTGGATATTGAGTAATACACTAAGTTGATACATAAAAGGTAAGCGATAGCTAACAATTTTTGTATTATATAGTGCAATTTCTCTGATTTTAATTGAGATAGGAATTAAATTGTTTTTTAAGATATATCTAAAAACTTCTTGTTTAGAATGAGATGTTTTAAAATTTTCTATTAATATTCTCTGTGTATTTATCGCTCTATATAGATAAAATTCATTAAATTATCTCCTGACCTGTTACTTCATAAACTTCTTTTAGTGTTGTTATGCCGACTTTGACAAGAAGTAATCCAGAATTAAATAAATTTACAAAAGGTATTCTCTCTTTTTTCGGTGGTAGTTGATAAAATTGTGCATCAAAAGTTTCTTCTTTAAGCTCTAAAAATTCATAAATTGTAGTTTGCCCTAAATATCCATCGAAACAATGATCATATCCAATTGTCTGCAAAGTCGTAATTTCAGTTTCAACATTATCAAATTGAATAGTAATAGGATTTTCTTCATGGCGTTTACAGTTAGGACATAACTTTCTAACAAGTCTTTGTACAATACTCAACTTTACACAAGAATTTATTAAATGTGGTGATATGTTTAAATTTTCTAGTCTTTCGAGTGTGCTTTTGGTTGAATTGGTATGGAGTGTCGATAACACCAAATGACCGGTTTGGGTGGCTTTTATAGCAATTTCAGCTGTTTTTTGATCGCGTATTTCACCTACCATGATAATATCTGGATCTTGGCCAAGTAATGCTCTTAAGATGGTTGAAAAATCCAAACCTATTTTTTCGTTTACAGGAATTTGATTAATTCCTTTTATTGGGATCTCGATGGGATCTTCGATAGTTGAAATATTTAATTCACTGTGATTAAGATATTAAAGGCAGCTGTAGAGTGTTACTGTTTTACCACTTTCTGTTGGCATAGTAACCAGAATCATTCCTTGTGGCAAAGAAAGCTTTTGTTTTAAAACTGCAAGAAAATTATTATTTATCCCTAATTGTTCCAAAGAATAGTGGTTTTAATATTTAATATCCTTAAAACTATTTTTTCACCATAAGAGTTGGTAATGTTGAGATGTGGATAGCATAGTGAATATCGTGGCTAATCCATTCAAGTTGTCCGTCTTGCGGTAAGTATTTTTCTGCTATATTCAATTTTGCTAATATTTTTAACCGAGCAAAAATTTCCGCGCAATTTTCGAGCGGAGGTGCAGCAATATAAAACAGTTTACCATCAACCCTGATACGGATTTTCGTGCCAGACTTATTATGGCTCGATATGAATATCTGATGCACGTTTTTCAATGGCAGATCCAATAAGATAATTGACTGCTGGTGAATTAGGTTTGTCTTCATTGTTGATTAAAGGATCATAACGTATAGGATCTTCTTGTATTTCCACTTCATGATTGCAGCGATTAAAGTAGTGCTCAATTTTCTCTTTCGACCAGATATTATAGCAAACAGGGACACTAGAAATAAAACATAATGCAGTTAAGACCTCGTCATTAGATTTTTTGTAACTAGCAATGGAAATTTTTTTTGAATTGAATTCAATCATTACAATATCGTGACGATAACAAAGTTTTTTTAATTCATCTTCGATAACATTAAAGTTTTTGGGAATAGCTGTTATGAAAGTCATAATAGAGTCTTATTATTTAGAATTTGAAAGTATCTTCACAATGTTTTTTTAATCCGCTATCTGTACTTTCACAAAGGACTTTCCAAGTAACTCGATTTTCTGACGTTGATAGTGCTGGTTCTAGCGTCACTGTTAACTCTTTCAGAGACTTTCTACCAACAACTTTAATTATCCCATTTTTTACTTCAATATTATTAATATATTTGCCTGTCCTGCTTGTTGGAATTGAAGAAGTGCCACTATGGCAACCAGTGAAATGTCCTTTTTCAAAGCCACACAGTTCCGTATGCATTTTATAAGGTACAATAAATTGTAACATGTCGGTTAGAGATGCTTTTTGCATATAACTTTTGTAGCTAGGAAGACTAATTGTGCTGAGGACGGCAATAATTGCAATTGCGACCATTATTTCCATTAGTGAGAATCTTTGTTATTTCATCATATTTACCATCATCGATTGAAGATAATGTAATGATGCAAAATGGTAAAAAATAACAATAAAAAATAAGACGTTTTTAATTGTTGTTTTTTTATTTAAATAAGTTTTTTATTGTGGATGTAAATAATCAATGCTCAATTTGTGTGTGGTAGAAATAAAAAACTATTTATGATGATTTATATAATTAAATATATTTGTCATATGTTTTATGCAATGTATATTTATAGATTGTAAGATATAGTATTTTTTTTATTAAAGCCTCTATATTATGTTTAAAAAATATGTGCTTAGATTTTATGAGTTGTAGTAACGTATCTCATTGGCATAATTTAATAAATAAATTTACTAGTGATATTCATACAATACAGTAGAGTAAAAGTCAGCAATAATTTATTACTGCAATTATAAGGAGTTGTAATGGTACTTATCGCGCATGATATTACGTGGCGTAAGGAGCAATTATTAGCACGTTTGCAGCAAGATATTCCTGTTAATGTTACTTTTGCATTACAGGAAGATTTAGGCGGAAGCATAAATATAGATAGTGATATTAGTGGACAATTGTTACCAAAAAATCAGTTAGCTATTGCTAAAATAATTACCCGTGAAGATGGTATATTCTGTGGGCTACGTTGGGTTGAGGAGGTTTTTCGGCAACTTGATCAAGGGGTTCAGTTTAGATGGCAAGTCAGTGATGGTGATAAAATTAAATCAGGTCAGGTACTTTGTACTATAGAAGGCTATGCCCATATACTGTTAATTGGTGAACGGGTCGCACTTAATTTCCTACAAACTCTGTCTGGGGTTGCTACAGTAACAGCCAATTACGTTGAGATATTACAAGAAACGGAAGTAAAGTTATTAGATACGCGTAAAACCATTCCCGGTTTAAGGACAGCACTCAAATATGCGGTGCTCTGTGGTGGTGGTTTTAATCACAGATTAGGCTTGTCGGATGCATATTTAATTAAGGAAAATCATATTATTGCAGCAGGTAACATTACTTTAGCAATTAAGAAAGCACGTTTAGCGCATGCAAATGTTCTTATTGAAGTTGAAGTTGAAAACTTAAATGAATTGCTTGAAGCAATAGAGGCAAAAGCCGATATTGTTATGTTAGATAATTTTACTATTCCTATGATGAAACAAGCTATCATGATCGCAAAAGGAAATGTAGCCTTGGAAGTTTCTGGTAATATTACGCTGAAAACATTAAAAGAGTATGCAAAGACAGGTGTGGATTATATTTCTGTTGGCGCATTAACAAAAAATATCAAAGCAATGGATCTTTCTATGAGATTTAATGAGTGAATGAATAATATTGCTAAATATTCTAGCTATTTATTCAATTAACATATTGATATAAAAATGAATTTTGTCATATAATATCTTATAGTTAGCTATTTCAGTATTTTTACTGATAAAAAATATCAAAAATGGTGTTTATATTAATTAAATTTACTTAATTATTTTATCTGTTTTTAAATTAAGTATTTTTAAATATTAATTCTATCAATCAGTATCACTAAAAATGGTTAATATTGTTTATAAAAAATTGTTATATTTTTAACCCTATTTAATGAATTTTTATTCATTAATCCCGTTTTTTAATTCACTTGAGTGCAAATAATAACCTTTTAGTTGATTAACTATATGTATTAAAAGATGAAAATTGACGAGTAAAAAGGAATAAAATCTATAATTTTTTTAATTTTTAAAAAACCTTGGCAAAAAATGCGGGTTTTTAAGGTTAAATTTAAGCTTTTATGGACAGTTGGTGAATACTTTGTTACTTTATGTCATCTAGGATAAATTGGTTTACCAATTAACTTTGGTAGTGTTAAATAAATATTTATGCAAAATATAAATGGCCTATTATAAATATGGTTTATAGCAAAATTCGCCAACCTAAATTATCTGATGTCATTGAACAGCGCCTTGAGCATTTAATTCTTGAAGGAATCAGGAGAAAAATTGCTGCCCGAACGTGAATTGGCCAAGCAATTCGATGTTTCTCGTCCTTCTTTGCGTGAGGCGATTCAGAAACTTGAAGCGAGAGGTTTTCTTCTTCGTCGACAACGAGTGGGCACGTTCGTCGAAACAAATTTATGGCAAAGCTTTAGTGATCCATTTACCCAGTTGTTATCTGGTCATATGGAATCACAGTTTGATATTTTTAGAAACACACCACGCTCTTGAAGGTATTGCTGCTCATTATGCCGCTTTAAGAGGAACCGATGAGGATCTGGCCCGAATTAAGATAAGCCATTTACACATTCAGGATATACAAGAAAGTGGTGATGTTCATGTTGAAGTTGAGGCGGTTTTACAATATCAATTTGTTGTTACCGAAGCAGCTCATAACGTGGTATTACTCCATATACTTCGTTGTATGGTTCCAATGTTAGAACAGAATATTAGGCAAAATTTTGAGTGTTTATACACCCGTAAAGAAATGCATACCGCAGTAAGTAAACATAGGACTCAAATTTTTGAAGCTATCATCGCACGTGAACCTGAAAAAGCCCAGGAAGCTTCACATCGTCATTTAGCCTTTATTGAGGAGATTTTGCTGGGCATCTCAGTCGTGAGCGTTCTCTACGTCGAGTACACCAATACCAAAATTTAATTTCGTAGTGCAGATTTTTGTTGCTGCGTCTGCATTACCGCTCTGGTTTATTAGAGCCTAAGTTGCAGCAATAGGAACTATCTTTTGTTCTTGTTAGTGGTTTAGTAAATATGATCATTAAAGATAGCTCAGTAACTACATTAGAAACAGATAAGGAATAGACCATGTCAGATATGTTGAAGAATGACGTGGATCCGATCGAAACTCGCGACTGGTTACAGGCGATCGAATCGGTCATACGTGAAGAAGGTGTTGATCGTGCTCAGTATCTTATTGATCAAGTATTACAACAAGCACGTAAGGGCGGCGTTAATATCACAGCAGGTTCCACAAACTGTGATTATATCAACACTATTCCCGTAGAGGATGAGCCTGCTTATCCAGGCAACATGGATTTAGAGCGTCGTATACGTTCTGCGATTCGGTGGAATGCTGTGATGGTGGTTTTACGAGCTTCTAAAAAAGATCTGGAGTTAGGTGGTCATATGGCTTCTTTCCAGTCTTCTGCAACTTTATATGAAGTATGCTTTAACCATTTCTTTCGGGCAAAAAGTAATAAAAACGGTGGAGATTTAGTTTATTTTCAAGGGCATATTTCGCCAGGTATCTATGCACGCGCATTTTTGGAAGGTCGTCTCACTGAAGAGCAAATGGACAATTTCCGTCAAGAAATTGGTGGTAAAGGTCTTTCTTCTTATCCTCATCCTAAATTGATGCCTGAATTTTGGCAATTCCCAACGGTTTCGATGGGATTAGGGCCAATTGGCGCTATTTATCAGGCAAAATTCTTAAAATATTTACAGCACCGAGGTTTAAAAGATACAGTAGATCAGACTGTTTATGCTTTCCTGGGTGATGGTGAAATGGATGAGCCTGAATCTAAAGGTGCTATCACGATTGCTACGCGTGAAAAATTAGATAATCTTGTTTTTGTCATCAACTGTAACTTACAACGGCTTGATGGCCCAGTTACTGGTAATGGTAAGATTGTTAATGAATTAGAAGGTATCTTTAGCGGTGCGGGATGGCAAGTTATTAAAGTCCTGTGGGGTGGCCGCTGGGATGAGTTATTGCGCAAGGATACTTCCGGTAAACTAATTCAGTTGATGAATGAAACCTTGGATGGTGACTATCAGACATTTAAGTCAAAAGATGGTGCTTATGTCCGTGAGCACTTCTTTAATCGTTATCCTGAGACAAGTGTACTTGTGAAGGATATGACTAATGATGAAATCTGGTCGCTAAACCGTGGTGGTCATGATTCGAAAAAAGTTTATGCCGCTTTTAAACAAGCGCAAGAAACTAAAGGTAAGCCAACAGTAATTTTAGCCCAAACGGTTAAAGGATATGGTATGGGTGATACGGCAGAAGGCAAAAATATTGCCCATCAGGTGAAAAAAATGAACCTGGACGGGGTTCGTTATTTCCGTGATCGCTTTAATGTGCCAGTAGCTGATGATCAAATAGAAAAATTGCCTTTTGTTACTTTTAAAGAAGATTCAGACGAATATAAATATCTGCATGAACGTCGTCAGGCATTAGGTGGATATTTACCAGCTCGAAATCCTACATTTGATGAAAAATTGGATATTCCAGCACTAGAAGATTTTAGCCAATTATTAGAAGAGCAAAATAAAGAGATCTCTACTACGATCGCATTTGTACGTGCTCTGAACATAATGTTAAAAAATAACTCAATTAAAGATCGTCTAGTGCCAATTATTGCTGATGAAGCACGTACATTTGGTATGGAAGGTTTGTTCCGTCAGATTGGCATCTATAGCCCAAATGGACAACAGTATACTCCTCAGGATCGGGAACAAGTTGCTTACTATAAAGAAGATGAAAAAGGTCAAATTCTTCAAGAAGGTATTAATGAATTGGGGGCTGGTGCCTCATGGTTAGCTGCTGCTACTTCATATAGTACTAATAACCTGCCGATGATCCCATTTTATATCTATTATTCCATGTTTGGCTTTCAGCGTATTGGTGACCTGTTGTGGGCAGCAGGGGATCAGCAGGCGCGTGGATTCCTGGTAGGTGGAACTTCCGGCCGTACTACTTTGAATGGTGAAGGCTTACAGCATGAAGATGGGCATAGCCATATTCAGTCACTAACAATCCCTAACTGTATCTCTTATGATCCAGCTTATGCCTATGAAGTTGCTGTGATTATGCATGATGGTTTAGTTCGTATGTATGGTGAGAAACAAGAAAATATTTACTACTATGTTACTATGTTGAACGAAAATTATCATATGCCAGCGATGCCTGCTGGTGTCGAGGAAGGTATTCGTAAAGGTATCTATAAACTTGAATCACTAAAAGGCGAAAAAGGCAAAGTTCAATTATTAGGTTCTGGTTCCATGATGCGTCATGTTCGCGAAGCAGCAAAAATTTTGTCTAGCGAATATGGTATTGGTTCTGATGTTTATAGTGTAACGTCATTCACCGAATTAGCTCGTGAAGGTCAGGATTGTGAGCGTTGGAATATGTTACATCTAGCTGATAAACCTCGGGTACCTTATGTTGCTCAAGTTATGAATGATGCTCCTGCAGTTGCATCAACAGATTATATGAAGTTATTTGCAGAACAAATTCGTTCCTATATCCCTGCAAGTGATTATCGCGTTTTGGGTACTGATGGTTTTGGTCGTTCAGATAGCCGTGAAAACCTTCGTCATCATTTTGAGGTTGATACTTCCTATGTGGTAGTAGCGGCGTTGGGTGAATTAGCGAAACGTGGCGAAATGGATGTAAAATTGGTAGATGAAGCTATCAAAAAATACAACATCAACCCAGAAAAAGTTAACCCGCGTCTGGCATAAGAGGTAAAATCAATGTCTATTGAAATTAACGTTCCTGATATTGGTGCAGATGAAGTTGAAGTTACCGAAATTCTGGTAAAAGTGGGTGATAAAGTTGATGTTGAGCAGTCGTTGATTACCGTAGAAGGTGAAAAGGCCTCAATGGAAGTTCCGTCATCACAAGCTGGGGTAGTTAAAGAAATTAAAGTTGCTGTAGGTGACAAAATTGCAACTGGTAAATTGATCATGATTTTTGATACAGCGGAAAATGGAACAGAAGCTACCACTGAAACAACTTCAGATTCAACAACCGATAAAGCGGATAGCAAATATGCGGATCTAGCAACAAGTGAATCAAAGGAAGTTATTGTACCGGATATTGGTAGTGATGAGGTCGAAGTTACTGAGGTAATGGTTAACGTTGGCGATAAAATCTCGGTTGAGCAATCGCTAATTACTGTAGAAGGTGAAAAGGCATCGATGGAAGTACCAGCACCTTTTACCGGGGAAGTTAAAGAAATTAAAATCGCTAAAGGTGATAAAGTTAAAACTGGTTCACTTATTATGATTTTTGCCGTTGCTTCCACCACAGCTTCGACAACTGCCAGCGCTGAAACGGCTAGTGCTGAAATAGCAACGAAATCAGCGACTCCATCTTCTGAGTCACCTCAAAAATCATCTAATGACAAGACAAGTCGGGTTACTGACACTAAAAATGAATTTATTGAAAATGATGCGTATGTGCACGCAACGCCGCTTATTCGTCGTTTAGCGCGTGAATTCGGTGTTAATCTTGCTAAGGTAAACGGAACAGGGCGTAAAGGCCGTATTTTGCGTGAAGATGTTCAGGCTTATGTCAAAGAGGCGGTTAAACGTTCGGAAGCCGAAACGACTACAGCAGGTGGTGTGCCAGGTATGCTACCTTGGCCAAAAGTCGATTTTAGTAAATTTGGTGAAGTTGAAGAAGTTGAACTAGGTCGTATTCAAAAGATATCTAGTGCTAATTTGAGTCGTAATTGGGTCATGATCCCGCATGTGACAGTTATGGAAGATGCGGATATTACTGAAGTAGAAGCTTTCCGTAAGCAACAAAATAAAGAGATGGAAAAGTTGCAAACGGGAATAAAGATCACCCCATTAGTTTTCGTTATGAAAACGGTTGCTCGTGCTTTAGAAGAGATGCCACGTTTCAATAGTTCAATTTCTGAGGATGCTCAGCGATTAACATTGAAAAAATACGTTCATATAGGTATTGCCGTTGATACACCGAAAGGTTTGGTTGTGCCGGTTATCCGTGATGTTAATAAGAAAGGTATTATAGAGCTTTCAAAAGAATTGATGGAAGTATCGAAGAAAGCGCGTGCCGGCAAGCTGACTGCGTCTGATATGCAAGGTGGCAGCTTTACTATTTCTAGCTTGGGTGGTATTGGTACCACGAGTTTTACTCCTATTATTAATGCGCCAGAAGTCGCTATTATGGGGCTATCTCGCTCATCAATGAAGCCAGTATGGAATGGTAGTGAATTTATTTCACGTTTGATATTACCTATGTCACTCTCTTTTGATCACCGTGTAATTGATGGTGCAGATGGCGCACGTTTCGTCACTCGTATTGCACAGTTAATGAGTGATATTCGCCGTTTGGTTATGTAATTTATAGACCGACTAAATGTCGCTCTATTTTATTATTAGTAATTACAGAATTTTTTTTACTTTATCCTATAGGTTGAGAGTTCTGTCACGTTAGAACGCTTTCAAGAATGTTAACAATTCTGTAAACTGCCTGTAGTACACACGTCTCGGTGGTTATAAGTTTTTTTGTCTGACCCGCCGGATAACAAAAGTAAGAGGTCATGATGAGTACTAAAATTAAAACCCAAGTAGTGGTTCTAGGTGCGGGCCCTGCGGGTTATTCAGCAGCTTTTCGCTGTGCAGATCTGGGTTTAGAAACAGTTTTAGTAGAGCGTTATGCGACATTAGGAGGCGTTTGTCTTAATGTCGGTTGTATTCCTTCCAAGGCATTGCTGCATGTTGCAAAAGTTATTGAAGAAGCCAAGGCATTAGCTACGCATGGGATCGTATTTGGTGAATCGAAAACAAATATTGATAAAGTGCGGTTGTGGAAAGAAAAAGTTATAGGACAATTAACAACGGGTCTGGCAGGAATGGCAAAAGGCCGTAAAGTTAAAGTTGTTAATGGGGTAGGTAAATTTACCGGTGCTAATATACTTGTCGTGGAAGGTGAAAGAGAGACGACAACAATAAATTTTGACAATGCTATTATTGCCGCAGGTTCACGTCCAATTCAGCTTCCATTTATTCCTCATGATGATCCACGTGTGTGGGATTCTACGGATGCTTTACAACTAAAAGAAGTACCTAAACGCATGTTAGTGATGGGCGGTGGTATCATTGGCTTAGAAATGGGTACAGTTTATCATGCATTAGGATCTGAGATTGATGTTGTTGAAATGTTCGACCAGGTTATTCCGGCAGCAGACAAAGATATTGTTAAGCTTTTTACTAAACAGATAAGTAAGAAGTTTAATTTAATGCTTGAGACTAAAGTGACTATGGTAGAAGCTAAAAAAGATGGTATCTATGTTACAATGGAAGGTAAGAAGGCACCGGCAAAACCACAACGCTATGATGCAGTTTTAGTGGCAATTGGTCGTGTACCCAATGGTAAATTGATTGATGTGGGTAAAGCGGGAGTAGAAGTGGATGATCGCGGTTTTATCCACACAGACAAACAGATGCGTACCAATGTGTCTCATATTTATGCGATTGGTGACATTATCGGTCAGCCAATGTTGGCTCATAAAGGGGTCCATGAGGGGCATGTTGCGGCGGAAGTAATTTCTGGATTAAAACATTATTTTGATCCAAAAGTTATACCTTCAATTGCTTATACTGAGCCTGAAGTTGCTTGGGTAGGATTGACAGAAAAAGAAGCGAAAGAAAAAGGTATTAGCTTTGAAGTGGCTACTTTCCCATGGACTGCTTCTGGTCGTGCGATTGCTTCTGATTGTTCGGACGGCATGACTAAGCTTATTTTTGATAAAGAAACTCACCGTGTTATTGGTGGAGCGGTGGTTGGTGTTAATGGTGGTGAATTACTCGGTGAAATTGGTTTAGCTATTGAAATGGGATGTGATGCAGAAGATATTGCATTAACCATCCATGCTCACCCTACATTATACGAGTCAATTGGTATGGCGGCTGAAGTATTTGAGGGCAGTATTACTGATTTACCTAATCCTAAAGCTAAGAAAAAATGATTTATTTTACTAATAAAATAAATTGATTGTAAGGATTATTAGATTTGTTACTAGCTCCCTTGTTTGGTTTAAAGAAGGGAGCTATTTTTTTGATTAAAAATTAAGAATAATATTTTATTAAATTGAGATGTTGATTGTGTAATAAATCTAATTGGTTATTGCAGATTTTGATAAAACTTTTTTGCTAATAATAAATAACTCTTTTCACGTTAAATATAAATACCTCACGATATAAAACCCCATTAATGTTTATTAATCCTAATGAATGTTGGCGCTATTTAATAAATTAACAGCATGATTAAATTCTGTTATTCTGGATATTCCATACTGGGCATAATTCATTACAGTAAAAAATTATGTTAAGTCAATTCCTCTGACTAGGTGCTCCATTTTCTATTTGAGATGTAGATAGCCGGGTATATAAATTAAAATCAATTTAGGAGAACGTCATGCTAAAAGAGTACCGTGAGCACGTAGCTGAACGTGCAGCGCAAGGAATAATACCTAAGCCACTGAATGCTACACAAGTCGCTGAGTTAGTTGAATTAATAAAAACCCCACCTAAGACTGAAGAAAATTTCCTTATATCTGTTAAGTAATCATGTTCCTCCCAGTGTTGATGAAGCCGCTTATGTAAAAGCTGACTTCTTGGCTGCTATTACTAAAAGAAAAATAGATTCGCCCTTACTTACCCCAGCAAAGGCTATAGAGTTATTAGGTACTATGCAGAGGGGGGGGGGTATAATATCTATCCATTAATTGATGCCTTAGATAATGACCAGTTGCGCCAATTATAGCTAAGAGCACTATCCCATACTTTGTTAATGTTTGATAATTTTTATGATGTAGCAGAAAAAGCAAATATAGGCAACCAATATACGTGCCAAGTTATAAGGTCGTGGTGGGTTAATGCCGAATGGTTTCTTGATCGGCCTGTATTAACAGAAAAATTGACGGTGACTGTTTTTAAGGTTCCGGGAGAAACAAACACTGATAATTTATCACCGGCACCTGATACCTGGTCACAACCTGATATTCCACTACATGCTTAAGCAATGATTAAAAATGGTCGTGATGGAATTATACCTGATGAGCTTGGTGTAATTTGCCCTATTAAACAGATTAACACATTGAGTAAAAAAGGTTTTCCATTAGCTTATGTTGGCGATGTTGTCGGTACAGGATCTTCGCGAAAATCAGCAACCAACTCAGTAATCTGATTTATGGGAAAAGATATTCCTTTTGTGCCTAATAAACGCAGTGGTGGAGTTGTTTTAGGTGGAAAAATTGCGCCCATATTTTTTAATACTATGCAAGATGCAGGCGTACTTCCGATTGAAGTTGATGTGACTTCCCTTAATATGGGTGATGTTATTGATATTTATTCCTATAAAGAGGAAATTCGTTATCATGCAACTAATGAGTTATTAGCAACTTTTACATTAAAAACTAAGGTGTTACTCGATGAATTTCGAGCTGTTGGGCGTATTGTGCTTACTTATTGACCACGGGCTAACAGCAAGAGCGTGAGAGTCTTTAGACTTGCCAGCTATCGAAGTATTTCTCCAGGTAAAATTAGTTATACAGAGTGACCACGGTTTTGCTTTGGTACAGAAAATGGTTGGTCGTGCTTGTAATAAGGGCGGAATTCGTCCCGGTAAGATGACCTCAGTTGGATCGCAGGACACTACCGGACCAATGACATGTGATGAACTTAAGGATTTAGCTTGTTTAGGTTTTTTAGCAGATTTGGTTATGCAGTCATTTTGTCATACTGCCACTTATCCAAAACCTATAGATGTGACAACCCATGATACTTTACCCGATTTTGTTATAGATCGTGGTGGAGTTTCTTTGTGTCCTGGTGACGGCATTATTATTCTTGGCTAAATCGCATGTTACTACTAGATACAGTGGGGACGGGTGGTGATTCACACACTCGTTTTCCGATTGGTATTTCATTTCCTGCCGGTTCAGGATTGGTTGCTTTTGTTGCAGCTACCGGTGTTATGCCTTTAGATATGCCCGAATCGGTATTAGTTCGCTTTAAAGACCAAATGTAACCGGGTATTACGTTACGTGATTTAGTTTATTCTATTCCCTACTATGCCATCCAACAAGGCTTATTAACAGTCGAAAAACAAGTAAGAAAAATATTTTCTCCGGCCGAATATTAGAAATTGAAGGCTTACCTCAATTAAAAGTTGAACAAGCATTTGAATTAGCGGATGTATCGGCCGAGTGATCAGCTGCCGGCTGTACTATCAAGTTAGATTAAAGAACCTATTATCGAATACCTACAATCTAATATTGTATTATTAAAATGGATGATTGCTGGTGGTTATGGTGATCGGCGTACTCTCTAACGTCGTATTAGTTTAATGAATAAATGGCTGGCTGATCCTCAATTATTAACGGCAGATGCAGATTATGCCGCTATCATTGAAATTAATTTGAATGAAATTATCGAATCCATTGTATGTGCGCCAAATGATCCGAATGATGTACGTTTATTATCTGCTGTGGCAAATGAAAAAATTGATGAGGTTTTTATTGGCTCCTGTATGACTAATATTGGTCATTTCCGTGCAGCCGGTGAGCTTTTACAGCAATATAAAAAGCAAATTCCTACTCGTTTATGGATTGCTCCTCCGACTAAAATGGATGCTGCAAAGCTAACGGAAGAAGATTATTACAATATTTTTGGTAAAAGTGGCGCACGTATTGAGATTCCTGGTTGTTCACTATGTATGGGCAATCAGGCGCGTGTGTTGGATGGGGCAATAGTAGTTTTGACTTCAACCCGTAATTTTCCTAATCGACTAGGAACTGGTGCAAAGGTTTTTCTTGCATCAGCCGAGCTTGTAGCGGTTGCTTCGTTATTGGACTATTTACCAACACTAACAGAGTATCTGCAATTTATTAATGACATGGGCAATAAGAGCCAAAATATTTATCAATACTTAAATTTTGACTTACTGCCTCAGTATACAAAAAAAGCAGATACGATAATTTTCCAGTCTGCTGTCTAAAGTAACGCGTTATCTTATACCTATACCCTATTTCTTGTTATGGTTGATGAGAGATAGGGTATGGTATTAAATTCATCTATATTCACGCTAAGATTTTATCTCCGTTCGATTGTTTGATACATCCATTTATATTACTGGTAAAATAAAGTATTTAATTGTGTTAATAGTATTTTCGCTGGTTAAATGACGAAGAAAAATTATACTCATGGATCAGACGGAGATGGGATATGGATTATGAATTTCAAGAGGATGTTACTGGCCACGTCATTGCTCGATTTTCAATGGACCACGAAGCAATTGGTTATTAGTTAAATGAGGAAATTAAAAGTGATCTATATCCAGCTAGAACAGATCCAGACAGGTTATCATTCTATTAAGGGCAGTGGACATCAATGGAAAAAGATTGGTGGATATACATTATTTATCGATGTTAATGAAATCATGATCACAACTAATCAGTTGTATTTTCAAACGGTAGATTTAGAGGAAGGGATATGTTATTACGATAATGAAAGTTTGCATTTTGTGGTTTAAATGATTTTATTCAAATGCTGGAAAATTATCGTAGCTTTATTTTATCAAATAGTATTGATTAAAAGATAACGAAACCGCTATTTTATTTTGTCAATTTTATATCAGAGGTTATCTAGTCTTTGATATATGATTAGTAATAGATTTATTTTGCAGAGGATGAGTGAGATGAATGATAATGGTGTGGTAGAAACGATCAGTCAGGTAAAAAGCTGGTTTATTAATCACCAGGATTTATTAATTCAGTATGCAGTAAATATTATTTTTGCCTTAGTTATTTTATTTGCAGGTTTGATCGTTGCTAAATGGATCAGTCATATTACTAACCGATTAATGTCTTTACGCGGTATTGATAAGACAGTAAGAGATTTTTTATCGGCAATAGTTCGTTATGGTATTATTGCATTTACCTTAATTGCAGTATTGAGTAAGTTAGGTGTTCAAACAGCTTCTGTCATTGCTGTGTTAGGTGCTGCCGGTTTAGCGATTGGTTTAGCATTACAGGGCTCTTTATCTAATTTTGCCGCCGGCGTATTATTGGTTATTTTTAGGCCATTACGAGCAGGGGAATATATTATTTTAGGCTCCGTGGAAGGAACTGTTGAGCAAGTTCAGATTTTCTCAACTTCATTACGTACTGCCGATGACCGCATCATTGTAATACCTAATAACAAAGTAATTAATGATAATATCATTAATACCTCTCGTGAACCGAACCGGCGTACTCAAATTATGGTTGGTGTCACTTATAATGCTGATATTAATACCGTTAAAAAGGTGTTAGGTGATGTTATTGCGGCAGATGAACGTATTCAGCATGATAAAGGTGTTACTATTCGTTTACATGAAATGGCACCTTCTTCGCTTAATTTTGTGGTACGCGTTTGGACGAAAAACGCTGATGCATGGAATGTTTATTGGGACTTGATGGAAAATTTTAAAGAGCAGCTCGATGCTCATAATATTGGTATTCCTTTTCCACAAATGGATGTTCATTTATATCAAACCAATAATGGTTGAATATTTACATTGGTGTGGATTAAGGTTCACACTAATATTTTTATTCTTTAGTAAATAATCTCGGTATTTATTCAAATCTATTGCTAGATGTGTTCTATTATTAATTTGCCTTATTTAGTGTTGATTAAAATTATTCGTTATGGTCAATCTTCCTAGTTATGCTTTTTAGTAATCTATCAAGTTAAGAATAAACAAATATTGGCTAGAAAATAGTCTATTCAGATTTGATTAATTATGTATGTGCAGGAGGTCTCGTGAAGCTTAGTTCTATTATATTTTTAGCAATTATGTCAGTAAGTTGCATTACCATTACTTGCTCAGTCTAACTCCTTACCTAATGGACCTCATATCGTTACATCAGGTAATGCAACAATTAAAGCTACTTCAGATATGGTAACTTTGTTAATTAATGTTGCTGTAACTGAAAAAAATGCGGCATCAGCTAAAGCGGCGGTCGATAAACGTGTTAAGCAATATTTTGACTTTCTCAATAATAAAGAGATAGAGAATAGCGATATCAATGTGGCAAATATCACTACTCAACCGAAATATGAATATAATAAGGTCGCAGAAAAATCTAAAATAGTTGATTATACCGCAGAACATTCAGTAGAAGTTAAAGTATATAAACTGGATCAGCTGAATAGTTTATTAGATGGTGCCTTAGTGGCCGGTTTAAATGAAATAAATGCGGTGCAGTTTGGCGTTAAGGATCCTAAACGTTATCGAGACGAAGCACGCAGTAAGGCAATTGACAACACTAAAGGGCAGGTAGAGGCGCTAGCGGCCGGATTTAATGTTAAAATTAGTAAAGTTTATAGTATTAATTACCGGACACCCTATGCGACTCCTTGTCCAATGCCAAGGATGAAGGCAATGAGTAATGGTAGCTGCCGATGCGAGTTATAGCAATCAAACTTATGAACAACAGGGTATTGATTTTACTGATCAAGTTGACGTTGTTTTTGAATTGAAACGTTAATTTTAGTTTTCCACATTATCATTATCTTCTTGTTTTAATATCTGACGTCCAGTTTTTACTAGGACGTCAGTCACCTTTTGCATGGTTCTACTTTCGGGTGAAAAGCGGTGCCAATATAGCATCCTACGTTGACATAGTCCAGGCGTAAGATCGACCAGTTCGCCTGAATTTAATTCATTGATAATTTGTAAATGCGGGATCATACAACAGGTTGAACCTTGTTTGGCTAGTTGTACAAAGGCTTCTGATGAGTTCACAATATGGCAAGGAACGCTACCAGGAGATAGATTAAAATTCTGTTGAACAAAGGCTTGATGCATATCATCCAGATGATCAAAAGCAACAGCTGGTGCTCTTAATAATGAGGATCTTGTCACCCCGCTGGGAAAATAGCGCTTAGCAAATGTTGGAGAAGAGACGAATAAATAATCCAGCGCACCGAGTTTATCCACTAGACAGCCAGGTAAAGGCTCTGATTGAATACTAATCGCCCCCACTACTTCTCCTCTACGTAGCTGCTCTTGAGTTCGGGTCTCATCTTCGACTTGAATATTAAGGCGAATAGGAGTGTCATGGAGTACTGGATTGAGAGCGGGCAGGAACCAGGTTGCTAAACTATCAGCATTGACTGCTACCGATAACAGTAAGGGTGTTACGCCACTATTTTCGTCGCCTAGCCATTGCTCTTCTAGTAATTCAACTTGATGTAATAGTGCGAGTAATTTTTGCCCTTGCTCAGTCGGTTGAGGAGGGATTGTCCTTACTAATAATGGTTGACCAAATAGGTTTTCAAGCTGCTTTATTCTTTGAGAAATAGCGGATTGAGTGATACATAACTTTTGTGCCGCGCGCTTAAAGCCACGTTCACGGATGACCGTATCTAATGCTTGTAATGCTCGATAGTCAGGGTGTTTAATCACGAAAAAATCTCTTTAAAATTCAATTCAGATGTTATTCTATATCCTATTATGTAATATTTTTCCAATCGATAGACAGGGATATACTAATTAATTAGTAGGTTTTAGCAACTAAAAATAACAAGGCAATGAATTATGACGCAGGATGAATTAAAAAAAATGGTCGGTTGTGCCGCTTTGGAATATATCAAACCAGATATGGTAGTTGGTGTTGGAACAGGTTCTACTGTTGCACATTTTATTGATGGCCTAGCGACCCAAAAGCACTTGATTAAAGGTGCCGTTTCCAGTTCGCTTGCTTCTACACACAAGTTAACAGATTTAGCTATTCCTATGCTTGATAGTAATAATGTAGATGGTGTTGATATTTATATTGATGGTGCTGATGAATTTAATCCAGACTTAATGATGATTAAAGGTGGTGGAGCGGCTTTGACGCGTGAAAAAGTCATTGCTGCGATGGCTAAGCAATTTATCGCTATTGTTGATAAATCTAAACAGGTTGACATTTTAGGCGGCTTTCCATTACCTGTTGAAGTAATCCCGATGGCGCGAGCTTATGTTGCTCGTCAATTATTTAAGTTAGGTGGTATGCCGGAATATAGGCAAAATGTTGTTACCGATAATGGTAATGTTATTCTTGATGTTCATAATCTAAAGATCCTGGATCCTACTGCCCTTGAAAATAAAATTAATGCGATTGCCGGTGTCGTCACAGTGGGGTTATTTGCCAATCGGGCGGCAGATATTGTTTTGTTAGCAACACTAGATGGAGTGCAAAGATTGACGGCCAAAAAGTAACCGTTTGGTTGTTTTTAAAGTATTGTTCGGATATCGAGGCAGTATTTATTGCCTCAGTTAAATTTAATTTTTTACTATCAAATTTAGTTAGTTATATCATAATAATTTATTTAGTAAGATAAATAATCTTGCTTTGCCTGCCTTAATTTCTTTTTTCTTCGTTATAGCACTTTTTTATTGAGTTTTGTTTTATTGGTTGGATAAACGATAGTATTGCTAGTAGGAAAATTTTTGTTATGTTTGTATGACAAAATACCTAATTGTAGCAATCTTAATTATAGGATAGGGTAAATGGTTAACGTATCTTTACAAAAAGAGAAAATTAAATTTTTGCTTTTAGAGGGAGTGCATCAAAGTGTAATTAATAATATGTGGGCAGCAGGTTATAACAATATTGAGTACCACGAAGGTGCATTATCAACAAAAGAATTAATCGCAGCTATTCCTGATGTGCACTTTATCGGTATTCGCTCCCGAACTTATCTTACCGAAGAGGTTTTTGCCGCAGCAAAAAAATTAATTGCCGTCGGTTGTTTTTGCATTGGTACTAATCAAGTTGATGTAACAGCTGCGGCCAAACGGGGGATTCCGGTTTTTAATGCCCCTTTTTCAAATACACGTTCTGTGGCAGAAATGGTACTTGGCGAATTATTATTGCTTTTACGTCGTATTCCGCAAGCGAGTATGCAAGCTCATCGTGGAATATGGAATAAACAAGCTAAAGGAAGCTACGAAGCACGGGGTAAAAAATTGGGTATCATTGGTTATGGTCATATTGGTACTCAATTAGGGATCTTAGCTGAAAATATTGGAATGAATGTTTATTTCTACGATATTGAAAATAAGTTACCATTAGGTAATGCTTGCCAAGTTTCTACTATGACCGAATTACTTAATATGAGTGATGTGGTCAGCTTACATGTTCCTGAAACGCCAAGTACAAAGAATATGTTTGGTAAAGAACAACTGACCTTGATGAAACCTGGCTCGATTTTGATCAATGCTTCACGTGGTACAATAGTTGATATCCCGGAATTAAGTGAGGCATTGAAAAGTCAGCATATCTCAGGTGCAGCAATCGATGTATTTCCTAAGGAGCCGGCCAGTAATGGCGATCCTTTTAGCTCTCCGTTGATGGGATTTGACAATGTCATTTTAACCCCTCATATAGGTGGTTCAACGCAAGAGGCACAGGAAAATATTAGTTATGAAGTGGCAAATAAGTTAGCGAAATATTCTGATAATGGTTCTACCTTATCAGCAGTCAATTTCCCTGAGGTTTCATTACCAATCCATACTGAAGATACTAATCGTTTATTACATATTCATGAAAATCGTCCAGGTATGTTAAATCGTATTAATCAGATCTTTATGGAAGAAGAGATTAATATAGCGGCACAGTACTTGCAAACAACAGGAAATATTGGTTATGTTGTGATTGATATTACCTCTCAAACAGCAAAGACGGCAAAAAATTTATTACAAAAATTAAAATCTTTACCTGGAACTATTCGGACACGCCTTCTTTATTAATAAGTTTAACTAATTTCTTTTTCAATAAATTGCCCGGTAAAACGGGCTGATTTTTATTTATTGTCTGACTAATCAATTTATTTAACCAGGAAAAAATATTTCTCTATGATTAATGAATAATTTGTGATTTATTGATCAATCAGTATATATTTGATTGGTAGCATTTTATTTTTAGATGTTAGAATATAATCAATTCATACTATTTTATAAAAAACACTTATTATTGATTTTATTTAACTTTAAATTTATTTAAAATTTTATTTTTTTAACTAGGTAATTTATATTTAAAGGATATTATTATGTCAATTAATGGAATTAAAAATCCCGATGTTATTTTTTCTCAAGCTAAAAATATTTATGAAGATTTTAATGAAAAAATAGCGTTATTAAAAGAAAAGTATTTTAAATTAGATTTAATAGATAAGAGTTTTCAAATTGATGGAGGAATATGTTATGGTTTGTCTATGATGTACATGTGTCAGTAGGCGCAAGGTGGTTATGGGCAAGGCTATAAGTTTTTAGAATCAATTAAGGAGTTGAATCAATTAAGTAATATAAAAATTACTAATGATATGGATGATTATGAAAAAATCATTATTGAAGCTAAAAAGTTACACTCTAATGCTAAAATTAATGATTTACTTAATAAAGCTATTTATATACATAATTTTTTTAATAAATATTCTTCACTTACTAAAATAAATATGGGTAGACTTAAGCAAGTTATCAATACAAATAATAAAGATATTATGTAGGTTTGTTGAAATAATAAACTTTTTTCTGATAAAAAAAACGTTAATTCTTTTATTGGTAAATTTTATGCAGAAAGTATTAATCAAGATATTGAGTTAGCTCAATTTAAATGGCATAGAGATGTTCATGTAGAATGGCAACGTATTTGTACAGCAGAAAATATTTTATCTATGCAAGATATTATTTTAAAATTTACCCAGGCTAAAAAAACATCATTGATACATATTCCAAAGATATTTATTTTTTTCTTTCTAACTATAATATTGAATATGATAGTAAGATTGGAACAGACAATTATTGTCTGATAGAGACATCTTTTCAGTCTCTCACTGATATATTCGATAGATTTAAGCTAGATTCTGATGGTATTTATTTAAACATTGGCTTAAAGGCGCATTCAGTGATGCTAACCATTGAGAATGATAACAATAATAATCCAATTTTACCCTATTTGACACAAATATCGGGGCTTATCATTTCACAGAAAAACAAAAATTAGCTGAGTTTTTTAATAAGCTTGCTTCTATCTATAATGTGGACAAGCAAGCAGATGGAAATTTCACTTTTGCTATGGGAAGTTTTGTTAAGAAGAAAAAATATTACTAATCAACAAAATGGCCAGAAAGAAAAACAGTTAAATCGTTTTTTGATCAACAATAATGAAATTTCGACTATTGCATTAGCCAAACTTATTGATAATCAACAGCACGTGAAAATTGACGATAAAATTTATCGCTATCGATGAGAAAACACAAACAACTCAATTAGAAATTATTACACATAAAAAAACTTTTAATAAAAAAATAAAAATAACTTTCGATAGCCTTTCTGCTGATGAAATAAAAAATTTTATTCAACAGCATAAACAATATTTAAATAAATATCAGGGCAAACGGATATATTTGAATAGAAGCAACGGTCACTACGATGTTTATCGTAATTCTTATGCTCATAATATTGCTATTTTACAACAGAGCATTGTAAAGGGTAAAAAATTGCCAGTAAACAACAATTTTGGCCATAAGATAATTGATGATCTTCTATGTGATTGTGGTTAATCACGCTTAAATTATTTACCAGCACCACCTTTTCGTTGGAGTAATAATTTCCGGTAATGGTATATCCCACGGTGCAGTGGGAATTTTATCAACCAATTGGCAATCATAGGCTAATCCAATCGGATAAAAGTGTTTTTTTTGCCAATTGGCAAGTAGCCTATCATAAAATCCGCCACCCATTCCCAATCTCTGTCCTTGTTTATCAAACGCGACTAAAGGGACAAACAAAATATCTAATCGCTCTATTGGCATAACATCCACTACATTAAGGATAGGTTCAGCAATATTAAAGCGATTTTTTATCAATATCGTGTCAGCACGATAGTGTAGAAATAGTAGGTGATGACGGCTAAAGGGATGTAAAGTGGGCAGGTAAATTTTTTTATTCTGAGCCCAAAGGTTTTTAATTAATAATTGAGTATTGATTTCGCCATCAAATGGCAGAAATAACCCGAAATGGGATGCCGAACTTATTAGTTCGTGTTCTAACACAAGGCGAGTTATTTTATCGGCCGCGCTATTTTGTTGTTGGTATGTTAATTGTTGCCGATATTGTCGAATGGTTTGACGGATAATTTTCTGTCGCTTGCTTAAATTGTTAGACATAAAATTTGGGATAATTAATTTAGTGGGATGAAATAACACGGCTGTTATTGTTCTTAGTACAAATTTTAGCTAGTTGTTGGAGTGGAATACTTTGAATATCAATATCATCAGCGTATTGGTATTGCCAATTAAGAACCTCCAAGATGCTGGTGCTCGCTGTAAACCCTTGAACCCGGGGTTCAAGATGAACGTAGCATCGTTAACTTTAGGCTTCCTGGTGGCTAGGTTTTCTCTAGCTGACCAGGCATGCACACCATAAACAGATATCCACATTCTAGTTGTTTGAAATATCGGCTTAGGGGACTCACCCGCTGACGAGCATCTCAGAGAATCCTAAACTATACCTTAATCTCTATTGTATGAAAGTAAATAAGAAAGCAACTTATTCTTACTCTATTTTGGTACTAATGTTGATTTGTCCAGCTATTTTATTCTAACGGAGTAATTGTTCGTCCAGTGATGCGTACTTGCTCTTGCAATGCCTGTTCGATCGTTTGTTGTAATACTCGGATCTTTTGTTCCATATTATCAGTGTAGTCTTGTGTTTTGATTTTTTCTTGAGCAAGCTCGTGGCAAGTGTTTAATGCCACAATAAAAATAAGTTGTTCGGTATTTGTGACGCCAGTTCGGTTTTTTAGATCTTTTAGGCGTTGCTCAAGCTCAGCCGCAGATGATTTTAAGGCATCTTGTTGTTCTTTAGGGCAATTAACCCTTAATGTTCGTCCTAAAATTTGAATATCAACAGGTTGTGCAGACATTATACCTTCCTGATTAAGTGGGGAGACGGAAATATGGTGGTAACATTTCGCTGCCCATAATTCTATTGATGCTATCAGAATAATTATGAGTAATTATGTGCAATTTGTGCACTTATCTAGTATAGCGACCGTCATTGATGGTAGCATATTACAAATCCATATTATTAACGTAACTGAGCAGACATGCCAATACAGAAATCTTTACCTAATTATCAAACTCTTGAGCTACTATTGCAACAACAGAATGTTGCTTTAACAGCTGCGGAAATGTACGGCTTAATTACTGGCCTAATTTGTGGAGGCAATCATGATTGTAACTGGAAAAGGTTGCTTTATGAGCTAACTAATGGAGGATTAGCTTTTTCACAGATATTGACTAATCCGCTACGTGAACTTTATGACTTTACCTTTGCATCTTTAGATAATAATGACTTCACTTTTAATCTGCTATTACCAGAGGATTGTAGCGTGTTTGAGCGGGCTAATGCTTTAGCGGACTGGGTTAACCATTTTTTATTAGGTTTGGGGGTTAAGCAACCTAAGCTCATGGAAAAAAAAGAATTAAATGAACTTGTTACAGATTTACTCAATATTGGTATGTTGGGTTATGACAAAAATGAAGATCAAAATGAGTTAGAACAGACGCTGGAAGAGATCATTGAGTATGTTAAGGTAGCGGTTCAGCTCTGTTTTATTGCCTTTACGGAGGTGAAAAATCGTCGAGGGAAATCAAAAAATGATAAACCAACTTTACATTGATAGGTATAATATTCTCTCTTATTCTATGGCTTAGTTGCTTTCGGGAGAAGGCATGACTCAACAACCATTTATATCTCGTCGTCGTATGTTATTAGAAAAAATGGCACCTGCCAGCGCGGCTATCTTTTTTGCCGCTCAGCCTGCACAGCGTAATGCTGATTGTGAATATCCCTATCGGCAACAGAGTGATTTTCTGTACTTAACTGGTTTTAGTGAGCCAGACGCGACGTTGGTTATCATTAAATATAATGAAACTTCTAATAAGACTATACTTTTTAATCGCGAGCGTGATAAAGCGATGGAGACCTGGTTTGGTCGACGTTTAGGGCAGCAAGCTACGATTGCAAAATTAGGTGTTGACCAGGCATTCCCGTTTACTAAAATTAATGAACAACTTTATCAGTTATTAAATGGTTTAGAAATTATTTATCATGCGCAAAGTGAATTTGCCTACGCGGATGATATTGTTATTTCAGCACTTAATCGGTTAAGGCAAGGTAGTCGGCAAAAATTAAAAGCACCGACTGTGCAGATCGACTGGCGGCCAATGCTACACGAAATGCGGTTATTTAAATCAGCTGAAGAGCTTGCTCTAATGCGTCAAGCTAGTAAGATTTCTGCCGAGGCACATCTTAGAGCGATGAAAACCTGCCAACCTGAGATGTATGAATATCAAATAGCTGCAGAAATTGAGCATCAGTTTGCCAGTCAAGGCGCAAAATCGCCCGCTTATACGACCATTGTTGGCAGCGGGGAAAATGCTTGTGTTTTGCATTATATAGAAAATGATGCTGTGATGAAGGCGGGGGATTTAGTCTTGGTTGATGCAGGAGCAGAATATCAAGGTTATGCGAGTGATATTACTCGTACCTTTCCAGTCAATGGTAAATTTAGTCAACCACAGCGTGAAATTTATGACATTGTATTAACGGCATTAAATACGGCTTTAACCTTATACCGACCAGGCGTCACTATTCATGAAGTAATGACGGCGGTTATAAAAATTAAGATCGAAGGTTTAGTTAAATTAGGTATTTTGCAAGGTGAGGTAGATAAACTAATCGAAAGTAAAGCTCACCTACCTTTTTTTATGCATGGCTTAAGTCATTGGTTAGGGCTTGATGTGCATGATGTTGGTGATTATGGTCACAATCGAGATCGTCAATTAGAACCTGGTATGGTACTGACCGTTGAACCTGGGCTTTATATTGCACCGGATGCTGATGTACCTGAAGCCTATCGAGGAATTGGTATCCGTATTGAAGATGATATAGTGATCACCGAAGATGGCAATGAAAACCTGACCGCTGCTGTTATTAAAGATCCGCAAGCAATAGAAGCACTAATGGCTGCAGCTAAGTAGGCATAGGTATTTGAGAAGATGAAAGTGATTATTGTTGGTGGTGGCATGGCAGGGGCGTCATTAGCACTTGCTATTTCCGCCTTAAGTCAGGGAAAGGTTCAAGTTTCATTAATTGAAGCCAGTTTACCTGATAAGGCACATCCTGGTTTTGATTCCAGAACAATTGCACTGGCTTATGGCACTTGCCAACAGTTTAATCAAATTGGTATATGGCATGGATTAAAAAAGTATGTGACGCCAATTACTGACATTCTTGTCTCTGAATATGGACATGCTGGCGCAGTAAATATCAATGCCAAAGATTATTCCCTGCCTGCACTCGGTTATGTGATTGAATTGCATGAGGTAGGAAATTACTTATTTGAGCAGCTGAAAAAAACGCCGGATGTTGAGTTATATTGTCCTGATGAAGTTATTGCGGTTGAGCGCTCTATTGACCATGTGTCAGTCAAATTAACGAGAGGTAAAGTTTTAACCGGACAGTTATTAGTTGCTGCTGATGGTAGCTATTCCATGATAGGTAAAGCTGGTCAAATTGAATGGCAGCGAGAGTCTTACCAACAATGTGCAGTTATTGCTAATGTTTTGACCAGTGCAGCGCCACACGGGCGAGCCTTTGAGCGTTTTACCCAATATGGTCCATTAGCAATGTTACCTATGTCTAAAGGGCGTAGTTCGTTGGTTTGGTGTCACCCAGTGGAAAAACAGCTACATATTATGCAGTGGTGTGATAACCAATTTATCGCAGAATTACAAAAATGGTTTGGCTGGCGGTTAGGTGAAATTAAGGCAGTTAGCCAACGTTACTGTTTTCCCTTGTTGCTTTCTCAAACCAAAAGACTAATTAGCCATCGGCTTGCTTTGGTTGGCAATGCGGCACAAACTTTACATCCTATTGCTGGTCAGGGTTTTAATCTTGGTATGCGTGATGTGATGGTACTTGCCAATATAATTAGCGAAGTAGCCAATCATGGTGGTGATATTGGTGCTTATTCCGTGCTTATGCAGTATCAAATGCGGCGCACCGATGATCGTCAAAGCACTATAAAGTTAACCGATAATCTAGTTCATTTATTTGCCAATAATCATCTGATTTTTGCTATTGGCCGTAATGTTGGATTAATGGCCATGGAAACACTACCACTTATACGTGACATTTTAGCCCGCCAAGCGATGGGACAATCTTTTCATCTCTAACCTTTTAAGGAAGGAATATTTTAACTATGCAATCGTTTGATGTGGTTATTGTGGGTGGTGGTATGGTTGGGCTGACTCTGGCTTGTGGATTACAGGGCTGTGGTATGAGAATTGCCGTTATTGAAAATTGTCCCCCACAACATCAATTTGATCAGCAAGAAGAGCCTTCACTCAGGGTGTCTGCCATTAATGCTGCGAGTCAGAAATTGCTCGATTATTTAGGTGTTTGGCAGACAATCGTGCAAAAACGAGTCGCTATTTATCAGCAGATGGAGGTTTGGCAGCAGGATAGCTTTGGCCATATTCGATTTGATGCTAAAGACTATTCTCTACCTTATCTCGGACATATTATTGAAAATTCGATCATGCGTGGATCTCTATGGCAACTCGCTCAATCAAGCGCTGATATTACTTTATTAACCGATAATATTTTGAAAAAAGTTATTTGGGGTGAGAATGAAGTATTTATGACTTTTGATAATGAGCAGATGGTGTCGGCACGATTAGTCGTTGGTGCAGATGGCGCTAAATCATGGTTAAGGGAAAAAGCTGATATTCCAGTAACATTCTGGGACTATGAACATACTGCATTAGTCGCCATTATTCGGACTGAAATACCCCATATGCATACCGCTCGTCAATCTTTTCATAGTGATAGCATTTTAGCATTCTTACCTTTACACGATCCTCATCTTTGCTCAATTGTTTGGTCGTTGCCAGCAATGCAAGCGTGTAGACGCCTAGATTTAGATGTTACTGTGTTTGAAAAAGAGTTAAGCGTTGCTTTAGATATGCGTCTCGGTTTCTGTCAGTTAATTAGTCAACGTCAGATTTTTCCACTGATTGGTCAGTATGCACGAAATTTTGCCGGTCAGCGCATAGCTTTGTTAGGTGATGCCGCGCACATAATACACCCATTAGCCGGGCAAGGGGTAAATTTAGGCTTTATGGATGTTGCTGAGTTGATTGGACAATTGCGGCGTTTGAATACAACAGGTAAAGATATTGGTCAATATCTTTATTTACAGCGTTATGAACGCAAACGCAAATATAGTGCTGTATTGATGTTGGCCAGTATGCAAGGATTGCGTCAATTATTTGATGGCGATAATCCAATGAAAAAAATTTTTCGTGACGTGGGTTTGCTGCTAACTAATAAGCTACCAGTTATAAAGCCAAAGTTGCTGAATTATGCACTAGGAGTACATGATATGCCGGAGTGGTTAGCTCAGAGCACAACCAATTCCTCAGAAATACTTTAACATATTAGCGTATTCCTCTAAATCTATCGTTTATAGGGAATGGTTCTATCAGTTTGAAATATTTATCTTAATCTATTTCATTTTTGCTGCTTTTTTATTGTTTTGCCTAGTTTATATCCGCTGTTTTTATGATGAATTCTCTTACTTTAGCCATAAGTATTTTGCTTTAACAACTTAATTTGTCTATACATATTAATAAGGAAAACAGCACAATGACAGTAAAACAAACTTCATTATATGAGCAGCATTTAGCGTGTAATGTGACTATGATCGATTTTCATGGTTGGATGTCATTGCATTACGGTTCCCTCCATTGATGAACATCATGCTGTTCGTACTGCAGCTGGTACGTTTGATATTTCTCATTTGACAATTATTGATCTGCATGGGGAATTGTGCCGTGATTTTCTACGTTATTTATTAGCAAATGATGTTGTAAAACTGACAGAACCTGGTGAAGTACTCTATAGTGGTATGTTAAATGCATCTGGTGGTGTGATCGATGATTTAGTTGTCTACTATTTTAATTATGACCACTATCGTTTAATTGCTAATTCTGCCACTCGGCAAAAAGACTTAGCTTGGCTTATCAGCATACGGAAAATTACCTTATTAATGTTCAAGTACGTGACGATTTGGCATTAATCGCCATACAGGGACCTAATGCTCAACAGAAAGTGCAATCTCTGCTTAATGAGCGGCAGAAAGCAATAGTGGTAGATATGCAATTTTTCTATGGTAAACAAATAGATAAATGGTTTATTACTAATTTAGGTTACACTAGCGAATTAGGCTATGATATAGCAATGTCAAAAGAACATGCTGTCAATTTTTGGCAAAAATTACTTTATTTGGGGATTAAGCCGGTAGGATTGACGGCACGGGGTACTCTTCGCTTGAAAGCAGGCACGAATCTTTATGGACAAGAAATGAGCGAAACGGTATCACCACTGTCAGCTAATATGGAATGGTCAATTGCCTAGCAACCGGAAGGGCGCTGTTTTATCGGTCGAGATGCACTAGAAAGACAACGTCAGATAGGTACAGAAAAATTAGTTGGTTTAGTGATGCGTGATAGAGGAATATTGCAAGCTGATTTGCCGGTTCGTTTTATTGATCCAGCAGGTAAGTTGTCTGAAGGTATCATTACCAGTGGCACATTTTCTCCAACGCTTGGTTTAAGTATTGCTTTAGCACGAGTACTACGAAATATTGGAACACAAGCGGTTGTGCAAATAAAAAAAACATGAGATACCAGTTCAGGTTGTAAAACCATGCTTTGTTCGTTATGGCATAGGATTTAATTAACTAAAAGGGATTGTATTATGTTTTTTTATGGCAGTTATTATTAATAATAATTTTGTCATTATTAAATATGGAGCGTTTATGACTGAAATAAATAAGGAAGAACGATATAAAAAATTAATTGATTGGATTCAGACATTAATACTAGCGCCAGCATTATTGAACAGTGGCTATGATAGTAATTCAAAAATTACGTTATCCACAGGAGATATTATTGGCGCTAATCAAGATAAAGATTTGCTCATTGCTCAACAATTTAATGAAATGAATAGAGACGGCACATCAACGGATGTTATTGCTGAAAAATTAGCAGAATCACCGACAAATGGCCTTCTTGCTATGTTAAGTACGATAGTAATGGGGGGCGTTGGTTATGATCCACAAAAACCATCCATGTCAGGTAATTCTGAAGCATATATAACTTATGCCGAAGAAATGAAAAAAAATGTGCTAATGGTGGTGGAGGAAGATAAGTTACTCGATCTTAATTATCAAGAAGAGAATTATGATGAACTCATTGATAAAATTGTAGATATATATGATAGTATTACTGGGGTTGATAAGAATAAGATTAAAAATTCAGTTACTCAGTTAGCTAAAGCTGCGTTATATTATTCTGAACAGAAAATACTAGTATCCTATTTACCCAAGGTGTTATCGCATAGGTAAATAAAGATGATGTGAAATTTTATATACACTCTTCTCATATTATATTTGAAAAACAGGCTGGCAATACAAAAAGTCAGCCTACGGATAAATATGTTTCTCGCATACAGATAAAAAAGCCTTGTACTAAAAATGCATACTTTTATTTATGATAAGAAAATTGCTGAAATTCTGATTAATACGACTAGAAGTGATTTAGAAGAATGGATAAAAAGCATGAAAATAAAAGCCAAAGATAAAAAATAAACAATAACCTATTGTTTTGATAATAAATAACAACTATCACCTCTTCTTATTTTTATTTTAAATAGAAGAGGTAAATTAATTATTATTTTTAAAATATATAATAAAATCGGATATTTTATGAATATAGCAAAAAATAAAAATTTACGTTTAATTCTGAGTAAAACATATAATTGTTATTTGAATAAATATCTTATTGATAATAAAAATTAAAATCGGATATGATCAGTAGTGGTGTGATTGCTGTTGGTAATGATATAAAAAGGATATTAGCAGAAGAATATATATTGAAAGAGATGTTTACAAATAAAAAAATTGGCAAGCTATAATCAATACTTATAGATTATCCACAACATATAGTAACATCTTTAATATCTTTAGTTAAAGAAAATACCGGCTGGGAGCCCCTGTCAACAAATAAACAGGGAAATAGTGAAAATTTCATAAGTATCTGTCATCCATTTTATCGAGAGGTCTATTTTTTATCGAAACCTCATCGACTGATAAAATTTATTACAAGTAAGAATAACTATAAAAGCTTATTTGAAAAAATATCTCAGCAGTATTATCAAACATCTGTACAAGAAAAACAATATATCAAAACATACTTAGAAATACTAATCAGTAATTCTATCGAAAATATCTCGGATAAAGATAGTAATATTTTGTTAACTTATACTGTAATAAGTTCAACATTAAATGTTGTTAGATTATATTTATACTCAGCCGAAATAAAATTTTGTTATGACGAAGATAGTAAAAAACATAAGCCAGCAGCTGACTCAACAGGAGAAATTGAGATATCAAAATTAGAGCTTAGATTTTTAAATCTTAAATTATCTTCTGACGATATCAATTTGATTATTGATGCTAATTTTACCGTTCTGTCGGATTGGTTAATACAGAATAATATGCTGCCTACTACAACAATAAATTATACATTGTGTGTTGATTAACTATTTAAGCCTATTTTTGTTATAACTATTAACAAGTTAATTTATTCCTTAATAGAATTATTAAATAATATTAATCTAATACTTAATAAATAGGGTTATTCTAACTTATTAAACCATAAGGTTAGTATGTAGCAATGGAGACGCTGCTTAAGTTTTCACCAATGAAATAAGCAAAAATGCTTAATTATTAATTTTATAACAGGGATATTTTTGCGATCCCTGTTTTACTATCTGAAAGGATATTTATCTAAATAAATTTTTATTAGCAATAAAATGCTATTTTATTCCTCTTTTGTCAACAAATAAGGTAAAGGTTGAATTGTTAGTTGACTTTGCTCGTCTCCTACCAGACGAAAAACACTCTCTTTCGGCATATCATGGTTCATGACTAGTTGCACACTGATAGTGGTGTCAGTTAACTTAACTCCGGCCAATATCGTTCCAGTACACCGCCAATTATCGCCTATTTTCCACTCGATAGCCTCGCCTGCCTTTGGTAGCCTATTTGCTGTGCCGGTTAACCAATACATGGCTCGTTTATTAGCACCACGATATTTTGCTCGAGCGACCATTTCCTGCCCGCTGTAACAGCCTTTGTGAAAACTAATACTGTCTGGCAATGCTTGTAGATTAACGGCTTGGGGAATAAATTGTTCGCTATTCTCAACATCAATATTAGCCATACCTGCAGCAATATCTAGAGCTAGCCATTGTTGACTATCACCATGCAGAGGGAAATGTTTGGTTAGTTTAGTGGCATTTGCTATATCTGTAGCAATTAAAAAACGTTCTGTCGGTAAGCTAAAATGCAATAAAGCGGTTTGTTCAAGATGGATAACGGATTTTTCCTTATTGGGTAATTGAGCAAAGTGGCTTTTTAATGCTTCACGAGCACCATGGCCTGCAACACCTAACAGTATAATATTATGTTGTTGGCTGAGTGTGATTTGCGAGAAAACAGCGTATTTTTTTAGTTCACTCAGTTGTTTTGTTGCCACACTAGTACGTAAAATATAGCCAAAACCTTCTTTGTAGTGAAATAAACGTAGCGTGCTCCACATTTTTCCTTTGGCATCACAGTGGGTGGTGAATACGTGTTGTTGTGGGCTTAATGCGGCGATATCCGCGGTTAATTGACCCTGGAGATATTTTTCGGCATCAACCCCGGTTGCTGTTATAAAACTCCAGTCATTAAGTGACATTAACGTTAATGGTAATTGTTGGTCGGTTTCGTAAGTCGCTGGTATAAATTTATTTAGGCTTATCATGTGATCATCCGCTAGTAACCTAGATAAGAGTAGTCATAATGGTAAAATAGCTAGCTGACAAAGCAAGTAATATTACCATTATTAGCTAACAGAATTAATATCGAATAATTTATCTATACTAAGTTTTTTGTTAGTGACTAGTAGTGGTTTTTACAAAAATGTTACTTAAATCATTCCGATATTGATAAGAATTTGCTACGCTAAATTTTGATATGGAATCGAAAATTATTCACAAAAGTTTTTAAGGTTATTTTATCGTATGGATATCAATAATAAACCCAGGATCCACTGGGCATGTCGCAGAGGAATGCGTGAGTTGGACATCGCCATCATGCCTTTTTTTGAGTATGAATATGATTCACTCACAGAGGATGAGAAATGTCTGTTTGTTCGTTTACTAGAGTGTACAGATCCTGATTTGTTCAACTGGTTGATGAATCATGGACGTCCTGATGATGATGGTCTTTATCAAATGATTCGATTGATACAGAGTAGAAATAAACAACGTGGTTCTTTGGAAATTTAATATCAATGTTTCGTGGCTGACACAGCTTTTTTCAACGGGAGTACATGTAGGAATTGGCTTGTTAGTTTTCTTTTCATCTTGGCCGCCAAATAATCTGGTCACTTGGTTGATAGCGACCTTATTGATTGTGGCGAGTTGGGGAAGGAGTCAAAAAAATATAAGCCGTTGTAAAGGAAGTTTAGTTTTACTTAATGGTAATAAGATGCAGTGGAAGAAAAGCGAATGGCTGATTGTTAAAAAACCTTGGTTTTGTTTATTTGGTATAAAACTCACTCTTCGTTCATTGCAATGTAATAAGCGGATTAAATTATGGATTGCTTCGGACAGTATGCCTGAAGAGGAGTGGCGAAATTTAAATCAATTGCTGTTGCAGTACCCTGATATTTGATATGAAATAGAAGCCTTATATAAGGCTTCTATTTCATTTAATATTTGAATACACCACTGTTTAATTCTTTCGTCTGTTTGTTGGAATTGGTTGACTTCATCAAGCACTAGCCCGACAAACTGGCTGCCATCAGTTGTTAATGGTTTAAGACTGCTAAAAGTATATCCTGTTGTTGGCCAGAAACCGACAAACTTAACTTGCATCAGTAATAGCTGTTCATAAAGCATGCCGAGTGCATCTAGAAACCAGTCACTGTAATCAATTTGATCACCTAAGCCGTATAGAGACACAATTTTGCCGGCTAGATTTAACGAACAGAATTCATCCCAAATTGTGTGCCAGTCTTCTTGTAGTTCGCCAAAATCCCAGGTAGGAATACCTAAGATTAAGATTTCATAATTTTCCATTAATTGTGGCGAAATATCTTTAATATTATGTAAATCAACTAAGTCTTCACCTAGATTATACTGGATTTTCTCTGCAACCATTTCGGTATAACAGGTACTAGAACCATAAAAAAGACCTATTTTCATTTTTGTAACTTGTTGTCATTTTGCTAGTAATAATGTACCATTATAGCAGAAAAAAATTAAAAAAATATTATAATTCAGTTGATTAAGAGTAATTGTTCGGTAGTACTATTAGTCTTATTTTTTCATTAACTGCAAATTGAACAGGACGGTTTTTTTGATTTGCTTTATATTATTATCAATAAAAATAGAAAATAATTATTTTTAACCTATCCTCTAAGTAGTCCTAGCAATTTCTACGCCTTACTTTTGTTCATTTTATTCTTGTTAGATAGAGATTTTCCCTGGTGTTGTGTTTGATATGTTTGCCAGTTTAAACTGGCTTTTTTTATGGCATTTTCTATTTTTCATAATATTTAATATTATTATTTTTAACCAATACGATAAAAAACCAGATCTCAATTTGTTTAATAGCTAAAACTTGAGATCTGGTTTAAGTTAATTTGCTAAAAAATTGTTAAATGACAATATATTTCATTACCAGTAGTTAATTTGGGTTGCTGGTAGATACTACTTTATTGTAAACGTCTATGTAGCGTATTAATTGCTCGTCGCACATTAGACAATGGGCCAATATTTATCCATTATTACTAGACTGATGGTATCCTTGTGGTGTGCCGGTTTCAATTAAAAGTGAACGCATGTCTTTCGGTTTAAGCACATCACCAATATATTTTTTATACCATGATTGGATCGCTACCACAGCGGAAGCAACAATCGGTGTAGCAGATGATGTCCCCGAGAAAGTATGGGTATAATTATTATGCTTACCCTTATCGTATAGATCGTTATAACCGGTTGTGACAACATTTAGACCCCAGCCTTGTACATAATGCTGCCATAAATTTTGAAATCAGTTGGTATCAGGTGTTTTTTATCGCCCTCACCAACCCGGATGACACCATTATCACCGTCACCATTATGGATGGTTTCTATATTCATTGTATACTTTATAGTCTAAATCTTCAGCGCTATTGCCGGCTGCCATAATGATAATAATACCGGCATCGGTGGCCTCTTTTTTGATATCCCAAACTGCTTGTTGATAACCGGCTGGGACATATTTATTACGAGGACCCATCGATTGTAATTCATAGATAAATATGTTTCCTGCCCTTAAGTATTTTAATGCTTTAACAATTCTATTAACACGTCCGGCCGGAGCTTCTGAAACACCATAAAAAATATCTGCCCCATGCACTAATCCTTTTATACCAAATCCCATATCTTTGGCATACATTATTCCGTAACCGCGGTACCATGTTCATTTTTCAGCGGATATTCTGGTGACAGATTAATAAAACTTTTTCTTTTTAAATTAACATGGTTAAAATCAAATCCACCTTCGATATCGGCAAAGCGGATCCCTTGTCCAGTTATACCGAGCGACCAAGTATATTCGATATCAATACCAATTTGATCATCGGTGATTCCACCTTGATAACCCTGGAGTGGATTAAAATTAGGAGTATTATAAATTTGCCATGGCTTAATTATCTGGTAATTACACTAATGGTGGTGGTGTCTCCGTATGTTCAATATAAGCGTACTCAACAAAATCATAACTATTTATTTTATCAGCTAAAAGTTGTAATTCACGAATTGCATATTGTCAGCTTCTGCCACATAGCAAATACCAGTAAGGTTTTCGCAATTAATGACCTGGTTTTTCATGGTCAGTAAATTCTAATCCATAATTAGAATAGTCATTAAAATTGTTGAGAAAGCTATCTTTAAATACAGCAGATTTTAAAATTAATTTATTATTATCTTTCCTTTCAAGTATAACAGATTTATTAAATTTTATAATAAATTTATGTTTTTTCATTTTTAAGTTCCATATTTTTACTACATGATTTATAATTATTATTTCAGATTATTAATCCAACTAAAAAATTAGCATAATAAATTTTATTTTAGATAATTGAAATTGATGAAAAATTTTTCTTTATAGCTGAAATATATTGTATAACTGAATTAATAATTATGAACTTTAATGTTAATCCAGAGTGGAAATAAAAAGTCAGAATTTTTTATTCAGATATAATTAAAATGAATAATATAATTTTTATGTTATTAATAACAAAATAATTTTTTATCATTGTTTGAACAATAAAATTTATTATTTAAATAAGTGGCGATATCATTGCTTAAAAAATTATTTAATTGACGGCTAGTGACAAACTACTCTTTCTTTAATAAGAGATTTAATATTTTGTCAGTGAACAAAAAATAACAATTAACCTAATATAATTCGATTGTTATTAAAGCTAATGTATTATTTACAGCTGTAACAGGATCATCATCTTTGATAACTATCTCTCGAGATTGAGGGATAGTGCCACGGGGTTGATAAATACAGTTTTCACCATTGAGTGACTGACGTTGTCTGCCGTTAAAGACTTTATGTAAAATAACCCTATAGTTATTAAAATGAGTCGGAATATCTTTACCGTAACAATATAGCCATTACTCGATTCCTGATAACTGGAATCGTCATATTTTAATTTTGGCGAGTTAGAGCCATTTAGCACGGGTTTGCCATTATATAGCACTTTGTTTCTATTACGTGACGGTACGGTATTGCTACCATACCAACGTGCACTATCCAACGTGCACTATCGATTAAAGTAGCTGGTATTGTCGGATCAATATAATATTGTGGTTGCAGTGGGACCTCAGCCGATAGTATTGCTTGACTGGCTGCGCCGATGATAGCACGATCGACTGTATGATTGGTAATCAATATATTTATTTGGTTGTTGGCATTAATTGTGCTAGTTGTGGTTATACCAGTTTTGGCGGTGGCGGTTAATTTGACAATTGATGAATCACGATGAGAGACAATTGAATATATAGCCAAAATGCTTGGGCTGTAATAGCTAGCATAAGCGCTATTATCAAACAGACCAAATTCTGCTCTATCTGCTCGATATAGGTAAGCTTTATCTACACCAGCCTGTTCTGTGTGCATTAAAAAAAGAAAGTAGTTAGGCTGCCACAACATGACTTTTATTTTTGCTATTATTTATATTACTAGCATAGGTGGTTAAGACCCATTCAGTGATATAGCATTTTACCTGCTGAAAGCTATGTTTATTTAATGTACTGCGAACATAATCTTGAATTTCATAAATATTTTTGGGATTGGTAGTCTCAATAGCGTAATAATGATATGAGTAAAAATCAAAAGGAACATGATGATTTTTAATATAAACAATAAAGTTATCGACAAAATTTTCATTCTTAAAAACAAAAGCTGTTCTGCAACTACCAATTTTTACCCAAGGTGCAGTTGCTTTAATAGTATGTGCAACGGCACGATAAAAGTCATAAAATTCGGCAACCGCGCGCTGATTATTTGCCGGAGTTGACCAGAAGAAGCAAAGATCAGGTTCATTCCAGATTTCATATTCGCAAATCGGGTAAGCAAGACCTATTGAATAATAATTAATGCTATATCTCTCTACTAATTGAGAATATTTTTCAACGTTGGTTGATTTTGTTTGCCACCATTAAGCATTATTCCTATTCTAAATAATATACTCGGTTTTTGCTGACCTTGTAATATTTATTAGATAAAGAGTTTCTAAGATAACTATCGGTTGGTTGCCAGTTGAATTTTGGTTCTTCTACAGCAGTAAAATATTGTGGGGCATTTAAACAAATAGTTCTTCGATCAAAAAAATCAGTTGCGTAAAGGTTTATTCTTTCTTTAAGATTAGTGGGCGTATTATTGGTTATCTGATTAAGGTAATTAATGTCTGTTGAATAAAAATAACTGTCAATATCACAAAGTCCATACCAATCATGTGTACGAAGATCAACGATCCCTATTTGAGCAAATTGTTGTTCCAAATCGGGTAAGCCAGGAGCGAATGAAATAGGGGTATCATTAGCTTGGTTGAGAAAAAAATTTTTACCAATCGCTCTTTTTTCTACGCCATGTAAACTTTCGGTTGTGGGGGTGGCAGGATAGATAATATTTACTGACATATTAATTATCCTTCTATTGATAAATTATAATCTTATTAAATAAATTTGTTGTAATTATTAAATAAAGTATTTGGTTGTTTATAAAATTCGCTATCTGTTAATAACGTTTAGATTGTTTTTTTATTTTTTTTATTTTTTTTATTTTTTTTATTTTTTTTATTTTTTTTATTTTTTTTATT
>JBGDCZ010000002.1:0-92477 GCA_048493715.1 Arsenophonus endosymbiont of Dermacentor nuttalli | reverse complement strand
ATGACATGATGACATGATGACATGATGACATGATGACATGATGACATGATGACATGATGACATCTAATTTATTTTCGTATGGAATTTTTAACGCATTAACTTCTTTATATTGTATTAATTGACCAACATTATATTTTATATGCTTTTCTGTGACATTATCAGTAGGTACATCTTTATTAGAACATATAACATTTGCTCCATTTATTGCTGCCCATAATGGACAAACCACCATTTCTGCTGCCTAACTCCAATACTAAAGCATTATCAAGATTAATATGGCTGTTTTTGGGTCAGTAACTTAACATTCTTTCCAGTTACCGATATCCACTCAATAATATCTTTAATCAATTCACCTTTCATTTTGAAACTTTTTTGGTATTTTTTTTGTCAATAGTTTAGATGTTGACTCAAGCTTATGGGTTTATTGTTTCAAATTTTCACTATTTGCATGCGGCATACTATCTTAACTAGTGGTGTATTAAGGTGCAATTTTTGATTAATTGAGGTTTAAATATTCTAAATATATTAGAACGGTTGCAGTTGATTGAAAGCAATGGCTGGGGTACCTGGATTCGAACCAGGGAGTGCCAGGATCAAAACCTGGTGCCTTACCGCTTGGCGATACCCCAACAAGAATATAAATATTTTTATAAAGAATGGTGCGGGAGGCGAGACTTGAACTCGCACACCTTGCAGCGCCAGAACCTAAATCTGGTGCGTCTACCAATTTCGCCACTCCCGCAAATATGGTGGCTACGACGGGAATCGAACCTGTGACCCCAGCATTATGAGTGCTGTGCTCTAACCAGCTGAGCTACGTAGCCATCTTTTTGCACTACCTTTATCGGCGTTACGGGGCGCATTATGCGTATATCGACCCGAATCGTCAACTGATTTTTTTACGATTTCCGCAGAAAAGTATCTGTTTGTTGGGTTGTAATCATTTTGACGATAAAATCAACAAAAAATAACTGCGTTATCGCCAAATAATAATAGTTTGATATGTTAAATATAAAAGTTAATTAAGTTAAGAGATTTTTGCTAATGGAATGATAGCAATTTTTTACTGCCAATCTGACGATAATTTTCATTAATAATAAACAGAAATTATTAGTTTATTGAGACAAGATGTTGATTGTCATCGAGGTAATTAAGCAATTTATTACATTAGTAGAACATGAATCTATTAGCTCATAGGATGACATATTTATGGTGCTACTTGTGGAATGGTGAATCAGTGTTATTGGAGAGTTAAAGAAATTTTTTAATTAAAAGGTAAAATTTAGTAGCAGCATAAATTTTTAACGTATAGTAAAAAATAGATTAAATGTCTTACGACTATATTGTTATTCAAGTAAATGTTGCAGAAGTTCTCCATTTAACATAGCATGTTTTGTTAAGGCGAAAGCACCAATAGCAGAAGTGTGTACCAGTTGTGACGTAACAATCGGCAAATCTTCACGGAAATCTTTTAGTGCTTGAGTTTTAATACAATTTTGCACGGCGGGTAGCAGAATTTTTTCTGCTTCCGTGATTTCTCCAGCGATGACGACTTTTTGTGGATTAAATAGGTTAATGATAATTGCAATCGCTTTACCAAGATGGAGGCCTACGTGTTTAATCACTTCAATGGCTAGTGGATCGTTTTTATTTGCAGCCTGACAGATTGCTTTAATCGAGCAATTATTTTGTTTTAATTGACTAGGAAAATTTTGTGCTAATTGTTGCCGAATTCGATTTTCAATAGCACCATTCGCTGCAATAGTTTCCAGGCAGCCAAAGTTACCACAATGGCAACGTTCTCCTAATGGATCTATTTGTATATGGCCGATTTCACCTAGGTTAAAGCGGTTGTTCAATAAAATTTCACCATCAATAATAACACCAGCCCCGGCACCATGATGGATGCGAACAAAAATTGAATCGGCGCAATTCTGGGTAGCTCCGAAATAATGTTCTGCCAGTGCAAAACTACGAATATCGTGACCGATAAAGCAAGTCATTTTGAAATGCTCTTTCAGATTACGTAGTAACTGCCAGTTATGCACTTTTATATGCGGCATGTAATGGACAATTCCGGCTTGTGGATTGACTAAGCCAGGTAAAATAACTGAGATGGCAATCAACTCCCGATTGAGACGTTGATGTTGTTGCATAAAACTTTCAATGGCGGCAATTAAATGGTTTTCTATTTCTTGTTGACCAGTTTCCGGGAGTGATGAGTGTGTTTCAGCGAGCACCTTACCGTTTAGGGTATAAAGAGCTAATGTATAGTCGCGACGACCCAATCTCACCCCAATACTATGAAAAAGATGGTGTTCTGAGACAATTGAAATGGGACGGCGTCCACCGGTAGATACTTGTTGGGCCACTTCTTTAATTAAGCCACGCTCTAACAATTGGCGGGTTATTTTGGTTACACTAGCAGGCGCCAATTGGCTTTGTTCTGAGATCTGAATTCGAGAAATAGGGCCATGCTGATCAATAATACGATATACCACAGCACTATTTAATTGTTTAACTAAATCAATATTACCAATTTGTTTCAAGATATAATTGTGACTCATCAGTATATATGCTCGTTAAAGTTTGATTTCACGGCCATTAACAATGGTTTTGCGGATGATGAAGTCGTGATTGAATACGATAAGGTTCGCTACTTTATCTTTTTCTATGCTCCCAAGTTTTTTGTCGACACCAATGGCACGAGCGGGATAAAGTGTGGCCATTCGTAGTGCTTCATCTAATGCAATACCTACATGTTCAACGATATTTTTGACAGCATTTATCATCGTTAAGGATGAACCACTTAATGTACCATTTTTATCAACACATAATCCATCACGATAATAGATGGTTTTACCTGCAAAGGTAAAATAATCCATTTCACTGCCATTTGGGTCAAGTCCAGCCGGTGCAGTAGCATCTGTTACCAGAACTAATTTATCACCTTTTAATTGTTTACTATTGTGGATATTAGCCCAGTGAACATGTAATCCATCAGCAATAATTCCTGCATATGCATTTGGAGTATTATAAATAGCACCAACTAATCCAGGAGCACGACCTGAAATAGCAGGCATGGCATTAAAAAGGTGGGTTGTGAATTGAATACCTGCCTTGAAACCTTTTTGCGCCTCTTCGTAAGTGGCATTGGAATGACCTGCTGAAACAATAATACCGGCTTCAACTAATTGGTGAATATATTTTTCTGCAACCATTTCTGGTGCTAAGGTAATTTTAGTGATCACATCTGCATTTTGACATAAATAGTTAATCGTTTCGGCCGAAGGTTTACGAATATACTCGGCATTATGTGTGCCTTTTTTGGCCGGGTTAATATAAGGTCCTTCAATGTGTAACCCTAATGCCTGATTTTTATATTTGGCTAAATAGTCATGCATCGTTTCTATTGCTGTTTCGATCAGCTGATCAGGACTGGTGATCAATGTAGGTAGAAAGCTGGTACATCCATTTCGTTCATTCGCTTTCTGCATAATCTCAAGTGTTTTAACCGAAATATCTTCTGGATTGTCATTGAACTGTACACCACCACAGCCATTAACCTGTAGATCAATAAATCCTGGCGCTAGGATCGCATTTTGCAGATCATGGATTTCGATGCCTTGAGGTAATTGTGTAGCTGGGCAAACTTGTTTTATTTTTTCTTTTTCTATAATAACTGCATGATCCTCCAGTTTTTGATAACCTGTATAGATAATGCCGTTTTTTAGTACATACATGATATTTTACTCTTAATTTGTATTTAATATTGGTATAATATATATAATTATTCATTATTTTCAGTTGATAGCATTAAATTACGTTATTTTAACTTAACTAGCGAATTGGTTAATGATGTCAGATTCTAATTGACGAAAATATTTTAAGGTTTTTACTTTTAGCTCAAGTGTTGCGGGTTCGTCACAAACCAGGGCAGATTTTGGATGCATTTGTAGGCAGCTGATAGTCCACATATGATTAATAGGGCCTTCTACTGCCGCTTCAACTGCTAATGCTTTATTTGCACCGGTTGCGAGAACTAAAATTTCTTCCGCATCAAGTAGTGTTTCTACACCAACAGTTACAACATGTTTAGGAACCTGATTAATATCGTTATCAAAAAAACGAGAATTTGCCTGGCGGGTTTCCGGGGTCAGTGTTTTGATACGGGTTCTGGAAGAAAGAGATGAAGCGGGTTCATTGAATGCAATATGGCCATCACTACCTACACCACCCATAAATAGGTGAATTTTGCCATAAGATTTGATTTTATCTTCATAGCGTTTACATTCAGCGTCAATATTTTTTGCATTGCCATCGAGTAAATTAATATTATTTTCCGCGATATCGATATGATTAAAGAAATTTTCATACATGAAAGTATGATAGCTTTGTGGATGATTTTTGGGAATGCCGACGTATTCGTCCATATTAAAAGTAACCACATGTTTAAAACTAATTTTACCTGCTTTATGGAGCTTAAAAAGCTCATGGTAGGTAGCTAGCGGTGTGCCGCCAGTAGGCAGTCCTAATACAAAAGGATGTGTTCCTGTTGGATTGAATTGATTAATTTTGTTGGCAATGTAATTGGCGGAAAACAAACCTACATCTTTTGCTGTTGTTAGAGGAATAAGCCTCATTGTTTTTTTACCTCATTTAATTTTGTTTCGTATCAGCTATCTTTTAATGATTTGGTATTATTCTTTGTGTGTCTTTGTAATTATATAACTCGATGATTGTCTATTTGTTGCCGTCTGAAATCTAGTAAAATAAGATATTTTTTATAATAAAAAAGGTTTTTTATTTCGCTACTATTTTAATCGAACAATAAAGTTACATTTAGACTTTATCATTACTTTAACTGATTTAATTTGTGATGCGAAATAATTACGTCAAAGTGATTTAATCATAACATATGCAAAAAAGTGAATATTTATAATATTCAGCAATAAGATCTCAGTAATGAGACTATAAAAGGGAAAATTCGTGAATGTGTTAAGTTATTTACAGCGTATAGGCCGTGCTCTAATGGTGCCTGTCACTGTGCTGCCTGCAGCAGCGATTTTAATGGGGATTGGTTATTGGATTGATCCTCATGGCTGGGGAGCTAATAGTGCCATTGCTGCTTTACTGATTAAATCAGGGGCAGCAACTATAGATAATATGTCAATATTATTTGCAATTGATGTTGCTTATGGTTTATCAAAAGATAAAGATGGTTCGGCGGCGTTGACCGGCTTTGTCGGTTTTTTAGTGGTAACCACCCTTTGTTCACCAGCTGCTTATTCGATTATCATGGGCGTCGCTATCGAGCAAGTTCCAGCAGCATTCAATAAAATCAATAATCAGTTTATTGGCATATTAATTGGTGTGTTAGCGGCGGAACTTTATAATCGTTATAGCAGTGTTGAATTGCTGAAAGCATTCTCATTCTTTAGTGGCCGTAGTCTAGTACCGATTTTAACTTCATTTTTGATGATCTTGTTATCTTTCATTCTGATGTATGTATGGCCATTAATCTATAATGCATTAGTTTTATTTGGTGAGAATGTTAAGGATTTAGGTTCATTAGGCGCTGGTATTTATGCTTTCTTTAATCGTTTGTTGATCCCAAGTGGATTGCACCATGCATTAAACTCTGTATTTTGGTTTGGTGTCGCTGGTATTAATGATATTCCTAACCTTTTGGCTGGTGCTAAATCGCTAGCGGCAGGTCTGGCAGAAAAAGGTATTATCGGGCGTTATCAAGCTGGATTTTTTCCATCATGATGTTTGGTTTACCTGGTGGGACATTGGCTATTTATCACTGCTATCACTGTGCTCATGCTGAAAATAAAGCGACAGTAGCTGGTATTATGATGGCTGGTACATTGGCGGCCTTTTTTACTGGAATTACCGAGCCACTTGAGTTTTCATTCATGTTTGTGGCTCCGGTACTTTATGTTATTCATGCCATATTAACTGGAATTTCTGTTTATATTGCGGTAGTAATGCATTGGATCTCCGGTTTTGGCTTTAGTGCTGGAGTGCTGGTTTAGTCGATATGTTACTGCAGAGTCGTAATCCATTCGCAGTAAATTGGTATATGTTGATTTTGCAGGGATTAATTTTCTTTTGTTTATATTATGTCATATTTCGTTTTGTGATTAATAAGTTCAATTTAATGACCCCAGGTCGTGAAATGATAGACAACGCTGCCACCTTTAATGATTATGACAAAGATATCAGTATTAGTGATAAAGATATTAGCCACGAAGCATACCAATATCTTGCTGCAACTAGTGGGACAGATAATTTGATAGAAATTGATGTTTTTATTACTCGTTTACGTCTCAGTGTAAAAACAGCCAACATTGTTAATGATGACTTAGTAAAAAATTGGGCACCTCAGGGATCATTCGGTTAAATAAACATAATGTTCAAATTGTTGTTGGAACGTGAGCAACGTGAGCAAAGATGATTGCAGAAGCAATGAAAAAGATTGCATTAAAAGAGATTGTTGCACCAGCAAATTTTGTTGAGAAAGATAATCGACAGTTAGCAGTAAAAGCCAAATAAGCTTTAGGGGCAAACCGTTTTAACGCTGGTTGCACCGGTTAGTGGTTAAATTTACTCGCTTGATGAAGCTTTTGCTAGTCACATTGTTGGTGATGATTTAGCGGTTAAACCAACCAATGGTGAGGTTTTAGCACCTGTGTCGGGTAAGATAGTAAAAATTTTTGATACCAATCATGTTTTTTGTATTGAGAGCAAGGAAGGTGTTGAAGTGATCGTTCACATGGGTATTGATACGGTAATATTAAAAGGACAGGGATGTAAGTGTTTAGTTGAAGAAAATTCAGCTGTAATGGTAGGTCAGCCGATCTTGAAATTAGATCTTTATTACTTAAATCAGCATGCTAAATCAATGATAAGCCCAGTTTTCATCAGTAATATTGATAATTATCAGGGCCTGGTAACACTAGCAACCGGTGAGGTAATTGCTGGAGTGACGCCAACTTATGATGTATTGAAGTAATGGGTTTTGTTATTATGCATAATTAATAATGAATAAATACGGGAAGGGTTATAAACTTCCCGTTTTTCCTTTATTGGCTTTTTATTAATTAAATAAAGCTTAATAATATGTGTTAATAAACGGTTGTTTCTAATTCGTATATTGTAGATGATAAAAACGTTATTAACATGCTTTTGCATTGAGGAACTATGACAATGAATCAGGCAGATACTCGCCCAACAAATTTCATTCGCCAGATTATTGATGAAGATTTGGCTACAGGTAAAAATACTCATATACATACTCGTTTTCCACCTGAACCAAATGGTTATTTACATATTGGCCATGCGAAATCAATTTGTCTAAATTTTGGTATTGCAGAGGATTATCAGGGTCAATGCAATTTGCGTTTTGATGATACTAATCCGGTTAAAGAGGATGTTGAATATGTTAATTCTATTCAGCACGATGTGAAGTGGTTAGGCTTTAATTGGAGTGGTAAGGTTAAATACTCTTCAGATTATTTTGATAACCTCTATCAATATGCTATTGAGCTAATTAAAAAAGGATTAGCTTATGTTGATGAGTTAAGTCCAGATGCTATTCGTGAATATCGAGGAACTTTAAAGCTGCCGGGTAAAAATAGTCCATATCGCGATCGTAGTATTGATGAAAATTTGCAGCTATTTGAGAAAATGCGGGCTGGCGAATTTGAGGAAGGTAAAGCCTGTTTGCGTGCCAAAATCGATATGTTATCTCCTTTTATTGTTATGCGTGATCCAGTGCTATATCGCATAAAGTATGCAGAGCACCATCAATTAGGTAATAAATGGTGTATTTATCCAATGTATGATTTTACTCATTGTATTTCAGACGCATTAGAGGGGATCACTCACTCACTTTGTACCCTTGAATTTCAAGATAATCGCCGTTTGTATGATTGGGTATTGGATAATATTACCATTGATTGTCATCCAAGACAGTATGAGTTTTCTCGTCTAAATCTTGCTTATACGGTGATGTCAAAACGTAAGCTAAATCAGTTAGTGGCAGAAAATATTGTTGAAAACTGGGATGATCCTAGAATGCCAACCATTTCAGGTTTACGTCGACGTGGTTATACGGCTCAATCTATTCGAGAGTTTTGTCGACGTATTGGGGTTACTAAACAAGATAACACCGTTGAAATGGCCGCGTTGGAATCATGCATTCGTGATGATCTGAATGAAAATGCACCACGCACAATGGCAGTATTAGAGCCGATAAAATTAGTGATTGAAAATATGTCTACTGATGAACAAACGCTCACTATGTATAATCATCCCAATAAACCTGAGATGGGTACCCGCCAAGTACCATTTAGTCGGGAGCTTTATATCGATCGAGCTGATTTTCGTGAAGAAGCCAATCGGCAATATAAGCGCTTAGTTTTGGGTAAAGAGGTGCGTTTACGTAATGCTTATATTGTTCAGGCTAAGCGAGTTGATAAAGACGCAGCAGGCAATATTACCACTGTTTATTGTAGTTATGATCCTGATACCTTAAACAGAGATCCTGCTGATGGCCGGAACGTAAAAGGTGTTATCCATTGGGTAAGTGCATTACATGGTGTGCCGGCAGAGTTCAGGTTGTATGATCGGTTATTCAATGTGCCTAATCCTGCTGCAGAAGAGGATTTTTTAGCGACGATAAATCCAGATTCTTTAGTGATCCGGCAAGGGGTTGTTGAGCCAAGTTTAGTTAACGCGCAACCGGGAAAAGCTTATCAGTTTGAACGTGAAGGTTATTTTTGCGCTGATAGCCATGATCATAGTGTTGAACATTTGGTTTTTAATCGCACGGTTGGATTAAGAGATAGTTGGGCAAAAATAGCCAATAAAGATTAACAATATAATTGATTGTCATTATAAAAAGCCTGGCTTATTAACCACGCTTTTTTTATTAACAAAATTTACGATCTTGTTTAAGCCAATATTTTAGTGAGCAGAAAAATATGTCTTTCAGTCATTGATTTCTACTTGGATAAAACAAGATAAGCTGTATATAGCCAATATAATTATTAAACTAACTGGATATAAATAAGGATATTATGTCATGCCTGACCATATCAATTTATTTAACTCAGTAAAAAAAGGGTCTTTACAGGGAAGCTAGCAAACAATATCACATAAGGTCAATTTAGCTTGTCCCCTAAAAAGTATTCATAACAGCGATGTCAACATATTGACAAAAAATAGACTACTATAAAGATCTACACAATTGTCAAAAATTAAGTTTTCCGGTAGATAAAGCAAGCAGTGAATAACGTTATCATAATGCTTTGTTGGTTGATTTTGTTTATAGCCGTGACTTTGCTACTTTAGACGCGACTCAGTGGGGACTCGATCGTGAATTGGCAACCATTATCTCTAAAATGACTAATATACAACTTCATCACCGAGATGGTTTATTGACAGATAGCAACACGGGATTGGTTGGTGGCTTATATATTTCGTAATAAGGTTGAGCGGGAAATTCGTTTAGTATTTGTTGGTATAACTAGTGGGCATGGTGTAAGTGGTAAAGTTCCGCGTTACATAAAGAATATTAAAACTTTTATTAAACAATGTCAGGCGAATGTTGATAATGTGTTTGGTGGTATTCTTGATTGCTATAAGCAAGCTGCTCAACTACTGCATAATTTACAACAACTGGTTGAAATGAATCAGGAATGGGCTGAATATAGTTTTTCAAACAGTGGTCACTCATTAGTGGTGGTTTAGCGGCTTATGCCGCCATGAAAGTATCTAGCAAAGAGTGTCCTATCCTGGCGGAATGCTTTAGTAGTACTCAACTTTGCCGCGGCTTACAGCACGATTTGTTAGCAAAATGGTAGTTTAGAAAACATGGATAGGGTAAAGGGCAATATTACTCACCACTATGTTGATGGTGATATTATTCCGAAGATGTATAGGTTTTTTGCTGTTGATCATATTGGAAAAGTTAATATTATTCCGCAAATAACTGGCAAAAAAGATGGAGCTCTAGCGGCACATGCAAATTTTGTTCAGCATAGCCTTACTATGCACGGCAAGCTAGAATTTAAAACAGTCTAGTAAAACAAAAAGAAGAAAACTGGAGCGCTATTCTCCTTTTATATTTTAACTAATTAATAACAAAAATAACGCTAAATTAGGTTATTTTTCTTCTCTGCTATTGCGTGCTGGATGTCCCAAATCGTTTTCATCACAACGGTCCTTTTTAGAACAATGTCCATATAGATAAAGACTGTGATTAGAGAGTTTAATACCGTGGCGTTCCGCAATATTTTTTTGTCGCTTCTCAATGGATTCATCGCTGAATTCAATGACTTTACCGCAATCTAAGCAAATTAAGTGATCATGGTGATGTTGTTGTGTCAGTTCAAAAACCGATTTACCGCCTTCAAAATTATGGCGAGTAACAATACCCGCATCATCAAATTGATTTAAGACACGATAAACCGTTGCGAGGCCAATCTCTTCACCCATATCAATTAGTTTTTTATAGAGATCTTCCGCACTGACGTGATGGCATTCTGGCTCTTGTAATACCTCTAAGATTTTTAAGCGTGGAAGTGTTACTTTAAGCCCTACATTTTTCAATGCTTTATTGTTGTCGGTCATGCGGATCCTACCTTGTTGCATTAGCAGTGAAATCAATAATATAAAAACACTATTAACAGTAGCATACTGTTTATTTCAAACTAATTTTACAATTATATACGTCTTAATATCATTACACAATTTGCAGGAATTACTATGTATAAAAAACATTGGCATTTATCAATCGATTATAGCTGGTAAATGAGCTCATCAGATATTTGTTTTACCCACCTTTCCACGCGTTCATCGGTTAATTCGGGTTGCCGGTCTTCATCAATGGCAAGACCAATAAAGTAACGTTTATCATCAGTGAGCCCTTTTGATGCCTCGAAGTGGTATCCTTCGGTTGGCCAGTGCCCAACAATGGTAGCGCCCTTAGGTTCAATGATATCTTTAACCGTACCCATGGCATCACAGAAATATTCTGCATAATCTTCTTGATCACCACAACCAAAAATAGCTACCAGTTTGCCGTTAAAATCAATTTCTTCCAAAGTTGGGAAAAAATCGTCCCAATCACACTGTGCTTCACCATAATACCAAGTGGGAATACCGAATAGTAAAATATCAAATGCTTCAATATCCTCTTTACTGCTTTTAGCAATATCATGAACTTCAGCTATATCTGCGCCGCCAAGGGTTTCTTGGATCATTTTGGCAATATTTTCTGTATTGCCAGTATCACTGCCGAAGAAGATACCTATGATTGCCATAAAGTAAATAAACCTCTTAATTCAATTTGAGTTGTTTTGTTATCTTATCGTTACCAACAGTAATATAGGAAAGATGATAACTATTGATTAATGAATAATTAAATGACCATCATTTTGACCAAAATAGCGACATTATTCTGTCAATTTTGTGTTTTTTAAGCAAAATAAACTAATAACCCGGTAATTTATCTGTTTTTCTTGGCCAATTGTGTCAGTAATATTTGCTCGATCAGTTTACTACGGCTTATTTTTTGTTCTTGCGCCAGCATATTTAATGCCGTAACAGCACACTCATTAATTTTTAATTCGACACGGCATAAGCCTTTACGCTTATCACGTTTTAATTGATTACGTTTATTAATTTTTAATTGTTCGGGTCGAGATAAGGGATTGGTTTTCGGCCGCCCTGGTCTAAGTTCATCAGTGAATAAATCCAGTGTTGTGCGATCTGTCTGCTTTTTTGCCATAAATTTAAATGTTGCAGGAAATTTGCTAAGTCACTTAACACAATCATACCCTAGCAAGATAACTATCGCTACCATCAGATAGCGTATCATAATCAATAAAGTAACATACTAGGGATTAACTGTTTTTAGCAATAGCCAGTAAAAAAGCATAAAATGTGATCTTACTGGCGATGCAAATAATTTTAAGCGTTAATTTTAGCCATGATCCTATTTATTGATACCAAAGTTGCGCATAAATTCCATTTAGTTTAAGTAGATTTATCATGGCTATTGAATTCAACCACTTGACCTTCATTAATAACACAGATTTTATCAGCATGACGAATGGTATTATTAGATGGTGGGCAACACTAATGAGCGTTCGACCAACAGACGATGATGCATATTTTTCATGATGGAGGCTTCTGAGTCAGAAGCTAACGCAGAAGTGGCTTCATCAAGGATTAAAATGGCTTGATGTGTCAATAGTGCACAGGCAAGTGCTATGCGTTGTCGTTGTCCGCTTTATAAATTCATACCTCTTTCTGCTAATTGGGTATTGAAACCATTAGGAAGCTGTTGAATAAAATCCAATGCACCTGCTATTTGTGCTGCCATGGATCATGGCTTCGTCGGAAGCTGCTGGTTGGCTTAAGCGAATATTATCGGCGATGGAGCCAGCAAATAAAATACTTTCTTGTAGTACCACGCTCATAATTAAGGCGTAAAGCAACCGGATCAGCGACCGCCAGATCCACACCATAGATAGTGATTTGACCCTGTTGAGGAACATATAGTCGTTGTAATAGCTTTGTTAAGGTACTTTTTCCTGATCCTGAAGGGCCGGTGACGCCGATAAACTGTTCGGCTCTAATTGACAGTGATAGGTTCTGCAATACTTCCGACACATCGCTGGCATAGCGATATCTGATATGATTAAATTCGATATTACCACTAATGGCTGTGATATTCACGCTCACCGTTTGACCATGCTCAGTAGGTTGATCAAGAATATCACCAACGCTTTTTAACGCGATAAGGGTATGTTGAAAATCTTGCCATACTTGCGCTAGTCGAAGAATCGGTTGGCTAACATGGGCACTAAGCATGTTAAACGCAATTAGTTCTCCTGGACTAAGTTGACCTTGCATGACGGCTTTAACACCGAACCATAATAGAATAGCGGTGGTTATTTTGTTAATTAGGTTAATAGTTTGACTTGCTATAATACTGCTTTTTTGGTACCTGGAGGCTTTTTTGTAATTGATGACTTAAGATTTTTTGCCAACGTTGTAAAAAAGTATTCTTTGTTGCAGTTGTTTTAACGGTTTCAATGCCAGTGATTGATTTAGTGAGGAAAGTGGTATTATCTGCTTGAGCTTCATACTCTTTTTCTACTCGTTTATATAATAGGGCCCAGCAGTAGCCAAAAAACAAAAATTGATTATATTTCTTTTAAAGATTCATATCAGTTTACGATAACATTGACTGTTGCAACACCTAGCAAGAGTGGATTTTTGAAGGCGGGTGATCAGCTAAAATTTACTTCTATTAATTGGTTAAATCAGCAAAGTAAACAAACTTTATATAATGGATCGACAGCAATTAATTTTACAGCAACTGTATTAGAAGATGTTGACTCAAATGGTTCAGGAGATGTTACTGTAAAATTGTCTGGCGTTCCGATTTATGATGAAAAAATAATAGTCAATATAATACAGTTGATGTAAAGTTAAGATAGGAGATGAGGTCTCTATATAGGTACAACTAAAAAACAAATGAAGCCAAATTTGTTTTACAACAAATTTTTCTGTGGTTTAGGTACTATACCTTTGCCAAAATTGCATAGCATTGATTCTGCTGTGGCTACATATGAAGGTTTTTCTATTCGCGTTCACAAATATTCTGATGGTGATGCAAATAAACAGATGATGCGATTTGATTTGTTACTTTCCTATGTATGTTTTAATCCTCATATGGGTGGTCAATTTTTTGGCAATCCTTAAATATCCTTATAACAATGCGGGAGCTTCGGCTCCCTTCTTTATTTGAGGTTAATAATGGAAAGAAAGAGTGTTTTTGCGTGGGCAGATAATGAACTAGGTTATGTACAAGCTGTTATAAAAACCAGTAATTTCATCGTGTTCGAAAAAATGGGCTTTGTTTCATCGATAGATGAAGTCAAGGAACCAAAGGTATCTAAAAAAAATAAAGGTGCTAAAGATGACGAAACAACTAATTAAGGGTGATATTGTTCTATTTGCCTTGCGTAAGGCGGCTATTGCTTCAGATGCAACTAATACAGAAGTAGAACCTCAATCATTGGAAGATGGTATTAATGATCTTGAAGATTTAATGGTAGAGTTACAAATTAAATTTGGCGATTTGGGTTATCAGTTTTCATTAGATGAAAAACCAGTACCAGATGATGATTCAGGTCTTACTCACAAATATAAGCATGCCATTGGATATCAATTGATGTTAAGAATGTTATCTGATTATGGTATTGAACCAACACCAAAACAAGAAGCCTCTGCCGCTTCATCCTATGATTCCCTTCTTACAGACACATTGAATGTTCTATCTATAGAAAGGCGTGGTGATATGCCTGTTGGTCAAGGTAATAAATATACGTCATTAGGCAATATAGTTATTATGTTGAGAGAGGGTCTCATGCCAAAAATGCAGATTCCACTTGCTAAAGGTCTTAGTAAAGATTTTAAGACGGCAGATTATATTGATGCATTACCGGTTAATATGCTGGCCACACCTAAAGAAATCCTTAATGCTGCCGGGTTCTTTAAGATCATTTCCTGGCATTGAAAAAATTCAGGAAGTTGACGGGATATCACGCGGTGTTCAATTTAATACAAAAAATAACACTATCTGTCAGGTATGCGGTAATAAACTTTATCTTAACAATGAAGAAATTGCTGATATATCAGGTAAAGATAGGATTTCACTTTCACATTCTGGTAATAGTCAAGCAATCTGTTCAGAAGAGAAATTAAAGTTTTATGATTATAACGGAGAAGAAAAAGAGTTAACAAACTGGCCAGAAGAAGTTGTTGTTAAAGAAGGTTATACAAGAGAAATAAAAAAATGGGAACACAGGGCTGGTAATGATGATTTTGTTTCATTAACAAAAGACGATATTGACGGATTTTTATCACTTAAAATCGTTCCAAAATCATCGGATGGAACTAAAGGAAATGAAATAACCATTTCTGAATCACAATTTGGATCACGTATATCACAAAGCAATCCATGCAGTAATAAGCCTTATTTGACTGATATCTTAGTGGAAGGTGTAAAGAGAATAGGTGGAAAAATCACAATAACTTATAAGACGAATGGGTCATCAACAGATTATACGGAATTCACAATGACTCAAAATGTACCAGAAGTTATTGAAAGATACCCGCAATATGAGTTAGGTGAAGTTATTGATGTCTGTCGTAATCGAGGTCGTTATGTTTTTTTACAAAAAGGCGGCAATCGATTTGGTGTAACGGATCTTGAGGATGAATCGCAACCAGATGGGATAGTTTCAGTAGCACCATGGAGAGATATGATAGTTTGCTTCGGCTCTTCTACGATAGAATATTTTTCGTTAACTGGCTCTTCTGATGCTTCACAGCTTATCTACATTGCACAGCCAGCTTACATGATTCAGATTGGTGTTGCAGGTCGGGATTGCAAATGTCGATATCAAGACAATTACGCAATTATTAGTCATCAGTTTATTGGGCAGCCCTCGGTTTATATCATAGGAGCAAGTGAAAAAAACAAAACATCAACCATTGATAAAATTATAAGTAATTATCCTGCCAATGAATTATCTACGTCATTCATAGAATCAATTAAATTTGATAACCATGAATTATTAATTATCCACCTCCCTAAACATACACTTTGCTTTGTGGTTCTGCAAGTAATCAATATTCACAATGGTCAATACTTAAAACAGTACCTTATGACGATCAATATCGTGCTATTAACTTTATGTTCTTTGGAAATCAAATAACAGTGAGTGATAAGAAAGAAAGTGTGATCGGTAATTTAGTTTTCAATGCATCAAATCAATATGGGCAATCTACAGAGCACATTATTTATACATCAATGATGAAATCTGATAATGCTAGGTTGTTTGATTTAGAACTTGAAGCATCAACTGGTATTGCTCAAATCGCCGATAAATTATTTCTATCTGCAACAACAGATGGCATTAATTACGGAAGAGAACAAATAATAGAACAAAACTCACCATTCCGCTATGACCAACGAATCATTTGGCGGAGGATTGGCAGAGTCAGAAAAAATATTGGTTTTAAAATCCGCATAATAACTAAATCACCAGTGACCTTATCTATCTATCTGTAAGGATTAATAATGGCTAATCAATCCGCAAATCCAGGATTAGAAAATCCAATTAGTGTGCAAAGTTCATATATTGCTCCAGACATCCTTACAAGCTAAAGATATATTAGATAATCCATACATAGAATGGACAGTTGGTGTTGGAAGTATAATGCCTAATGTTCCAGGAACTGTCAGAGTAGATTTAGCGGCACAGATTAGTAATTTAAAAGACCAAATAGGATTGCAAATATTAAGTTCAATGAAAGAATTATCAGCCAATGGTGCATCTGGATTAGGGAACACCACTAACCGAGAATTTGGTTCATTACAGAATTCACTTGGTAATTTAAGCACTAAACAATCTCTGAAGCATTAAGGAAAACTTTAGAAAATATTATAAAAAATGCAGATACTAGCAAAACACGTTTAAATTCTGTTTTTAAGCAAATTTATCCTGATTTTAAACCAGTAGAATCTAGTGTGAGTAATAACGTTGATAATTCAAATATCTCAGATGATGAATTATTAAATAAGTATTTACCGAGGTAATCATGGCTATCAATGATTATTTAGAAGAGCAGCTTTTTACTGCATTAAGAAATGCTGATTCAGCAGGTGACACAACAGACGTACAAAGAATAGTAGGGTTAATTTAACAAAGACGTTCAGCTCAAAATCAAACTGGCAATCCATTTGAGGAAGCTGGGAAAGGTATTCTGCAAGCTGGTGTCAATGTGGCGAATATTATTCCTGAAATTGCGGATGCATTTATGTCAGGTGCATCATGCACTGGTAATCAGTTAGGCATTGGTGATGGTACTTATATACCTACACAGAGATTGGAATTACACGATAATTTAAAGCCACAAGACCCCTATGCAAAATTAGGTGCTGAAATTGGGCCTTATCTTATTCCTGGTGTTGGCCCAGAAAGAACGGCTGCTGCTTTAGGATCGGTTGCAAATGTGGTAAGATTAGAACGTGGCGCAACTAAATTAGCTGAAATGGTTGCTGAAAATGCAGTAGGGACATTAGCGCAGAATAGTCAGTACGATAATGGACAAAGTTTAGCAACTGATCTGGTTGTAGATATTGCTGGTAGTAGATTAGCAAGAGCTATCACACCCATATTGGGTAAGGCTTATAATGTAGTTGTTCAACGTGGAGAAAGAACAATTTCGCCTTCTGCAATGCCATTAAAAAGTGAAATTAATACTGCAAATGATATTGTACAGCTAGCAAAGTCAAAATCAGGCAGAGAATTTATTGCAACACAAGCCGGAAAAATAGATCCTGATGTGGCAAAAGCTGCTGATGTTGCAGGTGTAGATGTTAATGCTTTAACAACTGGTATGCGATCAGGTAGTACTGGTATTGCGCAAACTGAAGGTGTTTTAGCCTCTACACCTGGTGTTGCACAAGACGCTCATATGAAAGCGTTTGATGAAATAAAAAGTAAGTTGAATAAAAACTTAGAGGAATTGGGTGCTGAAGTTGGAAGTGCGTCAGAAAAAAGTACAGCGATTAAAGGTCGTGTAATATCTAATTTAGATGAGATAAGAGATGCCGAATGGAAAGCGTGGAATGATGTTCGCTCTACGATGCCAAATCAGTGAATGAAAATGTCTAATGCAAATGCTGTTGTTCAAGCTGAAAAATCTGCCGGTGTTCCTTTATCTCCTGGAAGAAAGCAATTTGAATCATCTTATAAAAAGGGTGGCATTACGTTTGATGGAATGAAAGCGTGGAGAGCTAAATTTTCTGATGCAGAAGAAAAATATAGTCGTAGAGGTGAAGTAAATGCGGCTAGACGAGCAGGAGAAGTCAGAAAAGCCATAAACACAAGACATGCAGAAAATGGCACAACAGGGAGGTTTTCTTGAAGATTGGACAAAAGCAAACAATTTATCTAAAGCAAGAATAACAGCACAGAAAGATGCAGAATCTGTTTTTGGGAGAGAATTATTAAACGACGTTTTGATCACAAAAGATGTTTCTGCATTACAAAGTTCATCGAAAAAAGGCTTAAAAGACTTTCATAAGATAATGAAATCTGTTCCAAAAGATGAATACGAATCTACAATCGCATCAATATTACAGGATGCAGCATCACAAGGTGTCAGGGGTGGTAAATCAGACGGAGCAGGAATTTCACATATTGCGTCAATACTCACATCACAGAACGTTAATGTTATTAAACAGTACTCTCCAGAACTTGGCAGACTAGCAGAATCTTATGGCGTATTAGCTAGATCAGCTATCAAAACCGTTGAGAAGCATTGAACATACAGGAAGATCAGTGCCTGCCTTAAAAACGTTAAATGGAGAATTACCAAAAATATTACAAATTATCTCTGATCCACTTAAGAATAAAGCTGTTGGCGCGATTGCTGGTTATGCGGGAGGAGGGTTGGCTGGTTCAGTGTTGGGCTCTTTAGCAAGCTCTACATTGTATGCAGGGATTGCTAATTTAGCTAGTAAACGTACTGGCAGGCATACAATAGAGAAAGCTATTCAGGAAGCAACTAAGGCTGTTAATGCTGGTGCAAGTCAAGCAGCAATTGAAGCTGCCGAAAGAAGATTTGTTAAAAATAAAGCAATTATGAAAGTGCTTCGAGATATTCTTAGTACTGAAGAGTTTCAGCAGATGGCCAGACTTGGTTTTGTCACTACGATGAGTGGAATGACAAAAAGTAACAACAACGAATAATCCAACCTAAAAGTTTTATAACCCCATCATATAATAAACATACACCTTATTCCTATCTGGAGAAAAAATGTCAGATATTATTCCTAATGTGGTCGTGAGTATGCCGAGTCAATTATTCACGCTTAGAAGAAAATTTGCAGTGGTAAGCAATGGTAAGGTTTACATCGGTAAAATCGATACCGATCCGACCAACCAGAGAATCAAATTCAAGTTTTCATTGAAAATGAAGATGGTTCATATGTTCCCATTGCTCAACCTATTATTAAATCATGCTGGATTTCCTGTTTATAACGGTCAAATATCAAAGTTCGTTACTGTAGAAGGGTATTCTATTGTTGTGTATGACAGCTATGGTGCTCAGCAATTCTATTTTCCAAACATTCTAAAGTATGATCCTGATCAATTTGATAAAAGATTCAGAGAAGAATTTAAAAATGGTGATGGATCAATGGTTGGAATTTCACCAAATGGGACACTAAAGGATTTAATAAGTTGGACTATCCCTGAACAATTCGGGGCAGTTGGTGATGGAGTAAATAATGATACAAGTGCAATACAGGCAGCAATAGACTCTAATTTAAATGTATATTTTGATAACAATAAAGTTTATGGTGTTAAAAAGAAAAACATAGGAAAAGATAGATTTGCTTTAAATATAAAAAAAATCAAATAAAATTTATTTTGGTAAAGCAAAAATAAAAAGACTTGATTCAATTGTTTCAGATGAAGATGCTTATCCAATATTATTGATCGGTGTTCCTGATGACAATAATACAGAAGCTACTGAATATGTAGAAATAATAGGATTAAAATTTGAAGGTAACAACACAAGACATTCAATTTCTGGTAACTCACCTAATGATTGAAGATATGCAATCGGATTAAAAAATACTAAAAATATTACCATTGAAGAATGCACTTTTACTTATGTTGATAGTGCCGCTTTATTTTCAATATCACCAGGAATGACTGAAAATAAAATAAAAAATTATAATTTAACTTTCACATAAAATAATGTAAGTGCAATTCCTCATAGTGAAACTGGTAGAGCATTAATCCATGCAGTTGATTTAAGTGGTTGTGACAATGCTAATGTTAACTCAAACATATTTTATTAGTGTGATGATGCAATAATAGGTTCAACGACTTTTAGTGATTATAACCAAAAAGACGGAGATACTTTTAAAGATCAAAAAGGGATAGATACGTTAAGATCAGGTAGAGACTGGATTGTTTTTGGTAATATTATAAATAATCAAATAATTATAGATAATTTTGATGTGTGTATGGGTGATATTAAAATAAGAACAATATGTGCTAATGTTTGTAATAACATTATTATATATGGAGGTTATGGTATAACAATTAATCCATTTAGTAAAGATGTAAATATAGAAAACAATACTATTAATCTATATGAATATAATAAAAATAATGTAAATCTATTGTTTAACGGGATAGATATTTCTTCATTTGGTTTGTCAAGTTACATTAATAATCGATATTACTTTTATGGATATCTATTTATGAGCAATATAATAAATTTATTTAGTAATCGCTCACATGGTATAAGAATTTATACTGATATTAACGATGTAAATTATAAATATCAGTTAAAAATATTGAAATTTCAAATAATATTATACGAGTGGTTTTTGTTCTGTACTTAAATTTAACGATCTTTTTGAGGGAATAACAATAATTTTATAGGTGATGATTTAATTAAAGATAATTTTAATGAAAATACAATATTGAATAGTCACTCTGTATTATCGTGCAATTCTTCATCTTCAGGATTAAAAGAAGTTTTTTTACTGCTAATAGATGTTTTGGATTTGAAAATTTATTCGGTAAAGGTGCTAATGCTACGGATCCAGTTAATAAGCAGACACCTATTGGAGTATTATCAAATAGACTAGATTACATAAAATATTATTCAAATAATTCAATGATAATTAAGCCAGTATATTATACAAACTTCAGGAGTAATTCAGGTGAATTTTTTCTAGATAGAAATTTTAGTGATGTTATGACAATGAATAATTTAGGAGATGGTAATAAAACTTTATCTTATTATAAGCAAAACTTTATCTATAATGGTAATGAATTAAGATTTTATATAGATGATAGTGGTAATCACATAAAAATTAAATATTTTATAATTACTCATTTTTATTAAAATTTATTCTATAATTAACAAAGCCAAGTATGAGCCAATAGTAAATATATTACAGATATAAAAAATAAAGAAAAACGATTGTTTTTTTTGATAATTTTTTATAAAAAATAAAAATGAATACATAAAGAATAATATTGACAAAAAGTTTCCTGGTCTTTGGTATGATCCATTGATCCCTCTAAGCAAAAATAAATCAGTACTTATTTTTGGATAAAAACAATATATTATGTAACATAAATTTTTTGATATAAAAATATAAAATTAATTTTTTATTTAATTTTAATAAATAATTAAATAATGATTCACAAAAATAACCTATCAAATAAGATAATAATATTCCTCCGGTTGTTCCTATTGTTATTTGCTTTAAATAATAATAGTCATCTAGATCAATTATAACTTTAAATGACAAATATAAAATATATTGAAAGTGTTGTTAAATCTAAGTTTATTTTATTTTTTATAAATATAATAAAACCTAAAATGAAAAATAATATTAGTATATTTTTATAAACTCCATCTTTACCTATAATAACTATATTTCCGCTTAAGTAAAAAATTATAAACATTAGTTTAATAATGTAAAATAATATAAAAAAGTTAATCTTTAATCTCATTTTAAAAGCCTAAAAATAATATCTTGTAAAATGCATGAGATAAAAAAATATATTAAAATATTATTATAGCTTTTTTGATTGACCTTGATTCGCTATATTTATTTTTTATTTTATTATCTTCACTCAAAACATTTCAAATTTATAATTTCATGTAACATGTCGTCATTAGAATACATTATGCATCTTTTGATAACTATAACGTATAATTTATTTATGCGTCAATTAAAGAAGGCCGGTCTTGTGACTGGCCTTTGGTTTCCCTGGTGTTGGGTTAAAGCTGCATGTAGTTGTAATATATAGATAATTGATAACTTGGGCATCAATGAACTTATTATTTACCATAAGTTAAATTTTGTTAATTCCCCAATTTAGGGAATTGCAGGTTGATATAATCTGTGATATTTCATCACGAAATAGTGAAATATTTTCACTTGAAAAACAGATAGTAACGATGGTTTAGACTCAACGTCATACTTTTTCTTGATGAGTAAAATAGTTTTCTTAATTGTGTCATGTGTCACATAACGCATGTCTGCTATGTTTTTCTCTGTAACTCCTATTGCTAATAAGGCTACAATTTCAATCTGATCTTTGGTTAATTCTGGGAATATCTCTTTATAAATTTCTAGTTGTTTATCAGTGAGAGTTTTCATGCTTTTACCCCCACAAAAACTTTACAGACGTGTATAACGGTAATAGACTTTTTCATAGCCTTACTCCTAATGATTCTAGGTTTAGGGTTAGCTGGCTGTTGGTGTTAACGCACCTTCAGAGTCAGCGACTGTTTTGTAAAAAGATACACTCACTATTCAACGTAACTTATTGATTTATAGTGAGCGTAAATGTGTGTTTTATCGTGTAAATGCGTATATAAAATAAACTATATTTTTATATATTTACTTCTCCATCAATAGTGTCATAACGTGTGTAAGGGAAGGCATCAACTTTTACTGTCACTGTTTGCTCGGGACGAATAAAACCAATATCTTTATTTAAAATTTTAACTTCGGCGAGTTGTACATCGTTATCAGGGACAATTGCCATTAGATTTTGGGCGTGCTGTAATACTACTCCTAAAGTATAAGTGGTTAACTGTTGAACGGTACCAGTAACTGGCGAGCGTACAATTTCTAACTGTTCTCTTTCATCAAATTTTGCGTATTCTTATTCTACCATAGAGAGTTGGATCTCTGACTGCTTTTTTTATCGTTCCATTCATGCTGTTTTTGTGATTGAAATGTATTGAGCCGTTCTTTTAAGTTTTTTTCTTGCGAATCTAAAATGCTCAGTTCAGATGTTTGTTGGGCAATTAAGCGCTTGGTTTCTAATAACTCTTTCTCCTGCTCTAAATATTCTGATTTACTGATCATCTGTTTTTGACTTAAAGTTTGACGGGCTTCTAAACGCTGTTTGATATTTTTTTTAGTAAAAGAGCACATTGAGATCATTATTCTTCGCTTTTTGCGACGTATGATTAACTTCAATCTCAGATGTAAACTAGCAACCTGCACATCAAACTGAGCTTTTTCATGATGAAAGTTTTTACTGATTTTTTCTTGTTGTCGCTTTGTTGATTGATGAAAGGTGAGTTGTTCATGGGGGATTTTGTTTTCAAGTAAAGATTGGTACAGCAATTTTTCAATCGTATGATACTCTATTTGATATGTAATACCGATGATATCTTGGCTAACACCGAGTGCGTCAAGCGTAAGTAGAGGTTCACCTTTTTTAACATGTTGCCCGTTTTTTACTGTGATTCAGTAACTGGCTTTGCTCATAAGCTTGAATAACTTGTGAGTGCCCCGATACGATAAGTCGTCCGGTTAATGTGGCTTGCACATCTAACTACCCCAGTGTGACCAACGATAGCAATTACAATACTAATACTCAAAGTCAATGCTGTGAGACGAGCAAAAGGCGATGACGGACTATTCATTAATGCCAAATGTGGGGGTAAGAAGTCGTAATTATATTGCGGAAAGAATTGCTTTAACATCCGTGTAATTCGATTTGCCATAAAGTGATCCTAGTGCTGCTTTAACGATTGTTGTAATGACCAGAGATAATGGTAATGTTTTCCAAGTTGTAATAATTGTGTATGGCTGCCTTGTTCAATAATTTTGCCTTGATGCATGACGATAATATGATGGTGATGACTAATTGTTGATAAGCGGTGTACAATAGTAATTACGGTACGACCGTGGGCAATTTTTTTGCATATTTTATTGGATTATTGCTTGTGATTGATCGTCTAAAGCGTTGGTGGCTTCATCAAAGATCAGAATTCGAGGATTGCTCAATAGTGTGCGTGCAATAGCGATACGTTGCGCTGACATCCTGACAATGATTGACCACCTTCAGCTATCAGTGAGTCGTAACCAAAAGGCATTTTCAAAATAAAATCATGGGTACTAGCTAATTTTGCCGCAGTGATCACTTCATCTAAACTAGCATCCGGTTTTGTTTGAGCTATGTTTTAAATACAGATTGGTTAAAGAGAAAATTCTCCTGTAACACAATACCGATTTGTTGCCTTAAGGTGGAGATGTTTATTTGATAGTGGGGAATATTATCCAGTAATATGTGGCCTTTTTCTGGCATATAAAAGCGTAATAATAAACGGGCAAGGGTACTTTTACCGGAACCAGAAGCACCGACAATGCCGATCATCTCTCCTGCTTTAATAGACAAATTGAATTGATTGATAATAAGCGGAAGATCCGGTTGATAACGAAAATCAATATGTTGGATCTGGCCGGTTAATTGTGGATGTAAGCCTTCACTGTGTTGCTCAGTTGGTAAGTTAATGATTTGTAATAGTTTATCAACTGCTACACGGGTACGAATATAATCATCCCATAATTGCACCAATTTTCCCAGAGGTTGATTACTATGAGAAATCATCATCTGAAAAGCAATTAACTGACATATCGTCATATTTAATGCCAATACTTCTGCTGCACCGATCCATAAAATCACCGTCATAGTTAACTTTTCAATTAGCATAACAATATGGCTGCCTTGTGAGTTTATTAGCTGAGCTTGAAAATTACTGGCTACGATATTGGCTGTTTGCTCATCCCAGCGGCGGATAAAATGCGGCTCAACAGCGAGACTTTTAGTGGTTTCACTGCCGGCCACGCTTTCGGTTAAGAAAGAGGTATTGATTGCGGCATGCATAAATTGTGTTTCCGCCGCTTTTTCTATCTTCGGCGTTATTCGCCAGGCGAGCAATAAATAAAAGAGGATCGACAGCAGAAAAATGAGTATTAATGTTATTGATAGAATTGACATGACATAGATAAATATGAATAAAAAAGGACATCAACCATTAAAGTAAACATACTGCTCGTTAAGAATTCACGGATTGTTTCTAGTTCTCTAATGTGGTTAACAATTGCGCCTACTTGACGGGTTTTGAAAAAAGAAAGTGGTAAGTGTAATAAATGCCTAATCAGTTTTAATCCAAGCCGAATATCGATACGGTTGGTCGTATGGATATAAATATATTCTCTAAATCCCTTGAAAATAACTCCAATAAAAGCCGCTGCTATTAAAGCAAAAATAAGCACATCTAAGGTGGAAAAGGCTTGATAGATCAGTATGTTATCCATAATAACTTGAATAACAATTGGTGCTAACAGCGCTAGTATTTGTAACACAAAATAAAATAACAAGATTTCAATAAATATCTGTTTATGTGTTAAGAATTCAGGTACAAATCAACGGATGTCAAAGCGGGATTGTTTTTGGTTTATTTTCAGCCAGTCACCATTCCAGCGATGAAGAAAATCTTTTTTCTGCCAGATTTCCGGTGGTTTATTGCCAGCAAATTGTATTAATACTTGTTAATCATTATAACTTACTAATATATATGGAAATTTATCATTATCATAAATGATAGCCGGTAGCATGAGACGTGATAACTCTTTTTTATGACAGCGTTTTTCCTTTTAGTGAAATTTGATACTTTTGTTAGATTTTTTTATACAATCAACATAATTATCATTTTAAATTATTTCTTTATTATATTCATTTATATTTATTTTATTATTTAATCTTCTAATAATAGAAATTAATTCAAGTGTTCTTTGGTTATTTTCATCCATAGTAGGTAATCACAAATTAAAATATAAAGCCATTTAAATATATTTAATATTAATAAAAGGCTTTATTATATTACTTAGTTAATAAGTTTATTCTATCGACTAATTTTTTATGAAAAGAGTAAAAAAGGGATATGACGAATTTTAAGACTAATTATATTTTTTAGTTTTAGGCTGAATTAAAATTATTATTAGTTTTAAATTATTTTGTGAATTTAATTAAATAGTACAATTTTTTTACAAAAAAATTCATTATTTATCAGCCGGAATAGCCAGGAAACGAGCAATAGCTCGATTGACTGCCGCGGGATTTTCAGCATGCACCCAGTGACCACATCCCATAATAATCTGACCATGGGCTTGCGGAAATTGAACAATAATATCATTGCGATAATCTTCGCTAATATAATCAGAAAGACTGCCACGAATAAAAAATGCTAGTTTAGGCCAGGCCGGAATAGTTTTCCAGTTCATCAATTGGTTATATTCTTTTTTTAAAACTGGTAAATTAAACTTCCATTTGCCTTGCTGAAATGATTTTAGTAAAAATTGAATTTCACTTTCTTTATTGAGTATGTGGCGCATAATAACAGCAGCCTCTTGTCGGGAAGTGACTGCCGATGTTGTCACTGCTTCTAAGGCAGAAAATATATTTTCATGACGATTAATTTGATAAGTGACTGGAGCAATATCAATAACCACAATTTTTTCTATAAATTGCGGTGCTATTGCTGTCATCATCATTGCAATTTTCCCTCCCATTGAGTGGCCGATGGCGATAACACTTTTTTGCTTTAAATAAGTCAGTAAAGTTAAAACATCGTTTGCCATTTCAGAATAGAGCATGGTTTCTGCCCATGGCGAGTCGCCATGATTGCGTATATCTAGTTGAATAACAGTGAAATAATTTTGTAAATTGCGGGCCAAAACACCTAAATTTTGTAGATCGCCAAATAGGCCATGTATTAGTACAATAGCAGCAGAAGAGATAGGATTTTCTGGTTGATGAATACGATAATTTAGCAAGTTATTTAGAGGCATAAACATATTACATATTATTAATTAATAGTTAATATAATGGCATGGATATAATGAGAAACCAACCACTATCGACACTACCACGAGTTATTATTGTCAATTTAAATTTAAGCCATGTTTGTCGATTGAAAATGGTTAGTGAGTCGCTAATACTTTGCTATTTATATCAGAATTGTGACTGATGCCCAATATAAAAAGATATTTGCGTTGTTGGTAATGTAAAGATAATCAGGTGGTTATATACTGATTAACAAACTTAATGAAAATATTTTTTATTAGAAGACTAAGCTTAATTAGTTGAAATATTCATTGTTTTGTTTTTCAGGTTTATATCTTATACTTGGCAGGCAAGTAATTTTAATTAAAACAGATTGAAATAACATGAAAACGATTGAAGTTGACGAAGAACTTTACCGCTATATTGCTAGTCATACCCAGCATATAGGTGAAAATGCATCGGTTATATTACGACGTCTACTAGGGTTTGACGTTAGTCAGTCGCATATACCACTCTCGCTAACCGTAAGTAATATGACGGCGGGAGTGAAAAAAAATAAAGTAGATTCTTCCCATGACGCAATATGGGTAATGCAGGATTTATTGCTTTCAAACAATTATGCGGATAAGCATAAAGCGATTGATCGCTTTATGCTAATTTTATCTACTCTATACAATTTAAATAAAGAAGCTTTTGTGGCAGCAACAGAAGTAACCCATGGAAGAACGCGTATTTATTTTGCTGCCGATGAACAGACATTGTTGGCCAGTGGCAAGCAGACAAAACCTCGCCTTATACCAGGGACGTCTTATTGGGTAATTACCAATACTAATACCAACCGTAAACGTAATATGATTGAACAAATTATGCAAGATATGCAGTTTCCTGTTGAATTAGTTGCAAAGGTGTGTGGTACGATTTAAATTAGTTATTTTCTATGTGTACCGCTTTCCTGTTGGAGAGAAATAATTGGCAATGCATAAACGTGCAGGGCAAACTGCCCAACGAAGTGATTTAATTAATGTTGAACAATTGATTGCACAATATTATTCGTTACAACCTCAAGTAAAAAATCCTGCTCATGGCGTTAAATTTGGCACATCAGGACATCGTGGTAGTTCATTCCGTAATAGTTTTAATGAGCAACACATTCTCGCTATTACACAAGCTATTGTGGAAGTTCGTCAATTAAATGGTATTACCGGCTCCTGTTTGGTGGGAAAAGATACTCATGCATTATCCGAACCTGCATTTAGGACAGTTGTTGAAGTGCTGATTGCTAATGGAGTTGATGTTATCGCACAACAAGACAACGGTTTTACCCCAACACCATCTATTTCTTATGCTATATTGGAATATAATCGTCAGCATGAAAATAAAGCCGATGGTATCGTGATTACCCCTTCACACAATCCTCCGGAAGATGGAGGTATCAAATATAATCTACCACATGGTGGACCGGCTGATGAGCTACTAACAGTTGAAATTGAGCGGCGGGCGAATCAATTAATTGCCGACCAATTATCTGCTATTCAACACATTAATTATCAAGATGCAATTGAGGATCCTCACTACCATCAACACGATCTTGTTGAACCTTATGTGATAGCTTTGAGTGATGTTATCGATATGGCTGCGATTAAAAAAGCAGGATTAAAAATAGGTGTTGATCCATTAGGTGGCGCGGGAATAAATTATTGGAAACGTATTGCTGATTATTATCAACTCGATTTAGAGCTGGTTAATCAACAAATTGATCCAACTTTTAGTTTTATGCCGTTAGATCACGATGGTGTGATCCGGATGGATTGTTCTTCTCGTTGGGCGATGAAAGGCTTATTAGAGTTACGTAATAAATTTGATTTAGCATTTGCTAATGATCCGGATTATGATCGTCATGGAATTATAACGCCAGCTGGATTGATCAATCCCAATCATTATCTGGCTGTGGTCATCGATTATCTATTTCGTCATCGACCACAATGGAAAAAAGATGTTGCTGTAGGCAAAACATTAGTTTCTAGTGCCATGATCGATCGTGTTGTTGCCGATTTAGGACGTGAATTAGTTGAAGTACCGGTAGGTTTCAAATGGTTTGTTGACGGTTTATATCAGGGTAAGTATGGTTTTGCTGGTGAAGAGAGTGCCGGCGCTTCTTTCTTGCGATTTGATGGAACGCCTTGGACGACCGACAAGGATGGTATCATTCTCTGTCTTTTAGCGGCCGAAATGACCGCTGTGACCGGGAAAAATCCACAACAGCACTATCAGGAACTTGCTCGCCGTTTTGGTGAACCCTGCTATAGCCGTATCCAAGTAAAAGCCAGCCACCAGCAAAAAGAGCGTTTAGCTAAGTTAACTGTTGAAATGGTCTGCACCGATATTTTGGCAGGTGATCCGATTACCGCACGCTTAACCAAAGCACCCGGTAATGGTGCTGCTATTGGTGGTTTAAAGGTAATAACAGATTATGGTTGGTTTACTGCTCGTCCATCAGGTACTGAAGAAGCTTATAAAATTTATTGTGAAAGTTTTCGTAGTCAGGCTCATCTTGAATTGATTGAACAGGAAGCTATCCAAATTGTTAATCAAGTTATTACCCAATAAATAGTTGCTTATTTTGTATAAGCCGCATTATAGATGTGGCTTTGTCCGACCGTGATAAATTCAATGCTAATGCCATAATTAGCTGTTTTAGCTTAATATGGCTAAAATCAGTCATTATTAAGGCATAAAACGATAACCAATTCCTGTTTCGGTTAGTAGGTGTATTAGTTGTGTGGGATCTCCTTCCAACTTTTGTCTTAAGGTCCCACATAAATACGCAAGTAATGATTATGTTCAACATAGTTAGGCCTGCATATTTGTAGTAGCAGATGACGTTGAGTTAATACTTTACCACTATTAGCAACAAATTCACTGAGTAAACGAACTCAATTGGGGTGAGGTGGAGTTCTTGCTGGTTTTTAGTCACTCGCCGATTAATTAAATCAACACTAATATCTCCAAACCGAAATATTAGATCTTGCTAGGTCTTATGTCCATAACGGCGTAGAGCGACTCTTACCCTGGCCAACAATTCACTAATGCTAAATGGTTTGGTTAGATAGTCGTCTGCTCCGGTATCAAGTGCCATGACTTTATCTGTTTCATCTGCACGTGCCGACAGTACTAATACTGGAATATTACTCCATTGTCTTAAATCACAGATCAAATCAATACCATTACCATCAGGCAGGTAACCCGAGATCGAGGATCAAGAGATCAGGTTTGCGGGTGGTAGATTCAATAAGTTCTCGTTGATAAGTTTCTGCTTCATATACGCGAAAGTTTTCACCTTCTAGTGCTAGTTTGACAAATCGTCTGATCTCTTTTTTGTCTTCAATTATCAAAATATTGTGATGGATCACTCGTTTTCAATCCATTCCTCTATCGCAGGAACTTCTTTTAAAGGTTAAATAATAGTTAATCCAATTTTTTTATTATTCTCACCCATATTACGCCGTCGTGAAGCTCAATAATAGCCTGGCAAATCGCTAGGCCTAAACCAACACCAGGAATGGAAGATTCTTTTTTAGCCCTGGAAAATTTATTAAAAATAAATTCTTCCTGCCCCTCTGGTATGCCGATACCTTTATCCCCAATTTCGATATGAACATATTTACCTTGTTGGGTAGGCATGAATGCCAATAGGTGAATTTTCAGCAGAGTATTTAATGGCATTCTCAAGCAAATTAGCATCACAATAAAGTAATAGATCGGCAGGAACATTAATTTTAGTAAGGTGGCTTTTAAATGCGTATTCCAGTGAGCGCAATGTACTGCCAATAATTTCTTGTAGTGATTCCCAGGCGAGAGTAAGCACAATTCCGCCGGACTGAATGCGTACCATATCCAGTAGATTATTAACTAACCTTGAAGTGCTTAAGATCTGTTGACGTATTTGGTTGAATTTTTCGGTATGTGGGGAGTGTTCGGCACTTAATTCCAGCATTAGTATTTCTGTTTGACCAAACAATACCGTTAGCGGTGTCTGCAAATCATGAGAAAGTGTTGCCAATAACGAGTTTCTCAGTTGTTCAAGTTCAGCATCAAGTTTGGCAGATTCTGCCTGTCTGGCAAGTTGTAATCGTTCAAATGCGTTGGCAATCAAGCCAGTAAAAGTCTGTAGCAGCCGTTGTTGTTCTGGGATCAGTAATTGTCGTAGATTTTGCGGTTCGATTGCTAATATTGCTAAAGTTTCTTGAGAAGTCGCAATCGGTTGTAATTGGTATGGCACGCTTGGTAATGTATCTGTTCCAGCACCTGTTGGTTGGTTTTTATCAAAGCTCCATAATACAATTGCTTGGTCAATTTGTACTTGGCCATAGTCTGCGAGTTTAAGCGGCACCAGCTGTTGATGTTCATTAGGTAGCAGTAGACAGATTTTTGCTCTAAAAGTCTTGGAAAGGAAGTGATAACCGGTCTTAGCTATATCAATTTTATTGAGTGCTCGGCTTAGTTCTTTGGTCATTTCGTAAAGATGGTGAGTCCGTTGCTCACGATAACGAGGAACTCTAGCTTGATAACTTACACCGGCGGTTAAATTACCAACCAAAAGGCCCACGACCAGCATGACAATGAAGGTTATCAAAGATTGCATGTCAAAACAATAAAAGAAAAATGGGGCTAAACAATATATAGATCGAAACCTATAACGTTAATAAATGCGGCAAATAAATATAGAAGGATTTCGGCCACAAAGGAGAGCGATGATAACCACAGCTAATACATAAACAGTTACCACATTAGCCTGATCAAAATTAAGCAAAAAGCGATTAGAAAATAGCGTAATAGTAATACATAACAAAGCGGCGAACAGGTAACCTTGGATATTGCCGCGCCATTTGTCACTTAGTGGCCGGTGTTCAGTCTCTTTGTCCCACGAGGTATTTTCATCCAAGGCAATGATAATCAGATCTAAAAATCAGGTCCTAGTTTACCAAGGCGTTCAGCGAAATCAGGGCGTATTTTATAATCGAGGAATTTCCAATTGGTATTTTGCTTACGGCCGATTACAATTTTACCCAGATTATGTTCTCTAGCATAATCTAAAATGGCTTTTTCTTCATTTGCATCAGCCAGGTTTGAGGTTTCTGCGCACTAAATCTTGCGTCAGTTTTAGTGCTTTGAGAATGGCGTGTCTCTTTTCTTCTGCTAAGGTATGTAGTTTGGGGGTTTCTACATAAACTGCATGCCAGCTATAACCGAGTTTAGCTGTCAGTCTGGCTGCCGCTCGCACCAGTTTTTCATTTCCTTGGTTATGACCAATACAAACTAATAGATTATCGTAGGTATGCCAAACCTGAGAGTAATTTTGGGTATCGCGATACTCACGCATTTGGTTATCGATACGATCAACGGTACGTCTTAATGATAACTCTCTCAGGGCAATTAAGTTGCCTTTGCGAAAGAAGTGTTCAATAGCGTGTTCGGCTTGGCCGGCAATATAGACTTTTCCTTCATTCAGTCGCTGGCGTAGATCGTCAGGTGGCAAATCGACTAATACAATTTCACTTGCTTGATCAAAAATATGATCAGGTATGGTTTCCCTTACACCAGTAATACTACCGACAAAATCATTTAAACTCTCTAAATGTTGTACGTTAATAGTGGTTAACACATCAATACCGGCATCTAATAACTCTTCAACATCTTGCCAACGTTTAGGATGACGACTGTCATGAGGGTTACTGAACGCTAATTCATCCATTAAAATAATGGCCGGGTGACGTGCTAATGCACCATCGATATCAAACGTGTTAATTTTACGCCTGTGGTAACGAATACTTTTTGCTGGCAGTTATGGCAAACCTCCAAGTAACGCCGCTGTTTCTGAACGGTTATGGGTTTCTACGACACCGATGACAATATCAAGCCTTTGAGAACGAAGCCGTTGAGCTTCTTGTAGCATTGCATAGGTTTTTTCGACCCCAGCGTAGGAGCCAAAGAAGATCTTCAAATTGCCTCGAGCTTTTTCATTGGCAATAGTCAATAGATCTTCCGGAGTGGGGCATTTTGGTTCCTGGTTTTCCATCAATCAACCTTATTGTGTTTTCGCATTCTCAGATTGTTCAAGCGCATCAAGGGCAATATTAAGTTTTAGGACATTAATAACTGGCTCACCCAAGAAACTAAAAAAAGGTCTTTCGGTGTTAGCTGCAATTAAGTGTCTAATTTTGTGTAAAGCAATTCGGTGCGTTTTAGCCACTCTGGCTGCTTGATAATAGGCAGCACTTGGTGAAATATTAGGATCTAATCCACTGGCTGAAGCGCTGACCAGATCGACAGGCACGGCCATGTTGTTTTGATTATTAAAATTTTAATTTGCTGTGCACGAATAGCAAACTGTTTTGCCAATTCGGCATTATTAACCGCCAGATTACTACCACTAGAAGCGACCCCATTATAAGGTGTGCCAGTGGTTACTGATGGGCGGCCATGAAAGTCTTTAACCGCCGAGATAGATTGGCCAATGAGTGCTGAACCGATAATAAGATTATTCTTTTCGATCAATGAGCCTTTTGCTTGGTAATTAAAGAAAGCACTTGATAAACCAGTAATAAATAATGGGTAAATAATTCCGATTGTAATATATAGAAAAATGAATAACACAAATGAAGAACGTAAGACATTTATATTCAATACCTTATCAGAATATAAACAGGCTAAGCAATAGATAGATCGATAAGCTTGATACCAATCAATGGTATGACTAAACCACTTAATCCATAAATCCATAAATCCATAAATCCATAAATTACGGCGTAATAGGGCTATTGCACTCATCAGATGGTAACTAACGCTTTTTAACGCTAACGGGATCAAGCCAACAATGATTAAAGCATTAAAGATAACAGTTGATAGGATGGCTAAAGACGAGGAGTATAATTGCATGATATTTAATATATTGAGTTGTGGGTAAGTGATCGAGAATGCAGTAGGGATGATGGCAAAATATTTGGCCATATCATTAGCAATGCTAAAGGTATCCCTAGTGATCATTACCGTTTTTATTCCCATCCGGCGCATTTCAGCAAAGCGTTCTTTGATGCCACCTTTTATAATATCTTTTAAGGCGACAACGCCTAGAATTTGTTGATTCTCAACAACCACTAATGGTGTTTCTCCTCTGTGAGCAACTTCTTCGATTAATTTTTCTGTTTCGGCGGGGAGTCTGGCATGACTGGTTTTCAGGTAGCGTCGAATAGAATCCGCAGAGCCTTTTCTGATCACACGATCACCCACATGAACACCGCTCATCCTGGTCATTGCGGAGAAGGGCACAAAAGTGGCATTTAATGTCTGTAGATCACGTTCTCGTAAATTAAACAACTGCTTAGCTAAGATAACAATACTGCGTCCTTCCGGTGTTTCATCAGCCAGCGATGATAGTTGTGGCGCATCAGCCAGTTGTCGTTCTGTGACACCTTTAAGGGGTAATAATTTAGATGCTTGGTGATTACCTAAAGTGATAGTACCAGTTTTATCCAGTAATAAAACATCCACATAGCCTGCCGCTTCTACAGCTCGTCCACTGGTTGCTATCACATTTGCAGCTAACATACGACTCATACCGGCCACGCCAATTTAAGATAGTAAGCCGCCGATTGTGGTCGGGATTAAACAAACTAATAAAGCAATTAGCACCACGATAGAAATTGGGTTGCCACTACCATTGATCTCGGTACTGAATAAACTAAAAGGATAACGTGTTGAACAGGTTAATAGAAAAATAATCGTTAATGCGGTTAATAGTATGATTAACGCAATTTCATTCGGTGTTTTACGCCGTTGGGTACCTTAGACCATCGAGATCATGCGATCAAGAAAAGTTTCACCTGTAATTAACTGTACATTGGATAATTAACCAATCAGACAAGACACGTGTTCCCCTTGTTACCGAAGAAAAATCACCGCCAGATTCTCTAATAACTGGGGCTGATTCACCGGTAATTGCACTCTCATCAACGGAAGCACCGCCTTCAAGCACTTCGCCATCACAAGGAATAATTTCACCGGCGTCAACTAGTACTATATCCCCCTTGCGTATTTGATCAGAACTGATTTTCTCTTTTGCTGCTTGATAATAGGCACTGGCTAATCGAGTAGTAATGCTTTGTTTTTTTACCCCTTTTAGACTTGCTGCTTGCGCTTTACTACGCCCTTCAGCCAGGGCTTCGGCAAAATTAGCAAATAGAACGGTAAACTACAACCAAACGGCAATTATGCCGGTAATAATGCATTGCTGTCAGCGATTGGAGTGAGCAATTGATAAAACCAGATTAATGTCGTCAATATGCTACCGATATAAACGATAAACATAACCGGATTGTGCCACTGCATTTGTAGGGCACATTTTTTAAAAGCGTCAAATAATGCTTGTTGAATCAATCTACTATCAAACAATAGGCTGGTATTTTTTTCATTTATCTTCCCTTATTATGAGGTATGCCAAATTTGTAAATGTTCAGCAATCGGCCCTAGAGCTAGGGCAGGCACAAAAGTGAGTGCACCAATAATGAAAACAGTCAGGATTAATAATCCAATAAATAATGGGCCGTGAGTAGGTAATGTGGCAAAGTTTTCAGGCTGGTGTTTTTTCCTCACCATAATACCAGCAGTAGCAATTACTGCCTTTATTAAGCCAAAACGACCGAGAAACATCACTATACTCAGTGTAATGTTATAAAATAGATTATTGCTATTTAAGCCGGCAAAAGCACTGCCATTATTATTAGCTGCAGAAGAAAATGCATACAGGACTTCACTGAGAGCATGAGTTCCAGGATTTAAAATAGCACTGCGTCCGGCCTCGGCAAAAAGCGCCGAATTTAAAATCCCAAAACGATTTTCTTTACCTTCTAAATTTATATTACTGTTAGTGCCTGACAACATTAGCTGTGGATTACTTTGCATTTCTGCATAGACAACAATAACAAAAGCAATAGTGAAAATAATTCCCATCGCCCAAAGCAATGCTAAGCCTTGTTGGCTATCACCCACTACGAGGCCAAATGCAAAACATAACGCGGTAGGATTTTCAAAAGGATGAGCTGAATTTGTGGCAAAAAATCCGCCGATTAGTGCCTAATAATTTGATTGCTTCTTGTGAAGCGACTGGTCCCATAGGGATTGTTTGTGGTTGATTTTGTAATGTTTCTACCAATAAATAGGGAGAAAAATTTTGTATTACGCATTGGCTAACCAAAAATAGGGCAAAAATAATTGCTAGTGGTGGCAGCAGATAAAGTGTAATACGTGCTATATCTATCCAGGCATTACCTAGTGTTTTTACACCTTGGCGGGCAAATGCTACCGCAATACCGGTAGCTGCAGATAAGAAATTCTGCACTGTTAAACCAGTCATTTGGCTAAAATAACTTAACGTGTTTTCACCGCTATAGGCTTGCCAGTTAGTATTGGTGATGAAACTGATAACGGTATTAAGTGCCAAATCCCAATGTAAATTGAAAATTTCTGTGGATTAAGCGGTAAATTTTCTTGATTGATTAATAATAGAAAGAGAAATGTGCCACTTATTAATATTGAATAGCAGCAGTGCAGTGGCGCGTATTGCCGCCAATTCATTTCATGTATTTCACTGCTGGGTTTACGTAAACGACAACAACTCCATAAGCCAGACTCCATTTTGAAAACCCAAAGCGGTAAATCACTCTCAATTAATAAAGCGATATAATTTCCTAAAAATTTAGCAATAACGAGCAGGAGAATTTAAAAACTGGTAATTTAATAATAAAGTACTACTTACCATTTAAAAATCCTCCGCATGAAGATAAGCGCATAAATCAAATAGAGAAATAATATTTTAATTAGAACGATCCCTGTGATAGTCAAAATGGACACAATTTGTCTCCTCATGATTTTGATATACAGAGCTTAAGTCGTTCACTGCAAAGAATCTGATAAAAAGTTTACACATAGTGTAAAAATAGTATAAGACCAATATAATAGTTTGTAAGTTATTACTGTCATCTATATTTTTTGGTTATAATTAGTAAACAATAGTTAATATATGGTTTATGAGTTGTAATAATGGTTATTTTTTAATAGGTAAAAAAATTAAGCCATAAAAAAATGCTTAAAAAATCAGCAAAAAATGGTCAGATGGGTAGTAATGTTACCTCTAATCATATAATATTTCATTCATTGCACAATATATCTCAATTGCTTATATCAATTGAAAACTTTATAAGGAGGATCTTTATGTCTGAGTATCGTCAATACCCTTGGCATCAAGTTCTCTTGCTTCGTGTTGGGGTGGTATTATTAGGCATTGTGGCTTTTCCGATCATGATTTTTCGTCATGACCGTAGCCGCTTCTATAGTTACCTACATCGTAGGTGGCTAAAGACTAGTGATAAACCTGTATGTTTTGCCAGCGCTGAAGATACGCAATCAATGAAGTAATTAATTGATTAAAAAAATAAAACGTCCTATTACTTGTTGTGATAGGGCGTTTTATTTTTTAGCTTTAGCCGTCGTAAAACATATTTTTCAGTTTGATATTTAATAAAATGAATCAGTTTTACAAATAGGATAGGTAAGTAATGCATAATATTGAATTAGAACGAGTAATAAATGCGCATTTGAGTATTTATGAATATCAAGATCATGCGCCAAATGGACTTCAGGTGGAAGGGCGTTCAGAGATAAAAAAAATAGTGACAGGTGTTACTGCATCGCAGGCACTATTGGATGAAGCGGTAAAATTGACTGCCGATGCGATTATTGTTCATCACGGTTATTTCTGGAAAAATGAAGCTGCGGTTATTCTTAATATGAAGCGTAAACGGTTAAAAACATTACTTTGTAATGATATTAACCTATATGGTTATCATTTGCCGCTAGATGCTCATCCTGTTATAGGTAATAACGCACAGTTAGCGAATATCATGGAGGTTGAGATTGATAGCTATATTACGCCTTTACTGCCAATGGGTAAGTTTGTGCAACCGATCAGCACAGCTGATTTAATGTCGCGTTTAAATAATAGATTGGCGCGTCAACCTTTGTATTGTGGTGATAATGGTCCGAGCGAGATCCGCACAATTGCCTGGTGTACAGGTGGGGGACAGAATTTTATTCAACAGGCAGCAGAAGCGGGTGTTGATGCTTTTGTGACTGGTGAAGTCTCTGAGCAAACGATCCATATCGCGAGAGAAATGGGGATCCATTTTTATGCTGCCGGTCATCATGCAACAGAGCGCTTTGGCATTAAAGCATTAGGTGAATGGTTACATAAAGATTATGGCTTTGAGGTCACTTTTGTCGATATACTTAATCCTGCCTAGTTTTGCCAATATGAAAGTAGAGTAAGCAGAAGAGTAAAAACGGTGATTTATCTCGAAACTGTATCTTGTATTCTATTTGGCTGTCATTTTTGGCAAACAAAATAGTAAGACACAGTTTTATTTATCAAAGCAATAACTCGCTATTTTTGGGTTAAATCGCTATGAAAGTCTCTTTGTTTATGGCCAATATATAACTGACGGGGACGCGCGATTTTTAATTCTTCATGATGCATTTCATTCCAATGGGCAATCCAGCCAATAGTGCGTGCAATGGCAAAAATAACGGTAAACATGGTGGTTGGGATTCCGATGGCTTTTAAAATGATACCAGAATAAAAATCGACATTAGGATAGAGTTTTTTCTCAATAAAATAGGGATCATTCAGGGCAATATGTTCTAATTGTTTGGCAACTTCTAAGATACTATCATTTAATTTAAGTTCTTTAAGTACTTCATCGCAGGTATGTTTCATCACTGTCGCCCGGGGATCATAATTTTTATAAACCCGATGGCCAAATCCCATCAAACGGAAAGGGTCATCTTTATCTTTTGCCCGTTTGATAAATTTAGGGATATTTTCGGCAGTTTGAATTTCTTCTAACATACGCAAACATGCTTCATTGGCACCACCATGAGCGGGCCCCCAAAGAGAGGCAATTCCGGCGGCAATACAAGCGAATGGATTAGCACCAGAAGAACCTGCTGTTCTTACCGTTGAGGTGGACGCATTTTGTTCATGATCTGCATGTAGAATAAAAATGCGATCCATTGCACGTTCGATGATTGGACTAACCTGATATTTTTCACAAGGGGTAGCAAACATCATGTGAAGGAAATTAGCTGAATAGGAGAGATCATTGCACGGATAAATAAAAGGTTGACCAATAGAATATTTATAACACATTGCCGCCACGGTAGGCATTTTTGATAATAATCTAAATGCTGCTATTTCACGATGGCGCGGATTATTAACATCTAACGAATCATGATAGAAAGCTGCCAGTGCACCGGTTAGACCACAAAGTATGGCCATTGGATGAGAATCGCGACGGAATCCCTGCAAAAGCCGGGTAATTTGATCGTGGATCATCGTATGTTCGGTAACAATTTTTTTAAATTTGTCATAATCGTTTTGTGAAGGTTTTTTACCATAAAGTAGTATATAACAAACTTCTAAATAAGTAGATTGCGTCGCCAATTGATCAATAGGATATCCACGGTGCAAAAGAATCCCTTTATCTCCATCTATGTAGGTAATTTTAGACTCGCAGGATGCGGTTGAGGTGAAACCAGGATCGTAGGTAAAATAACCTTTAGCGCCCAATCCTCGGACATCAATTACTTCGGCTCCAAGTGTAGGCTTTAATACTTCAAGCTCAATTTTTTTTGCATCTTTATCTACTAATTCGATAGTCTTTTTTTCTTTGCCTGCCATTACGGGTCTCCTTAGCTCTTAAACGCAATTTCAGACAACCATGAGAGCATGATAAAACTGCTTTGAAATTGCATTATATTTTATTAATTAAAAGTTTTAGGATCATGTTTTTTAACAAATTTTTTATCAATTTATTAACAATTCATAATTTATATATATATATTCCTTATAATTTTAAATTATACCTACAATAACATTAAGTTTTTTATGGATAACAATCTAGCATTTTTATTTTACATAATTTCTTTTTTTGTGTGGAAATAATGATTAACTAATTAGATTCAATCAGATGTAAGATAAATGTTTTATGGTTGTCAAATTACATCATCAATTAATATCGGTGTTTAAATCGTGATCATACTCACTGTTCAAGCTAAATCTCTCCAAACATAATGTGTTGTAATTGTAATGGGCATGTGAAGGTCATATACTGCAAATGAGGCTCCGGATTACCTTGTGATAGGAGTACCCAGCGTTATTAAGTAACAACTTTTGCAAATATGTAATAGATTAATTTTTAAGCTAAGTTGTACTTTGTTATCACGATCGCTGTTTGATTTCTGCTCCAGGTCCGGAGGTAGGAAAACAATAAAGAGCTGTGTGGGAAAAATTGTGAAAAAACAAAGACCTATCAATCTTCAATTGCAGACAATTCATTTTCCAGTTACTGCAATAGCTTCAATTTTACATCGTGTCTCTGGCGTTATTACCTTTATAACAGTCGGAGTCTTATTATGGCTGTTAGGTTTATCGCTTTCTTCACCAGCAGGTTTTCAATATGTTTCTGAAATTATGGATAATTTTTTCATAAAATTCATTATCTTGGGCATATTGACCGCATTAATATATCATATTTGTGGCGGTATCCGTCATATGTTAATGGATTTTGGTTTTATTGATGAAAATTTGTTTTTCGGACGTGTTTCAGCTATAGCTGCATTTGTCATTACCGCTATTTTGTCCATTTTAGCGGGGGTCTTAGTATGTTAGTTAACGCAATAACATTAGGCCGCACGGGTACACAAGATTGGCTTCTGCTTCGTGCTTCTGCCATTATTATTTCCTTCTATACGCTCTACATTGTTAGTTTTGTTGTAACAACAGAGTTAAATTATACTGTTTGGCGGACATTTTTTGCTTTTCGGCTAACAAAAATTTTTACAATTCTAACACTCATTTCCGTATTGATACATGCCTGGATTGGTTTATGGCAAGTACTAACAGATTACATTAAGTCAATTGCCTTACGATTATTATTACAACTCTTTTTCATTATTATATTAATGGCTTATTTAATTTATGGAACAATTGTGGTGTGGGGAGCGTAAATGAAATTACCAGTAAGAGAATTTGATGCCGTTGTTATTGGGGCTGGTGGAGCCGGTATGCGTGCAGCATTGCAAATTTCCCAGTTAGGCTTGTCATGTGCATTAATTTCTAAAGTTTTTCCGACACGTTCACATACTGTATCAGCCCAGGGTGGGATCACTGTTGTGTTAGGTAATACCCATGAAGATGATTGGCAATGGCATATGTATGATACCGTTAAAGGCTCTGATTATATAGGTGATCAAAATGCCATTGAATACATGTGTAAAACAGGACCTGAAGCGATATTAGAGCTTGAGCATATGGGACTACCATTTTCACGTTTGGATGATGGTCGTATTTATCAACGTCCATTTGGTGGTCAATCGAAAAATTTTGGCGGTGAACAAGCAGCTCGCACCGCCGCCGCGGCAGACAGAACTGGTCATGCCCTTTTGCATACCCTTTATCAACAGAACTTAAGAAACCATACTACAATTTTTTCCGAATGGTATTCACTTGATTTAGTTAAAAATCAGGATGACGGCATTGTTGGTTGTACGGCGTTGTGTATGGAAACCGGTGAAGTTGTTTATTTTAAGGCTAAGGCGACTATTCTTGCGACCGGGGGAGCTGGCAGGATTTATCAATCAACAACTAACGCGCATATTAATACTGGTGACGGTGTTGGCATGGCTGTTAGAGCTGGTGTGCCATTACAAGATATGGAAATGTGGCAATTTCATCCAACCGGAATTGCCGGCGCGGGTGTATTAGTGACAGAAGGATGTAGGGGCGAGGGTGGCTATCTACTTAATAAAGATGGTGAGCGCTTTATGGAGCGTTATGCGCCAAATGCAAAAGATTTGGCTGGTCGTGATGTTGTTGCTCGTTCAATTATGATAGAGATCCGTGAAGGCAGGGGATGTGATGGTCCGTGGGGTCCCCATGTTAAATTAAAACTCGATCATTTAGGTAAGGAAGTGTTGGAATCTCGTTTACCGGGTATTCTTGAATTATCCAGAACTTTTGCCCATGTTGATCCGGTTAAAGAACCTATCCCTGTTATTCCTACTTGCCATTATATGATGGGTGGGATCCCAACCAAAGTAACCGGTCAAGCATTGATGATTAATGAAAAAGGTAAAGATGTTGTGATCTCGGGATTATTTGCTGTTGGTGAAATTGCGTGTGTTTCTGTGCATGGCGCCAACCGTTTGGGCGGAAATTCATTACTTGATTTAGTTGTTTTTGGACGTTCAGCGGGGCTGCATCTTAAACAATCATTAATGGAGCAAGGATCGATACGTGATGCCGGTGAATCTGATGTTGAGGCCGCATTAATTCGTTTAAATCGTTGGAATAATACCCATACTGGTGAAGATCCGGTGGAAATACGCAAAGCGTTACAAGCCTGTATGCAGCATAATTTTTCAGTTTTTCGTGAAGGCAATGCCATGGCAAAAGGCTTAGAAGAATTGAAAGTAATTCGTGAACGTTTAAAAAATGCCCGGTTGGCTGATACTTCACGTGAATTTAATACTCAACGCATAGAATGTTTAGAGCTAGATAATTTGGTAGAAACAGCATTTGCAACCGCAGAAGCGGCAAATTTCCGTACCGAAAGCCGAGGTGCTCATAGTCGCTTTGACCATCCTGACCGTGATGACAAAAATTGGTTATGTCATACTTTATATTTGCCACAGTCTGGAACTATGACTCGCCGAGCAGTAAATATGCAACCTGAGTTACGTGCTCCCTTCCCACCCAAAATACGTACTTATTAACGTGCGGCTTTGATAGTGTTACGGAGAGAGTAGATTATGAAGATTGAATTTTCCATTTATCGTTACAATCCAGACGTTGATAATATGCCGCGTATGCAAGACTACACGTTGGACATTTCCGAAGGCCGTGACATGATGTTGCTGGATGCTTTAATACAACTGAAAGAAAAGGATCCTACTTTAGCATTTCGCCGTTCTTGTCGTGAAGGAGTTTGTGGCTCTGATGGATTAAATATGAATGGTAAAAATGGCTTGGCCTGTATTACGCCATTGTCAGCTTTGTGTCGTAATAAAAGAAAGGTTGTTGTGCGCCCATTGCCAGGTTTACCCGTTGTTCGAGATTTAGTTGTTGATATGGCCCAATTTTATACTCAGTATGAAAAGATTCGTCCTTACCTTATTAATGATGGCAAGAATCCCCCGACGCGTGAATATTTACAAACGCCAGCACAGCGAGAAAAATTGGATGGTTTATATGAGTGTATTCTTTGTGCTTGTTGTTCAACGTCATGCCCATCATTTTGGTGGAATCCAGATAAATTTATTGGCCCTGCCGGTTTATTAGCGGCTTATCGTTTTTTAATTGATAGTAGAGATACTGAAACCGATGCCAGATTGGATAATTTAAACGATGCTTTTAGTGTATTTCGCTGCCATAGCATTATGAATTGTATCAGTGTTTGTCCAAAAGGTTTAAATCCAACTAAAACGATTGGTCACATTAAATCGATGTTATTAAAACGTAGTGTCTTGTTTTAGTAATAATTCCCATAATAGAAATATTGCGGGAAATAAAAAATGGAAAACCATTATATTAAATTAATATTTATTTTATGTGATTAAATTACACTAGGAACCTTTAAAAACCGAATGCGGTTTTAAAAGGTTCTTATAAAAGGAGAATATATAAATAGCTCTTTTATTTATAATCGTGCATAGAACACGTTCAAAGAATCTTTATTGAAACCGTCTATATAAAAAGCGGTACTGTTAACTACGACGAAAACTAAAGCCTATAGGCTTAAGGGATCACAATGCACAACGGCGTAATGAAGGACTGGCTAGATTCGAGTTTTCTAGCTGGTGGCAATCAGTCTTATATCGAACAGCTTTATGAGGACTACTTAACTGACCCTAATTCCGTTAATGCAGACTGGCGAGAAATTTTTGATAAACTACCAGGTGCAGGCTCCAACGGTAAATACTCCCACTTCCAAGCACGTGAATATTTTCGTTTATTGGCGAAAGATTCTACGCGTTATCAAACTTCAGTTAGTGATCCTTCTTTGGATGTAAAGCAAGTTAAAGTTCTCCAGCTAATAAACGCATTTCGTTTTAGAGGACATCAAAATGCCAACCTTGATCCATTAGAGCTCTGGAAACAGGAAACTGTGCCTGATTTAGATCCTGCATTCCATGATTTAACGGATGCTGATTTTGAAAAAACGTTTAATGTTGGTTCTTTTGCTATTGGTCAAGAAACAATGAAATTAAGCGAGCTGTATGCTGCCTTAAAATGCATTTATTGTGCGTCTATTGGTGCAGAATACATGCATATTACCAATACAGAAGAGAAACGCTGGATACAACAGCGTCTTGAACTAGCGACGCCGGTTAGCGAACAATTTAGTAAAGAAGAAAAAATTCGTTTCTTAACAGAATTAACGGCGGCAGAAGGATTAGAACGCTATCTTGGGGCAAAATTTCCGGGCGCCAAACGTTTCTCGCTAGAAGGGGGAGATTCACTCATCCCGTTATTAAAAGATTTGATCCGTCACGCGGGTAAGCTCGACACGCGTGAGGTGGTATTAGGAATGGCGCACCGCGGCCGATTAAATGTTTTAGTTAACATATTAGGTAAGCAACCAAAGGATCTGTTTGATGAGTTTGCCGGTAAGCATAAAGATCATTTAGGTACTGGTGATGTTAAATATCACCAAGGTTTTTCTTCAGATTTTAAGACCGAAGGGGCACTGGTTCATTTAGCTTTAGCGTTTAATCCATCTCATTTAGAAATAGTCAGTCCAGTGGTAATTGGTTCTGTCCGTGCTCGTCGTGATCGTTTAGATGAAGGACGTAGTAATATGGTACTACCAATTACTATCCATGGTGATGCAGCGTTAACTGGCCAAGGGGTAGTTCAGGAAATGCTGAATATGTCTCAGGCTCGTGGTTATGAAGTTGGTGGTACAGTGCGGATCGTGGTTAATAACCAAATAGGCTTTACCACATCTAATCCTAAAGATGCGCGTTCAACGCAATATTGCACTGACATAATGAAAATGGTGCAAGCGCCTATTTTTCATGTTAATGCTGATGATCCTGAAGCGGTTGTGTTCGTCACTCGCTTGGCCTTAGATTTTCGCAATAAGTTTAAGCGTGATGTGGTAATAGATTTAGTTTGCTATCGTCGCCATGGTCATAATGAAGCTGATGAACCCAGTGCTACGCAGCCAATTATGTATCAAAAAATAAAAAAACATGCTACACCGCGTAAAATTTATGTGGATAAATTGATAGCAGAAAAGACGGTTACTAGCGATAAAGTGACGGAAATGGTTAATCTTTATCGTGATAAATTAGATCATGGTGATTGTGTGGTTGATGAATGGCGTCCAATGGCAACTGACTATGCGGTTTGGAAACCTTACTTGAATCATGAATGGAATGAAGCTTATCCCGCTAAAATTAAAAAGAAACGACTACAAGATTTGGCGAAACGTTTAAGCACGATTCCTGCAGAGATTGTCATGCAGCCACGGGTTGAAAAAATTTACAGTGACCGGCTGGCAATGGCTAGCGGTAAAAAGCTGCTTGACTGGGGGGCAGCAGAAACCTTGGCTTATGCCACATTAGTTGATGAAGGCATACAAGTCCGTTTATCGGGGGAAGATGCGGGCCGAGGAACGTTTTTCCATCGACATGCAGTTATTCATAATCAAACTAATGGTTCAGTATATGTTCCCCTGGCTAATATACGTGAAAATCAAGGCAGATTTGATGTCTGGGATTCCGTATTGTCCGAAGAAGCAGTACTTGCTTTTGAATACGGTTATGCATCAGCTGAGCCACGGGTTTTAACTATTTGGGAAGCTCAGTTTGGTGATTTTGCCAATGTAGCGCAAGTGGTTATCGATCAGTTTATTAGTTCTGGCGAGCAGAAATGGGGACGTTTGTGTGGACTAGTCATGTTGTTACCGCATGGATATGAGGGACAAGGCCCGGAACACTCCTCTGCTCGGTTAGAACGTTATTTACAATTGTGTGCCGAACAAAATATGCAAGTTTGTGTCCCATCGACCCCAGCACAGGTCTATCATATGCTGCGTCGTCAGATACTTCGTACTATGCGACGCCCATTGATTGTTATGTCGCCCAAGTCATTATTGCGTCATCCGCTGGCGGTTTCTAGTTTGGAAGAGTTAGCAGATGGTGAATTTCAGCCGGTAATTAGCGAAATTGATCCTTTAGATGCTAAAAAAGTCAAACGTGTCGTTTTATGTTCAGGTAAAGTTTATTATGATCTGCTGGAACAACGTCGTACAAACAAACAAAAAAATCTCGCTATTATACGCATTGAACAGCTATATCCATTCCCCCACAAAAATTTAGAAACAGTGTTAAAGCCTTATGCTCATGTGCGTGATTTTGTTTGGTGTCAAGAAGAGCCCCTTAATCAGGGAGCATGGTACTGTAGCCAGCATAATATCCGGGAAGCAATTCCAAAAGGTTCGTTATTAAGCTATGCGGGACGCCCTGCATCTGCTTCACCTGCTGTAGGCTACGCATCTGTTCATCAAGAACAGCAAAAAGTATTGGTTGAAGAGGCACTAAAAATAAATAAATTAAAGGATAGAAAATGAGTAGCATAGAAATTCTTGTTCCTGATCTTCCTGAATCTGTTGCAGATGCTACAGTTGTAACTTGGCACAAGAAACCAGGTGATCAGGTAGAACGCGATGAAGTGTTAGTGGAGATTGAAACGGATAAAGTTGTACTCGAAGTGCCAGCGGCAGATTCAGGAGTTTTGGAGTCAATTGTGGAAGAAGAAGGCGCTACTGTGCTATCTAAGCAATTTTTGGGTCGCATTCGTCTTAGTGATAGCACTGGGATCCCAGCCGAAGTGAAAGAGGTTAGTGAGTCGGCTCCAGCCAAACGTCATACCACCAGTCTGGAGGAAGAGAGTAATAATGCACTAACACCAGCAGTACGTCGTTTAATTGCAGAACATGATTTAGATCCTGCCAATATCAAAGGTACTGGTGTCGGAGGGCGTTTAACGTGTGACGATGTTGAGAAATATTTAAACAAAAACCAATTAACAGCGACCGCAAATGCAGCAACTAAGCAACAGAATGTGGTATCTGCTACTGTATCTTTAACCTCGGCAACATCTTCTCATCGAAGTGAAAAACGCGTACCAATGACGCGTCTACGTAAACGTATTGCAGAACGTTTACTGGAGGCGAAAAATAATACCGCTATGTTGACCACTTTTAATGAAGTCAATATGAAGCAGGTTTTTGATCTACGAAAACATTATGGTGAAAGTTTTGAAAAACGGCATGGTGTACGTTTGGGCTTTATGTCTTTCTATGTTAAAGCAGTGGTTGAAGCCTTAAAGCGTTATCCTGAAGTGAACGCATCTATTGATGGCTCGGATGTGCTTTATCATAGTTATTTTGATATTAGTATTGCTGTTTCTACTCCTAGGGGTTTAGTCACACCGGTATTACGTGATGCAGATGCGTTGAGCATGGCAGAAATTGAAAAGCGCATTAAAGAGTTAGCAATTAAAGGACGTGACGGCAAATTAACGGTTGAAGAATTGATAGGTGGAAACTTTACCATTACCAATGGTGGTGTTTTTAGTTCTTTAATGTCAACCCCGATTATCAATCCTCCACAAAGTGCAATTTTAGGCATGCATGCTATCAAAGATCGGCCGATGGCTGTTGATGGTAAAATCGAAATCTTGCCAATGATGTATTTAGCGCTTTCTTATGATCATCGTTTAATTGATGGACGTGAATCGGTTAGTTTTTTGGTGACAATAAAGGATATGTTGGAAGATCCGGCACGTTTATTGTTAGACGTCTAGATAACCAATTTAGAGTGAAGTTATTTACTCAGTCTGAAGTAAAGCTTGGTTAATTTTTTTGACCATTGTTTAAATAAAAATATATAGAGACTTTTATGTCTCTGTCAGACAAATTATGGATAGAGCATCATGAACTTACATGAATATCAGGTAAAACAGTTACTTGCCAGTCATGGTTTGCCAGTACCGACAGGTTATGCTTGTAAAACAGCAAAAGAAGCAGAAGATGCAACCACAAAATTGGGCAATAGCCCTTGGGTTGTAAAGTGTCAGGTGCATGCTGGTGGCCGAGGTAAAGCAGGTGGGGTAAAAGTTGTCAATAATAGAGACGAAGTCCGGCTATTTGCTGAAAATTGGTTGGGAAAACGATTAGTGACCTATCAAACCGATGTACACGGACAGCCTGTTAATCAAATTTTGGTTGAAGCAGCAACTGATATTGATAAAGAACTTTATTTGGGGGCGGTGATAGATTGCGCTATTCGTCGGATTGTCTTCATGACATCGACTGAAGGCGGGGTTGAAATTGAAAAAGTTGCAGAAAAGACACCAGAACTTATTCATAAGGCGATTATTGATCCTTTAACTGGGCCTATGCCTTATCAAGGTCGTGAGCTTGCTTTCAAGTTGGGTTTAAGCGGCAAACAAGTCGAGCAGTTTATCAACATATTTATCGGCTTAGCGACAATATTTCTTGAATGTGATCTTGCGTTAATCGAAATTAACCCTCTCGTCATTACTAAGCAGGGCGATTTAATTTGTCTGGATGGAAAGCTTAGCGTGGATAGCAATGCACTTTACCGCCAAGTAGAATTGCAGAAGATGCGTGATGTTTCTCAAGAAGATCCCCGTGAAGCTCATGCCTCAGAATGGGAATTAAACTATGTTGGTTTAGATGGCAATATCGGTTGTATGGTCAATGGTGCCGGTTTAGCCATGGGAACTATGGACATTGTTAAGTTGCATGGGGGAGCGCCGGCTAATTTTCTTGACGTAGGTGGTGGTGCAACCAAGGAACGAGTAGCAGAAGCATTTAAAATTATATTATCTGATGAAAATGTTAAAGCTGTTTTGGTCAATATTTTTGGTGGCATTGTTCGCTGTGATTTGATTGCTGATGGTATTATTGGAGCAGTTAAAGAAATTGGGGTAAAAGTCCCGGTCATTGTTCGTCTTGAAGGCAATAATGCTGAGTTAGGTGCGCAAAAGTTAGCTGATAGTGGCCTAAAAATCACGGCTGCAACCAGTTTGACAGATGCAGCAGAAAAAGCAGTAGCAGCAGCGGAGGCGAAATAAGCAATGTCTATTTTAATTGATAAAAATACTAAAGTTATCTGTCAAGGGATTACAGGTAGCCAAGGAACTTTTCACTCAGAGCAGGCAATTGCTTATGGAACAAAAATGGTTGGTGGCGTAACACCAGGTAAAGGTGGAACAACACATTTAGGATTACCTGTTTTTAATACAGTCCGTGAGGCGGTAACAGCAACAGGTGCAACCGCATCAGTCATTTATGTTCCAGCTCGATTTTGTAAAGATTCTATCCTCGAAGCGATCAATAGTGGCATCAAACTGATTATTACTATCACAGAAGGCATCCCCACTTTAGATATGCTAACAGCGAAAGCAAAATTAGCTGAAACTGGGGTACGAATGATAGGGCCAAATTGTCCAGGTATTATTACTCCAGGTGAATGTAAGATTGGTATTCAACCGGGGCATATTCATCAACCTGGTAAAGTCGGCATTGTATCCCGCTCTGGCACATTAACTTATGAGGCCGTTAAGCAGACCACAGATGTAGGATTAGGGCAATCTACTTGTGTTGGTATTGGTGGTGATCCTATTCTTGGTTCAAATTTTATTGATATATTGAAATTATTCCAGGCCGATCCGCAAACCGAAGCGATCGTTATAATTGGTGAAATTGGTGGCACCGCTGAGGAAGAAGCGGCAGCTTATATTAAGCTACATATAACAAAACCGGTCGTTGCTTATATCGCGGGCGTAACAGCACCAAAAGGTAAACGTATGGGGCATGCGGGTGCCATCATTGCTGGTGGCAAAGGTACAGCAGATGAGAAGTTTGCTGCTTTAGAAGCGGCAGGTGTAAAAACTGTTCGTAGTTTAGCCGAGATCGGTGATGTAGTTAAGCAATTAGTGACTAGTAAATAACCTGACTTATACTATGATTAGTAAAAGCCACTATTTATAGTGGCTTTTTTTATGTTTAGGCCGTAAGTAATATTGGTAAACTTAGTTTTTTCGCTATGGAAAAATGCCATTACGCAGATTGCAAATGGCTATTACGGTTTAGCAAATAACCTTTTAAAAAGTCGCCTTAAGCCGTCTGACGAGTAAATGGTTAAAATAAATTATTAAATGTTTAATTAACATGAACAGACCTATAATAGATATTTAATTTATTGATGATTTTAATAAAAATTTATTTAAATCAAACAATAAAGTGGGTTTTATTTTTCATTTTCAATAAAATTGTTGTTGATCAAATTTAGCTTGTCATTAAATGTAATGGTATAATGATTTAGCTGCAAAAATTCAATCTAAATCGTATTAAATCTATTTATTATAAGTGTATTATAAGCGTACCATTTATTAAGAGGTTTGGTGTATTTTGATGAATTTTTTATCGTTATTTTAAGATGTATAAGGCTGATAGTTATGAGATTTTCATATTTGCATTATGAAAGTCAGGTTGCCGCAAGTCGGTGTCTTCCTGCTAGGAGCAAGGAGTCAAGATGTTTGATATTGTCGAACTGTCCCGGTTACAGTTTGCCTTAACTGCAATGTATCATTTCCTGTTTGTGCCATTAACACTTGGTATGTCGTTTTTACTAGCAATTATGGAAACGGTATATGTCATTTCGGGTAAACAGATATATAAAGATATGACAAAATTCTGGGGTAAGTTATTTGCTATTAACTTTGCCTTAGGTGTTACCACGGGTTTAACCATGGAATTCCAATTCGGGACTAACTGGTCATATTATTCACATTATGTTGGTGATATTTTTGGTGCGCCACTTGCAATTGAAGGATTAATGGCGTTCTTCTTAGAGTCAACATTCGTTGGTTTATTCATTTTTGGTTGGGATCGTTTAAGTAAAACCCAGCATTTAGCTACCACATGGCTGGTTGCACTGGGCTCTAATTTTTCTGCGCTGTGGATTTTGGTGGCTAATGGTTGGATGCAAAACCCGATTGCTTCTGATTTTAACTTTGAAACCATGCGGATGGAAATGCTCAGTTTTTCAGAATTAGTTTTAAATCCAGTGGCACAAGTTAAATTTGTTCATACCGTTGCTGCAGGCTATTGTACTGGAGCAATGTTTATCTTAGGTATCAGTGCTTATTACTTACTCAGAGGCCGTGATCGACCATTTGCTAAACGCTCTTTCGCAATAGCAGCCAGTTTTGGTATCGCCTCAGTACTGTCTGTGATTGTTTTAGGCGATGAATCTGGTTATGAAATGGGTGATGTTCAGAAAACCAAGTTAGCAGCTATAGAAGCTGAATGGGAAACACAGCCCCCGCCAGCCTCGTTTAATCTTATTGCTATACCAAATAGCGAAAAAATGAAAAATGAATTTGTACTTGAAATTCCATGGTTGATGGGAATTATTACTACCCACTCTATCGATACGCCTGTTTTGGGTTTAAAAGATTTAATGGCACAACATGAGGTTCGTATTCGTAATGGTATTAAAGCATATGTACTGTTAAAAAGATTACAGGCTGGTGATAATGATCCTGCTATACGCAAAGCATTTAATGAAAATAAAAAAGATCTTGGCTATGGATTATTGTTAAAACGTTATACACCTAATGTTGTTGATGCCACAGAAGAACACATTAAAGCCGCTACGAAAGATAGTATTCCTAAAGTTGGCCCGTTATTCTGGGCATTTCGGATTATGGTGGGTTGTGGTTTCCTTATGTTACTTATTTTTGGGTTATCATTCTGGTCTGTTATTCGTAACAGTATTGGCGAAAAAAAATGGCTTTTGCGTTTAGCAATGTTTGGTATCCCGTTACCATGGATTGCTGTTGAAGCGGGTTGGTTTGTCGCCGAGTATGGCCGCCAACCGTGGGCGATTGGGGAAATTTTACCGACAGCGGTTGCGCACTCATCATTAAGCAGTGCAGATTTAGTTTTCTCGATGGCACTAATATGTGGTCTGTATACTTTGTTCTTGATTATTGAATTGTTTTTAATGTTCAAATTTGCGCGTAAAGGGCCAAGTAGTCTTAAAACAGGTCGTTATCATTATGAGCAGACAAATATTTCAGCACAAGACGCTTAGTAAACAGGAGTCCATTCATGTTTGATTATGAAGTTTTAAGATTTATATGGTGGCTGCTGATTGGTGTGTTGCTGATCGGTTTTGCCGTGACTGATGGTTTTGATATGGGCGTTGGTCTTTTATTGCCATTTATGGGAAAAACCGATACTGAGCGTCGGATCATGATTAATTCAATTGCTCCACATTGGGATGGTAATCAGGTTTGGTTAGTGACTGCAGGTGGTGCAATATTTGCCGCTTGGCCGATGGTTTATGCAGCTGCATTCTCAGGTTTTTATATTGCTATGATACTGGTTTTGGCTGCGCTATTTTTGCGACCTGTGGGGTTTGACTATCGTTCAAAGCTTGAAAATTCCAAATGGCGTACTATGTGGGATCGTGGAATATTTATTGGTAGTTTTGTTCCTCCGCTGATCATTGGTGTCGCTTTCGGTAATTTGTTGCAGGGCGTTCCTTTTGTAGTCAATGACCAATTATATTTGAATTATACCGGTTCTTTTTTTGGTTTACTCAACCTTTATGGCTTATTGGCAGGGATTATCTCGCTAATGATGATAATCACCCAAGGAGCCACTTATCTTCAGATGCGCACCGTCGGTGAATTACATTTACGTTCATGTAATATCACTTATATCAGCGCCTGTTTCACTTTAATTACTTTTGCCGGTGCTGGTATCTGGTTGATATATGGGATTGATGGTTACGCTATTAAAAGTACCATCGATACCTATGCAGTTTCTAATCCACTGCACAAAGAAGTAGCACGTGAGGCAGGGGCGTGGTTGGTTAATTTTAATAATAACCCACCATTATGGGCATTACCGGTTCTTGGCCTAATTTTTCCAATACTGACTATTTTCTTTACTAAATTCGATAAAGGTGGATGGGCATTTTTGTTTTCATCACTGACAATTGCTTGTATTATTTTAACTTGTGGTATTAGTATGTTCCCATTCATTATGCCTTCAAGTATACAACCTAATGCCAGTTTGACGATTTGGGATACCACTTCGAGTTTATTTACCTTACAGGTGATGACGGTGGTAGTTATCATTTTTGTGCCAATTATATTGGCATATACTATTTGGTGTTATTACAAAATGTTTGGTCGGCTTGACAAAACGCACATTGAAGATAACAAACATTCATTATACTAAGGAGCGAACAGCGTGTGGTATTTTGCTTGGATTTTAGGAACACTACTTGCTTGTAGTTTCGCTGTAATTGCAGCCCTGGCCATTGAGCAGGTTGAAGCTAATGCTGCTAACAAAGCTAAACACAGTGGTGAATGATAATGGTAGATAAAATCTGCCCATCAATGAATAAGGGTCCGCGTTTCGGATCCTTATTCTCTATGGCATTTGTCATGGCTTTTTGTGTACTCTGGATCCGACATTGTTTGCATCAAATACTAGTTCTCTTGCTATCTGGCAGGGGTTATTATTAATTTGTGCAACTTGTAGCGGGATAATATTTGGTATTGGGTTTTTACTTAAAAAAAATTTTTTGCGTTATTTTTTCATCTATTGCCCACCGCTTTGATCATGACTTACGGGCTTTTTTATTTCTTTCGAATAAGCTTCATTTTTTAAGATAAATTTATATTTCACTATTTTTTTGTAACTTTATTTATAAATTATTCCAATAGATGATTCACTTAAGTATAGTAACGGGTAATTTATTGATAGTAAGGGGAGTAAAAATATGCTGTTTTGCTGGCCTATCCGTATTTACTATGAAAATACCGATACGAGAGGTATAGTTTATCATGCGCGTTATGCTAATTTTTTTGAACGTGACAGAACGGAAATGTTACGAGAAAAAGGATTTGGGCAGTAGCAATTACGAGAACAAAATTTAGCTTTTGTCGTACGTAAAATGACAATTGATTATTTACACCCCGCTAAATTGGATGATCTATTGACAGTTGAAACGAAAATTACCCATGTTCGAGGTATATCATTGACCTTTTTTCACGGTTAGTTGATCAACAAGGAAAAGAGTTTTGAACAGCAGAAATAATTATTGTTTCTATCGATAGAACTAAAATGATAGCCAACCGGGTTCCCTAATTCTATTGTCGCGGAGTTTAAGTAGTGACTGACATGAATATCTTAGATTTATTCCTAAAAGCCAGTTTTTTAGTTCAACTAATCATGTTGATTTTAATAGGTTTCTCTATTGCTTCTTGGACTATTATTATTCAACAAACTAAAATTCTAAATACAGCGACACGTGAAACTGAAGCTTTTGAGGATCGTTTTTGGTCAGGTATTGAACTAACACGTCTTTATAAAGAATGCCAGGCTCGGCGTGATGCATTAACAGGATCAGAACAGATTTTTTATGCTGGATTTAAAGAATTTGCTCTTTTACGCCAGGCTAATCTTCATACACCAGAGGCGGTTATAAATGGTGCCTCTAGAGCTATGCGAATATCGATGAATCGTGAGTTAGAATCATTAGAAGCGCATATCTCTTTTTTAGGTACAGTTGGAACAATTAGTCCTTACATCGGATTATTTGGTACCGTGTGGGGAATTATGCATGCATTTATTGCTTTAGGTTCGGCAAAACAGGCAACTTTGCAAATGGTTGCGCCAGGCATTACTGAAGCATTAATTGCTACCGCGATAGGCTTATTTGCTGCTATTCCAGCTGTGATGGCATATAACCGCCTCAATCAGCGAGTAAATAAATTGGAACAAAGTTATGACAATTTTATGGAAGAATTCTTAGCTATTTTGCACCGTCAGGCTTTTGCTGCTGATAAGCAATAAATCGGAGAACAGAAAGAGATGGCACGGACTCGACATAGACGTGAACTGAAATCCGAAATTAATATCGTTCCTTTACTGGATGTACTGTTGGTGTTGTTATTGATCTTTATGGCAACTGCGCCGATTATTTCGCAAAGTGTGAAAGTAAAATTACCAGATGCCGCGCAATCGGAAATTATATCGGGCAGTGATAATCCACCAATTATTCTGGAAGTTTCAGGAGTAGGGCAATACAGTGTCATTATTAATGAGCATCGAGAAGAGTTTTTACCGCCAGAACAAATTGCGGCAATAACAAAATCGGCATTGGCAAAAAATCCGCAGACCATTTTTTTAATTGGTGGTGCTAAAGATGTACCTTATGAGGAAGTCATCAAAGTCCTGAATATACTTCATCGAGCTGGCATTAAATCGGTTGGCTTTATGACTCAGCCTATTTAATTGTTATTGCACAATTACTTGTTTGGATATCTGTTGTGAGAAAGACAAAAGAGCAAAAAAATAAACTGAGTCGCTCTGTCGTACTCTCTATTGTACTACACGTTTTCCTCTTCGGTTTTATTATTTGGGGTTCATTAAACCAAATTATTAAATTTGGTGGCGGTGGTCAAAGTGGTGAAGTGGTTGATGTTATCATGGTTGATCCAGGCGCTGTTATCGAACAGTATAACCAGCTGCAAAAGCAGCAAAATAGCGCCCAACAAGCCATTACCGAGCGGAAGAAACGTCTTCAACAGCAAGAAGAACTACGAAAACAGCATGAAGAACTACGAAAACAGCAGGAAGAACTACGAAAACAGCAGGAAGAACTACGAAAACAGCAGGAAGAAGAACGAAAACGCTTAAAAACGGTTGAAGAAGAGCGTATTAAAATAGAACGAGAGGCAGAGCAACAGAGTAAACAAGCAGAAGAAGCGGCTAACAAAGCCAAGGAGCAGCAAAAAATTGCTGAAGAGGCTGCAGCTAAAGCAGAACAAGAACTGTTAATTAAACAACAGACAGAGGCAAAAACAAGAGCAGAAGCTCAGGTTAAAAAAGAAGCTGAGGTAGCTAAAGCCAAAGCAAAAGCAAAAGCTGAAAAAGCCGCTAAGGTGCTAGAAGCTAAGAAAAAAGCAGATGCAGCCAAACAGGCCGCTGCAGTTGATGATCTACTTGGCGGATTAACTGCCCAACGGCCAACACAACAAACCGGAGGCGCAGCAGCAGCGGGTCAAGGAGGAAATAGAAAAAGCGGGGCATCAAGTTCTGATGTTGCTAATTACGCTGGTAAGATTAAAGCGGCTATTGAGAGCAAATTTTATGATGCTGATATTTATCGTGGTAAAACGTGTGAATTAAGCATAAAACTTGCTCCCGACGGGATGTTAATTAGTATTACAGCTAAAAATAGTGCATCAAATGATCAAGCGCTATGTGATGCAGCAACTCGTGCAGCTAAAACTGCGACCATGCCTAAACCACCTAGCCGCAGCATTTATGATGCATTTAATGAACAGGGAAGTGTTTTAGTCTTCAAGCCTTAGTTAATGAATGTTATGAATAGCATAAGGCTAGGCAAATTAACAAAAGTTTTTCAGTTATCTGGTTTTGTGTATTCACCTTTGTTAATATTCAAACTAATTATTACGGCCGTGAATAACGTGATAAGGAAGAAAAGATGAAGCGGGCTTTTAAATTATTATTGGGTTTTCTAATATTATGGGCGGTATTTGCTCAGGCAGAAATTCGTATTGAAATTACGCAAGGTGTCAATACTGCACAGCCTATTGCGGTTGTGCCTTTTAAATGGACTGGAACCGGTACTTTGCCTAATGATGTACAACAAATTGTTGCTGCTGATTTACGCAATAGCGGTAAATTTAATCCTATCGATCCCAGTCATATGCCTCAGCAGCCTACCACTGCATCGGAAGTAACACCTAATGTTTGGACTGCATTAGGTATTAACGCTGTTGTGGTTGGTCAGGTACAACCCGCTGCTGATGGTCAGTACATTATTAGTTATAAACTGGTTGATGTGGTGAATTTTCCCGGTACTGTATTGAGCCAAAATCAATTAAAAGTGGCAGCCAAATGGCTGCGTTATGCTGCACATACTATTAGCGACGAAGTATTTGCCAAATTAACCGGTATTCGCGGGGCATTTCGTACACGTATCGCTTATGTGGTGAAAACTAATGGTGGAAAGTTTCCATATGAATTAAGGGTTTCAGATTACGATGGTTATAATCAATTTACTGTACACCGTTCGCCTGAACCTCTTATGTCTCCAGCCTGGTCTGCTGATGGTGAAAAATTAGCTTATGTAACTTTTGAAAGCGGCAGCTCAGCTTTAGTTATACAAACTCTCGCGACAGGTGAAATACGTCAGATTGCATCTTTTCCACGCCATAATGGAGCACCTACCTTTTCCTCAGATGGCACTAAGCTTGCTTTTGCCCTGTCAAAAACAGGAAGTTTAAATCTTTATGTAATGGATTTGGCTAGTGGTCAAACTCGCCAAATAACAGATGGTCGCAGTAACAATACTGAACCAAGTTGGATGCCAGACAGCCAAACGCTTATTTACACTTCTGATCAAGCTGGGCGTCCACAAATATACAAACTAAATATTAATGGTGGTGTGCCAGAGCGTATTACTTGGGAAGGCAACCAAAATCAGGATCCAAGCGTCAGCCCTGACGGTAAATTTATGGTAATGGTCAACTCGAGTAATGGTAAACAGCACATTGCTAAACAGGATCTGGCAACGGGTAACGTTGAGTATTTGACGGATACGTTTCTGGATGAAACGCCGAGTATTGCACCTAATGGTACTATGGTAATTTATAGCTCTTCACAGGGGTTAGGTACTGTATTACAACTGGTATCAACGGATGGGCGTTTTAAAGCGCGTCTTCCGGCGACTGATGGACAGGTTAAATTTCCTGCCTGGTCTCCGTATTTGTGATGCATAATAAAATAATAAGTATGGCAATAACTATTAAAGGATCGAACAAGATGCAATTGAATAAAGTACTTAAAGGGCTAATGTTAGTATTACCTATTCTAGCCGTTGCAGCATGTAGCTCAAAAAAAGGCAATGAAAAGATGGGTACTGAAAACAATGTAACAGATAACAGTGCTAGCTTGTCAGCTGAGCAATTGGCTCGTCAGCAAATGCAAGAATTGCAAAGTAATAACATTGTTTACTTTGATTTCGATAAGTATGATGTCACTCCAGAATATGCTCAGATCTTAGATCAACATGCAACCTTCCTACGCGCTAATCCTTCAGTTAAAATTACTGTGGAAGGACATACTGATGAAAAGGGTACACCAGAGTATAATATTGCCCTTGGTGAGCGTCGTGCCAATGCTGTGAAAATATATTTGCAGAGTAAAGGAGTAAACGGTGAGCAAATCTCTATCGTATCTTATGGTAAGGAAAAACCGGCTGTACTGGGTAATGACGAATCGGCATATGCTAAAAACCGTCGTGCGATACTGGTATATTAAGAGTATTATATGAACAGTAGTTTCAGACATCTTTATTTGAGTCTGTCGTTATTGGTTGGCGTAGCGGCTTCAGCAGTCGCTACTGCCCAGGCACCAATCATTAATGTCGGCTCAGGGTCTACAAGTGATCATCTTCTTCAAATTGAGACAGCAGTTAATTCTCAAGGGCAATTATTATATCAAATTCAGCGGCAGTTGTCGGATGCTCAGCGAGAGATTGATACCTTATGTGGTCAAGTTCAGGAAAACCAATATCAATTAAGCCAGGTTATAGAGCGTCAAAAAGATCTTTATATGCAGTTGGATTCATTGACGACTGGTTCAAATAAAGCAAAGGCAAATTCTGATGTTAGTAGTGACAATGACACAGTTGCAACAGCTAAACCAGCTAATGAAAAGGCTGAATATGATACGGCGGTTGCACTTGCTATCAAGAGTAAAACTAAACAGCAAATTGCTCAGGCAATTAATTCTTTTCAGCATTTTATCAAGACGTACCCTAAATCTAATTATCAGGCCAATGCAAATTATTGGCTTGGGCAATTGAATTATAATCAGGGGAATAAAGATGATGCTGCTTTTTATTTTGCTACTGTGGTTAAAAATTATCCTAATTCGCCAAAAGGAGCGGAATCCCTCTATAAAGTAGGATTATTGATGCAGGAAAAAGGGCAAAATGATAAAGCGCGGGTTGTTTATCAACAAGTGATTAAAGCTTATCCTGGTAGTTCGAGTGCTAAATTGGTTGAGAAAAAATTAGCGTCACTATAATCAATTGCCCCGAAGTGTATATTTTATCTATTTCGGGGATAATTGTGTGCTTAATAAGCATTTAAATTCTTTACGCAAAAAAACAATTGCACCCTTACTAAAAATAAGGAACATACTCGCCCATCACCTCAGGTAACTCAAGATGGGTCGCTAGAGTAGCTGACTTTTAATCAATTAGTTATAGGTATCCTGTACGACCCAACATCTAAAAATATCATCTGATTATCCAAAGAAAACAAAGTAGCCTATAGCAATTAGCGTACAGGGTGAGAAGCTGTGTGGCTTCGAGCCGAGCGTAACGAGACAGCGTTGTGCTTTGCACAACGACCCACAGGGCGAGGCTATAGGCTTTATCACGCATCCATCCTATATAGTATTGCCTCATGGTTTATGATTTACCTTAGAAATGTCATTAGTTAAAGCCTTTTAATGTATGGGTTGTCGGTGTTATTTTATGGTTAATGCAAATATGGATGAAAAATAATATTCATTTTTATCATGGCGAAATATAGGAGTTGATTGTTTAGTGAACTAGTTAGTAAAAAATTAAGCGAAAAAATTTTAAATATTGATTATTTTGTTTAGTATATAAAACAAAAAAGTTAATAAATAGTTTTTTTAGCAAAAAAAGATTATTTTAAATATAAATACTAAACAAAAGAGTGAAAAAATGACTAATTTTATCGATTTCAGTTTAGCTAATTACCCCTTTCCTATTAAATCAGCGCTTTTAACAGATAGTGAAAAAAAACAGTGTAAACAAGCTATTAAGCTATTGTTGAAAAAAAGAAATGCGGTTATAGTCGCGCATTATTATACCGATCCTGATGTTCAGGCATTGGCTGAAGAAACTGGAGGTTGCATCGCAGACTCACTGGAAATGGCACGTTTTGGCTCACGACATTCAGCATCCACTTTACTGGTTGCTGGTGTAAGATTTATGGGTGAAACGGCTAAAATCTTAAATCCAGAAAAAACAATATTAATGCCAACATTGAAAGCCGAATGCTCACTAGACTTAGGTTGTCCGGCAAAGCAGTTTGCTAAATTTTGTGATCAACATCCAGATCGAACAGTAGTGGTTTATGCCAATACTTCAGCGGCGGTTAAAGCCAAAGCTGACTGGGTTGTGACTTCCAGTATCGCGGTTGAATTAATTGACTATTTAGATAGTCAAGGACAGAAAATTATATGGGCGCCGGATCGCCATTTGGGTAATTATGTGCAACGAAAAACCGGGGCAGATATTCTTTGTTGGCAAGGCACTTGTATCGTACATGATGAATTCAAAATTCAAGCATTGAAAAAAATGAAAAGGTTGTATCCTAATGCGGCAATTTTAGCGCATCCAGAATCTCCAGCAGGCATTGTTGATTTTGCGGATGCAGTTGGCTCAACTAGTCAATTGATTCATGCTGCTCAAAACTTACCTAATCAGCAAATAATTGTAGCAACAGATAAAGGGATTTTTTATAAAATGCAGCAAGCGTGTCCTGATAAATCATTTTATATTGCACCAACGGCGGGTGAAAGTGCGTACTGCCGTACTTGCGCACATTGTCCTTGGATGTCAATGAATAGTTTAAAAACAATTGAGCAAGGACTAAAAAAACAAGGTAAATTACATGAAATATATATTAATGATGAATTGAGAGAAAGTGCATTTAAACCTTTAGAACGGATGTTGTCGTTTGCGGCTCAGATCAAGTAGCTGAATTATAAGGGTTAACAGGATGACAGGAATGGAGTTTTTTAATACTAGCAATACCATGGTACATATTGCACTTGGCAATAATGGTTACAATTTGTCTTATATTGAAGCCGTGGCAACGATAGCTGGATTCTTATGTATTTGGCTCGCCAGCCAGGAAAAAATTATCAATTATTTCTTTGGCTTGATTAACGTTACATTATTTGCTGTTATTTTTTTTCAAATTCAATTATATGCTAGCTTGTTATTACAAATTTTCTTTTTCGCCGCAAATACCTATGGTTGGTATGCCTGGAGTCGAGTAGATGCCTATCACGAAGCAAGTCTTAAAATCCACTGGATGAGTTTGTCTAAAGTGGTAGTAACTTTATGTATTGCTATTATTCTGACACTATTATTAAGTTTTAACATTGATAAAGTGTTTATTTTTCTTGCCCGCGTTACTTGGGATATAGCCCATTTATTAGGTTTTTATGTTGAACCAGTACAAATAGAGCCGGATGCATTTCCTTTTTGGGATTCAATGATGATGGTGTTATCAATTATTGCTATGGTCCTAATGACACGCAAGTATGCCGAAAACTGGTTACTGTGGATCAGTATCAATATTATTAGTGTTGTTATTTTTTACTTGCAAGGTGTTTTAGCTATGTCGTTGGAATATCTGATTTTACTTGGTATTTCAATCAATGGTTTTCGCCTTTGGAGCCGATCAGCTAAACAGAATAGTGCTATATTTTTAGCGCGTTAATGGCTACTTTAAATGAGTGTAACAGGATAATATTTTAAAAATTTATTTTGCATTATGTCTTGTCCATTGAATATATATAATATAAATGTGAGTATATATTTACACTTTTATCGCTAAGGTTTGAGTTCATCTTTTATTTTTAGAGAATATATTGTCTAAAAGACGATACATTGAGTAAAAAAGATGACTTATAAAAATGGTGACATCAGAATTAAACGGATAACAGAATTATTACCTCCGGTTGTATTATGGAAAAATATCCAGCAATAGATAAAGCCGCTTTAACAGTTCAAACTTCTCGTGAATTAATACATCAAATTCTTATCGGCAAAGATGATCGGCTTTTGGGCGTTATTGGTCCATGTTCTATTCATGATTCGAAAGCAGCCACTGAATATTCACAAAGGCTCAAGAAAATGCATGATGCACTGAAAGATGATCTAGAAATTGTTATGTGTGTTTATTTTGAAAAACCACGCGCTACTATTGATTGGAAAGGTTTGATTAATGATCTTTATATGATAACGGTTTTGATATTAATGAAGGATTGCGTATTGTACATAATTTATTGTTTACTACCAATGAGTTATAATTACCAACTGCTGGTGAATTTCTTGATATGATCACGCTCCAATATATTGCAGATCTCACCAGCTGGGGAGCGATTGGTGCTCGTACTACGGAATCTAAAGTTCCTCGTGAATTAACATCCGTCTTTATTGCCCGGTTGGTTTTAGAAATGGTACCGATGGAACGATAAAAGTCGCTGTTGATGCAATCAATGTCGCTAAAACTGCTCACTGTTTTTTATCTGTCGGACATTCAGCAATTGTAAATACTACTGGTAATGACGATTGCCATATTATTTTGCGTGGTGGCAAAAAACCTAACTATAGTGAATCTGATATACAAGCAGTTAAAGAGAGTTTACAAAAATCAGGCTTATTAGCCCAAATTATGATTGATTTTAGTCATGCGAATTGCGGTAAACAATATAAAAAGCAACTGGAAGTGGCATAAAATGTCGCTAATCAAATACAGCAGGGTGAAAAAGCAATTATTGGTATTATGGTTGAAAGTCATCTTTTGGAAGACCAACAAGATATAAGTAAAGGCAAACCGTTAACTTATGGTCAGAGTGTGACATATGCTTGTCTGGGTTGGCAAGATAGTGAGAAATTATTATATCGGCTAGCTGCAGCTGTTTGCATGCGCCGTAAAAAGGCAGTCTAATTAACGATGAATAAGGCCACAGTGTGGCCTTAAGTTTAAATTATTTTGCTTTACCTTGATTCGCGACCGCGGCGGCTTTTGCGGCTATTTCAGCTTGATCACCAAGATAGTAGTGTTTGATAGGATGTATATTTTCGTCAAATTCATAAACCAGTGGGACGGCGGTTGGAATATTAAGTTCAAGGATCTCCTCTTCACTCATATTATCCAGATGTTTCACTAACGCTCGTAATGAATTACCGTGAGCAGCAATAATTACCTTTTCACCTTTGGCAATTCTAGGTTTAATCACATTTTCCCAGTAGGGGACAACACGTTCAATTGTAGTAGCGAGACTTTCAGTAACAGGCAGCTCTGAAGGTGCCAAATTTGCATAACGAGGGTCATTACCGGGATAACGTGGATCATCTTTGGTTAATTCTGGTGGTGTAATTTCAAAGCCACGACGCCATAGTTTGACTTGTTCGTCTCCATATTTTGCGGCAGTTTCTGTTTTATCTAAACCTTGTAGTGCACCATAATGACGTTCATTGAGCCGCCAATTTTTTTCAACCGGAAGCCACTGCTGATCTATTTGATCTAAAATATTCCATAATGTATGAATGGCACGTTTTAAAACCGATGTATAAGCATAGTCAAAAACGAAACCATCTTTTTTTAATAGCTGGCCAGCTTTTTTTGCTTCTTGGTGGCCTTTATGGGATAGTTCCAGATCTGTCCAACCAGTGAATCGGTTTTCTTTATTCCATTCGCTTTCGCCGTGTCTTATTAGAACCAGCTTAGTTACTGTCATAGTTTAAACTCCTATTGATACATTCATTAAAATCGATCTGAATTATTATATTATCCGTTAAACTGAATACCAAATATAACTGTTGGTAGTTTTTGAATTGTTGAGTAAGATCTGCTCTAATTTAAATAGTGTATCATTAAACTAAATGGCTAACGCAGAAAAATTAGCATGTTTTATTGTTTATATAAGCGAGTATTATTTTAGTCTAGTCGCATTAAAATAGTATTAGAAAATCAAATCTGTAGTGACTGGATTGAAGTTATACGGTTGTGGTAATAATAGAATAGTCTTGATCTTCAGTTAGTTAACTTAAGAAATTTATTTTTGTGTTTAAGAATAAAATATTAAGTTATAAATGTGATAATTTTACGGTAAAACAAGTAAAATATATGTTAATTATTAATGTAATGTATTAATAAAAACTTAGTTGCTAGAAATTAGATATTTAATTTATGCGTTTATATTATTAGAGACAGATGTAAATAAATTATTAATAATAGACTTTGGAGTTAATGTATAAATATTTTTTAAATTATGTGAGTATATTTATATTTGTAACAATAGATTAAAAAAATGGAGCCTTATGGCTCCAATTTTCCTTTTATAGGAGAAACTTTTCCGTTAGTTTCAGGCACAAAATAGAACAAGATAATTAGTATAATAAAAAATACCAATTAGTATGTTATATTTCCATATATTAAGAATGTTTCCAAATCAAATAGCCAAAATATTTGTTTAAAGATTAATTATAGATTTTAAATTATCATGTTCACTACCTGGCAGTTATTGATAATATCTAAAGTTAATTTGTTTGTGTTTATAATAATTTATTATGCAATATTATGTTAGAAAATATTATTTAATTTGATTTTCTAGCTTTGTTTTAAACTGAATAATATGCAATTTTGTAATCTGTGTATAGTTAAACTATAATTAAATATGTATCTAAATGTTTTTATTTTTTATATCTTATTGATTTTTATTAATTTAATACATTGTAAAAAGCGATCGTAAGTTAATAATTGATAGTTATTATCTATTAATATTTAATTTACGATTTATTAAAACGATTTGCCGTTTTGATATTTATATATATCATTTGACTCAATACGAGCTTAACTTATAGAATTTATTCTTGTTTCTTGTTTTAGTTCACACTTTAGTTTAATCATCTATTTGATGAGAATACGTGTTGTTGATAATTTTTTTGAACAAATTATCTTTGAATATAATTTAATCACTACCAAATATAGTTTATCTATGACTAATAGTTACTTGATACTTTATTAAAAGTGAGCATTTTAACTTAACTTTATTATTAATAAAGTTTTAAGGATTCACTTTTATATGTCGAAACGATAATCTTTGTTTATTAAAAAACTTGTACTACTTTTTTTCATCATTTTTATGATGCTGTGTAGTAATGAATTATTAGTTTGGATCACTCGAGATGGCTCCTTAATGGAGCTTATTAATTAGCTACGTAATTGAATAAAGGTTTTGTTATGAATGTTAATTTCCAAAAGTGTGCTTTAGTAGTTGGTGCTATGTTTTTGTTGAATGCTTGTTCTGTACCTGTGTCAAAAAAGATGAATAATAAAGCGAATGATAAAACAGCGAGTCAAACTAATAAAAATAGCTCTGCTATTGTCAACAATCAAAGTAGTGTTCCGGCTCGAAATTATATTGAAAAAAAAGGTATGTTATTTGATGGAATTACTATTGCCTCATCAAATAATGAATGTGTTGATCGTTTTAATTTCTTAAAAGAAGCAGATGGTAGTAAATACCAACAATACTCTCATGATTATAATAAAATCAGCAGAGATTATACGTTCTTAAATGTTAATAAAAATATTATGGATAAAGATTCAAAAGAATTATTGTCTATGACATTGAGCACTAAATTAGACACTTTATGTTCGAAAGTTCAATTTTCTGGCTTCCAGAGTGTAAAGGAAAAAGTTAAAGCATTATCAGGTATTTGAATATTATTCCTATATTACCACCTTTAATCCATTGAAGGTGGTTTTTTACTGGAATGTATTTGTTAGGTAAGTTAAATTATGACACAGTTTTCATCTGGGAAGAAAAATAATAGCCTGGTGGTTGCTTTTAATACAATTATTTTCTCCTTTCTCCTTTCTCCTTTCTCCTTTCTCCTTTCTCCTTTCTCCTTTCTCCTTTTTTACTACCTCAATTGCTAAAGCAGTTAAAAATGCAGAGGTGGTTGATACTATTATAATAGTATTGTGAGCAAACTTACGGACGTGGGTGATGGAATTTATATTGCAACGTTAACGGTTAAGACTGCTAGTGAAGCGTCATTGAAGTTAAAGTGAATGACGTTGTCTTGCCGGTTAAAGATGCGGCTAAAGTAACCTTAACAGCAGATAGCAGTAATACGAGCACAGAAAAATCTATGCTAGTTGCAGAGTTTGACACTATTGTTGCTGATGATGAAGAGACTTCGACCTTAAAACTGACGTTGGTGGATACTAATAATAATCCGATTGCCGGCCAGCAAGTAAAATTTAATAGTAGTCTGGCGAATAGTGACTTTGATGAGGTAAAAGATAATGGTAACGGGCTCTATGCGGCTAAATTAAAAGGAAAAACAGCCGGTATTAGTATCATTAAGGTAACTGTTAATTACAAGCTGTTTGTGATTGAATCTAAAGTAAACTTTAAGGCTGATAGTAAAAGAGTAGAATTAGCTGTGGTTCGATTAGATGATGATATTACGATATTACTACTAAGGGTGCCAATGGTAAAGATATATTCACTTTTATCGCAGTAGTAAAGATAAGAATGACAATCTGCAACCGGGTGTAGCGGTGACATGGCAACAAGATAAAGGAACAGATGTTAAATTGTCAGAATCGGCCGTTAGTAAAACCGATGCTAAAGGAGAAGCTAGGATTGTCTTAACGAGTACAACTAAAGCCGTTGAGAATATTCAGGTAAGTGCCCAATTAGCAGATGGCAAAGTAATAAATGTGAAACAAACCGTGAATTTTGTTGTCGATACTGTAACCGTTAAAATCCAAATTAAGTCATTAATGTAAGATAATATTGTGCCAGCTGATAATCAATCAGAGTATCCATTTGAAATTCGTGTGACTGATAGCAATGATAATGCTTTGAAAAATTATGTCTTCAGTTATCAATTCCAGCATTAACAATTAGTTAGGAGCTTAAAACTAATGTTGAAGGTAAAGTGTAGTAGGTAGGTTTGATGCCACAGTGACTTCGGCTACCAATAAGGCTGTGTCTAACAAGATAACAATTCAGTATACGATTACAAAGTTATCGTCAGTTGATTAATATTAAATTATTGATTTTTAAGATAAATATGAAATCTGAACCATACACTAGAGAGGGGCAATGTGACTCTATGCAATCTGAATCGGTCTGTTTTTATTATTTTCCAGAATTAAGGCCGGAAAATATTCTCAAGGGAATGAAATTTGGCATAACCTATAATGGTCAAGATCACGATTTGGATATTAGTATCCCATAAAATGATAGAAGAATAGTTACAGATAGTTACGTGACAGCCGGTAAATCAGAAACAGGGACAGTTAATGTACAGCATATAAAAAAAGATGGCGAAATTGATTCAGGTAGTTTTTCCGGAGAACTAAATATTTATCAGCTTGATGGTAAGGGGGGGGATTGAATAATGATCATAAAGGGCCTAATTATCGATTTAGTCTATCTGGACTAAATAAAATTACTGAGATTACATGTGCTTCTCGCTATTCTTGGCGTAACTTTGATATCGATATTAATAATGATTTAACATTAAAAACGCAAAAAGTATCGAATATTGGCAATTTAAACATAGCTTCCCATGCCGATAACAATTTCAATCTTACCGGTAAACGCGTTACGCTAGGTATTTATCCAGACAAAACGAACTCTGCGGAGAAATTTACCACGGATTTAGCGAGATTAAATTATACATTTAACTTTAACATTGCTGGTCAGGAGCTAAAACCGAACAATAGTGCTAGTAATTCGAAAGAAGTAACTGTATCACTTAATAGTGACGGTAACTCTGATATACAGTAGATGGGTTATTTAAATTAGATTATCGGCAGCTTGGTGCGGATTGGTTATTATAATCCCACGACTTCAAAAGTGACGCCAGAAGAGGTCAATGTTGAATCAGATTTAAGATTAATAAAATAAAAAAGTTAGTTAGCCATCGTGACAAATATTTTTATCGATGGATGGTGGTTATGTTTGGGACACTAGTGGAGGGCTATTTTCATTAGTATTAGATAGGCATGTCTGGTGAGTTTTATTGAAATAAAACTTAAAGGATATAAACGGTCTTTAAAGCTGAATATGGAGATTTAGCTTTGATAGCGATGTGAGTAACATAGCAGCATAAGGAAATAATAGCTCGCTGATAACTATTATTTAGTTGTTATTACAAAAATTTAAGTTTATTTCAACTGAAATGATAATCATGAGGACGAAGTTACTATGCCAGGGATGGCAACTCATATTGATCGATTAGGGTTATTAATATGAGAGATAGATCGCTTTATTAATTGTTTGATAAAAAAGTTGTTTACTTCTTTTATTAGTTAATTTATTATTCACTATTTCGTGTAGATCAAAGAAAATAATATTTTTAGGATTCAATGAAATGACGTACAATAAAAAAAATCTGTTTAGTGTATTATTAGCTATTATGTTGTTGACGGGATGTGTTGGTCATGCCAGCAAAAATAGCAATATTGATAGTAAAACAGCAGCAGTTGAATCTCCGGTTGAGAAATCAGGAATATTATTTTATGGTGTTATTGTTTCCTCAACAAGTAATGAATGTATTGATCACTTAAATCTGCTTAAAAAAACAGAACCGGTTAAATATCAAAAATATATTAAAGATTACATTATGATTATGGATGATATTAAATATTGGAATGTTAATAAAAATATTATGGATAGTGATTCAAAAAATCTGTTAGCTATGGTGCTTAATACCAAGCTTGATTTATTATGTGCAAAGGTAAAATATAATAATTTTGTTAGTACAAAAAAGAAAATACAGAAATTAGTAGATTCGTATCAAAAGTAGTTAATTAGCTTTTATCTGTATGATATTAATATAGATATTTTTATATTATATCATATAAAAAGCTTAATTATGAGCTAATTTAATTAAGCTTTTTATGTCTTAGAAATAAATTTTATAAAATATAATTGAATGTCAAAATCGGTATTATTGTAGCGTCGCCACAATAACTTGGCTAGCAGAAAAAATTGTAGTCACTTTACTGCTAATTTTTATCTCTTGCTCCTCTACATTCTTGATTTGGCATGATGGAGCAAAGTAATAATCCATCTTCCAGTTTCACATTTGTTTCACTATCTTTGTGATCTTTTTCAATATCAACTATCGTTCCTACCACTATATTATCAGTAGGTGGTACCACAGCTCGTTGGGGCAGCAATTTTATCGCGGGGGTTTTGATTAAGAGCAAAACTTCTTTGCCAAGTGTTAATCGTAGTCGATTAATACTTTGTTTAGTTAATGATACAAATAATAGTTTTACTATTAGTTAATTGAATTTTGATATTTTGTTGAATTAAGTGGCTATCATAATGGATCAAAGTGCCAAAGAATTGATTACGGGCGCTGGTTTACAATGAAAAGGGTGTAATAGCGGTTATTAAACTATCGAGTGGTAAATTTTCATCATTTAATACCTGATAGGCTTTTTGCTGGATCTGTTTTGATAATCCATAAAGTTACAATAAGCGTTCACCATATGGTGTTAAAATCGTTCCCCCTCCCTCTCCTTTACCACCTGTTGTGCTGGTAACCAAAATTTTATCAGCGAGTTGGTTCATTTCGTTTATTGCATGTCAGGCACTTTTGTAACTCATACCTGCCAATTGTGCACCTTGCTTGATAGAGCTAGTAGATTTTATATATTTGAGTAATATGATTCGTCGTGCATCAGCAAATAGTCGATCATGCAGTTTTAAGGTTAGGAAAATATCCATTAAAAATAGCCTTATTAGCCAAAACAATGTTAATTAATTCGCTTGCTTTATTACGCTTTATTTATCAAATAGTGGGAATGGAATGAAGAGTTGTCCATTGTTGGCAATAAATATTGGTTAATAGAAATTAATGTTTTAAAAATTTAGTTATATCTGTAACTAATCGTGCTATTCGTGTAAAAAAATGAAAAAAACTAATACTAGCCTCCAAAATACAAAATAAATGGAATAATCTAATTTATAAGGTTACTATTTAGTTAGGTTTATATCTTAAGTAATAAAATAGATCATTATTTTGCCGAGGCTATCAATGTTGGATATTTTAAAAAGTATGCTTTTTGCGCTGTGTATGGTGCCGATTGTGATGGGTGGAATTATGTTATTAATTTATACCATTGGTGAGCTTTTTAACTTATTGTCGAAAACCCAGTTTCGTCACTCAAACAAAGAACATTAATTTGTCTATCTTCTCTTGATAGTTAGCCAGGAATTTTGGCATTGCCTGAAAAATAGTGTTATGCTTTTTTCAGGCGTTTTATTACCACTTTTAATGTAAAGTTCATATTTAATTAAACATGACAAATGTTACCATTACCTAGGTTTTTGTCTCCTCCGTTATTAATAATATTTGCTCTCCACAGGCTCAACATGATACTTAATATTTTCATCACACTAACATATTGAATAAAATGATCCCTTTTTAGCGTAAAATTATAAATAAACCATAAAACTATTAATTGACTTATTGATTGATAAAGCGATTTTTATTTTTAACTATGAAAAAATAGCTTGGTTGTCATTTGATATCACGATAAGCTCGTTTTTGTTTTATTATATTTAGCCAAAGGATAATTATTATGCCGCCATCAACTTTTTGCATTCCTACTATTAATAAAATTGGTCGGGGATGTCTAGTCGATGTGGTAAATTTAATGAAGGATTATGGTTATCAGCAAGTGCTTATTGTAACTGATCTTTTTTTAAGGATGAGTGGTCTGGTTGAAAAAGTAGCAAGAGTTTTTTACATAATAAAATTAAAAGTCATCTTTTTAGCGATGACAAATTGGTGTCGTCGTTAGAAATAGTCAAACAGTCGATTTATTGTTATGAACAGGAACAAATTGATTGTATTGTCTCAATTGGTGAGGGTACTGCCTATAATTATGCTAAGGCAATGATTTATTTACAATCTTATCAATCTATTTTTATTAATGATAATGTTAAAAAACCGTTGCCTTTAATTACCATCAATACTACTTCTGCTTCAAATATAGATAATTTCAATCCATTGATTGATCAAACTAGGAATGAATTGATCAATTTGGCGATTGCCGGATCACTCATTACACCATTACTGTTAGTGACCGAGCCGGAATTAATGCTAGGTTTATCCAGTGAATTTATTGCAGCACTAGTCATGAACTTTTTAACCTATGCAATTGAAGCTTACGTTTTAACAGCAGCTAATCCAGTTACTGATGCCTGTGCATTGAGTGCTATAAAAATATTGAGTAACGCTTTACGGCGAGCGGTTAATTATTCATTAGCCTTACAGGCCCATGAAAATATTGCTTATGCCCAGTTTCTGGTAGGCATGGCGTTTAATAATGTGTCATAAGGATATGTACAGACCTTAGCTTGGCAAGTGAGTCATTTTTATCACCAACCATTAACAATTTTTAATGCCGTTTTGTTGCCTCAAGTGCAAGCTTTTAATCTGGAAGTGGTAGCAAAAAAGCTAAAAAATATTGCTGGCGTGATGGGAATACGAGTTGCTCATATGACAGATCAGTTGGGTGCGGAAGCTTGTATTGCTGAAATATGGTGGCTAAATTGTGATCTTTGCCTGCCTTCAGGGCTAAGAAGATTGAATGTTCAGGATACTGATTTGGCTAAATTAGCAGAAGCTTCATTAAAAAGTGCTTCGGGCATCACCAATCCTGTTCAAGCTAATTTGGCAGATTTGATCGCTATTTACCAATCAGCAATGTAATATTTATGTTATAACTGATTATTGTTAGAGAATTGTGATCTTTGAATTATATTTAAGTAGGGTAAGTATAATGTAACAACTGAGTTAATCGGAGGTGGTGAGATTTATGAAGAAGGTCGCTATCATTGGATTAGGCTGGTTAGGATTACCCTTGGCTCTTGAGTTAATGCGGTCAGGAATGCAAGTAGTTGGTAGTAAAACCACGCCAGATGGTGTAAATGCCGCACGTATGTCAGGTATTGATTGTTACCAGTTACTACTTACGCCAGATATTGAATGTGAAGCTGAAGATCTGGTGCAGTTAATGGATGCTACTGAGGTACTGGTTATCATGTTACCGGCTAATAAAACAGCAGAAGGTGGTATCGGTTATTTGAAAGCAGTACAACTTTTAGTTGATACCGCGCTGTCCTATTCTATTCCGCGAATTATTTTTACCAGTTCAACATCAGTGTATGGTGCGCAAAGTGGAACTTTGACTGAAGATGCAGAGTTATATCCTAATACCGAGGTAGGTAAAACTCTGGTAGAGGTAGAAAATTGGTTACATCAATTGCCAAATATATCAGTAGATATTCTTAGATTAGCAGGTTTAGTAGGTGAGGCTGGTCATGCAGGACGATTTTTAGCGGGTCAAACAGCATCAACAGGAGGAGATGAGCCAGTTAATCTTATTCACCAGGATGATATTATTACTGCGATAAAGCTATTAATATTACGCCCAAAAGGTGGCAGTATTTATAACTTATGCGCGCCTGAACATCCAATCAGATCATCTTATTATAAAGTAGCCACGCAACAGATAGCCTTACAATCGCCGGAATTTCTTTCTGAGTCTGATCTAGCTACAGGAAAAATCATTGACGGTAGCCGTATCTGTAAGGAGCTTGGATTTGAATATAATTACCCTGATCCTGGTAATATGCCTATGAGTTTATAATTAGATAATTATCAGCATGAAATATTTTGCATACAGACGGCTAGCAAAAATATCATCTAGTGATTGAAAATTGGTAATACAAGGGGTTATATTGGTTTATCCTGCTGATTTGGTAGAGGAATATTGCCTAATATTGCGAATTTTTCTGTTTATAGTCAATTTTTATATTCGCTGAATTTTATTAATTGGAATAGTTAACAACTTATTTTTCTACCCCAATTTGTGTAACAGATCAAATATAGCAACATTATTAGCGCTTTTTAGATAACTTTAACCATCATAAGCTCTTTATAGTATCATACTTGATATATTTTAATCTGAAAGCAAGGGAGATCATAATGGTAAAGAGCTTAATGAAAAAAATTACCCGTTTGACGACGGGTTTAAGTCTATTATTTATTTTTATTTCCCAAATGCTTATGCTGATGGATCGCCGGTTACACCCCAACTAGATGAAAGCTTTTGTACTGATGGATCATCATAGTGGCAAAAAGTATTAACGGCAAATAATCCAGATGAACATTTAGATCCCGCTAGTTTAACCAAAATTATGACCAGTTATGTGGTGGGGCAAGCGATCAAAGCTGGAAAAATTACAGTTAATGATATTGTCACCGTGGGAGAAGATGCTTGGGCAACGGGTAATCCTGTTTTACGGGGTTCTTCATTAATGTTTTTAAAGCCAGGCGATAGGGTTTCGGTATTAGATTTAAACCGTGGGATTGTCATTCAATCTGGTAATGATGATTGTATTACAATGGCGGATTATGTCGCTGGTAGTCAAACGGTTTTTGTCGATCTAATGAACCAGTATGCTACTTCATTAGGGTTAAAAAATACCCATTTAAAATTGTACACGTACACGGCTTGGACTCTGAAGGGCAGTATAGTATTAATTCAGGCGTTAATTAGAGCTGTACCCGATGGGTATGAATTACATAAAGAAAAAGTGTTCACTTACAATAAAATTAAGCAACTAAATCGTAATCGTTTATTATGGAGTAAAAGTTTGCAGGTAGATGGGGGTAAGACTGGCCATACTAGTAGTGCCGGTTATAACCTGGTCACATCCGCAACTAATGGTCCTATGCGTTTGATTACGGTTGTGTTGGGAGTAGCAAGTGATCGTATTCGTTTTACCGAAAGTGAAAAATTGCTGAATTGGGGATTTCGTTTTTTTGAAACGGTTGTTCCAATAACGGCTAATAAGTCATTTGTCACTGAAAAGGTTATGGTATGGCAACCAGTCAACTGTGTCGTTGGGAACTGAGAAAGATGCCGTGATAACGATCCCAAAAGGAAAAGAACAAGATCTGAAAGTGACTTATAGCTTAAACTCAGCTTATCTTAAAGCGCCGTTAAGTAAAAACCAGGAGGTAGGGACAATTAATTTCTTTTTAAAAGATCAATTAATTGATAAGCGTCCTCTGGTAGTGAAAGAAGCGATAGAGCAAGGAGGGTTTTTGAGTCGATTATGGGATTATATTGTTGTCACTATTTTCGGCTGGTGGAATGCGTTATTTAGTTGGTCAAATTATTAGGATAGCAAAAAGAGACCTGTGGGTCTTTTTTTATAATCAATTTTAATAAAAAAATAAAATGTTATTTAATTAAATTAGCATTATATTTAATTAATTTTTTAAAACTATTTAAATGTAATATTCTTTATTTATTATAAATTTACTTTTTTATTTACAGACAAACTTCATTGTGACATTAAATTAATTAACCCATAATTGTTATTAGACATAATTAAGTAATAAATAATTATATATTAATTAACTTGTTCTAATTTTGTAGATTAATTATTTCGGATTAACCGTAAGTTATGCTGCATTGCCTATTTTTAATTAAATAAAATCTTATGATGGATTTTGTATGCTAGATATACAGAAATATAAAGCCATAAACCAGGGATTAAAAGTAAAGATCAAGCATGAAGTAAAAGACAAAATAAAACCAAGCTTATCTACCACGATTAATTGTATCGACAGTACGTTAGGCATCAATTCAGGGGTTAACAATATTGATGCAATGGCAATCAATAGTGGTAGATAGGTAATAATCACTGCCGGTCGAAAGAATACTATTATTACAACCGCAAGCAACTACGGTCATGCCACGATAGCGGATGTGACAGTCAGTGCAAACAACGACATTAAGCCAACAGTAACAGCTAATAATAAGGCGATAAAAAGCGATGTTACTGCTAGTCAAGAAAATACCATTAGTACAACAACAGAGAACGATGTTAGTACAACCATTGGTGATGTAATAGTGGGCAATAATACTAATATCTCAGATGTGGCTTTATGTGCAGTATCAGCAGCGGCAGAGCCATCCTCAATAGTAACCACATCAAAGTTAGCTAAATCGGAAGTACCGTCATTAGAGGCGTCACTATCTGGCAATTCGACATCCGAAGTCGCAACAATCGAAGTGCAACCAGCTGAAATAGCATCATCCATTGTTTATCATAAGCCAATTACTATAAATTATAATCAAATAAATATAATTAATATTAATAGTTATAGCAGGTTATCTATTTGTGGAAATGCATTTAATATTGACAATATGAAAGCGGAAGGGTTGGGGCAAATGATATTAGTTTTTAAAACCAAAGACTCTATAAGTAATAATGGATATTACTTAACATCTCCAGATAAAAATACGCCAATTTATATACCAATGGAATGCTAATAAAATAATTTATTAGTATTAGAGTAAGCCAGTCGTTAAGACTGGCTTATTATTTAATTACAGTGATAGTTTTTTAAATAGTTTAATCACAGTAAGTAATTTTAATGGCTAGCCCACCTTGCGAGGTTTCACGATATTTGGCATTCATGTCTTTACCGGTTTCATACATGGTTTCAATAACTTTATCCAGACAAACGCGCGGATCACTTACTCGGCGTAGCGCCATGCGTGCAGCATTAACAGCTTGAACTGCAGCAATTGCGTTACGCTCAATACAGGGAACTTGAACTTGACCGCCAACCGGATCACAAGTGAGACCAAGATGGTGTTCCATGCCAATTTCTGCTGCTATACAGACTTGGGCAGGGCTACCTCCCATTAATTCAGTTAGCGCTGCTGCAGCCATAGAACAAGCAACACCCACTTCGCCTTGACAACCGACCTCAGCACCAGAAATTGAAGCGTTCATTTTATAAAGTGTGCCGATAACTCCGGCAACTAGGAAGAAGCATGTATATGAGTTTTTGTTAATAGGGCGAATGAATTTATCATAATAGGAAAGTACAGCTGGGATGATACCGCAAGCGCCATTAGTTGGTGCGGTAACGACTCGTCCACCGGCAGCATTTTCTTCATTAACTGCCAATGCAAACATATTGATCCAATCAACCACTGCCATTGGATCAGTTGTCATATTATCAGAGGTTACTAACATTCTTCTCAATGCTGCTGCTCGGCGTGGTACGCGAAGTGGGCCTGGTAATAGGCCTTCAGTATTAACACCACGTTCGATAGCTTGCTGCATAACTTTCCAGACTGTATCGAAGTGGGTTTGGATTTCTTCTTTGCTATGCAGCACCAACTCATTTTGCATAACTAAAGCAGAGAGTGAAAGACCGGTATTTTTACAGTGACGTTGTAGATCAGCGGCTGATTTGTATGGATAAGGGAGTTTAATTGGTGATTCACATGCTTGACCAAAATGCTCTTCATCAACGATAAAGCCACCGCCAATAGAATAATAGGTTTTGCTGTATAGTTGTTGTTTATCGGCAAACGCAGTGATTACCATACCATTTTCATGTAGTGGCAGATTAGTGGTATGAAAGTTTATCCCGCCTTGCGCCGGAAAATCCACCTCATGTTGCCCGTTGGCAAGAGATAAGCGCTGCGTTTGTTCAACATTTTTAACAAAAGTAGAGATAGAATCGATAGCTACAGTATCAGGTAGATTACCGGCTAATCCCATAATAATAGCAATATCAGTGGCATGCCCTTTACCGGTTAAAGATAATGAACCATAAACATCAACGATAATACGCTTCACTGAGGCCAGCATCTCTTTTTGGATTAGGTCGTCAACAAATTGTTTCCCGGCTTTCATTGGCCCGACAGTATGAGAACTGGATGGACCAATGCCAATTTTAAAAATATCAAAAACACCACTCATATTTTATTCGCCTCCTTGTTAAAGGCGCTAATTTTTACTAATAAGCAGGTCGAAAAGTAGAACTTCCTATTTCGGCCTTACGATGCTTGGGAAAACTAATTGATTGAAGTAATAAAAGTCATCCCAAAATCATTAAACGTTAGAGAAATATTTTATACATTGCGGCTGAAATAGCAATTGTACCAATAATTACAACGAAAATATTACTAATATGGCCGGAGTATTTTCGCATAGCGGGTATTTTGCTAATGGCATACATTGGCATCATGAATAATAAAATTGCTATAACAGGCCCACCTAAACTTTCAATAATGCTTAGAATACTTGGATTTAACGTAGCAATTGACCAGGTAGTTACTAACATAAAAATTGCGGTAGCTTTATTGAGTTTTTGAATATTGATTGTTTTACCTTTTGCCCGATAAGCGTGTGCAACTAAACCATTAAAACCTTCGCGAGCACCGAGATAATGTCCCAGGAACGATTTTATAATTGCCACAAAGGCAATCAGTGAAGCTGCATATTTAATAAAAGGTTTATCGAAATAGCCAGATAAATAGTCTAGGATACTAATATTGGCCGCTTTTGCTTTCGCTAAATCAGCTGGAGATAAGGTAAATACACAGCTAAAAACAAAAAACATTACCGTTAATACCATTAAAATATGTGCTGAAGCTAAAATTCGCGAAGATTTTTGATCAACATGCACACCGTATTCTTTACGATTGGCGACGGCAAAGGCAGAAATGATAGGTGAATGGTTAAATGCAAAGACCATTACCGGAATGGTTAACCAAATCGTAATCAGCATACTTTGGTTGTTTTCAGTGTCCTCCATATTAATATTGGGAAATGAGAGCGTTTCGAATGCTGCGCCATGCCAGTGAGGGATCATATAGAGTGAAAATAGCACAAGTACCGCAATAAACGGAAATACTAGCATGCTCATTATTTTCACTATATATTTCTCACCTAAACTAACAATCGTCATAATACCACCGACTAGAATAAGCGCTAATAGCCAGCGTGGTGGAGCATTATATCCGAGTAGTTCAACGATGAAATTCTCGACATTATTGGTAATAGATACGCCATATACTAATAAGATAGGATAAATAGCAAAAAAATAGAGCAAGGTTATCAAATTACCGAAAGAACGACCAAAATGTTCTTCTACAACCTCGGTAATATCGCCATTAGGCTTTGAGCCGGATAATACAAAGCGAGTTAACCCGCGATGGGAAAAAAAGACCATTGGAAAAGCTAACAGCGTCATTAGAATGACGGGCAATAGACCACTCATACCTGCGTTAATGGGTAAAAAGAGTACTCCAGCACCGATCGCGGTGCCATATAAGCCTAACATCCAAACTGTATCACTTTTACACCAAACTTTTACGTCCTGGTGTTCAAATGTTGAAGTGATGGAATCAACTCGAGTTGTATCCATGATAATCTCCAAAATATAAAACGAGAAATAAAAAATTTAATGTATGAAAACCGGTCAATATAATTATGATCGCAGGTATATTTATACAAATATGCTTTATCTACATTAATAAAAAATATAGTTAAGATTTGTGTAAATAAAGTAACTGATTATTGAGTAGGTGCTAATAGCAATACTATACCAGTTGAGTGTCATTACAACATACTATTCTGAATCAATTTTATTTTATTTTTTTATGTACCGAAATTATATTTTGGTTTTTCAAGCGAGCATATTATTATTTTCTGGAATAAAATTCCGTGATCGTCATCTCAAAAGTATAATTATCTTTAGTTTATTGTTATATTATATTTAACATTTCGTTTGTTGATTGTTAAATTTAGCTATAATTAATAATGGTTAAAAAGTGTTTTAATCAAAATAATTAATCATTCAGCTAATAAGCGCGATTTTTGATAAAATATTTTTATTAATTTTTATACTGTATATAAATAAACGGACAATTTACTAATAATATTTATCGGTTACGCTTATTTATTGACTTATTGCTTGTGTAATAGGCGAATTTTAATTTAAGTATAATAATATAATTTTTTTACTTTTCTACAAAAAATAGGTTATTTTTATTAACTTATTATTTTGATTTCATCAAGAAATAATTTTCTATTAGGATAGAAACAGCATAAGTTGTTAGAATAAGTTTAAATGATAATAGTATAAATATTAAACTTTCCTAACCTTGATCTTATTTTAGTAAAATTTAATCATGTTATTTTATTTACGTAAGACTTATCATAAATAATCATGTATGAATTTAGGTTAGTAAAAATATTGAGCTATAAAAATAGCCTCTATAAAGTTAGCTAATATTTGAATTAGTAACGAGAGGCCATTTATGTATTTATTTTAGTATCCATCCTTTCTTAATTAAAGGCGCAAATAAAATTTGATAAGCTTTAATTATATATGGTAGTAATTTGTAGCCACCAACTTCCCAAATTGTTTGACTAATCCCGCAAGCCATAATAGCGGTTAAAAATGCGCCTGCCATATCCAACGGCCAATGTATTCCTAGAAAAATTCGAGCCCAAACAATCATAAAAGCGGATATAAATAACAATAACCCAATCCAATTTCTTAACCAGAATAAAAAACCAAAAGCAAAGGTAAAAGCAATAGTACCGTGATTACTGGGAAATGATGGTGTCGGAGCATGAGCAAGAAAATGTTGACCTATTCCCAACATGAAAGGACGATCTTGAGGAAAAATGGTGCCAATAAAACCGGAAATAGCTAAACCAATAATCAGCGCCAGAGCAGTTTTACAGACAAATATTCTTTGGCAAACAAGTTTTTTCGGTGATCCCCAAAGCCAACACACAATGGTAATAAATGGGAATATGAGAATTAATTGTTTAGCCACAAAAATTGCCAGTGTTAATGTACTACTAGATGTAATTGGGGTGGCATTAATTAAGCTAAACAAACTTAAGTTAATATCGCTTAGCAAAGTAGATCCTTCATTGAGTAAGTATCATGATCGTTTATGTTAGATTGCCCAGAGTAAAATCTTTTTGACATAGGATAAAGTAGGTTTGGGAATATTTTCTCAAAACTTATTCATTTATTGAATAAAAATAATGTCATGGGTTATTTTGCTAAGGAGTATACGATGTGGTACCAGACACAAATTAAATTATCTGCTTATCGACGTGGATTTCATTTGATCACTGCAGAAATTATGAGACAATTGCCTGAACTTAGTCGAATAGAAGTTGGTATTGCGCATCTTTTTATTCAGCATACTTCTGCCTCTTTAACTATTAATGAAAGTGCTGATCCCAGTGTCAGAGCCGATTTTGAAAGCTATTTTAATCAAATCGTTAAAGAAAATGAATCTTATTATCAACATACTTGTGAAGGAAGTGATGATATACCGGCACATTTGAAAAGCAGCTTGTTAGGAAATAGTTTGGTTATACCAGTCACTAATGGTCAATTCAATATGGGAACTTGGCAAGGAATTTACCTCTGTGAACATCGTAATAACGGAGGTAGACGTCAGATTATTGTAACACTGCAAGGTCAATCAGAGCGCATATAAATAAAAAATCGATAGTCTAAATAATAGGACATTATTTAAACTATCGGGTTCCTCAATAATTTGGGGACATTCAAAGAAAAGCAGTGGCATTAATTAAGATTACTTATTATTCATAAAGTTCTTGAATAAAATAAAAAAAGCATTTTTTATCAAAAAATGCTTTTTGGGATTTGTGCCTAAAACTTAACGTATAAATTAAACAAATAATAATTTTAATAAAATCAGATAATTAAGAAAATAAATGTTTTTCGGCATAGGCTTCAAAGTCTGTGCAACCACCTATATGTTGTTCATCAATAAAGATTTGAGGAACTGTCTCCACTGGTTTACCTGCTTTTTTAGCCAAATCAGCTTTTGTGATCCCCTTGGCTTGAATATCAACATAATTATAATCAAAATCATCACGTATATGTTTTAATTTTTCTGCTAATTCTTTTGCGCGCACACAATAGGGGCAACCAGAGCGGCCGAAAATGATAGTAAACATCTTTCTCCTTCAATTAAATTTTGTCTATTGTCTACAATATTAATTACTATGCCTATAGTAGGCATGAAAAAAAACACAGTTTATTATTTATTGTTATTCGGCAAACTAACTATTACCTAATATAACAGGATAACCTTTTTAAGGCAGCAATAGGGATTAATTATGAGCAAAAAGAAATCATCAGCTATATGTTCTTTCGCTGATATGCCAAAATTTGTGATAATACTCGAAGTTATTGGTATATTATTGTTGTTATTGGTCTATTTAGTGATAAATAAACGTATTGAATTAACAGCCCTGTTTATGAAAAAAGGTGTTTTGATTGCTATGTTTATGTTAGCGATTGGTTGTATGATACAGGCGGCTGTTAATATTGTTTGGCGAACATTACCTAAGCTCAGGATTTTTGGTATTGACCGACATAAAAATACAACGGAACTTAGCCAACACAAAATAAAACTAAGAAGTGCCGTAATTGAAAGATGAAATAAATTTTGCGTGAGAATTGCTCGTTAAATAATATTTAAGATGATAAAATATAACCTGTTTGCGGTTTGAAACAACAGATAAAAAATTTTATAGGTAAACATAAGTTGCTGTTATTTTGTGTTAAATAAGGTTAATTAATGGATTCAATTTGTTTCCCTGACATAGCTAAATTGCGAGAGTGGCTTGATCAACTCAAAACATCGTACTTTGAATGTGGTAATTGCCAGGCTTTGCATTTGCCGCATATGCAAAATATTGATGGCACTTTCGATGCTAAAGTTGATATCGTTGAAAACGTATTGGTTTTCTCAGTCTTGGCTGAACTCAAACCGACATCGATTGTTACATTATTGGCAAACCTAAGCCAAATTAATGCTAGCTCATTAACAGCAAAAGCATTTATGGAAATTAATGATGAAAATTTGCCTAAGCTAGTAGTAAGTCAATCTTTTCCGTTGCTTGCGGGAATGTCTTGCAATCAATTCTCCGCTTTTCTTCAGCAGGCTGAAGAACAGATGACGGCAATCATTTATGAAGTTTATAACAATGATTTGCTTTATAGTGGTCAAGAAGACATTGGCGATGAAGAGTTATCTGAGCAAACTTTGCCTGTCCGCTTTCTCCTACATTAAGTTATAAAAACCGATGCCAGATGAATTAAGGCATATGCCATGCATGTCGATGGACGGTTATATTGATTACATAACAACGTATTTACTGGTTCAACTACCATACATAATTGACAGTAGTTTCTATTAAATACGCAACTTATCTATATGGTAATTTTGATTGGCGGAAAACAAATTACCCTAACAGAATAAAAAAACCGTTGCAGTGGAAGTCGACAATATTCCCCTCTATAATTCGACTTGGTAGTTTTTTTCACATTAACAATCATCTTGTTGGTTAACTTTATGCCATGGTTAGGTGGTGTATCTATCATGATGAGAATATTGGCAACCGTCTAGATATTACCCAACTACCTGTTTTTGCTAAGGTTGCGCATACTGAACACTACCAAGTATTGGCTTTATTGGTTAAAAAATCATAATAAATTATAGACTTCTTATCAGAAACTATGTATGACTTATATAGTTAATTTTTTTCGAAAGATAACAGGTATTGTTCAAGCCAACGCATCAATAACGTTAAGATGCCATTAACGCCCAAGTAAATAATGCCGGCAGCTATAAAAACATCGACATTATAAGTTTGACCAAACACTTGTTGGCTATATCCCATAATTTCTAATAACGTTATGGTACTTGCTAGTGAACTGCTTTTAAAGATAAGAATCACTTCATTGGAATAGGATGAAAGCGCACGTTTAAGAGCATAAGGTATAATAATTCGCAGGGTTTGCTGATTTGCCATACCTAGTGCTTGACAAGATTGCCAAGTAGCTTTAGGAATTGCTTTTACTGCGCCATGAAATAATAGAGTGGAATAAGCGGCACTATTAAGTGCTAACGCTATCATGGCACAGAACCATGGTGTCGAAATCAATGCCCAAAAAGCAGGATATTGCTTTAATACAGGAAATTGGCCGGGTCCATAGTAAATAAGAAAAAATTGAACTAGCAACGGGGTACCAGTAAATAGCGTAAGGTAGCCTTTAATAATGGATGAAAAAATCGCTGTTTTTAACGATAAAATAATAGTAAAAAAAAGCGCTAATAAAAATGCGATCAGTAATGCACAGAATGTCAACGAAAGACTGGTTGGTAGGCCAGGTAGCAATGAAATGATTAAATAGATCATTTTTCTACACCCCGTTCGAATTGGGTTGTGCGTAATTCAAGCCGCCATAAAATAAATTGACTTACCAACGTGATAGCCAGGTAGATCAATGCCATGATTGAGTACCAGGTGAAAGGTTCATGAGTACGATTGACAATAGCTTTGGTTTGCAGCATTAAATCGTTTACGCTGATTAGTGAAACCAAGGCGGTATCTTTTAACAATACTAGCCATTGATTTCCTAAGCCAGGTAAAGCATGACGCCACATTTGAGGCAAGATCAGCCGCAAAAAAACTACACTCCGATTTAGACCCAATGCTTGGCCTGATTCCCATTGGCCAGAGGGTATAGCTTTTAGGGCACCTCTTAACGTTTGCGATGCATAGGCTGCATAGAGTAAAGAGAGGGCAAAAACACCGCAAAAAAAAGGTATAAAATCGAATTCACTATTTTGTGGAAAAAGTCGTTCGGGATCAACTTGCCAGGTTATTTGCCAGAAAATAAAATTAATGTGAATACCATCGCTTAATAACATTATAAATTGTAATGTGCCATAGTAAACGAACAGGACAACTAACAATTCAGGTAACCCGCGAATTAGAGTTACCCAGCAGCAACCCAGCAATGCGATAGGCCGCCAGCGAACAGATTCCCAAGCGGTGAATAATAGTGCTAATATCAACCCTAGTATCAAAGCGATAGCGGCGAGAATGAGCGTTAAGCCTGCCGCATTTATTAGAAAAAACAGGTTATTCATCACTATAATCGACTATTTTTGCAACCATTTTTGGTATAAACATAAATAAGTGCCATCTTGTTTTACTTGTGCAAGAGCTTTGTTTAATTTATCGAGCAATACTTTGTTACCTTTACGTACCGCAATGCCAAGACCAATACCAAAATAATTAGGATCTGTTATTTTTTCACCCACGGCGGCAAGATTTTCATTACCTTTTGTTTTCAGCCACTCGGTTGTTACAGCGGTATCCCCAAACACTGCATCTATACGGCCATTTTGTAAATCGAGGAGAGCAGTCTGGTAATTATCATAAGGGACAACCTGTATCTCTTTATGTTGTTGCAAGAGATATTTTTGATGGGTAGTTCCATTCTGCACGCCAATTTTTTTACCTTTTAATAATGATATTTTACTAATATTATTTTTTAGCGCTATAAATGTTGCTGAGTTATGGTAATAAATATCAGTAAAATCAACTTGCTTCTGGCGTTCAGGGGTAATATCAATACCTGCTATTAAAGCGTCAAACCGGCGCATTTTTAAGCTTGGAATTAAGCTATCAAACGCTTGGTGAGTGAATGTACAGGTTGCATTGAGTTTTTTGCATATTGCATTAGCCAGATCAATATCAAGACCGACAATTTTATTATTGGCATCAATTGATTCGAATGGCGCATAAGTTGCTTCAGTTGCAAAGCGTATTGTCTCTGTTGGTGAGGCTAGCACTGATAAGGACAGTGAATATAAAATAACCGCTAACAGTGATTTTTTCATGGTGATACTCTTAATTAGATGAATGGGATAGATAATTAGCAAAGACTTGAGTTTGTGGTTTAGTGAAATGCTGAATATCTCCTTGTTCCACAATAGCCCCTTTTTCCATATAAACGATTTTGCTAGCTGTTTTACGGGCAAAATCAATCTCATGAGTCACAATTAGTTGTGTGATACCTGTTTTTGATAGTTCTTGTATAATGTTAACAACTTGGGCTGTGATTTCAGGATCGAGTGCTGCTGTTGGTTCATCAAATAACAGTATTTCAGGCTCCATCATTAATGCTCGTGCAATAGCCACTCGTTGCTGTTGGCCACCAGAAAGATGCAATGGGAAGCGATTGGCAAATTCAGTTAACTGTAAGCGACTTAAAAAATTGTCAGCTTTGGCTTTGGCTAGTGTTTTGGTTAACCCTAAAACCAAGCAAGGGGCTGCAATCAGATTTTCCATCACGGTTAAATGTGGCCATAAATTATATTGTTGAAATACCATACCAACTTTTTGTCTTAACGCACGGATTTCATGCATTTTAGGTTGATAGCTGAAATCAAAATGGTATCCAGCAATATTAAGTTGGCCTGAACAAGGCATCTCTAGCAAGTTGAAGACACGTAATAATGAACTTTTGCCAGCACCACTTGGACCAAGTAGTACTATTGTCTCGCCCGTCTGGCATCTTAAATTGATATCATGTAGGGCTTGATGATCACCATAAAAGCAATTAATCTGATTTAATTGAATATCCATGCTAAAAATATGAATAAATAAATGAATTAGACAATAATAATATTATTAGAATAATTATGCAATATATTGTTTTAATATAGACTAATATTTCTATTTTTTAGTGGGAGTTGTCTTAAAATAATATTATTGGTTTAATTTTTTATTCAATTTTAATGCAAATTTATTAATTTTTTTGGCCATTCCTTTGAATATAAAACGATGAATTGGGGTCATGATCAGCCAATACATCAGTCTGAGAAAACCGGTAGGGTACCACCATGCTCTAATATCTAATGTACGATGTTTACCATTATCCTGAATAAATAGTAATGGTTAAACGCCCCAATCCCGGTGCTTTCATACCAAATAATAGTGTTAATTGCTGCTCAGGTTTGATACAAATCACTTTCCAGCTATCTATCATGTCTTCTAAATTTAGCGTTTCACGGTTAGGGCGACCATAGGTTACTTTGTTGAGCATTAAATCATCAATACTAGCGCGTAATCGTCATAAGATATTTGTATAGAAATAGCCTCTTTTGCCGCCAATTTGTTGCACGATTTACCAAATAGCACTGCTACTGGCGGTGGTTGTTAGCATAAAACCGGCATCTTTCGGATAATAGCTATATTGGTTACACCACTGTTTTTTTAACGCTGGATTTGGTCCCTAATCCGCTTCATTAATGGCATTAGGTGAATCATTAAACGCTTGTTTGACCGCTTGATCGATGCTAAGTAATTTTTGTGGAATAAGCTGTTTTAATGGCCGATTGTTAGCGGGTAGATTGTATTATAGGCTCTGAATTAAGTTTTTAGTAATAAACGGGGAGACTGAAGTTATTAGGTTGATGAAATGGATTGAAATTAATTGAAGGGGGATAGTTAGCGGGATAATTAATCGATATTTATCTCTGAATCTGCATAGAGCGTTTAAACAGCGTTAGATAATCAATATATTCAGGCCCGCCTGCATCGAGAATGCGATGCTGTTTAGTTGGATGAGTTATCAATTGCGTAAGATAGTAAAGCATGTTTTCTAAAGCGATAGGACAGGATTTAGATCTTATCCAGCGTGGGGGAGTGAGGACTAATAAGTCATATCTCGAATTATTTCAAAAGGTGTAGAGCCTGCACTAATGATGATTGGTGCGCGAATTTCGGTAATAGGAATTTTACTGTCACGTAAAGTTTTTCCTGTCAGTCTGTACGCTATTAAGATGCTGTGAATGATAAGAATGGTGTTGTAGTGCACTTAAATAGATAACTTGTTTTACCTGCGATCGCTCAAGTTCATTTTTAACATTACGAGCAGCTTGGCATTCTTGTGCAATAAGATTATTGTTAGCTGCCATACTGTACACTAGAAAATAAACGATATTAATATCCGTCATAATATTGTTTAGCGTTTTTGGCACGAGCAGATCAACATAGCAACACTGAGTATTTGGCCAATTTTGTGCTTTAAGCCAATCAAGGCGACGAGTTGCAGCCTTGAATTATAATGCCCTTGTTTGATTAACTCTGGTATCAGATTTTGGCCAATATAACCGTTAGCATTAATACTAAAATCCGTTTTTTACCCATATTCGGTTACCTATTTGGGCTAGAATGTTTGGCAGGAAATCTAGCTCCTATCTCGTGAAAAAGGCGATAAGCAATGGAGTAAGAATACTGAGTACAAAACCGTGGACAATGGCAGCCGGCACAATAGATACTCCACCGCTACGTTGCAAGATAGGTAACGTAAAGTCCATCGATGTTGAGCCGCAAATCCCTAATGAGGTAGAACGAAATTGATTGATAATAATAGGGATAAGCATAATAGCAGCTAATTCACGCATTAGATCGTTAAAGAAGGCGGTGCTGCCAATTACCGGCCCGTAAGCGTCGGTAAGAAGTATACCCGTTAGAGAATACCAACCGTAACCAGCGGCAATCGCTAATCCTACTTTAGTAGGTAGCCCTAATAAAAATGCGGCTAAAATACCGCCAAGTAGCGCGCTGATAGCAACCACTACCGCAATAGTCGCCGCTCTGAAATTAATTAAAATTTGCCGCAGATACATCCCACTATTACGAAGATGGTAACCCACTAATAATAATAAACAGATAAGAGTAATTTCAGTACCATATTTGGCATAAGATAGCAATGGCCACTTTGTCAATCCTAGCAAGAAACCGACTATTAACGCGCCACATAATGGTAGCAAACTCAAAATCATTTTTAATTGGGACAGCGGCTTATGCGCTTCAAGCTTGGTGATTTGCCAGGGCGAGAGTTTATCCAATAATAGTAAGGCAATAAGGTTAGCGCTAAAGGTGCAACAAAAGAAAACCACGGTATAGATAAAAATTGAAGTAAGATGAGTACCGATGTTATCTAATAACGCCAGCATGATACCCATTAAAAATAGGATAATGTAAACCATAGCACCTAATAAGCGATGAGTAAGTGCTAATATTTTCTTATTCTTAAACCGAAATAAATATCCTAATGTTAACGGCAAAAGAATGATAAGTAGCCCTGAATACATAACCCATCCTTAATTACAGTTAACGCTTTTTTGGGTGGTAATTTTGTAGAAATAATGCTAAAAAACAGGAAAAATAATAACAAACATCTTATAACAGAGTCAAAGTTGGTGCAATATCACATACTAATATTTAAAGGCAACTAATTTGCTTACAGGCTAATCCAGTTACTATGGCTGATAGATCTAAAAAGAAGATAACCATGTATTTGCAATAAGTAGAAATTTCTGGTTTTCGTAGCATCAATCGGCTTTCATTAATACTTAATTATAATAGCGTGTTAATTGGTGAGAATACTTGGGGCAAATAGAGTTTGTTGGATGCGCTTACTATTCTATTATCACTACAGCAGCCATTATATCAATTTAGCCAGCATGATTTTCATCGCTTAGCTGATACAGGGAGACAAATAAATAATCTGCAAATTATTTTAGTTTTTTGTGAAAACCGGCCAGATAACTATAAAGCTAATCGTTTTGAGCAATTATCCCCGTTATGGATTGAAGGAAATGATGAATATAAACGTATTTATTATCGGGTGAGTGCACAACAGTAACCAAATCATAGTGTTACTACAGAACGATGTTTTTTAGATCATGATGGTAATAAGCTGACTTTACCTGATAATATTAGATACATCCAGCAGATCATTCGATTGCATCCTGTATTGCGTCTAAGAGATGGTAGATTTTTGTATCAGACAGAGTGGTACTAGCTATAAAAGCCATCGATTAAATTTGCCAGGCAGTTACAGCAATTGGTCCAGGCATTGATAAAAACATCACCAAAATTATCTCGTGAAGAACTTGATGATGGTTTTGCCGCAATGCAACAATTGCTGGGTTACCACTTTGTAGAACAAAGTACTCATTCATTTAATCACCAAAATCAGTCAAATATTGCCTATAACTCACCTAAAAGAAGAAGTTGGCGGATACTAGGAGGATATCACCGTATAGTGGCTAAACCTGAGCAGCATAATATTAGGTTGATAATTTGGCAGATTTTTTCGTCATTTTTGCAATTACCTGGTGATCTGCAACTTGCTGGCGATGCCAGGCCTATTCTCAATTATCGAGGATCTAGAAACTCGCTTACATCCTATTATGCTTTCAGTAGCCTGGCGATTATTAAATCTCTTTTCACTACAGCGTATTAGTTCAACTAATTCAGGAGAATTGCTTTCACAAGTTCCCTTGGAAAATATATGTCGCTTAGTGCGTAACTCAAATAGAGTGGTTGCTTATCAGCTAAATACATATAAATTATCACTAGAAGATATGCGACATCTTTCATTTTACATTCGCTTTAATCAACCTGCAGCACTATTTGCTCGCTGTTGGTTATTAGTTGAAGGTGAGACCGAAATCTGGTTAATGAATGAACTGGTGCGCCAATGTAATTATCATTTTGCGTCTGAAGGTGTTAAAGTGATTAAGTTTGCCCAATGTGGGCTAAATCCATTATTAAAGTTTGCTAACAGTATGGGTATCGAGTGGCACACGTTAGTTGATGGTGATAATGCCGGCAAACAATATGCTGGAGCCGCAATTGCTTATGTGGCAAGGATCAATGATACAACCTCGAGATAGGCTAACCATGTTAACAGCGTTGGATATGGAGCATTTTCTTTATGGTGAAGGTTTCCGTGATATTTATCATCAGATTGCGCGTATTCCTGATAATGGTAAAGTATCATCGCGTCGTGTCATTACTACAGCAATTCGTCGGACCTCTAAACCTGACCTAGCTATTGAAGTTGCCAATAGAGCGGCAGAAAAAAGCGTTAATTCAATTCCTTCTTTACTACGTAATATGTTTGCACGTGTTGCTTGGTTAGCAAGAGGGAAATCTTAGTAAACAGGTAAGCAAAAATATATTGTAGTATTTGTCCGCTGGTTTCAGTGAAGGCAAATAGGATCGCTATACAATTTTTAGCACATTCCATATTAAAACAGGTATTTTTAGTATGAAATTTTTCCGCAATCAAAAGTGTTTATTGATTTTTCTAGTGTTGCTATTAATTATTATTACCACAGTGATGGTTATATGATTAATTTACCTAAAAAACTAAGTTATCAAACCATACTCGTTATTAGAGGAAATATAGAAAAACACGTATTGGCAACTGGTAAATTGGACGCGGTTAGCAAGGTAGATGTTGGCGCTCAAGTAAGTGGTCAGTTACAGAATCTTTATGTAAAAGAGGGCGATATAGTAAAGAAAGGGGATTTATTAGCGGTGATAGATCCACAAAACGCGCAAAATGTGGTGAGAGAATCAGAAGAAACTCTGCGTGAATGGCAGGCTAATTTAGCATTAGCGCGTGCTGAATTGACATTAGCGCAAATGACTTATCAACGCTATGTTGATTTGGCAAAACATCAAGCTATTTCACGACAAGAATTTGATCAAGTTAAAACTGATGTGGCAGTTAAAAAAGCACGAGTAAAAATTTATATTGCTCAAGTTAATCGTAATCAAGCATCATAAATACAGCAAAAACTAATTTAAAGTATACCCATCCTACGGCTCCACTTAGGGATTGTTACTAACATTAAAACATTACAGGGACAAACGGTAATCGCTGCCCAAGAAGCGCCGACCATCATGACATTAGCTGATCTGGATACTATGTTAGTTAAAGCACAAGCTTCAGAAGCTGACATCATTAATCTTAAACCGGGGCAAAAAGCTTCTTTTACTATTCTTGGGGCACCAGATAAAACTTTTGATGGTGTTTTAAAAGATATTTTGCCTACCCCACAAGAAGTTAATGATGCAATTTTTTATTGCCCGCTTTGAGGTACCCAATCCACAACATATTTTAAAACTACAAATGACTGCTCAAATTAAAATTCAACTGGAATTACATAAAAATGTGTTGATTGTGCCATTATCCGCATTACGAGAAAAAATTGCGGCTAACCAATATAGGGTTGCTATAAAAATGGTAAAGAAGTGCAAAAAAAGTCGAAATTGCTACGCGAAATTATACTGATGCTGAAATTATTTCCGGTCTTTCTGAAGGTGACTGGGTAATCACCAACCTTGAGACATCAAAAGGATAAAAAAATGAGTGCATTACTTGAATTGCGTAATATCGGTCGTAATTATCGATTAGGTGAACAGCAGGTGGGGGCGCTACAAAATATTTCTTTGACGGTAAATGCCGGCAATTGCTGATGTATCCGGATCAGGAAAATCAACTTTAATAATATTCTTGGTTATTTAGATAAACGAAGTTATAGCGAATATTATATAGCCGGACAAAATATTGCTGAACTGAATGATGAGCAACTTTCTGCTTTACGTCGGGAATATTTTGGTTTTATTTTCCAGCGTTATCATTTGTTATTTTATTTGACTACTGAGCAATATGTTGAAATGCCGGCTATTTATGCAGGCACATGTCAGCATGAGCGGCGTAAACGTGCAATCGTGTTATTAACACGGCTTGGTTTGCGTGACCACATTAAATTTTATCCAGCGCAATTGTCTGGTGGTCAACAGCAAAGAGTCAGTATTGCTCGAGAATTGATAAATGGTGGGCAAATTATTTTAGCTGATGAACCACTGGAGCGTTGGATAGTCATTCCGGCGATGAAGTTATTGCTATTTTTAAACAACTATGTTAACAGTGATATACCGTGATTCTGGTTACCCATAATATGCAGTTAGCAGAGCAGGCTCAGCGGGTGATTGAAATTAAAAATGGTAAAATTATTAGTAATTCAGTGCGACGTGAGCCAGCAAAACTAGTGCCGACGATTTCCTCAGCTAAGCAGCAGAAAATATCAGTTATGCAGTTGTTTAATCATTTTAGAGAAGCGGTGCTGATGGCATGGCGAGCAATATTAATTAATAAAATACTCACATTATTGACGATGTTTGGTATCATCATTGGTATTGCTTCTGTCGTGAGTATTTTGGTCATTGGTAATGCCGCCAGGTGAAAGCTTTGCTAACACCAGCCCAGAAGATCGACAAGCTCTCACAATAAGCGATGTCGGTACGATCCAGAAGCAGCCATATGTTTTTGCTATATCAGGTAAAATGGGTACTGATGTTCGTTTACGTTATGGTAGTCAAAATTCAGTTGCTAGAGCATCTGGCATTGCAGAGTCTTATTTTGATGTTTATGCGATGCCACTGAGTCAAGGGATAAGACTGACAAACGATATGGTTAAGCACAATGCTTAAGTTATAGTCATCGATCAAAATACCAAAAATAGATTTTTTCCTCAGCAAGAACAAGTCGTTGGTGAAATAATGTTAGTTGAAATATGCTGGTTACCATCGTTGGTGTGGCAGCAGAACACAAGTCAATTTATGGCAATAGCAATATGCTACAGATTTGGATGCCTCATACTACCATGAGTAGCCGTCTGATGAATCGTTCTTATTTTGATAATCTCGATATCAGGATCAAAGAGGGATATAGTTCATCGGAAACAGAACAACAGTTGACACGATTGTTAACGGTGCTACATGGGGAAAAGGATATATTTACCTACAATTTTGATATCTTGATTAAAACAATAGAAAAAACGACAAATACACTCCAGTTACTCTTAACGTTGGTCGCTATTATTTCTCTGATCATTGGTGGTATCGGTGTTATGAACCACCCCGGGTTTATTGGAGAGTTTTTATTCCGTGCATTTAAACAACAAAC
>JBGDCZ010000001.1:0-127620 GCA_048493715.1 Arsenophonus endosymbiont of Dermacentor nuttalli | reverse complement strand
AACGATTAGACGATATTTGGTTCTCCTTTTGACTAACTAGTTAGTCTCCAAGATTTCCGTGGTGGTTCAATCTGACAGCCCACTGACTGAAGTTGGTATAAAACAACTAAATTGGTTGCTGAAAGAGTTAAATCAATTGGTATAACCAATATTTTATCCAGCGACTTAGGACGCACGCAGAAAACAGCAGAAATTATCGCGCAAGTTTGCCATTGTAACATAACTCTTGAGCCGCGCTTACGGGAATTAAATATGGGAATACTTGAAGGGCGTGCAAGTTAGTACGTTGAGTGATGAAGAAGAGTGTTGGTGTCGGAGTTTGGTTAATGGTTCTCCTGGGGCACGTATTCCAGCAGGCGAATCAATGGGAGAGATAACGGGACACATGTTTGCTGCTTTGGAACATTGCCGTTCTTTACCAGCAGGGAGTATACCTCTATTGGTTAGTCACGGAATAGGCTTAGGAGCACTGCTTAATCGTATACTTGGTATACCGACTTATGCTGAAAGGCGTTTACGTTTACGTAACTGTTCTATTTCCAAGGTAGAATATTATCAGGAGACGCCTTGTTTAGCCAATGGCTGGGTATTAGAAACAGCAGGGGATATTGCTCATTTAACTTGAGCCCGCATTAGATGAACAGCAAATCTAATGTGGTAATATTTAAAGGTGGCTGAAAATTTTGCCAAGGGAAAAATCCCTTGGATTTAATGATATAGCAACATTTATAATCAAATAGACTCAGAGGAAGGAAGGTGTTCTTTTGATCGGCACAAAATAATCAAACACGACCATATGATTTTCTGGATCATTATAATTACATCCAGGATGATTAGGATCTTTGAGTTGATAATGTTCAATATCGTGTCCGGCACGACGAGTTAAATTGAGTTGAGGCATATAGACATCATAAATCATATACAGAAATTGTTGCGGGTTACTTTTGGTTGTTCCTTCAAAAGTAAATCGGGCATAATCACAGCCTTCAATAATAATCAATTGATATAAATTATTATCGTTATTAGCATATTGCAGTTCTACTGCGGTAATATATAAAACAGTTTGTTCATCATCCTTTTCTGAGCTATGTACGACATGATGTAAACCATAAACTTCCTCAGGAATAAGCTTGGCTTTTTCTCGGTAATATTGCCAGAAATGTTTGCGCATTTCGGCACAGGCAGTAAACCATTCTTCTAATTATATAAGAGCAGGTTTGCTCTATTCCCATTAAATGTTTAGATACCAGTGTGACAAAGGCCACTTTTAGTGATTGTGGTTCTAATGTAATTGGCGGTTGCATCCCTGTAGCGCACCACTCTTCGCTACGACGATAGAGGGCAGGTGTAATACCAAATTGTTTTTTAAAAGCGCGGGTAAACGTTTGCTGTGAATCAAAACGGTATTGTAATGCAATATCAAGAATTGGTCGGCTAGTTAGTCTAAGGGCAACAGCTGCACGGGAAAGTCGACGAGCGCGGATGTAAGAACCGATCGCTTGCTGAGTGATGTTTTTAAACATCCGCTGTAAATGCCATTTTGAATAACCTGCTTTAGCCGCGACGTTATTGAGAAATAGCGGTTGATCTAAATGTGTATCGATCCAATATAATAAATCGCGGATAATATTGTTTTGATCCATAGAAGTACCTGATTAAAATAATCACCTATAAATAGTATAAAGACTTTATAATAAACATCCATTTAATAATAGGTTGCTTTATATAGCTATTTTATTATTTTTATAGATATTAATAATGTAAAAATAATTTTTTTATTAAATGAGTCTTATTAAGGAAAATTAATATCATGCTAACTTTAACAAAGTTACTCTCTATTTTAATAATATTTTTTCTACCGAATACAATTTCTTGCGGAAGAAATTGATTCTGTTGATACTGTATTTAAATTTTTGGTCCTGATAATAAAATTGTTATTGAAGCATTTGATGATCCAGATATTAACAATATAACTTGTTATTTGAGTCGGGCAAAAACAGGCGGTATTAAAGGAGGTTTAGGCCTGGCAGAAGATACTGCTTGCAGCAATTTCTTGCCAACAGGTTGGGCCAATAATTATAGATAATAAAATTAAATAATAAAAAGGGGCAAGTTATTTTTCAAAAACGTACTTCATCAATTTTTAAAAGACTGCAAGTAGTACGTTTTTACTATAAACAACGGAATGCGCTTATTTATCTAACTTGTTCAGACAAAATAATTGATGGCTCTCCTAAAAATGCTATTAGTGCCGAGCCAATTATGCCGTGGCATTAATATATTTATTAAAACCCCGATCTAAATAAAAGGGGTTTAATATTTTATATTTATTCTTCAATATCACCACAGAAACGATAACCTTCACCATGGATGGTGGCAATAATTTCTGGTGTATCCGGTATGGATTCAAAGTGTTTACGAATACGGCGGATAGTCACATCAACGGTTCTGTCGTGGGGTTTTAATTCACGCCCTGTCATTTTTTTCAAGAGTTCGGCCCGTGTTTGAATTTTACCAGGATTTTCACAGAAGTGTAACATAGCTCTGAATTCACTGCGCGGTAATTTATATTGATCACCAACAGGGCTAATTAAAGAGCGGCTATTAATATCAAGTTCCCAGCCATTAAATTTATAGCTATCAACCTCGCGACGCTCCCCGCCGATTTTGCAAAGATTCATTGTGCGGGAAAGTAAATTTCGTGCCCGAATTGTTAATTCACGAGGGTTGAAAGGCTTAACAATATAATCATCGGCCCCAATTTCTAATCCTAATATCTTATCAACTTCATTGTCACGTCCGGTAAGAAACATCAGCGCAACATGAGCTTGCTCACGTAATTCACGTGCAAGTAGCAGACCATTTTTGCCTGGCAAATTAATATCCATAATGACAAGGTTAATATCATTATCAGATAAAATATTGTGCATTTCGGCACCATCAGTAGCTTCATGCACAATATAGCCTTCTGCTTCGAAAATGCTTTTTAAGGTATTGCGTGTGACAATCTCGTCTTCAACAATCAAAATATGTGGGGTTTGCATATGTGCTACCTAACTCTCTACAATATAAATTACCAGATCTACACACTAATGTTTCAAGAGCATGTTTTATCTAATTTCATTTTATAATACTAATGAAAGCTTAGCGAATATCATTAAAGTTCATATAAATTTTTTGTAACAAAAAAACAATTATGACGAACCTAAAAGAAATTTACTAAACAATTTTTTTCTCATTTTGTGTTAACAGCAATATAACAGCTAAAAAGCTATTTACCACCTAAAAAAATGATTTTTGTTTATACACGTCAAAATCAAAATAAAGCTATTATAAAGATTATTACTTAAATTATATGATTTTTTGTGTCATAAAATATTGTATTTATATTAAAATAGACGCTAATTTAATTTATATGAAAATATCAACGCCTCACACATATTATTGTTTATCCAAGTTAACATACAAGCATTGCTTATTGAAATAGATAAAAATTCTTGTTTATTCGGTTATGGATATTTTTTTAACTGCTTAAAGTGCAATGTATTCTTGTTTGCAATAGTTGCTTAAAATAAGGAAACAAATATATTTAATTGCTTTTAGTGATTAAAGAACAAATTATTTGATTTTGCATTAAAATTGTTTTAACCAGTATCCAGTATATAGCTAATAGCTAAACGTTTTTTGGATAGATAGTTAGGACAGTGATGCGTAAGATTAACTTCAATACCACCATTATTACCACTACCGTAACCATTGGTTATGGGGGCTGACGCATAACTAAAATCTAAATCGAACATAAAGCCCGCATCCAAGCAAATGATGCGGGTTTTTTTTAACCCAATTTCAGGAGGGAAACCAAGTGTGTGTGCTCAAATTTGGTGGAACGTCGGTTACAAACGATAGTAAAATGCTTAACTTTGCAAATATAGTAGCGGATAAATTTAGCGAGGGACCAGTTGCATTAGTTTTGTCAGTACCAGCTAAGATCACGGATTATCTTGCTGCGATGATTGAAGCGGCGACGGTGGGAAAAGATATTACTGTGCATATCGAAGAGGCTAATGAGATTTTTTCTTCCTTACTCAGTAGGTTGAAAGAAAAAAAATCTAATTTTGCATATGAAAAAATCAAGCAATTAATTGAAGATGAATTTATTCAAATTCAGCAAATATTTCAGGGTATTTCGTTATTAGGATTGGAGCAATGTCCAGAAAGTATTCATGCTGGCTTAATTTGCCGTGGCGAAAAAATTTCAATCGCTATTATGGCCTCTATATTGTGTGCACGTGGTTACTCAATAACGATTATTGATCCGGTAAAAAATTTATTTTCTGAAGGGCATTATCTGAGTGCGACAGTCAATATTCGGGAATCCAGCCAGCGTATTAAGGCTTTGAATATTCCTAATTATCATCTTATTCTTAATGGCAGGTTTTACGGCCGGTAATGTGCAAAATGAACCGGTAATATTAGGACGCAATGGCTCAGATTATTCCGCTGCTGTGCTCGCCGCATGCTTACGAGCTGATTATTGTGAAATTTGGACGGATGTGGATGGTGTTTATACTTGAGATCCTCGTATCGTGCCAGATGCCCACTTGCTAACAGAAATATCTTATCAGGAAGCAATGGAGTTCTCCTACTTTGGCGCTAAGGTACTCCATCCTCGAACTATCGCTACAATTACCCAGTTTCAAATTCCTTGTTTAATTAAAAATGCTCTAGCCCCTAATGGCAATGGCATTTTAATTCCCAATGTTGAAAACAGTAAAAGTATACCAATTAAAGGGATCACCAGCCTAAATAATATGGCGATGATCAATGTCTCTGGGTCAGGTATGAAGGGCATGGCTGCCCGCGTCTTTTATGCTATGTCGCCCAAGGGAATTTCAATTATATTAATTACCCAATCTTCTTCTGAGTACAGTATTAGTTTTTGTCTGCATCAAGATCAATTATCACAGGCATTTAAGGCGCTGAATGAAGAGTTTTATTTAGAATTAAAAGAAGGTTTACTGGCAGCATTTGATATCATTGAGCAGCTGGCTATTATTTCGCTAGTCGGTGATGGTATGCGAACTTTCAAGGGAATATCGGCGCGCTTTTTTCTGCTTTAACCCGCGGCAATATTAATATTATTGCTATTGCACAAGGCTCTTCTGAGTGTTCAATTTCTGCCGTGATTGATAATAAAATGACTACAATTGGCGTGCAGTTATATCACCAAATGTTATTTAACACCGATCAAATTATCGATGTTTTTATTGTTGGTGTTGGCAGTGCTTTACTTGAACAAATTCATCGGTAACAAAATTGGTTTCAAAAGAAACATATTGCTCTGCGAGTTTGTGTAATTGCTAATTCGCAGGTAATGTTAACTGATATTTAAAGTATTAACGCTGGCTAATTGGCAAATCCAATTAGCCCAATCTAAACAATATCTTAGTTTAAGTGCTCTATGCCAATTACCAGCTAAACATTGTTTTCTAAATCCAATTATCGTTGATTGTACCTCAGATCAGCAAATAACGAAGCACTATGCCTTTTTGCTCAAGGTAAGATTTAATGTTGTTACGCCAAATAAAAAAGCCAATACAGATAGCATGGATTATTATCGTCAGATCCGTTTAGTTGCCGAGAAATCAAAGCGTAAATTTCTGTATGAGGCCAATGTTGGTGCTGGTTTACCGGTCATTGAAAATTTACAGAATTTGCTCAATGCCGGTGATGAACTGCTTCAGTTTAGTGGCATTCTTTCTGGTTCACTATCCTACATTTTCGGCTTACTTGATGAAGGTATCTCATTATCGCAAGCGACAAGATTAGCTAAAGAAAAAGGTTTTACTGAACCGGATCCTCGTGACGATCTTTCCGGTAGGGATGTTGCACGTAAATTACTGATCCTTGTCCGTGAAGCTGGTTATTGTTTAGAGCTTAGTGATATTGAAATTGAACCTATATTACCTATTTCTTTCGATGTTAGTGGGGACGTTAACAGTTTTCTTCAACGCTTAACCGAATTAGATCATGATCATTAAAATGAGGGTTGCTCAAGTGGCAGCAGAGGGAAAAGTGCTGCGTTATGTCAGCTTAATAAAAGATGGTCGTTGTTGGGTAAAAATGGTGGCCGTCGATGAACATAATCCACTATAATAAAGTTAAAAATGGTGAAAATGCTTTGGCATTCTATACCCGTTATTATCAACCAATTCCATTAATACTAAGAGGCTATGGTGCCGGTAATGATGTTACTGCAGCGGGTGTTTTTGCCGATATATTACGGGCATTAACATGGAAATTAGGAGCATAAAATGGTTAAAGTTTATGCACCAGCATCGATTGGCAATGTGAGTGTCGGATTTGATGTATTGGGTGCTGCTATCTCCCCGGTAGACAATAAGCAATTAGGCGATTGTGTCTCTGTAGTCAAAGCAGATAAGTTTAATTTGACAAATAGAGGATCTTTTGTTAGCAAATTACCACCACAGCCACAACAAAATATCGTTTATCAAGCATGGCAGCTGTTTTTTCAATTTCTGGGCGAGTCAATCAATGTTGAAATGACATTGGAAAAAAATGGCTCAGGCTCTAGTGCCTGTTCGGTGGTAGCAGCACTAATGGCATTAAATGAATATGCCAGCTGCCCTTTTGATAAAAATAGGCTGTTATTAATGATGGGACAACTGGAAGACTGTATAGCTGGAAGTATTCACTATGATAATGTTGTGCCACGTTACTTGGGCGGTATGCAGCTGGTCGTCGAACACAATAATATTATCAGCCAATCAATTCCTATTTTTGTTGATTAGATTTAGGTCATGGCTTACCTGGGGATCAAGATTGCCACCGCAGAAGCGAGGGCTATTTTACCTAGCCATTATACACGGCAGGATATGGTTAACCATGGTCGATTATTAGCCAGTTTCATTCGTGCTTGTCATCCTCAGCAAACAGATTTAGCGATTGACATGCTGTAGGATATGATTGTTGAATCTTATCGAGCTTAAATATTGCCCAGTTTTCGATCAGCCAGCGAGAGCGAGAAAGTAAAAAATGTCGGCGCTGTTGCTTGTGGTATTTCTGGCTCAGGGCTGACATTATTTGCTATTTGCCATGAAAAACTGCTGAAAAAGTAAAGCAATGGTTGACACAACGTTATCTACAAAATAAAGCAGATTTTGTGCATATGTGTCGTTTAGATCCAACGGGTGCAAGAGTGATAGACTAAAAATGAGATTATATAATTTAAAAAATCAAGGTGAACAGGTCAGTTTTGTGCAGGCAGTTAAATAAGAGCTTGGTGAAAAACAGGGTCTTTTTTTCCCAGTTGAATTACCAAAACTGAGTCATGAAGTGATAACTGAATGGTTGCAGTCCGATTTTATCACCCGCAGTAGCCATATTTTATCAGCCTATATTGGCGATGAAATTTGTTTGAGATGCTGACAGAGTGTGTAAAAAAGGTGTTTAATTTTCCATTAGTTGTTAGGCCATTAGAAGAAATTATTGCTAGCCTGGAGCTGTATCATGGTCCCACACTGGCATTCAAAGATTTTGGTGGGCGATTTATGGCACAAATATTAGCATAAATTGCCCGTGATAACCTATCACTATTTTAACCACTACTTCAGGCAATACCGGCACTGCTGTAGCTCATGCTTTTTATCGTCTCAATAATGTTCAGCTAGTTATTCTCTATATAGAAAATAAAATCAGCTCCTTACAGGAGAAGTTATTTTGTACCTTAGGGAAAATATACACACTATTGCAATCAAGGATGACTTTGATAATTGCCAAACATTAGTAAAATGGCATTTGATGATAAAGAATTAAATCGCGCATTAGGTCTTACTTCGGCTAATTCTATTAACATTAGCCGTTTGTTGACACAGATTTGTTATTATTTTGAAGCCGTTGCCCAGCTACCGGTGGAAAAGCGTCAGCAGTTAGTTATTTTAGTACTAGTAGTAATTTTGGTAATTAAACCGCCGGCTTACTGGCGAAAACGATGGGGTTACAGGTGAAACGTTTTATTGCTACGATTAATGTTAATGATACTGTTCCCCGTTATCTGTCTGAAGGTCAATGGTTGTCACATCAGACGATAGCAACTCTGTCTAATGCGATGGATGTCAGCCAGCCAAATAATTGGCCACGCATAGAGGCGCTTTTCCAACGCCAGCAATGGAGACTTGATGAGTTTAGTTATGGTGTTGTTGATGATCAAATGACGGTAAAAACGCTTCAACAATTAGATAGTAAAGGCTATATTTCCGAGCCACATGCTGCTGTTGCATATCGTATATTACGATCAGTTACAAGATAATGAATACGGTCTGTTTTAAGTACTGCACATCCAGCAAAATTTAAACAGAGTGTCGAGCGTATTTTAGGTAAAAAATTACCATTATCGACGGTTTTAGCTGAACGGGCTAAATTACCGATATTATCCCATAAATTATCAGTCGATTTGATTTCGCTTTATTACGTCAATTTTTTTCACGCTTGCTCCTAACTAATAATGCCTCAAAATGGAAGTGTGCGCTTCCATTTTTACCCATGTTGTGAGCGTTTGAAGACTAATTCGTTATCTTTAGAAGCCGCACTATCAAATTGATAACCGACTAGGTTAAATTCAGTTAGTTGTTCAATATTTTTTAGTTGATTTTGAATAATAAAACGACTCATTAAACCGCGGGCTTTTTTAGCATAAAAACTGACTAATTTATATTTTCCGTGTTTCTCATCCAGAAAAATAGGTTTGACAACATATGCGTCCAGTTTTTTGTTATTAATTGCTTTAAAGTATTCATCTGATGCTAAATTGATCAAAATATTATTACCTTGTTTGCTTAGTGCTTGATTAAGATTTTCAGTAATAATATCCCCCCAAAAGGCATAAATATCCTTTCCATGTTTGTTGTTTAATTTCGTTCCCATTTCCAAACGGTATGGTTGTATCAGATCAAGTGGGCGTAATACACCATATAAACCGGATAGAATGCGAAGATGTTTTTGCGCAAAGCGGAAATTTTCAGGCGTGAAGCTTTCTGCTTGCATACCGGTGTATACATCGCCTTTAAAAGCTAGGATAGCGGGCCGGGCATTTTCTAAGGTAAAATTAGTTTTCCATTGTTCAAAACGAGCCGCATTTAAACCAGCTAACTTATCACTAATATGCATTAGACTTGCAATTTCTGCTGGCGTAAGTTTACGGCAGATCTGAATCAATTGTTCTGCCTGTGATAACAGGGTTGGTAGGCTATATTCAGTAGTAGCAAGTGGACTTTCATAATCGAGAGTTTTGGCTGGTGAAATTGTGATAAGCATAATTAATACCCAGTAAAATTCAGAAATAAGCGACTTTATCAAAATAGAGAATTGCTATCATTGGGGTTATTTGTAGCATTTAACGTTAATTATTGCTATTTAAACGACAGTATCGTGTGAAAAATAGCAAGCTTAATTTGTTATCAATAACAATGGTTGGTAAATTTATTTGTTGTGATATCAATGCGTGATATTATCACAGAAAGATAGAATTTTGGGCCTCGGCTTCATCTCAATAACGACGGGATTAAAAAATGACCGATAAATTAACCTCTTTACGTAAAATAACGACGGTTGTGGCAGATACGGGAGATATTAGTGCAATGAAGCTTTATAAGCCCGAGGATGCAACAACTAACCCCTCTTTGATCCTTAATGCGGCTCAGATCCCAGAATATCAGGCACTCATTGATGAAGCGATCACATGGGCGCGTGGACAAAGTCATTCACGTGAGCAACAAATCATTGATGCATGTGATAAATTAGCAGTTAATATTGGATTAGAAATCCTACAGCTAATTCCAGGACGAATTTCAACAGAAGTTGATGCGTGTCTTTCCTATGATAGCGATGCTTGTATTAAAAAAGCTCGCCGCATAATTGAACTTTATAATAATGCCGGCATTAAAAATGATCGTATTTTGATAAAGCTGGCTTCAACCTGGCAAGGGATCCGCGCGGCAGAGCAGTTGGAAAAAGAGGGTATTAATTGCAATCTGACCTTGTTATTCTCGTTTGCTCAGGCACGAGCTTGTGCTGAAGCCGGTGTTTATCTGATTTCGCCTTTTGTCGGTCGCATTCTTGATTGGTATAAAGCGAATACTGAGACAAAAGAGTATGCGCCGCAAGAAGATCCTGGCGTCATTTCAGTTACACAAATTTACAATTATTATAAGCAGCATGGCTATAAAACGGTAGTGATGGGAGCAAGTTTCCGTAACAGTGGTGAAATTTTGCAATTGGCAGGTTGTGACCGTTTAACGATTTCTCCGGAATTGCTTAAAGAACTTGCTGAGTCACAAGGTGAAGTTGTTCGCAAATTGGAATTCAATGGCCAAATTCAGCCACGGCCGCTACCAATGACCGAAGCGGAATTCTATTGGCAACATCATGCTGATGCAATGGCAACAGACAAACTGGCTGATGGTATTCGTAAATTTGCTATCGATCAGGAAAAATTGGAAAAAATGGTTGCTCATCAGCTGTAATTGATATTTCTCTGTTATAAGGTAAAAGTCGAGTGAGTTATCTTACTAGACTTTTTCCTTTTTATTTTGCTTGCTTAATAGGCGGCAAAGACCAGTCAATAATATTGTTTACACTTTTGTTTAGCTATGCATAAGTTGTCTAGGTTTATTATTTGCCTCTTGTTTACAATATTTACAATATCGAATTTTTGAGGATCTTATGGATAAGTTGCGGATAGGTTTGGTTTCTGTTTCAGATTCGGACAGCAAATGGAATTTATCAAGATCAGGGGATCCCTGCGCTTGAAAATTGGTTTTCAACAGCCCTTAAAACGCTTTTGTTATTGAGCCACTTTTGATCCCTGATGAATAAATAATTATTAAAAATACACTGTGTGAATTAGTTGATGAGTTGGCTTGTCATTTGTTTTAACCACTGGTGCACTGGGCCAGCTCTGCGTGATGTAACGCCGGATGCGACGTTAGCGATTACCGATTGGGAAATGCCCGGTTTCGGTGAACAAATGCGCAAATAAGTTTGCATTTTGTGCTGACGGCGATCCTCTCACGACAAGTTGGCGTGATCCGCAAGCAAACATTGATTTTGAATTTACCAGGACAACCTAAGTCAATTACAGAAACATTAGCAGGTTTAAAGATGATCAAGGAACAGAAATCGTTGCCGGTATTTTTGCCAGCTTGCCTTACTGCATTCAATTATTAGATGGTCCCTATATTGAAACTGATCTCAAAGTTATTAAAGCATTTCGACTTAAATCAGCCATGCGATAAAGTTGTTTAACTTGGTGTTTTTAGCAGAGTGAATGATTTGGCCAATTATTAAAATGGCAGTTAATTTGAATTGCGATAAATAACTATCTGTTTTTAAATCCAGCATCTCTTCATATTTGTCATAGTGTCCGATGCGATTGGCAATAGTACCAACCCTAATCCTTACCAAAGCAATGGACTATACTATTCAGAGAGCCGCCTAAAAGTTACTGGCCAGGTGTGAGGTTTAGTTTGAAATTTAATGATGATGGGTAGTCATTCTTTACTTGAAGTTTTTTGTAATCATTGACTTGCTAGTTTTGGTTAGATTTGCACTTAGTAGTGAAGCGGACCAGCTAAGGTGAATATCGCTTTTAATAGCTAATAAACAGTATAAAACTGCTTTATTAATAGTGCTAGATGCTATTTACGATTTATTACCAATAGGTAATATAGTGCGGCCAAATTGTTCATTGATGACTTCTGCCATCGCAAGATAAAAAGCACTTGCTCCACAAATAATGCCTTCGAAACCAGCAATGGTAAGCACGGTTTGGTCTTCATACATATTACCAATCGCTAACAGGGCAAAGAGTACCGTTAGGCTGGCAAAAACGAATTGTAGTGCGAGATTAGCTTTTAACGTAGCGAAAAACATAAATTAAGGTAAAGATACCCCAAAGTGCTAGGTAAACGGCCAGAAAATCAGTTGTGTTACTTACGCCAATGCGATCTCATAAAGCATCACTAACCTAATTAAGCTTAGCCAAAACAGGCCATAAGAAGAGAATGCTGTTGCTGCAAATGTATTTCCTTTTTTAAACTCAGAAATACCGGCAATAACTTGGGCAATACCGCCATAAAAGATACCCATACTAAGTATCACGGAAGTTAATGGAAAAAAAACTGCATTATGAATATTTAGTAAAATAGTTATCATACTAAAACACATCAAACCTAATCGACCTGGATTGGCAATATTATTTGAACTCATACATTCCTCTAAGATGTCATTAAATATATATAATTCAATATCATATAAATTAATATATGCTATTAGGGCTTGAGAAAAGCAAGTAAATAGGTAGTGTTTGCAGCAAAACAAAGATTAAAATGACTTTCTATATAAAATAAATTTTTTTACTCTCCCCTTGATGAATATTTTTATGTCCCCATTTTAATGAAAAGCGTAGTTACCAATGGTCAATCTATCAACCTGTCACCAGGTGTCTTGTTAGGTAGATTTTTTTGAGGTTAGGGAAAAAATCCCTTGAAAAAAACTTAATTGAGCCTCATATAGGTTGGTAACTAGATTGGTTAAGAATTCCCTTTGGAGGCGTTTAGATGGGTAAAATTATCGGGATTGACCTGGGTACAACTAACTCTTGTGTAGCTATTATGGATGGCGCAAGTGCACGTGTGTTGGAAAATAGCGAAGGTGATCGTACCACACCTTCTATTATTGCGTATACCCAAGATGGTGAAATTCTTGTGGGTCAGCCGGCAAAACGGCAAGCAGTGACTAATCCACAAAATACACTTTTTGCTATTAAGCGTTTGATAGGCCGTCGGTTTGAAGATGAAGAAGTTCAACGTGACGTTTCTATTATGCCTTATAAAATCATTGCGGCAGATAATGGTGATGCTTGGTTGGATGTTAAAGGGCAGAAAATGGCTCCTCCTCAGGTTTCTGCTGAGGTTCTAAAGAAAATGAAAAAAACGGCCGAAGATTATCTGGGTGAACCAGTTACTGAAGCTGTTATTACCGTACCTGCTTATTTTAATGATGCTCAGCGTCAAGCAACTAAAGATGCAGGCCGTATTGCTGGTTTAGATGTAAAACGTATTATTAACGAACCAACCGCAGCGGCGCTTGCTTATGGTTTAGATCGTGAAGTAGGTAACCGTACTATTGCAGTGTATGACTTGGGTGGTGGTACTTTTGATATTTCAATTATTGAAATTGATGATGTCGATGGTGAAAAAACTTATGAAGTGCTGGCAACTAATGGTGATACTCATTTAGGTGGTGAAGATTTCGATAATCGCCTGATCAATTATCTGGTTGATGAATTTAAGAAAGAGCAAGGTTTTGATTTACGCAATGATCCGCTAGCAATGCAACGTTTAAAAGAAGCGGCAGAGAAAGCTAAAATCGAGCTCTCTTCCGCTCAGCAGACTGATGTTAATCTGCCTTATATTACTGCAGATGCAAGTGGTCCGAAGCATATGAATATTAAGGTGACTCGGGCAAAACTTGAATCACTAGTTGAAGATTTGGTTAAACGCTCAATGGAGCCGGTGAAAGTTGCACTGCAAGATGCGGGTTTAAATGTTAATGATATTAATGACGTCATTCTTGTTGGTGGTCAGACGCGTATGCCGATGGTACAAAAAGCGGTTGCCGATTTTTTTGGTAAAGAGCCTCGTAAAGACGTCAACCCTGATGAAGCAGTTGCTATCGGTGCTGCAGTACAAGGTGGTGTGTTAGCCGGCGATGTTAAAGATGTCTTGTTACTTGATGTCACGCCACTATCTTTAGGTATTGAAACCATGGGTGGTGTAATGACAACATTGATTGCCAAGAATACCACTATTCCAACCAAGCATAGTCAGGTGTTTTCAACGGCAGAAGATAACCAGTCGGCAGTAACCATACATGTATTGCAAGGCGAACGTAAACGCGCTAGTGATAATAAATCATTAGGACAGTTCAATTTGGATGGTATTCAACCGGCTCCACGTGGCATGCCACAAATTGAGGTTACTTTTGATATTGATGCTGATGGTATTTTACATGTGTCAGCTAAAGATAAGAATACTGGCCGTGAGCAAAACATTACCATCAAGGCATCTTCTGGGCTGAAAGAAGATGAGATCCAAAGAATGGTAAATGATGCAGAAGCAAATGTGGAAGCAGATCGTAAGTTTGAAGAGTTAGTTCAGGTACGTAATCAGGCTGATCAATTGATGCATGGTACACGTAAACAAATTGAAGAAGCTGGTGATAAGTTACCTGCTGATGATAAAACTAACATAGAAAAAGCCATTTCTGAGTTGGAAACAGCGGGCAAAGGTGAAGATAAAACAGCGATTGAAGCGAAAATTCAAGCCTTAGTGCAAGCTTCTGCCAAACTACTTGAGTTAGCTCAACAGCAGGCTCAAGCAGGTGCAGCAGGTGCGGCTGTAGACGCTCAACCTAAACAGGATGATAATGTTGTTGATGCTGAATTTGAAGAAGTCAACGATAAGGATGAAGATAAAAAATAGTGGCCCTTAGCGGGCACAGTGACGAAGGTTAGGATTATTTCCTGTGTTACTGAAAACCGGGTACGGGCGTTGGGGGGACTCTACGCCCGTTTGCGTGTGTTAAGGGTAAAATAAATATGGCAAAAAGAAATTATTATGAAGTTTTAGGCGTTGTTAAAACGGCTGACGAGAAAGAGATCAAAAAAGCATATAAACGTCTGGCAATGAAATATCATCCAGATCGTAATCGGGGTGATAAGCAAGCTGAAAGTAAGTTTAAGGAAATTAAAGAAGCTTATGAAATTTTAACTGATGCACAAAAACGCGCTGCTTATGATCAGTATGGGCATGCGGCTTTTGAACAAGGTGGCATGGGCGGAGGTTTTAGCGGAGGTTTTGCTTCTGGCGCTGATTTTAGTGATATTTTTGGTGATGTATTTGGTGATATCTTTGGTGGTGGCAGGCGCCAGCGCTCGGCTCGCGGGGCAGATCTTCAATACGAAATCACATTAACCTTAGAAGAAGCAGTTCGTGGTGTAACCAAAGAGATCCGTATTCCGACTTTAGAAAAATGTGATGTTTGCAATGGAAGTGGTACTAAACCAGGCACCAAGCCAGAAACTTGCTCAACTTGTCATGGCGCAGGCCAGGTTCAGATCCGGCAAGGATTTTTTGCTGTTCAGCAAACTTGTCCAACTTGCCATGGTCGTGGTCAAATTATCAAAGAGCCTTGTATTAAATGTCATGGCTATGGCCGAATAGAGAAATACAAAACTTTATCAGTAAAAATTCCACCCGGGGTTAATGTCGGTGATCGTATTCGTTTAAACAGTGAAGGTGAGGCTGGTGAGAATGGAGCTTCTGCCGGAGATCTATATGTTCAGGTCAATATCGCAAGACATGCTATTTTTGAGCGTGATGGTAATAATTTATATTGTGAAGTGCCAATTAACTTTGCGAGTGCAGCACTAGGTGGCGAAATTGATGTACCGACACTTGATGGTCGAGTAAGTCTCAAAATTCCACCTGAAACACAAACAGGAAAAATTTTCCGCATGAAAGGAAAAGGCGTTAAGTCTGTTCGTGGTGGTACGACGGGGGATTTAATGTGCCGTATTGTGGTGGAAACCCCGGTTAAACTAAATGAAAAACAAAAAACACTGTTGAAAGAGTTTGGTGAATCCTTGAACGGTGAAAGCGATGGTAAGAACAGCCCTCGCTCAAAAAGTTTCTTAGATAGTGTGAAAAAGTTTTTTGATGATCTGACCAAGTAATATTATTTAGCTAAATTAATAGAGCATCGATAGTTAACGATCGATGCTTTTTTATTACCGGAAAATAATATTATTCAATTTGATTTGAGCAATAAAAAAATAACTAAGATTTTTTATAAAAGTAATAATTAATAGGATTTATTTTAGTTGGTTAAAATTTTTAATTTTGCTGGTTTTATGCAAATTTTCTGGTTAATTTTTTTAAAAAATAAATTAAGATTAATTTTAGCAAGTTAAACGTGAATTTAACAGAATTTTCTATACAATTTAGTTTAATTTTTAATTAATTTATTGGATAGGAAATAGAATAGTTATGTCAACATCGTCAACATCGTTTGGAAATGAGTATCAGAAATTTTTTTAGACAGTTTTCTTTTCACAAGACAGTGATAACGGAGCAAAATTGCGAACATTATTTGAAAAAAGAATTAATTAATGGATTGCAATCTGAAGCTAAAAAACATAACACCGACTATAAAATTAATAAAAAATTGATTGCGGCGGCTTCAGTGTTGTTCTATCAGCAAGAATGAATTAAAAGCGATTTTTAATCGAGAATTTGTTGCGGTCAATTTAGATAAGATAGATGTAGCAAATATAATCAAATTTAGGCAGCTGTGGACAGATTGCATTCAGCATATAAAAAAATACAAAAGATACAAAAGATACAAAAGAATTAGGTAGTTTAGTAACTGAAAATATTAGTGATTTAATAGAACTAAAATCTATGCTGATAAATAAAAATATAAATCAAGAAATTATCGAAATTAAAGATGATGAAAAGCTAAATATTGAGAAAAAACTAGTGTTATAGACTTAGAACCATACCAGGATTGATGAACAAGGCTTGACCGCAAAAGAGCTAAATCGAATTGAATCTTATCTGAAAGAAAATAAGCTAGTGTAAGAGTTCGCACGGCAAGAATCAGAGTATTTTATTAGGTTTATCAAGAAATAAAAGAAACTAGAGATAAGAAAAACGAGTATATAATCGTTTCTCAGCAAGTTTACCGTTTAACACCAGAGAAGGATAAAATAGCAGAGATAGCAGGCGCAGATATACAACCAAGTCAAGATATTGCATTAAAACCAAAATCTAAGACAAATAATAAAGTCGAGATAGAACCAACAGCAAAATCAACTAATTGGCAAAAATCAATACAATTGTTGGCAACATCATGGAATTTTATCAAAGGCAAATTAACATGGTTTTTATTACCTGCTTTTTTAGGTAGCAAAATGAACTAACTATTTTTCCAGATTAATAAAATTTTTAAACAGCTAAGCAGTAAAATAGAGTCTAGATTATTTGTAATAGTTCGGCATATACGAATTATTTATACTAAAAAAATTGATTTTCCGAGTTTAGTACATTAACGTAAAATTAATTTCTCTAATTAACACCGAGGTTATAATCATGACAGCAATTATACGACAATTTTTAAAATTAGAAGCCGCAAGTGGGGTGCTGCTAATTATTGCTGCCATCTTAGCTTTGATTATGGCTAATAGCCCAATGCAAGGTACTTACCAGCAATTTCTTAATATTCCGCTAGCGATTAAAATTGGCGCATTAAATATTGATAAACCTTTTTTATTGTGGATTAACGATGGATTAATGGCCATTTTCTTTTTGGTTGTTGGTCTGGAGGTTAAACGAGAATTGGTAGAAGGTTCGTTAGCCGGGCGTGATAAAGCTATATTCCCAGCTGTTGCTGCACTAGGTGGCATGTTGATACCGGCTATAGTATACCTATTCTTTAATGCTACTGATGACATTGCTCGACAGGGGTGGGCGATCCCAGCTGCCACCGATATTGCATTTGCACTGGGCATCATGACGCTATTAGGTAAGCGTGTACCAACAGAGTTAAAAGTATTTTTACTTGCTTTGGCAATTATTGATGATCTTGGTGTGATTATCATTATTGCTTTATTTTATACAAAGTCTGTTTCTCTTATGGCATTAGGATTAGCTATACTTTCTATCCTGGCATTAATATGGATGAATTGGCGTAAAGTAGAGAATACTTCTGCTTATTTGTTTTTTGGTATCATCTTATGGGTGTGTATTTTAAAATCAGGCATCCATGCCACATTAGCAGGTGTCATCGTAGGCTTTTTGATACCACTTAAAGGGTGTCAAAATAATTCACTTTCTGAACAATTAGAACATCTTTTACATCCTTGGGTTGCTTATCTAATTTTGCCATTATTTGCCTTTGCTAATGCAGGTATACAATTAAGTGGTATTACGCTAAACGATCTTGTTAGTGCCTTACCGGTCGGCGTAGCGTTAGGTTTATTAATTGGCAAACCAACGGGTATTTTTCTGTTTAGTTGGCTAGCGTTAAAACTAGGAGTTGCCAAATTGCCGGCTAAGATTAATGTTAAGCAAATATTTGCTGTTTCGGTACTTTGTGGTATTGGTTTTACCATGTCAATTTTTATCGCAAGTTTAGCATTTGAGGGTTTAGATAATTTTAGTACTTATGCACGACTAGGAATCCTAATCGGTTCGACGATAGCTGCCATCTTAGGATTATTATTATTGAATAGTGTATTACCGAAGAAAGCTAATAGCGCTAAAATACCTAATCTGGCAAGATAAAGTTACTTTTAAGTTATATTTTGAAATAAATAGTATTTTTGTGCTCGCAATACAATATTTTTATTTGTAGCACAAGTATCTTGTTTAGGTAAAATAAAATGGACCGCTTATCTTCTGATGTTAAGAAAATAACGAATATAAATAGTTATTGGTGGTACTAAAAGGAATCGATATGAGAATGTCGCATCTCAATTTTAATCATCTCTATTACTTCTGGCATGTTTGTAAAGAGGGATCCGTAGTTGGTGCCGCTGAAGAACTTTATTTAACACCTCAGACAATAACAGGTCAGATCAAGGCATTAGAAGAACGTTTGAATGGTAAATTATTTAAAAGGCAAGGCAGAGGGTTGGTTCCTTCAGAGTTAGGCCAATTGGTTTTTCGTTATGCTGATAAAATGTTTGTGCTAAGTCAGGAAATGCAAGATATTGTTAATTATAGTCGTGAATCGAATTTGCTATTTGATGTTGGTGTCGCTGACGCCTTATCTAAACGGCTAGTTAGTCGTGTTCTTGAAACGGCTATCGTTGAGCATGAGCGGATCCATTTACGTTGTTTTGAATCGACACATGAGCTTTTATTAGGGCAATTAAGTCAACATAAATTAGATATGATCTTATCTGATTGTCCAGTTGATTCATCACAACAAGAAGGGCTATTTTCCGTTAAGCTTGGCGAATGTGGGGTTAGTTTTTTCTGTCGCAAGCCAATACCTGAGAAACCTTTTCCATTTTGTCTGGAAGAGCGGCGATTATTGATCCCTGGTCGACGTTCCATGTTAGGTCGTCATCTACTTTCTTGGATCCAGAATAATAATTTGCAGATAGAAATTCTTGGTGAGTTTGATGACGCCGCCTTGATGAAAGTATTTGGCATGTATCATAATATAATCTTCGTCGCACCATCGTTATATGCTAATGAGATTTTCTTAGATAATGAAGTTGTTGAAATTGGCCATATGGATAAAGTAAAAGAAGAATATTATGTTATTTTTGCTGAACGTATGATTCAGCATCCAGCAGTGCAACGTGTCTGTAATAAAGATTTTTCTGGCTTATTTGATCAAACGTTTAATAAACCGCCATAGCCATTTTCAGTAGTAATAAAAAAACCGGCTGAAGCCGGTTTTTAACAAAATCAATTACATTGATTTGATTTGTGCCACTAAATTTGCTTTATGACGTGCAGCTTTATTTTTGTGGATCAAGCCCTTGCTAGAATAGCGATCAACAATAGGTTGCATGTTGTTAAATGCTTTTTGTGCTGCTTCTTTATCGCCAGTAGCGATAGCGGCATAAACTTTTTTGATAAATGTACGCACCATAGAACGTCGGCTAGCATTATGCTGACGGCGTTTCTCTGATTGTATAGCACGTTTCTTAGCTGATTTGATATTAGCCAAGGTCGAACTCCCAAATATTTATTTCATCGAGGACAATCTAAAGGCCGAGGAATATGCCTTTTTAGTCTTCATTTGTCAATGAATTTTGTCAATGAATTTGTGTAAATAAGCATCGTGTACAGCAATACGATCTGTTGTGATGAACCAAGATTTTATCAGTTTAGTGAGTGAGAATACAGTTTTATATGCGAAAAATAGGATGAATTTGTAAAAAAGTGGCTAGATTAAATATTTCCTGGCTGACAAACGAGAATTTATTAACTTTGTTATAAATATTAATCAAATCCTGACTTAACCTTGAACGTAGTAAGCGGTATAATCCAGCAGTTTTTAATATATTGAGCCGATTATGAAGTTAGTTCGTGGTATACATAATATTCGAGCACATCATCATGGTTGTGTGTTGACTATTGGCAATTTTGATGCTGTTCATCGGGGGCATCAGGCGTTATTGAAACATTTAAAACAACAAAGTCAGCGCCTTGGATTGCCAACTATGGTCATGATTTTTGAACCTCAACCATTGGAATTTTTTTTAGCTGCAAATGCACCAGCACGTTTAACGCGTTTACGTGATAAGATAAAATACTTTGCCGAATATGGAGTTGATTATTTATTGTGTGTTAAATTTAATCATACATTTGCTTCATTAACACCACAAGCTTTTGTTTCACAACTGCTGGTTGAAAAACTGGGCGTTAAGTTTTTGGCTATCGGTGATGATTTTTGCTTTGGCAAAGATAGACAAGGGGATTTTAAATATCTCTCTGAAGCCGGCGAACAATATGGGTTCCAGGTAGCCAATACCGAAAGTTTTTGTGATGCAGGACAGCGAGTTAGTAGTACTGCTGTCAGGCAAACATTATTAAGTGATAATCTTACCCTTGCTGAGAATCTTATGGGACATCCCTATCGGTTAAGTGGTCGAGTAGTTCATGGCCGCCAGCTTGGTAGCGCTATTGGTTTTCCAACAGCAAATATACCTTTTAAATGTTTTGTTATGCCAGTTAAAGGTGTGTATGTGGTAGAAGTATATGGTTTAGCTGATAAACCATTACAAGCTGTTGCCAATATTGGTACACGTCCGACTGTAAACGGGGTAGATCAGCAAATTGAAGTTCATTTGATTGATGTTCGCATGAATATATATGGACGTCATATTGATGTTGTATTGCGTAAAAAATTGCGCAACGAGCAGCGATTTGCTTCTATTGATGCATTAAGACAGCAAATCGGTAAGGATATAATGGCTGCAAGACAATTCTTTCAGTCGTCATAATTAAGATATTTAGCAAAAAATTGGAACTGAGAATCTAAATGAGTGACTATAAAAATACCCTGAATTTACCGCAAACAGGGTTCCCTATGCGTGGTGATCTCGCTAAACGAGAACCACAAATGTTAGACCGTTGGTACAAGGAAGGTTTGTATCAAGCTATTCGTCAGGCCAAAACAGGTAAACAGGTGTTTATACTGCATGATGGCCCCCCTTATGCTAACGGTAGTCTTCATATTGGTCACTCAGTTAATAAAATTCTCAAAGATATTATTATTAAATCTAAAGGGCTGGCAGGGTTTGATTCGCCATATATTCCTGGTTGGGATTGCCACGGTTTACCGATTGAACATAAAGTTGAACAAATCATAGGTAAACCAGGAGATAAGGTTTTGGAAGCTGAATTTCGTGAAGAATGTCGCAAATATGCCAAACAACAAATTGAAGACCAGAAAACTGATTTTATTAGAATGGGTGTACTTGGTGACTGGGATAAGCCTTATTTAACCATGGATTTTGATACCGAAGCTAATATTATTCGTGCGTTAGGTAAAGTGATTGAGAATGGTCATTTAGTAAAAGGTGTTAAGCCAGTTCACTGGTGTACAGCTTGTGGTTCTTCCTTAGCGGAGGCTGAAATTGAATATTATGATAAATCATCACCTTCCATTGATGTACGCTTTAGTGCGGTTGATGCTACCACTGTTTATAGTAAATTTGGCGTAAAATCGTCAACTTTGCCTGTTTTTGCAGTGATCTGGACAACAACTCCCTGGACGCTACCGGCCAATCGTGCTATTGCGGTTAACGCTGAATTGACATATCAATTAGTGAAAATCAATAATATTGAATGTTTGATTTTGGCAAAATCGCTTGTTGAAGAGGTAATGCAGCGTATTGAAGCAAAAGAGTGGCAAATTTTAGCTGAATGCAATGGTTCGGAATTGGAATTGCTGTGCTTTCATCACCCATTTATGAATTTCGATGTTCCTGTTGTTTTAGGTGATCATGTTATTTTAGACGCTGGTACCGGGGTTGTACATATTGCGCCTGGTCATGGCCCTGAAGATTATATTGTTGGTCAGAAATATAAACTTGAGATAGCAAATCCAGTTGGGCCAAATGGCTGTTATTTACCCAATACCTATCCTGGTTTGGATGGAGTTTTTGTATTTAAAGCCAATGAGTTAATTATCGAACTTTTGGCTGCAAAAGGTGCACTGCTACATAAAGAAATATTACAGCATAGTTATCCTTGTTGCTGGCGGCATAAAACACCGGTTATTTTTCGTGCTACACCACAGTGGTTTATTAGTATGGAAAAAAATGGTTTACGTGAACAATCAGTAAAAGAGATCCAAGGTGTTAAATGGATCCCAGAGTGGGGGCAGAGTCGAATTGAATCTATGGTTGCAAATCGTCCGGATTGGTGTATTTCTCGTCAGCGTACGTGGGGTATGCCAATGGCATTATTCGTACATAAGCAGACAGAAGAATTACATCCACGTACATTAGAATTGATTGAAGAAGTCGCTAAACGTGTAGAAAAATCGGGTATCCAGGCGTGGTGGGATCTTGATCCTGTTGCTTTATTAGGCAATGATGCAGCTGATTATGTTAAAGTCTCAGATACGCTTGACGTTTGGTTTGATTCTGGTTCAACTCATTATGCTGTAGTAGATGTTCGCCCTGAATTTAAAGGTCATTCTGCTGATATGTATTTAGAAGGTTCTGATCAGCATCGTGGTTGGTTTATGTCGTCTCTAATGCTATCGACAGCGATGAAGGGAAAAGCCCCTTATCGAGAAGTATTAACCCACGGTTTTACGGTTGATGGGCAAGGTCGTAAGATGTCAAAATCGCTGGGGAATACCGTTAGTCCACAAGATGTAATGAATGATTTAGGTGCTGATATTCTACGGTTATGGGTTGCTTCAACCGATTATACCAGCGAAATTGCTGTCTCAAATGAAATCTTAAAACGTTCTGCTGATAGCTATCGGCGTATTCGTAATACAGCTCGTTTTTTATTAGCAAATTTGAATGGCTTTGACCCGGATTTGCATCAAGTTAAGCCGCAAGAAATGGTAGTATTAGATCGTTGGGCTGTAGGGCGTGCTAAAGCAGCTCAAGCGGAAATTGCAACGCATTATGCTAACTATGATTTCCATGCAGTTGTTCAGCGTCTGATGCAGTTTTGTTCGGTCGAAATGGGATCTTTCTATTTAGATATTATTAAAGATCGTCAATATACTGCCAAAAGTGATAATTTGGCTCGTCGTAGTTGCCAAACAGCCTTATTCCATATAGTAGAGGCATTGGTACGGTGGATTGCGCCGATCCTTTCTTTTACGGCCGATGAAATTTGGCAGGAGTTGCCAGGTAAGCAGGCCAAATATGTATTTACTGAGGAATATTATGAAGGCTTGTTTGGTTTGGACGATAATGAAACGCTTAATGATGAATTTTGGGATAAGCTACTAATTATCCGTCGTGAGGTTAATAAAGTTCTTGAAAAAGCCCGTGCAGACAAACTTATCCGTAGCTCGTTAGAAGCCGCAGTAACTTTATATGCGGATACAGAACTTACTGAAATACTTAATCGCTTAGATGATGAGTTACGTTTTGTATTATTAACCTCACAAGCTAAAGTGATTGATATTGTAAAGGCGCCAGTTCAAGCACAGGACAGTGAACTGAGTGGATTGAAAATTGCTTTCCATAAGGCGGAAGGTGATAAATGTCCTCGTTGTTGGCATTATGCGACGGATATTGGTCGGGAGGCGGAGTATGCAGAGTTATGCGGCCGCTGTGTTACTAATGTAGCCGGTAACGGTGAAATACGTAAGTTTGCCTAATGAAAAATTCTATTTGCTCTACTGGTTTATGCTGGTTATGGTTAACGGTTGTGGTATTAACTGTTGATCTTGGTAGTAAGCAACTCATTTTGAATAATTTTCAATTATATGAGTCAATGCCTTTGATGCCTCATTTCAATTTGGTTTATGCTCAAAATCCTGGTGCTGCATTTAGTTTTCTCGCAGATAAAGGTGGTTGGCAACGTTGGTTCTTTGCCATTGTCGCGATTGTCATTTGTGTAATACTTATTGTGATGATGTATCGTCAGAGCGTTAGCAAAAAATTTAGTAACATTGCTTATGCATTGGTTATTGGTGGAGCATTAGGAAATTTGTGTGATCGCTTAGTCCATGGTTTCGTGGTCGACTTTATTGATTTTTATGTGGGTGATTGGCATTGGCCAACATTTAACCTTGCTGATGTGGTGATCTGTATCGGTGCTGTACTAATCATTCTGGACAGTTTCATCAATTCTGATCAGAAAGCGAGTGGACGTTAGTATATTGTTCGTTTATGTTGATAACAGATTAATTTATTCTAACAATAGGTTTTTATTGTCATGTTAACGTTAGTACAAGCAGATAGTACCGTGTTGCTACATTTCACGATGAAATTAGAAGATGGTTCAATTGCTGATTCATCTTATAATCAGGGCAAACCGGTACTTTTTCGCCTTGGCGATAAAAGCCTCTCACTAGCGCTTGAAAAACAACTAATGGGTTTAAGTGTTGGTGAGAAAAAAACGTTTACTTTAGCTGGTGAAGCAGTTTTTGGTAAATCTAACCCGGATATGATCCAATATTTCAAGCCAGAGGATTTTATTCATATCGGTATACCAGAAGTGGGTTCTATCATCTCATTTATGGCGATAAACGGCAGTGAGATGCTGGGTATGGTAAAAACGGTGGCGGAAGAATCTATCACTGTTGATTTTAATCAACCGTTAGCAGTTCACAACATCATTTTTAACATTGAAGTGGTGGAAATTAACCCGAAATGGGAGGGATTAAATGCAAATATTGCTGGCTAATCCTCGAGGTTTTTGTGCGGGTGTTGATCGTGCAATTAGTATTGTTGATCGCGCTTTGGCGCTCTACGGTGCTCCAATTTATGTGCGGCATGAAGTCGTCCATAACCGTTATGTGGTTGATAATTTGCGTCAACGTGGTGCAATTTTTATTGAACAAATTTCTGAGGTACCGGATGGTGCTATTTTGATCTTTTCTGCCCATGGTGTTTCTCAGGCAATCCGACAAGAAGCTAAGTTACGTCATCTGACTATGTTATTTGATGCAACTTGTCCATTGGTAACGAAAGTACATATGGAGGTTGCGCGTGCTAGCCGTAAGGGTAAAGAAGCGATTTTAATTGGTCATGTAGGACACCCTGAAGTTGAAGGTACCATGGGACAATATAATAACCTGTCTGGTGGTATGTATTTGGTTGAATCGCCAGAGGATGTTTGGAATTTACAAGTAAAAGATGAAAATAACCTCTGTTTCATGACACAGACTACCCTATCCGTTGATGACGCTACTCATGTTATTGACGCGCTTAATACTCGTTTTCCAAATATTGTCGGGCCACGTAAAGATGACATCTGTTATGCGACAACTAATCGCCAGGAAGCGGCGCGTGAACTGGCCAATAAGGCTGATATTGTACTAGTGGTAGGCTCTAAAAATTCTTCTAATTCCAATCGTCTTGCTGAATTGGCTCAAAGAGCAGGGAAACCTGGTTACCTGATTGATTCTGCTGATGATATTCAAGAGTATTGGTTGAAAAATATCTCTATTATTGGTCTTACTGCTGGTGCTTCTGCACCGGATATTCTTGTTCGACAGGCCATTGAACGTTTAAAAGCGTTAGGTGCAAGTGAAATGATCGAACTTGCAGGTCATGAAGAAAATATTGTTTTTGAGGTACCAAAAGAGCTGTGTGTTGAAATAAAGGAAATATGATAGTTATTTTGTTATTTTATTAAATTCATTTTATATTAAAGTTAAAGCAATTTTTCTACTAATGGAGCCAACAAATAATGGCTTTTTTTATAACTGGCGATTTATTGCCAGTATTAGCTTAAGAAGCGTGTTGACCTTGTCAAAGTTAGACAATTTAATCTGTTTTTAATCAAGAGAGAAAAACATGGCTAGTTCAGATATTCGTGTTGCCATTGTTGGTGCTGGTGGTCGCATGGGACGTGAACTGATCAAAGCAGTTTCACAACAAAAAGGCGTTATTTTAGGAGCAGTACTAGAAAGGAAGGGTTCCAACATTGTAGGTACCGATGCTGGTGAATTAGTCGGGATTGGTCGCCTAAATGTGGTAGTTAGTGATGATCTGATTAATGTTTTGGATAAATTTGATATTTTGATTGATTTTACCCGCCCCGAAGGGACACAATATTATTTGTCAGTTTGTAAAAAATATGCCAAAGCGATGATCATTGGTACTACAGGTTTTAATCAAACTGATATACAAGCTATTGAAGAGGCAGCGAAAACGATCCCAATTGTATTAGCGGCAAATTTTAGTGTTGGTGTTAACCTGGTTTTGAAGTTATTAGAAAAAGCAGCAAAAGTGATGGGTGAATATAGCGATATTGAGATTATTGAAGCTCATCACAGGCACAAAGTAGATGCACCATCAGGAACAGCATTAACAATGGGTGACGTTATTGCAAAGTCAATTGGCCGTGATTTAAAAAATTGTGCAGTTTATGGCCGTCAAGGTATTACTGGTGAAAGAGAAAACAACAGTATTGGCTTTGCTGCGATTAGAGCTGGCGATATTGTTGGTGAACATACGGCAATTTTTGCTGATATTGGTGAACGAATAGAGATAACTCATAAAGCATCAAGTCGCATGACATTTGCAAATGGCGCAGTTAAGGCTTGTTTATGGTTAATAGGGAAAAATAATGGCCTATATAGTATGAAAGATGTGTTAAGTTTAGACAATGTTTAGTCTTTTTATTTTTTTACTACTTGATAAAGAACAGGTAATTTTTTAGTTTGCGCTTCATTTATGGCGTTATTAAATTTTTCTTTGATAACTGTTCTTTTTATTTTTAAAAAGAAAAAAATTTATCGATTAAGCCGATTTTTTGCGCATTTATGACAATGAAATTTATGTACACGATACTGTTGTAATTATCTTGGTTTGCAAACGATTATTTTGATAAGATAATTCATCATTTTACTACTTACAATAATTTTTCATTATAAATTAACTAAAAAATAACAAAAAATTATTTTTTACTAGACAATCACTCTTCTCATCATTAGAATGCGCGCAATTTGCCAAAAATTTGCTTAAAGTCCATTTTGGCACTAGTTTATTGGCTTATGCATGAATAAATATGTTCAATACATGATTTTTTATTCTTCTGGAGGGTATTTTGATTAAGCCAGCTATATTGGTTCTGGAAGACGGAACCCAGTTTCATGGTCGATCCATTGGAGCTGAAAGAATTGTTGTTGGGGAAGTTGTTTTTAATACATCAATAACTGGATATCAAGAAATCCTCACTGATCCATCCTACTCCCGCCAAATTGTTACACTCACTTATCCCCACATTGGGAACACAGGAATCAATTCTGATGATGAAGAATCCACTATCATTCATGCACAAGGGCTGGTTATACGCGATCTACCATTAATTTATAGTAACTTTCGTGGTAAAGAAAGTTTAACAGATTATTTAAAGCGTCATAAAACAGTAGCCATTGCTGATATTGATACTCGTAAGCTTACCCGACTATTAAGGGAAAAAGGCGCCCAGAATGGTTGCATTATCACCGGTGATAATTTAGATGCACAATTGGCATTAGAAAAAATTAAGCTATTTGACGGAATAAAAGGGCTGGATTTAGCTAAAGAAGTGACCACCAAAGATAGTTATACTTGGCAGCAAGAAAATTGGCATCTGGCAGCAAATGGAATATCGACTACTAAGATACGAGAGAAATTACCTTATCATGTGGTTGCTTATGATTTTGGTGTTAAACGTAATATTTTACGATTGCTGGTTGATCGTGGTTGTTATTTGACGGTTGTTCCAGCAACCACATCTGCTGATGAAGTGTTAAAAATGGCACCTGATGGAATTTTTCTTTCTAATGGTCCTGGTGACCCTGCTGCATGTGATTATGCCATTAAAGCAATTAAACAGTTTTTAGCAACCGAAATACCCATTTTTGGTATTTGCTTAGGTCATCAATTACTTGCACTAGCTAGTGGAGCAAATACCGTCAAAATGAAATTTGGTCATCATGGTGGCAATCATCCGGTAAAAGATCTAATTAATAATCGTGTCATGATTACGGCACAAAATCACGGTTTTGCAGTTGATGAAGCAACATTATCTGACAAGTTGCGCGTTACCCATAAATCATTATTTGATGGCAGTTTACAAGGCATTCATCGTACCGATAAGCCTGCGTTTGGCTTTCAAGGACATCCTGAGGCAAGCCCTGGGCCTAAAGATGCAGAACCGCTATTTGATTATTTTATTGAATTGGTTAAAAAATATCGTCAAATAAATTTAGCGACTCAAGTTGATTGATCAGGAGCGAAAAATGGCAAAGCGTACAGATATTAAAAGTATCCTGATTTTAGGTGCCGGCCCAATTGTTATTGGTCAAGCTTGTGAATTTGATTATTCAGGTGCCCAAGCATGTAAAGCACTACGTGAAGAGGGTTATCGAGTTATTTTAGTCAATTCTAATCCAGCAACAATAATGACGGATCCAGAGCTAGCGGATGCCACTTATATTGAGCCTATTCAATGGGAAGTGGTACACAAAATTATTGAAAAAGAACGCCCTGATGCTATTTTGCCTACTATGGGAGGGCAAACTGCATTAAACTGCGCCTTACAATTAGAGTGTAAAGGCGTATTAAAAGAATTTGCTGTCACCATGATTGGCGCAACCGCGGATGCAATTGATAAAGCAGAAGATCGTCAGCGATTCGACAAAGCTATGAAGAAAATTGGTCTTGAAACTGCACGTTCGGGTATTGCCCATTCAATGGAAGAAGCGTTAGAAGTGGTAGCAAAAGTCGGCTTCCCATGCATCATTCGCCCATCATTTACTATGGGGGGTTCGGGCGGAGGTATTGCCTATAATCGTGAAGAGTTTGAAGACATTTGTTTAGCAGGTTTAGATCTTTCACCGACTAATGAGTTATTGATCGATGAATCGCTTATTGGTTGGAAAGAGTACGAAATGGAAGTCGTTCGTGATAAGAATGATAATTGTATTATTATCTGTTCTATTGAAAATGTTGATCCGATGGGGATCCACACGGGAGATTCTATTACTGTCGCTCCTGCTCAAACCTTAACTGATAAAGAATATCAAATTATGCGCAATGCTTCGATGGCAGTGTTGCGAGAAATTGGTATTGAGACGGGAGGTTCAAATGTTCAATTTGCCGTTAATCCTAAAACGGGTCGATTAATTGTTATTGAAATGAATCCCCGGGTATCACGCTCTTCCGCCTTGGCATCAAAAGCAACCGGTTTCCCGATTGCTAAAGTTGCAGCGAAATTAGCGGTAGGTTACACACTTGATGAATTGATGAATGATATTACCGTTAGACGCACTCCTGCTTCTTTTGAACCTTCAATTGATTATGTAGTGACTAAGATCCCACGTTTTAATTTTGAAAAATTCCCTGGTAGTAATGATCGGTTGACAACTCAGATGAAATCTGTTGGCGAGGTGATGGCGATTGGCCGCACTTTTCAGGAATCGATGCAAAAAGCATTGCGTGGGTTAGAAGTGGCAGCCACCGGTTTTGATCCTAAAGTGGATTTAGATGAACTAGAATCATTAACCAAAATTCGTCGTGAATTGAAAGACGCAGGTGCCGAACGTATTTGGTATATTGCCGATGCTTTCCGTGCGGGTATGTCTGTCGATGGTGTGTTTAATCTGACCAATATTGATCGTTGGTTCTTGGTTCAGATTGAAGAAATTGTTCGTTTAGAAGAAAAGGTTGCTGAGTTTGGCATCAATGGATTGACAGTGGAATTTTTGCGGCTTTTGAAACGAAAGGGGTTTGCTGATATTCGTTTGGCTAAATTAGTCGGGGTCTCTGAAGCTGAAATACGTAAATTACGCCATAAATATAAACTTCACCCTGTTTTTAAGCGAGTAGATACTTGTGCGGCAGAATTTGCCACAGATACCGCCTATTTATATTCCACTTATGAAGATGAATGTGAAGCTAATCCTAACCATAGCAAATCTAAGATTATGGTACTAGGCGGAGGACCAAATCGCATTGGTCAAGGGATTGAATTTGATTATTGCTGTGTTCATGCCGCCTTGGCCTTACGTGAGGATGGTTATGAAACAATAATGGTAAATTGTAATCCGGAAACTGTTTCTACTGATTATGATACTTCTGATCGTCTTTATTTTGAACCGGTAACATTAGAAGATGTGTTAGAAATCGTCAGGATTGAACAGCCTGAAGGTGTGATTGTACAATATGGTGGCCAAACACCATTAAAATTAGCGCTTGTGTTGGAAGAGGCGGGCGTTCCTATTATTGGCACTAGTCCAGATGCGATTGATAGAGCTGAAGATCGTGAACGTTTTCAACAAGCAGTGACCCGTTTAGGTCTTAAACAACCAGAAAATGCCACAGTTACGACCATTGAACATGCAATAGAAAAAGCTAACTATATCGGTTACCCATTAGTTGTACGTCCTTCTTATGTTTTGGGTGGACGGGCAATGGAAATTGTTTATAACGAAACTGATTTACGCCGCTACTTTCAGACAGCAGTTAGTGTTTCCAATGATGCGCCAGTTTTGCTCGATCATTTCCTGGATGATGCGATAGAGGTTGATATAGATGCTGTCTGTGATGGGGAAACTGTGTTAATTGGTGGTATTATGGAGCATATTGAACAGGCTGGCGTTCACTCCGGTGATTCTGCTTGTTCCTTGCCACCTTATACTTTGAGCCACAATATACAGAATGTAATGTGTGAACAGGTAAAAAAACTGGTTTTTGAACTACGGGTTAGAGGATTAGTGAATGTTCAATTTGCGGTTAAAGATAATCAAGTTTATTTAATCGAAGTCAATCCGCGTGCTGCGCGTACCGTGCCTTTTGTATCTAAAGCAACAGGAATACCACTGGCAAAAGTAGCCGCTCGTGTTATGGTCGGCCAATCTTTAGCTAAACAAGGTGTAACAAAAGGAATTATTCCACCTTATTATTCTGTCAAAGAAGTGGTATTACCATTTAATAAATTTCCAGGTGTTGATCCTATTTTGGGACCAGAAATGCGTTCTACTGGTGAAGTTATGGGCATTGGTCGCACTTTTGCTGAAGCATTTGCTAAAGCCATGTTTGGCTGCTCTTCTACTATAAAGAAATCCGGGCGCGCGTTGCTTTCAGTTAGAGAGAATGATAAAGCCAAGGTTGTTGATTTAGCCGTTAAGTTAATTGAGCATGGTTTTGAGTTAGATGCAACTCATGGTACAGCGATTGTGCTGGGTGAGGCAGGTATCAATCCTCGGCTAGTTAATAAAGTGCATGAGGGACGACCCCATATTCAAGATAGAATAAAAAATGGGGAATACAGTTATATTGTCAATACTACCGCGGGACGTCAAGCAATAGAGGATTCGAAGCTTATTAGGCGTAGTGCATTACAATATAAAGTGAATTATGATACTACTATCAATGGGGGTTTTGCGACAGCGATTTCACTCAACGCCGATCCTACAGACCAGGTTATTTCTCTCCAAGAGATGCATGAAATGATCCGTCACTAACTATTTGCAATGGCCCCTTTAATAGGGGCCGTTTCATATCCTGAACTACCACAATGTAATCTATTTAATCGGTTTTTTTGTGTTTCCAATATAAGATAAGTGAGCCGATGAATCCGCTAATAAGCAGCAGAATAGGTAAGAAAATTAAAATATTCAGGATAATATCTTCATGACGTTTTATAAAAGGAATTTGGTTTATTGCATAACCTAACGAAACAATAATTTCAATCCATAATAGGCCGCTGAGCCAATTAAATAGTTGAAAGCGACGATGACTTAAGGTTGAAAGGCCTGCTAAAACAGGTAATAGCGTTCGAATAAAAGTTAAAAAGCGACCGATTAGAAGCGCATATAAACCTTGGTTATTAAATAATCGGTTTGCTCGTTCATGATACTCTTGTGGGATCTGTTTTAACCATTGCTTTACTATATCTGTGTCACTAAGCCATCTGCCTTGCAAAAAACTAACCAGCAACCCAAGCTAGCAGCAATGGTTAAAATAATAACTGTTGGGATAAAGGAAAGAACACCTTTTGCAATCAAAGCACCGGAAAGAATAAGCAGCGTATCTCTTGGCAGAAACACAGCAGGAAGAATACCGTTTTCTAAAGCAATGATGATAAAAAGTACTGCATAAATAATCCATAAAACATTAGGATTAATTAATTTAGCAAAATTATGATGCCAAATTGCTATCACGATCTCATTAAGAACTTGCATAGCTTATCCTGTTAATAACAACATAAGTGAAGAACCGATATAGTTGCTAGTTTACCTTAAAAAGCTGGATTATGTTGGATTATTAACCTTGGAGGTATGGAAACGAGTTGGATAAAAAGTGTTTATCTGACAGTGAAAATATTGAAAGGAGACCAAACTTATTGCAATGGTTACTTCTGGCAAGTGGTTAAAGGGCGATAGAATCTTTAGATAACCGATAAATAAATAAAATTTCATCAAATAGTAATGATAATTACTATCAAATAATGTAATGTCTGGTATGATCAGTCTGTTTTTCACAATCAGAGTGTGGTAAATGAAAATTTACTACTAATTGACTGGCTGGCATTAGGTATGATCAGCTAAAAGAGTCGCGTAAAATAACCGAAGAGTGATAGGTCAACTGATGCGTAAATTGATAGCTTCTATTTTATTGGCAATGAGTTTGATAAATATAACATTAGCCGAGACAAATCCGGTCTATCGGTCTGAGCGGTTTCAGCCGGCTAACACAACTAATCAACAAGATATATCCATTGCAAACCAAATATCAACTACCCCAGCTAATGAAGAGCAATTGAGCGAGAAAGATCTTTCCACTGGAAAAAATTTAGCGTCACAACAACAAGAACCCAATTTATTAAGTACCCAAGGGGGATTTGATCGCGATCTTTCGATTTTGAGTATGTATCAGCATGCTGATTTAGTTGTAAAAGCAGTAATGTTAGGATTAGTTGTTGCTTCAATTATTACTTGGGCACTGTTTTTCTCAAAAAGTATCGAACTGGTTGCAGCATATCGGCAGTTAGGCAAAGAGCAGCGAAAATTATCTAATGTAAAATCACTCGATGATGCGGTAAAAATTACGGCAACATTTAAAAAAGACAGTGTTACCCGAAGATTATATGATGAAGTTATCGCGGAAAAAACATTATCAGCGGCAAGTCATGATTTAAATGGAACTAAAGATCGTGCCAGTTTTCGCCTAGAAAGAGTAGTTGCTTCAATTAGTCGTTATATGGGGCGAGGTAATGGTTATTTAGCGACCATCGGTGCTATTTCTCCATTTATTGGTTTATTTGGCACTGTTTGGGGCATCATGAATAGTTTTATTGGGATAGCACATTCTCAGACGACAAATTTAGCTGTTGTGGCGCCTGGCATAGCTGAAGCTTTGCTAGCAACGGCAATAGGGTTGGTAGCGGCAATACCAGCTGTTGTTATTTATAATTTATTTGCTCGTATGATTAATACTTTTCGTGGTCAAGTTGGTGATGTAGTTGCACAGGCGACGGTATTATTAGGCAGGGATTTGGATTTAACTAATAGTAAAAAAGTAGGGTAAGTGTTTATGGCAATTCGTTTAAACGATGATTTAAATGATAATGGTGAAATGCATGAAATTAATGTTACCCCATTTATTGATGTCATGTTGGTTTTATTAATTATTTTCATGGTTGCTGCACCATTAGTGACAGTAGATATTAAAGTTAATTTACCGGCTTCGACAGCTAAACCCCAACCTAGACCTGAAAAACCGTTATTTCTAACGGTCAAAGCTAATGGACAAATGTATGTTGGCAAGCAAAATGTGACTCAAGAACAATTAGCATCAGCACTAGATCAAATAACAGGTACAAATAAAGAAACCACTATTTTTTTTCAAGCGGATAAAACACTAAATTATGAAAGGATAATGGATATAATGAACTTATTACGTAAATCTGGCTATCTTAAAGTAGGATTAGTTGGCATGGAGATGTCCCAAAATAGCAAATAGCTTATTGTTAATATTCTAAAGCTGGGTAATTAAATACCCAGCATTTATTGAACTACGTTAGCTACAAATCAATCGTTCCTTTATGTCTGCTGCTTTATTTCCATATTAATTTTATGGTTATTAAATAAAGTAATTAATTATTTCAAATTTCTTAATATCACAAAATAAAAAACTATTAATTTAAATTAAAATATGATGACATAAAATTTATGTATATATTATTATATAATTAATGGTTATTAATTTTTATCATTAAGCTAACGATATGTGGTAGGGAGTCTATTTTAATTTTATTGAAATTCTATTTATAATGTATAGATATTTAATCAATATAGTTATGAATGATCGGTTTAATATACGTATGAATACCTACAAAAAATAAGGTTATTTAATAGATTAGTTAATAAAAATAGTGTTAAAAATAATTTAATAAAAATACTTGTATCAAAATAGTATTTAATTATAAAATCGTTACTAAAAATATTTGGTAACATTTATCTACATTGTAGATAATAGCTATTGGCCTTAGAATAACAGTGTTATAAATTATTTGTACAAATAATATACTTATATCTATAATATGATTTATATCTAATTGATTTTTATTAGATAATTAAGATATACATCTCCTCATCTAGCTATGTTTTAAAACTATTTTTAAAAGTTTAATGGGCTGACTTTTTAATAGCTACATACAGCAAAATATATCAATAATATTAATTATAGTTGTATTAACGTTATCTAGCGAAGATAATGTTTTTTTAAACTATTTAATATTTCCTATATGAAAAAGAAAATTGATATATTCAATAAACAGTTTAGCAAATAAGAAAAATTCTTATTTTACTTTTATGTTATGTTTATTATTGCTTTTGGTAGTTATTTTTAGCTAAATATAACTAAAAAAATTATTATTATATTTTTTTTGAAATAAAACAACTAATCGCTAGAGAATGGCTAATAATTTAGCCAAATAATTTTTTTGTCTACTAGTCTATATGATTAAATTTATCTTTTTGATAAAATTAAATTGGCGATTAGCAATCGCCATACCCAATAGTTTTATAGTGTTATAAAGCTAATCAACCTAAGCATTGATTTTTGCACCTAAAACATTAATCAGACATTTTATTAGTGCACTAATTTCGTTAGTCATCAAGATATAATCAGCATCAAAACGTTGAGCAAAATCTGTTTTATCAATATCATCCATTTTGCTTTTTTATCAGGTCACTAAATTTTAGTCGTTTAATTGTTTCGTCATCCGCAAGAACAAATTGAATACGCTCTTCCCAGTCCAATGCTAACTTGGTCACTCGCTTTTTGGCTTCAATATGGGTGATGATTTCATCACAGAGTAAATCTTGTTTTTTACAACGGATCACGCCATCTTTTTCAACTGATGCTTTTTCAGCTTCGTACAGTAAACTAAATCCATTTGCTGGTTTGCCTGAGCGTACCCACTTAGTCAAAGTGTGTTAGATCGGAGTTTGATAACTCAACGGCACCACAGGCAGTGAACCTAACGTTTTACGTAAAAATGTCAGGTTATCTTCAGCACGTTTAGTACTAGCTGCATCTACGATAATAAGGTTATTGGTTATATCTAACCAGATATAAGTATGACTTATTTTACTAAAAGCTCTTGGTAAAAGCTGTATGAATAACTTCGTTTTCCAATGGATCTTTTTCGGTTTTTTTCAGTTTTCGAGCTTGAGCTGTTTCTAGTTTTTTAATTTTAGCTTGTAATTCTTGTTTGATTACCTGTGTTGGCAGGATCTTTTCTTCTTTCTGAGCACAAAATAGGATCTGATTATTCACTGCATGTGTTAAAGCTTCACTTTGAGATCCCATTGGTGAAATCCAGCCTATTTTTATGATGTCTTGACTTCCGCATGGGCTATAAGCCAGTGAGGTAAGTTGTTTTTCAAGCTTATCTAGCGATAATGTGAATTCCCGATTTAAGCGATAGATCATTAAATTTTTAAACTACATCTCAAGACTTCCTCGTTATTACTCGTTCAAAAAATTGGGTATATAATAACGGATCACACTCTTCTGCCCTAGTTTTCAATAACTATTTTTACCAATTAAAAAGCAGTTTTAGTGGATTTTATCCGTCCGTCTATATCGCTTTTATGTTAAATAATAATTTATTTATACGGCTAAATTGAGTTAAAAGTATAGGGTAATATTCTGTTATTCATTATTATTTTAATAATTATTTATTGTTATATGTTGCTTCTACTAATCAATGGAAAAAGACTAAAAATAACATTTTATTTTTTTGATGAATTATTATTTAATAAGTCAATTAATTTTTATATAAGATTTCATTACCCAGAATAGAATATAAAGATAAGTTTATTTTTAGCATAAAAATAATTTTTTTACTATAGCTGATAGTAACATACTGATTTTATTTGCTTGCTGAGGAAGTGAGCTTTTTATAAATTCTTTTTTTATCTTATAAATTATTTTCAATTTATTGTTTTATTATAAGTATTTAATTATCTTTAAGCAAAGGAATTCATTTTATTATTTGAAATTGGCGTTTTTAATTATTAGTTCAGCATAAATTAATGGGTATTTTTATGGTAATAAAATTAAAACCAATCATAACATTTATTGTTTCTTTATCTTTAGCAGATATTACACAGGCAACAAGTATTTATGATGATCAATATACACGTTTTGATATTTGGGCAGATTAGATTAAAAAATAGTTGGGATACTAACAAGAATAGATCCATTATTGATGATGATGCTAGTCGTATTGGTTTATTTGTTGAACACAAGTTACCTCATGATGTTAAGGTATTTGGCAATATTGAATTAGGTTTAGATACACAAAAATCGAATAGTAAGAATCTTAACAGTCGCTTTGAACTTTATAATCGTACCGGATATGTTAGTATTTCCCATGCAAAATATGGAAAAGCACAATTTGGCCGCACTTATGTTCCTATTGATTCTGTAGCAAAATCTAATTTGGGTTACAACCATACCGGTGTTCTCTATTTTGCTGATGTACTAAATCGTAATACCGGTATATCTTCAGGTTCTATGCAATATAAAGAAAGGCAATACTATTTATCATGGTATTGGACAAGATAATTTTAGTGTACGTTTGCCGCATACAATTTTTTTAGAAACACCTTTTTGAAGGTATTAAAATTGCAGGCAGTTATTCCCAACCGTCAGCAGGTATGCTTTATTGTGATCACAGTGATATTACTGATGCTTGTTCATTGGCCGTTTTTTATGAAAACGTTTTGGGTTTCGAACTGGCTGTTGGTTGGGCTAAAGCTGTTGGTGAGAAAAACCAGGCAGGGAAAAAACCGCAAGACAGTATGTTTGCATTAGGCGGCAAATATATTTTTGCTGATAAAACCGTTTCAATCGGAGTTGATTACGGTCGATTACAATCAACTAATGTTTTGGTAGCAGGAAAAACACTGACACCAACATCTGTGACAGGGGATTGGGTGGCTCATCTTTATAGTATTACTCTGCTAAGTGGCATTGGCCACTATAAGATACCGGTTTATATGCAGGGTATGGACTCCGTTCTGGAGATAAAAAACTTTTGACTATACCAAGCAGACTTATACGTTAGAAGTCGATAAAGACTTCACAATAATGAAAAGTAAGCAATTACTTTTATACTTGGAGATGGCATATAACCATGTTCATGGTAAGAATCAAACTTACGAAAAAGATAATTGGTTTTTGATTGAGACAGGTTTGTGTTTCTTTTTTTAATTAACTATGCAAATTTTCACCCTTATGAATAATTGAGATTTAGTCTATTACATAAAGGTAAAAATTAATAACAACAGCCATTCTGTATGTTATTTTTTATATTTGATTCAATTGGTAAATAGTCAATATAATTGGCAAACAAACCTTGCTATAGCCTAAGACCCTGAAAACTAATTTAGCTTTGCATAATGTTATGCTGACTTGTTATTAGTCAGTGACAATAGATAGGTCATTAGTGGACAAAATAAATTTTGCCGACGATTGAGCTAATCTTCACCAAAGACTTTGAAACGAATGTCATCGTCAATAAATGTTTTTTCATTAGCCGGTTGTTAATTGCACCGAATACTAATTGAGCATGTAACTTCCACGAGTTTGGTATTTTCCAGCTTTTGTGTACTTTTTCATCGATTAGTGGGTTATAGTGTTGCTCCCACTTTTTCTTGTACCAGACTAGTCCAAACCGCTACTTTGTTCTGACCAAATAGGAAAATTATCGGCATACAGCGGAAATTTTTGTTGTAATTCTTTGATAACGTTTATTCTTCAAAAAATAAAACTGTGCCTACGCCGGCAGCAAAACTATCGATTTTTTTCTCGGTCGTAGTAAATATTTCTTTAGCAACAATTTCTTTTAGTGTTTCTTTGGTAATATTGTGCCACAGTTTTTTATGTTCATCGCCAAATAGCATAATCACGTGTGAGATGTTTGAGAATTAAATGAAGAAGGGGTTTCTTTAACGGCTTCTTTTACTAGTTCAATGAATTTTGCTTGAGAAATAGGTAATGAACTATCTGTATTGTAAATAGTTCTTCTTTTTTTCATCATTTCAATAAGTTTGTTTGGTATTATGTTCTCCTTATATTATAAGGTTGTAAATTAATTTTGGACTGGTAGGATATCGATAACTATAATCTGGCTGCTAAAAAATCATAGATAAAAAATTTAACCATATAGTTCAAAAATTCAGTTATTAATTAATTGTGTGCATTGCTTATCAAATCTCATGTTAAATCTAAAAATTTGCAACTGGATAAAATTCGAGACAATATTTCATATGCGGTCATAAATATGAAATAATGTTGTGCGTACTAATTTAATATTGAAATGTTGATAGGATCTATCATGTTAAGACGTATTCTGGTTGTCGAAGATGAAACTGCGATCCGAGAGATGGTTTGTTTTGTACTACAACATAATGGATTTCAAGCAATTGAGGCTGACGATTATGATACAGCCGTTGCACAGCTCATAGAGCCTTATCCTGATCTTATTTTGCTAGATTGGATGATCCCTGGTGGCTCAGGTATCCAACTTATTACGCATATTAAGCGTGACCAACTGACACGAAATATCCCGATTATGATGCTAACCGCCAGGGGAGAAGAACAAGATCGGGTGCGAGGTCTTGAAATCGGCACAGATGATTTTCTTACTAAACCTTTTTCACCTAACGAAATGATTGCTAGAGTAAAAGCTATTTTACGGCGCGTTTCATCGATGGCTAGCGACAATGTTATTGAAATGAATGGATTGACACTTGATCCTGCTTCTCATCGAGTAACTAGTCATGCAACGGCGATAGAAATGGGACCCACAGAATATAAATTACTCCATTTTTTTATGACCCATCCTGAACGAGTTTATAATCGTGAGCAATTATTAAATTATGTTTGGGGGATTAATGTTTATGTTGAGGATCGCACAGTAGATGTGCATATTGGTCGTTTACGTAAAGCATTATCTGTAGGTGGTCATGAAAAAATGATCCAAACCGTTCGAGGTATAGGCTATCGTTTCTCTGTCTGTTATTGATTGTTGGTTATAAGGAAAAATCGCCGTGCTTGAACGCTTATCTTGGAAAAAGTTAGTTGTGTTTCTAGTTTTATTCTGTTTGCCGGCATGTGGATTATCACTTCTTATTTGGTCATTTATCTTGGTTGCTGGTGATTTCATTATTAGTCGCTTTGGTTTGGCATGGTTATAATTTACTGAAATTATCAAATTGGCTTTGGCTTGAACGTCATTTACTTCCACCAAGCGGAAAAGGTGTTTGGGAGCCGATTTTTTATGGCATCTATCAGTTACAAAAACGTAACCGTAAACACCGGCGTGAATTAGCACAAGTTATTAGGCGATTCCGTATTGGCGCAGAATCTTTACCTGAGGCAGTAATTATGATGACCGCCCAAGGTAATCTGGTTTGGTGTAATCGTCTGGCCGAATATTTATTAGGTTTTCGTTGGCCGGAAGATAGTAGGCAAGCTATTTTCAATTTACTTCGTTATCCTGATTTCAATCGATATTTTATTTCGGCGGATTATTCGCTACCGTTTATCATAGAGTTAAATAACGGCACGGTTGTTGAATTTCAAATTATGTCTTATATCGATGAACAATTACTAATGGTTGCAAGAGACATAACGGAAAAGGTCAAATTGGAAAAATCGCGTGGCGAATTTTTTGCTAATGCTAATCATGAATTACGTACCCATTTGACCGTTTTACAAGGTTATTTGGAAATCATGGATGAACAGATCAATAGTCAATCTGCTATAAAAAAACTTTGCAGTCAATGCGTGGGAAGTAGTGCGCATGGATAGTTTAATTAAACAATTGCTTCAGCTTTCCCGCATTGAAAGCTCGCCCTATATTAATTTGAATGAACAAATAAACATTCCGTCAATGTTAAATATCATCAAACAGGATGTAATAAATGTAAGTCAGGGTAAGCAAGAGATTATTTTTGATGTGGATGAAAAATTGCAGGTTTATGGTAACACAGAGCAACTGAGAAGCGCTATTTCAAATCTTATTTATAATGCGATTAATCATACACTAGCCGGGACATTTATTTACATTAGTTGGCAACAAATTAAACAGGGAGTACTTTTTTCTATTCGTGATAATGGCCTGGGGGGGGGGGATTGCTGCAACGCATTTACCACGTTTAACCGAACGTTTCTATCGCGCAGATAAATCGCGTTCACGTCGAATGGGAGGGGGTACGGGATTAGGGTTGGCTATTGTTAAACATGCTTTAATACATCACCATTCCCAATTAAACATTGAAAGCCAATTAAGTAAAGGTTCGGTATTTAGTTTTATTTTACCGTCTAGCTTAATTGTAACACCGACAAAGGGCAAAATTGAAAGTCATCTGTTGGATTATAGCTAGATAGATTTTGCTAAAAATATTTTTGCAACAATAGATGTCTGGATTGGTTAATTTTTGTGCAAATCATATAACGCATATTGAGTAAACACTAAAACCAATCACTAAATAAAAAATTTATTTTAGATCTTTATTCTGCTTTTTAGATTTCCTATTGCATGTTATCATGATAAAAGTTCTACTTGGTGTCAGTATATTGGCGTATTTTTCTGTTTTTACCAAATCTATCAGGTTAAATTAATATTGTTATTGATTAAAAAACAGAATTTATCACAGTCAATAAGTAAAAAGTGGTTTAGGTTTTTTATTCTACTTAAGCTTGATTATAAGTAACAAGAAATTAACAATAATTATGACATATCGTTTAAAATCTAGAGATATTTTAGCGTTAGGGTTTATGACTTTTGCGTTATTTGTTGGAGCGGGAAATATTATTTTCCCTCCCATGGTTGGGTTGCAAGCAGGTGAACAAGTATGGACAGCGGCAGCTGGGTTCCTGATAACAGGTGTTGGCTTGCCAGTTCTCGCTGTAATTGCGCTATCAAAAGTTGGTGGTGGCATCGAACAGCTTAGTGCTCCAATTGGCAAATGTGCAGGTTTGTTGTTAGCTATCGTTGCATATTTATCCGTTGGCCCCTTATTTGCGACACCTCGCACTGCTACGGTTTCTTATGAAGTAGGCATTGCACCACTAGTAGGTGGTGTGTCGTCGATTTCATTATTTATCTATAGCCTAACTTATTTTGCTACTGTGATAGGTATTTCACTCTATCCAGGACGATTGCTCGATAGCGTTGGACATATCCTGGCGCCGGTAAAAATGATCTCGCTGGCTGTGTTGGGGATTGCTGCTATACTTTGGCCAGCAGGTGATCCTATTATGTCAACGTCGTCATATAGCGATATGGCATTTTCTAATGGTTTTATTAATGGTTATATGACCATGGATACCTTGGGTGCGATGGTTTTTGGTATTGTTATTGTCAATGCTGTGCGCTCATGTGGAGTTGAAAATTCTGCTCTTTTGACGCGTTACACGATGTGGGCCGGGCTAATTGCCGGTATACTATTAACATTGGTTTACGTTTCGCTTTTTAAGCTTGGGCAGAATAGCGGCACGTTAATACCTAACGCAAGCAATGGCGCCGATATATTGCATGCCTATGTACAACATACTTTCGGTAATTATGGTAATTTTTTCTTAGGGGTACTGATTTTTGTTGCTTGTATGGTAACTGCGGTTGGACTTACTTGTGCTTGTGCCGAATTCTTCGCGCTTTATGTGCCAATTTCTTATCGTACTTTAGTTTGGATGCTTGGCATTTTTTCTATGGTGGTTTCGAATTTAGGATTAAGTAAACTGATTGAATTTTCTATCCCAGTATTAATTGCTATTTATCCACCATGTATTGTATTGATTATAATGAGTTTTACATTTAAATGGTGGAAATATGCATCCAGGGTAGTCGCACCAACAATGTTAACCAGTCTGATATTTGGTTTACTAGGTGCCATGAAAGCTTCTGAACTTTTGCAAACCTTTATTCCAGATATCGCGAAGAAATTACCGCTGTATGCTCATGATTTAGCCTGGCTTGTACCATCATTAATCGTTTTAGTATTTTTTGCACTATATGATCGGTTTAGCACTAGACAATGCTGATATAAAGCGAGATGCCTAAAGAGTGTTAATTTAATAGCAAATAAACCCTAGTCACTCATCAGCTAGGGTTTATTCGTTTTAATTAATGGCGATCATTTTTCCAGGTGAGTTTCGACAAAGGTAATCATTGCTGGATAAAATTGCAAAAAAAGTAGAAAAACTAGGGTAATGCAGCATAAAGTCATCAAAAGAGCCAATTGAATTAACCAATTTAGGACGTCTGTGAGCCATGCTTCTTAATACACTATGAATGAATTCAGGTTCTACATAGCGCATCAGCCAGTTTTGTGGCCATAAATATTCATTTAATTCTTGAAATTTCTTAGGGGTATATAATATAAGCTCAGTTCAATTTGCTGGCGAACAAGACGAATAAATGGTGGCAATGTTTGATTTGCTTCAATTTGATCCCAATATAACGCGAGAAAATGGTCCCAAATTAAATCGAGTGTGATCAGCGCTACTCGACGGTATTGCGAAAAGTTGTTTAGCATTAATGACAATAGGATGCTGATAGGTGTATTTATCTACCTGATGATGCAGTCTAATCCCGGCTACAATATCCGGTGAATATAAGCCCGCTTGATCATCTCGAATGAAATCCACCATTAAATTTCCTAATAAGGAACTTTGTGCTCGCTGAGCTAAATGCAAGTGTGCAAGAAAATTCATAGTGTCATTATAAGTGAATTTTTAGTTTTCGTGATGCTTATTTGTTGCACTGTTTTTATAGCCGCACTAGACTAGTGTGCTTGTTTTAATGAAATAGTGTAAAGAAATGCGTGTCTCTGATTTTGCTTTTAAATTACCTGATGAGTTAATAGCCCATTATCCATTAGCCAAACGTAGTCAATGCCGGTTACTTTCTTTAGAAGGTGCAACAGGTAAACTGGCTCATGGTATTTTTACTGAGATTGTTGATAAATTAGAGCCAGGTGATCTGTTGGTTTTCAATAATACCCAGGTCATCCCTGCTCGTATTTATGGCCATAAAATGTCTGGTGGCAAAATTGAAGTCTTGGTTGAGCGCATATTAGATCCCCATCGGGTTTTGACACATGTTCGTGCCTCTAAAGTGCCCAAGCTTGGTACAGAATTATTATTAGGTGATGATGATAGTGTCAAAGCCATTATGTTGGCCAGGCACGATACGCTATTTGAAATTGTTTTTCAGGATAAGCGAGATGTTTTATCTATTTTAAATGATATTGGTCATATGCCATTGCCTCCCTATATAGCTCGCCCTGATGAAGAGATGGATAGAACACTTTATCAAACAGTCTATAGTCAACGGCCTGGTGCAATTGCTGCGCCTACAGCAGGATTACATTTTGATGAGTCGTTATTAGTGGCGCTGCGGCAAAAAGGGGTAGATATGGCTTTTGTGACACTTCATGTAGGGGCTGGAACGTTTCAACCTGTTCGGGTCGAAAATGTTGCTGAACATCGTATGCATGCTGAATATGTTGAAGTCTATCAACAGGTTGTGGATGCAGTATTGGCGTGTAAAGCTAGAGGTAAGCGAGTTATTGCGGTTGGCACAACCTCGATTCGATCGTTAGAAAGTGCCTCTGATGCGTGTAAAGAAGACATTATTGCTCCCTTTTTTGATGATACGCGAATTTTTATTTATCCGGGTTTTCATTTCCAGATTGTTGATGCATTAATTACTAATTTCCATTTACCTGAATCTACATTAATTATGTTGGTATCTGCCTTTGCTGGTTATCAAAATACGATGAATGCCTATCAAGAGGCAATAGCAGAGAAGTACCGTTTTTTAAGTTATGGAGATGCCATGTTTATCACTCATAATCCTCAGGCAATGAGTGAAAAAGTGGCTAACTAGTTATTAAATTAATAATTAACTTCACCAATTTATTTAACTAAATTTGTAAATGACACATCGGACTGTTTTTCCGATGCTGGAGAGGCAAAGTGAAATATGAATTACAAAGCCAAGATGGGCAAGCTCGTCGTGGTCGTTTGATTTTTGAACGTGGTACAGTAGAAACACCTGCTTTTATGCCGGTTGGCACTTATGGCACAGTTAAGTGCATGACGCCAGAAGAAGTTAAACAAACCGGGGCACAAATCCTATTAGGCAATACATTTCATTTATGGTTGCGCCCTGGACAGGAGATAATGAAATTACATGGCGATCTGCATGATTTTATGCAATGGCAAGGGCCGATTTTGACTGATTCTGGTGGGTTTCAGGTTTTTAGCCTGGGTGCCATGCGTAAAATTAAAGAAGAGGGCGTCTATTTTCGACATCCAATCAATGGTGAAAGGATTTTCCTTAGTCCGGAAAAATCGATGGAAATCCAGTACGATCTTGGTTCGGACATTGTCATGATTTTTGATGAATGTACGCTTTATCCAGCTGACTGGGATTACGCTAAAAAATCGATGGAGATGTCTCTTCGATGGGCAAAACGTAGTCGTCAACGATTTGATGAGCTAGCTAATAAAAATGTTCTTTTTGGTATTATTCAGGGCAGTGTTTACCAAGATTTACGTGATATATCAGTAAAAGGCTTGGTCGATATTGGTTTTGATGGTTATGCTGTTGGCGGCTTAGCTGTGGGTGAACCAAAAGAGGATATGCATCGTATTTTAGCGCATGTCTGCCCACAGATTCCGGCGAATAAACCGCGTTATTTAATGGGGGTTGGTAAACCGGAGGATCTTATTGAAGGGGTTCGACGCGGTATTGATATGTTTGATTGTGTGATGCCAACCCGCAATGCACGCAATGGTCATCTATTCGTAACCGAAGGCGTAATTAAAATTCGCAACGCTAAATATAAATCGGATACCTCGCCGCTCGATGCGCATTGTGACTGCTATACTTGCTCTAACTATAGCCGTGCTTATTTACATCATCTTGATCGATGTAATGAAATTCTTGGAACTAGGCTTAATACCTTACACAATTTGCGTTATTATCAACGGCTAATGGCTGAAATTCGTCAAGCGATTGAGAAAGGTGAATTTGAAGCTTTTTCGGTAGAGTTTTATCGCCGAATCAATAAATCACTTTCAGAAAAGTAGAGTATAATTTCAGTCGTGCTAATTGAATCAAATCAGTGTAGGATTTGTTGGTTTTGATTAATTTTTTCAGTTAGAAAGAGTTTTTTAATCACAATGAGGAAATTTTGATGAGTTTGTTTATTTCTGAAGCAGTCGCTTCAGCAGGTGGTCAGGCGGAAGGAAACCCATATTCTTTGATCATTATGCTGGTTGTTTTTGGATTGATTTTTTATTTTATGATGTTACGACCACAACAGAAGCGGGCTAAAGAGCACAAAAAATTAATGGATTCTATTTCTAAAGGTGATGAGGTATTAACAACCGGTGGATTAATTGGCCGCGTTACCAAAATATCTGAAACGGGTTATTTTGTTGTCGCATTGAATGATACCAATGAAGTAACCATTAAACGTGATTTCGTTGCTGCTGTACTACCAAAGGGTACAATGAAGTCTATCTAATTTCTGTTTTTCCCGAAGGGAATTGCCGTGCTAAATCGTTATCCTTTGTGGAAGTATTTAATGCTGATCGCTGTATTGCTCATCGGTCTGCTGTATGCGTTTCCCAATCTTTATGGAGAAGATCCGGCTGTTCAGATCACTGGCGTGCGGGGAACTGCTGCCAATGAACAGACTTTGGATCAGGTTCGCAATATTTTAAGGAAAGAGAAAATCGAAAGTAAATCCATTACACTAGAAAATGGTGTAATTCTTGCTCGTTTTAATAATCCAGATGTCCAACTTCATGCTCGCGAAATCTTAGTTGCGAGTTTAGGAGAGCAATATGTTGTTGCTTTAAATCTGGCACCTGCTACCCCTTATTGGTTAAGGGCATTGGGTGGTGAGCCGATGAAATTAGGCTTAGATTTGCGTGGTGGCGTTCACTTCTTAATGGAGGTGGATATGGAAACGGCATTGGGCAAATTGCAGGAACAAAATATGGATGGCCTGCGTAATGATTTACGTGAAAAAGGGTTCCCATATTCAACTATACGTAAAGTTGATAATTACGGCATTGAAATACGTTTCCATGATGATAGTGGGCGCTCACAAGTAGAATCTTATTTGGCCCAACGTCATTATGATTTGGTTTTTACCGCTGGCAACAATAATACATTAACAGCAGTAATGACCGATGAACGGATGCGTGAAGTGCGTTATTACGCAGTATCACAAAATATTAATATTATTCGCAACCGTGTTAACCAATTAGGCGTCGCTGAACCATTGGTACAGCGTCAAGGTGCTGATCGAATTGTTGTTGAATTACCCGGTATTCAGGATACGGCGCGAGCAAAAGAAATTCTTGGGGCTACTGCAACGTTAGAATTTCGTTTAGTTAATGTAGGTGTAGACGGTACTGCTATTCAACGTGGTCATATTCCTGGCGATTCAGAAATAAAATATACCCGCGATGGTGAGCCAGTTGTGCTCTATAAACAAGTCATTTTGACGGGAGATCATATTACTGATTCGACATCTGAATTAGATGAAGTCGGCAACCCGCAGGTAAGCATTGGTCTGGATAGTGTCGGTGGTTCTATCATGTCTGATTTTACGCGTGATAATCAGGATAAACTGATGGCAACTTTATTCGTTGAATACAAAGATAGTGGACGAAAAGATGTCAATGGTCGGGCCATTTTGGTAAAAGATGAGAAAGTCATTAATGTAGCCAGAATTTCAGCTCGTTTTGGTAGTAAATTTCGTATTACCGGTATCAGTAATCCAACGGAAGCACGCCAATTATCTTTATTATTACGGGCTGGCACATTGATTGCACCGATACAGATTGTTGAGGAACGAACCATTGGACCAACATTAGGATTACAGAATATTGAGCAAGGAATGAAAGCATCATTAGCAGGTTTGCTAGCTTCTGTTCTATTTATGGTAATTTATTATCGTAAGTTTGGTTTTATTGCCAGTTCTGCCTTGTTAGCCAATTTGATCCTTATCGTGGGTGTTATGTCGCTATTACCAGGCGCTACATTGACCATGCCAGGAATTGCCGGTATTGTTTTGACGCTTGCTGTTGCTGTTGATGCGAATGTATTGATTAATGAACGTATTAAAGAAGAGTTAAAGAATCGTCGTTCTGTACAGCAAGCGATACATGAAGGTTATAAGGGGGCATTTTCCAGTATCTTAGATGCCAATTTGACAACGGTGATTACAGCAACGATTTTATATGCGGTCGGCACGGGTTCCATTAAGGGCTTTGCCATTACCACAGCGATTGGTATTGCTACCTCCATGTTTACTGCAATTGTAGGAACGCGTGCTATCGTGAACTTATTGTATGGTGGTAAACGTATTAAAAAGCTGTCGATTTAAGGAGCGTGGTTGTGGCGCAAGATTACACCGTAGAACAGTTAAATCATGGCCGTAGAGTTATTGATTTTATGCGTTGGGATTATTTGGCTTTTGGTATCTCAATTGCTTTGTTTATTCTTTCAGTGACGGTTATTTCATTAAAAGGTTTTAACTGGGGGTTAGATTTTACTGGTGGGACGGTTATTGAAATTAATCTCAGTCAACCAGCTGATCTCGATAAAATTAGAGCCAGCTTAGCTAATAATGGTCATCAGGAGCCACTGGTTCAGAATTTTGGTAGTAGCCGAGATATTATGATCCGGTTACCCCCTAGTGAAGGGGTAGCAGGTCAAGAGATTGGTAAGTCTATTATTTCGGTGATTAACAAAAATGTTGATGATCAAGCAACAGTTAAACGCATTGAGTTTGTTGGGCCAAGTGTAGGAAGTGAACTAGCGCAAACCGGAGCAATGGCACTGTTAGCTGCTTTGATTTGTATTTTGATTTACGTTGGCTTTCGTTTTGAATGGCGGCTGGCGGCTAGCGTTGTAATATCATTGGCACATGATGTGGTCATTACATTAGGCATCGTGTCGCTTTTTCAGATTGAAGTTGATATAACTATTGTTGCTTCATTGATGTCGGTCATTGGCTATTCTTTAAATGACAGCATTGTAGTCTCTGATCGTATTCGTGAAAATTTCCGCAAGATCCGTCGTGGTACTTCTTACGAAATAGTCAATGTTTCATTGACGCAAACATTGAATCGAACACTTATTACTTCGGAGACTTCTTTATTAGTTGTATTGATGCTGTATCTTTTTGGTGGCTCAATACTTAAAGGTTTTTCACTAGTTATGTTAATTGGTGTGACAATTGGTACCGTTTCTTCAATTTATGTTGCTTCTGCTTTAGCATTAAAGATGGGAATGAAACGAGAACATTTGATCCCGCCAAAAGTGGAAAAAGAGGGAGCGGATCAACATTCTCTCCTGCCTTAAAGGCGGATTTTGTTAATTCACACCCTGTTAGATTGAGCTGGCAGGGTGTTTTTCATTGATGGCTGAGTTAAACTGTAAAACCGGGCCACAAAATCAGGAAATTTTATGCATTGCCCATTTTGCACCGCTGTAGATACCAAAGTGATTGATTCACGTCTGGTTGGCGATGGTTCGCAGGTTCGTCGTCGTCGACAATGTTTTGAATGTCATGAGCGTTTTACTACTTTTGAAATGACTGAATTAGTCATGCCTAGGGTGGTAAAAAGTGATGATGTCCGTGAGTCATTTGATGAACACAAACTTAGACGAGGTATGCAAAAAGCGTTAGAAAAACGCCCTGTAAGTTCTGATGATGTGGAAACAGCAATCAACAATATAAAATCGCAGCTACGCGCAACAGGAGAGCGAGAAATTCCGGCGAAGATGATCGGGACAATTGTCATGGATGAGCTGAAAAAGCTTGATAAAGTTGCATATATACGCTTTGCTTCGGTATATCGCAGTTTTGAAGATATTCGTGAATTTGGCGAAGAAATTGCTAAGTTACAGGACTAGTAGTAAAAATGACTGAGTTTGATAAGCAATTTATGACTCGTGCTTTGTCACTTGCACAGCAAGGAAGATTTACTACCTCACCTAATCCGAATGTGGGATGTGTGATTGTTAGTGATGGTAAAGTCGTTGGTGAAGGCTTTCATTGTAAAGCAGGGGAAGCACATGCGGAGATTTATGCTTTGCAAATGGCTGGTGAAAAGGCTAAAGGAGCAACTGCTTATGTTACATTAGAGCCGTGTAGTCATTATGGTAAAACGCCACCTTGTGTTGATGCATTAATTAGTGCAGGTATTCGCCGGGTTGTTGTTGCTATGCAAGATCCAAATCCACAGGTTGCAGGACGTGGCTTACTTAAATTACACCATGCTGGTGTTGAAGTAGTTCATGGCTTACTAATGGATGAAGCTGAGCAGTTAAATCGAGGCTTTTTAAAAAGAATGCGAACTGGTTTCCCTTATGTTCAACTAAAGTTAGCCGCCTCACTTGATGGACGGACAGCGCTTGCATCAGGTGAAAGTAAATGGATTACATCACCAGCAGCTCGGCAAGATGTGCAAAGTTTTAGAGCCCAGGCGAGTGCAATTTTGACTACCAGTGCTACTGTTTTAGCTGATGATCCTGCCTTAAATGTTCGTTGGACAGATTTTGCGCCTGAATTACAAAATATTTATTCTAAAGATCATCTTCGGCAGCCGATAAGAATTGTTCTCGATAGTAATAATCAAGTAAAACCAGAACATATAGTAACCAAGCTGGCTGGAGAATGTTGGCTTATCCGTCCTAAGCCACTATCACAAGATTGGTGTGGTCATGTTGAACAAATGGCAATTCCAACCTACGAAAAAGAAATCGATTTAGTTTTGTTGATGCTGCAGCTAGCTAAACGTAATATTAATTCAATTTGGGTTGAAAGTGGGCCAACTCTTGCTGGAGCTTTGTTGACATTAGGTTTAGTAGATGAATTGATTGTTTATATTGCACCTAAAATCTTAGGAGCAACAGCGAGAGGATTAATGAATATTCCAGAATTACAAAAATTGAACGATGCCCCTGCCTTTGAATTTATTAATATTGAAGTTATTGGCTCTGATTTACGCTTAACCCTTCGCCCATTATAACGGTATATTTTGCTAGCTAAATTAGCTTGGTACAATGTGGCAGAATAGTTAAAGTGTTATAATATTTGATTGATTTAATTGAGGATTTTAAAAGGTCACTATAAAGTTAAATAAATTTAGAAACGCAGTACATAAAGGAATATGATAAAATTGACGCTTCTTGTAAAGAATAATTGGTATTTAAGGAACGCTATGAACGTAATAAAAAGTACTGTAGCAGCACCCAAAGCTCGTATAGCAATAGCTATTGCACGTTTTAATCATTTTATCAACAATAGCTTGCTTGAAGGAGCGGTTGATACCCTCGAGCGTGTTGGTCAAGTTGCAACTGAAAATATTACGGTAGTTTGGGTGCCTGGCGCTTATGAGCTGCCTTTGGCAATTAAAACGTTAGTAGAAATCAAAAAGTATGATGCGGTAGTTGCCCTTGCTAGTGTAATACGTGGTGCAACCCAACATTTTGAATATGTCGCTGGTGAATGTAGTTCTGGACTTTCTAATGTCGCAATGGCGAGTAATATTCCTGTTGCATTCGGGGTTTTAGCTACCGAGGATATAGAGCAAGCGATTGAACGCGCAGGTACCAAAGCGGGAAACAAAGGTGCTGATGCTGCATTAGCTGCACTGGAAATGGTTAATGTAATTCAGGCCATTAAAGGCTAACTATTTAATTTAAGGGGAATTTTGTGAAACCTGCTGCTCGTCATCGCGCGCGTGAGTGTGCTGTTCAGGCGATTTATTCGTGGCAATTATCAGGAAATAGTATTGCTGATGTTGAAGGGGAGTTTTTATCTGAAGAGGATATGTCAGATGTTGATATGACTTACTTTCGTGAGCTACTTATGGGTGTTTCAACTAATGTGTCGGAATTGGATGAAAAGATGGCTCCTCATATTTCTCGCCCACTTGGTGAGCTTGGTCAGGTAGAGAAAGCTGTTTTACGTTTAGCGATGTTTGAACTCTGTTACCGTGATGATGTACCTTATAAAGTTGCTATTAATGAAGCGATTGAATTAGCAAAAATTTTTGGTGCAGAGGAGAGTCACAAATTTATCAATGGAGCACTCGATAAAGTTGTTCCTACAGTGCGTAAGAAGTAATGGTGATCAGGCTTTTCGAATAATCTGATGTTCTTTTTGATTATAAGGTTGAGTGATGGCCTTGTAGCAATCTGAGCATGGTATATTGGAATATTATTATGGTTTGTGGCGAATTTGATATCATTGCGCGTTATTTTAATCGTCAACAGCAAAATCGACATGACGTTAATATCGGTATTGGTGATGATTGTGCATTGATAACAATACCTGAAAAACAGCAATTAGCGATTACGACAGATACCCTAGTTGAGGGTATCCATTTCCTTGATAGTATTTCGCCGGAAGATTTAGCTTATAAATCTTTAGCGGTTAATTTAAGTGATTTAGCTGCTATGGGAGCAGATCCGGCCTGGGTTTCTCTTGCGTTGACATTGCCACAAATCAATGAAGATTGGCTGGAAAGATTTAGTACTAGTCTGTTTGAACAGCTTGATTACTATGAAATGCAGCTTATTGGTGGCGATACAACGCGAGGTCCAATGAGTTTAACCTATACAGCACATGGGTTGATTCCGACAGGAAAATCGCTAACCCGGTTTGGCGCCTGTAATGGTGATTGGATTTATGTCACCGGCACATTGGGAGATAGTGCAGCTGGCCTGGCGATTTTACAATCACAACTGGTCGTTGAAGATGTGAAAGATCGTAATTGGTTGATCCAGCGTCATTTAAGGCCTCAGCCCCGTATTTTGCAAGGACAAGCTCTACGTTATCTCGCTTCTTCAGCGATAGATATTTCTGATGGTTTAATTGCTGATCTTGGGCATATTTTAAAAATCAGTGGTCGTGGAGCTAAAATTAAACTAGATTTTTTACCATTATCAGATACATTGCGCAGACAAGTGTCGCCAGAACAGGCGCTGACTTGGGCATTAAGTGGTGGCGAAGATTATGAACTTTGCTTTACAGTGCCTGAGATCAATCGTGGTGCATTAGAGTCAGCACTTGCACATACCGGTGCAAACTTTCATTGTATCGGTCAGATCACCCCAGAATCAGAAGGTGTTAGCTATTTTTATGCTGACAAAGAGGTTTCACCTAATTTAACCGGGTTTGATCATTTTGTCGAGGAAGCTTGTTATGACTGATGCAAAATCTCGTTTAAAGCTGTCAAATCCTTGGTATCTATTGGCAACTGGATTTGGTAGTGGTTTATCACCTATCATTCCGGGAACCATGGGATCATTAGCCGCTATCCCGTTTTGGTTACTAATGTATTGTTTATTACCTGTTTGGTTATGTTGGTTTATTATTTTATTGGGTTTTGGTGTTGGTATTGTTATTTGTCAACGGACATCCGATGATATACAAGCTCACGACCATGGTAGTATTGTTTGGGATGAGTTTATTGGTATGTGGTTGACCCTAATGGTGATACCTATAGTTAATTGGCAATGGGTATTGATAGCATTTGTACTTTTCCGCTTTTTTGACATGTTAAAACCTTGGCCTATTGGTTGGTTTGATCGGCAAATAGGTGGAGGGCTAGGTATAATGCTAGATGATATCATTGCGGCTATTTTTGCTATTGTTATCTTGCTAGTACTCACCAATTGGTTAGCAGCGTTGTAGTGCCGCTTAGATACTGAAAATCAAAAGCGATCGTTAAACAGCTGCTTTTGATTTTCGGAATATTTATTAATTTATTTGCTGTAATAGTCATTAATTGATTTGACAATTCCTTCCGCATTAAGTCCTAATTCAGCCTGAATTTCTGCTTTGTTTCCTTGGGCAATATAGTGATCAGGTAAGCCAAGATTAATGATAGGCATAATGTGATGGGTTTTTATTAAGAACTCATTAACGCCGCTACCGGCTCCTCCCATAATTGCATTTTCTTCTAATGTTACTAATAAGTTATGCGTTTGGGCTATTTCCAGTATTAATGTTTCGTCGAGCGGTTTTACAAACCGCATGTCGACCACCGTGGCATCGAGTAATTCTGCTGCTTGTATGGCTTCGGTAAGTAATGTACCAAAGTTGAGAATGGCAATTTTTTTTCCTTGAAGGCGAATTATTCCTTTACCGATTGGGATTTTTGATAAAGGTTGTAGTGTGGCACCAGAACCTGTTCCTCTTGGATAACGAACCGCGACAGGACCATCCTTATAGTGATAACCAGTGTGTAGCATTTGTCGGCATTCGTTTTCATCACTTGGCGACATAATAATCATATCTGGTAGACAACGTAAAAATGATAGATCGAAAGCACCTTGATGAGTTTGTCCATCGGCACCAACTATGCCAGCTCGATCAATAGCAAACAGGATAGGTAACCTTTGAATGGCGACATCATGGATCACTTGATCATACGCACGTTGTAAAAAAGTAGAATAAATAGCAACCACAGGTTTATAGCCGCCAATAGCAAGTCCGGCAGCAAAAGTAACGGCGTGTTGTTCCGCAATAGCAACATCAAAATATTGTTTAGGATAGGATTTAGAAAACTCAACCATACCCGAGCCTTCACGCATGGCTGGCGTGATCGCCATCAGTTTAGGATCAGCGGCTGCCTCTTGACATAACCAATCGCCAAAAACCTGTGAAAAAGTTAATTGCTTATCACTGTTCTTTGGTAGGCTAAAAGTTGTTGGATCAAATTTTGGGACGGCATGCCAGCTGATAGGATCTTTTTCGGCTGGTTCATAACCTTTGCCTTTTTTAGTCATAATATGTAAAAACTGTGGGCCTTTTAACTCACGCATATTTTTTAAGGTTTGTACTAATGTGAGTACATCATGGCCATCGATGGGGCCAATGTAGTTAAATCCCAATTCTTCAAACATAGTACTAGGGATCACCATGCCTTTAAGATGTTCTTCGGTTTTCTTTAATAATTCTTTAATTGAAGGAATATTGGAAAATACCTTTTTTCCCCCTTCACGTAAGCTTGTATAAAGATTACCCGATAAGAGTTGTGCTAAATGATTATTTAATGCACCAACGTTTTCTGAAATTGACATTTCATTATCATTGAGGATCACCAGCATATCTTTGTGAATGTCGCCAGCATGGTTCATTGCTTCAAACGCCATACCTGCAGTAATTGCGCCATCACCAATTACACAAATAGTTTTGCGATCTTTATTCTCATATTCCGCTGCTACTGCCATGCCGAGTCCCGCACTAATAGAAGTAGAGGAATGACCAACACTCATAATGTCATATTCACTCTCTGCTCGCCATGGGAAAGGATGTAAGCCATTTTTTTGGCGTATGGTACCAATTTGATCGCGGCGGCCAGTTAATATCTTATGCGGATATGCCTGGTGGCCGACATCCCAAATAAGATTATCAAACGGGGTTTTATAGACATAGTGTAAAGCAACAGTGAGTTCAATAGCGCCTAGCCCAGAAGCAAGATGTCCACTGGAACGGCTAACACTATTTAATAAAAATTGTCGCAATTCCTCACATAATTTTGGGAGGATTTCTTTTGGTAAAAGTCGCAATTCTTCCGGCGTTTCTATCAATGCTAAAGTTGGATAGGAAGTGATATCAATACTCATATCTGTCCATTAAATAATTGTTTTTTTGTTTATAAAAATGACGCTATAGTAGGGCGCCAAAAGGTTATTTTGAATTTTTATTACCTGTGAAATGTTCTATTTTAAAACCAAGAAATTAATTTTTTCGCTCGATAATAAAGTGTGTTAAGTTTTGTAGTGTTTCCGTATTAAGTCCATATTGTTGTTCTAACATATAAAGCGCATTCAGTGCTTGTTTATACAAATTGATCGCTTTTTTCTGTGCTTGTTCAAGACCAATTAATGATGGGTAGGTACTTTTTTGATGTTGTTCATCAGCGCCCTGGCTTTTACCTAAAATATGCGTATCACCGGTCACATCAAGAATGTCGTCATGGACTTGGAATACCAGACCAATAGCATTGGCATAATTATCCAGTAAGGGTAGTAATTGGTAGCCTTGACTGCCAGCCGCAAATGCACTAATTCGGATGGCAGCACGAATTAGCGCCCCAGTTTTGTGATGATGAATAGTTTCTAGGGTTGCAATATCAATTTGTTGACCCTCTGATTCCATATCTAGTGCTTGGCCTCCACACATGCCTGCTGCGCCAGTAGCAGTAGCGAGTTCGGCTATCATTGCCAGGCGATCACTATCACTAACATCTGGCATTACAGAACGAGCTAAGATATCAAAGGCAAGTGTTTGCAAGGCATCACCCGCCAAAATTGCATGTGCTTCACCAAAGGAAATATGGCATGTTGGTTGACCACGACGAAGATCGTCATTATCCATGGCGGGTAAATCATCGTGAATTAATGAATAAGCATGAATACATTCAATAGCCGCAGCAGGCGTGTCCAGGTTTTCCACTGAAACATTTAAAATATTACCTACAGCATAAACTAAAAAAGGTCTTAACCGTTTTCCACCAAGTAATGTGCCATATTTCATTGCTGCGACAAGTTGACTTTGGTTAAACGGAAGGCGCTGAAATTGGTTTAATAGAGTTTTATTGACGCGATCTTGTACCCATTGGAGTTGATCCGCAAAAGAAAGTGTCACTATTTCAGACATCATTTATTTATCTTCCGGAGTAAAGTTATCTAGTGGAGCATTATCGTCGTCTTGTAACAAAATTTGGACCCGTTGTTCTGCTTGTTGCAACGCTTCTTGACCTTGTCTGGCTAATTGGATCCCATGCTCAAATTCACTTAATGCTTTTTCAAGCGGAAGTTCACCTGACTCTAAACGTCTAACGATTTGCTCTAACGCTGTCAGTGTAGTTTCAAAAGATAGTGGATCTTGTATATCAGAAATTTTCTTTTTAGCCATAATCATTTTACTTACCTTAATATCAGGTGAATATGCTCGCAAGACAGTTTATTTTACTACATTTATGCATATAGTATTATTCTTTTGTGATTTTTAGCATTGGCGTAATATAGTGATATACTTCTCGCCTGAAAATCAAACGTCCTGCTAATGAATATGCATAAGTATGCGCTTATTAGCAAAAATAAAAATCCAGTTTTATATAAAACTTATGAAGTTTATTATTAAACTATTTCCTGAAATTACCATCAAAAGCCAATCAGTGCGCTTGCGCTTTATTAAGATCCTAGCTAGCAATATTCTTAATATATTGAAGGTATTGGATGCGGAAATTGTCGTTATTCGCCATTGGGATAATATCGAAGTTCGCATCAAAAAAAACACATACCATGGTGAAATTTGTGATGCCTTAACAAGAATTCCTGGTATTCATCATATTCTGTTAGTTGAAGAATATCAATTCCGGGATCTCCATCATATTTTTGAGTTAGCTTATGCAACTTATGCCGAATGGTTAACTAATAAAACTTTTTGTGTGCGAGTTAAGCGTCGGGGTAAGCATGATTTTACTTCAATGGAAGTAGAACGTTATGTTGGTGGTGGTTTAAATCAACATATTTCGTCAGCGAAGGTAAAACTCAATCAGCCTGATATCACTCTGAATCTTGAAATTGAAAACGATAAAGTGATTCTGGTTAAATCCCGTATTCAAGGGATCGGTGGCTTTCCTATTGGGACGCAAGAAGATGTTTTATCGCTGATTTCGGGTGGGTTTGATTCAGGGGTGTCTAGCTACATGCTAATGCGGCGCGGTTGCCGAGTCCATTACTGCTTTTTTAATCTCGGTGGTGCCGGCCATGAGCTTGGTGTGAAGCTGGTTGCTTACCATCTTTGGCATCGTTTTGGTCGTTCACATAAAGTACGTTTTGTGGTAATAGATTTTGTCCCGATTGTAACCGAAATTCTTGAAAAAATTGATGATAGCCATATGGGGGTGGTACTGAAAAGGATGATGGTGCGTGCGGCCGCTAAAATAGCGGAACGTTATGGTATTCAAGCATTAGTAACTGGAGAAGCGTTAGGGCAAGTTTCCAGCCAGACATTAACTAATCTACGTTTAATTGATAATGCTACAGATACCTTGATTTTACGGCCTTTAATTTCACATGATAAAGAAAGTATTATTAAAATTGCTCGTGAGATAGGGACGGAAGATTTTGCTCGTACTATGCCAGAATTTTGTGGTGTGATCTCGAAAAAACCAACCGTGAAAGCAGTAAAAGAAAAAATTGAAGCTCAAGAAACTAATTTTGATTTTACTCTTCTTGATCATATTGTTAGTACAGCACAAAATGTTGATATTTGTCAGTTAATGAATTATAGCCAAGAAGAAACACCGGCAGTAGAAATAGTCACTACATTTTCCGATGATGATATAATTCTGGATATTCGTTCCCCTGATGAACAGGAAGCACGTCCATCCCAGCTTGAAGGGGTTAAAGTAAAGTTACTGCCATTTTATAAGTTGAATAGCCAATTTGGGGAACTGCCAAAAGAAAAAACATATTTGCTCTATTGTGAGCGCGGCATTATGAGCCGCTTACAGGCACTTTATTTACATGAACAAGGTTTTAAAAATGTAAAAGTGTATCGACCTTAATCTAACTGGTTAACTTTTTTGCTATCAGTATAGGTTCATGTTCTAAATTAATTTGGGCAATTTACCAGCACCTCACATTAGCTGGCATAGTTGTAAATCCCAGTCGGCAGGACAAGTTGTGAAGCAACCTCCGCTGCCTTTTCTTTACCAACGAGTAGCTCGATAAGTTTAAGTGAAAAATCAATAGCTGTGGCAGGCCCTTGGCTGGTGAGTAATTTTACTCGTTCGTCATAGTAGACACGAGAATCAACGTGTTTTTGGCTGGCAATTTTATTTTGTAAAGTGGGGTAACCCGTCATATTGCCAATAGGAAATAAGTTATGGTGTTCTAATACGATTGCCGGTACAGCACAGATAGCGGCGATGATTTTGCCCATATTATGGGCTTGGCGAATTTTTTCAATAATTAGCGGATTATCGCGAAATGCTTCTGCTCCTTTCAATCCACCAGGTAGTACTATGGCAGCAAAGCCCTGTTCAATAACCTTGACTAATTGAGTGTCAGCAACAATTTTTACTCCCCGTGAGCAAGTTAATATTAGTTCGCCATTATCTGCGGTACTGGCAGTTGTTACTTGGATACCGGCCCTAGTTAACAGATCAATCGCTGTTACGGCTTCTATTTCTTCACTACCATGCGCCAGGCAAACGAGAACTGTTGGTGACATTTGGTTTTCTCTCTGCTTAATTAATTGATAAATAATTGTGTTTATAATGTTGTTAGCCTTAACTTGCCAATGGCTTAAATGCTAACGATCATTATTGCTATTGTTTTCCATCTTACTCAATCGATTATGCTTTTTGCTCAACTATTCAACATAAAGTATAGAGCTTTTGCTGATAATAAAAAGTAGTATTATGCTATTTTATGGGGAATTAGGAGGTCATGAAATATGCCATCATTTGATATAGTTTCTGAAGTTGATATGCATGAAGTTTGTAATGCCGTTGAAAATGCACAACGTGAATTAGTGAGTCGTTGGGATTTTCGCAATGTTGAGGCCAGTTTTGAATTAAATGAAAAGAATGAATCGATTAAAGTAACGAGTGTTTCTGATTTTCAAGTAAGTCAGTTGGTCGATATTTTACGCGAGAAATTAGCTAAGCGTGGCATTGATGGTGCAGTCTTAAATATACCTGACAATATTGTTCATAGCGGGAAAACTTATAGCCTTGATGCTTCCTTAACTGCAACGTATTATACGGCAATGGTAAAAAAGATCATTAAACTAATCAAGATAGTAAATTGAAGGTTCAGACGCAAATTCAGGGAGAAGCAAGTGCGAGCAACCGGTAAATCATGTAATGATTTACAATCCGTCATTGTGCTAGTGCGACAGGCTGAATTTGGTTAACCTTTTCAATTTACTAATTTTTGTGACTGATTTTATCAGGCCTGCGGTATCCTACGGCAGGCAGTACCCTATTGGTTCTTAATGATAGTTTCCAGTTGTTGCCGATTGATAATTTTTTTATCTATTTTAATGTAAGCGCTAAGTGCTTTTGTATCTAACATTACTTCGTTCACGCCTGGTTCATTCATTAATTGGTTTTGGAGCAAATTAAAATCTTTGATTTGTTGGGGTAGAATTAAACGTATGCTACTGGTATAAGAGGGTTGGTGCATATTTAAACTAATAACAAACCAACAGGCACAAACAACCAGTCCGGCCATAAAGACCAAGGAAGCACTATGTAATTGAAAGAGCCAACCACCCACGATGCCACCTAAAGCCACACCTAGAAACTGGCTGGTTGAATAGAGACCCATAGCCGTTCCTTTATAGCCGGCAGGTGCTTCTTTACTAATCAGTGAGGGCAATAAAGCTTCCATGACATTAAAAGCAATGAAAAAGAGTTGGAGACCGATGACTATTAACCAGAATTGTTTATTGGAAAAGCAGAATGTTAATTCAGATATAAATAATATACTAATACATATTAGGAAAACTTGTTTCATTCGGTGCCGCTTTTCAGCATAGATAACAAAAGGTAGAACAGTGACGAAAGCTACCAATAACGTCCCTAAATATATTTTCCAATGTTGGTTAGCTGGTAAGCCTGAATCGATAATTACTAATGGTAAAGCAACAAAATTTGCCATCAACAGGCTATGTAAGCAAAAAATACCAAAATTAAGTTTAAGCAATTGGCTGTTATTTATTATTCTTTTTACACTATTTTTGATGAAATTCGTTTCGCGATTAACGATAGGATAGTGACTGTCTGGCACGGCAACACGAATTATCAATATCCCGCCTAAGGCGAATAAGCTTATTGCCCAAAAAAGGCCATGTAAGCCGATAGCATGAGTAATAATCGGACCGAGAATAATCGCAGTGGAAAAAGTGATACCAAAGCTTATTCCCATAAAAGCCATGGCTTTTGTTCTATTCTGTTCACTAGTGAGATCTGATAGTAGCGCCATAATCGCGGCGGAGATAGCGCCTGCGCCTTGTAAAGCGCGACCAATAATAATTCCCCAAATGGAATCCGTCAGTGCAGCAATTACACTGCCAGCAATAAAGATAAGCAATCCGTTAATAATCAATTGCTTAAGGCCAAATCGGTCGGACATTAAACCAAATGGAATTTGAAAGATAGCTTGACTGATACCATAAATTCCAATAGCTAAACCAAGTAAAAATTCACTGGCATCTTTCAGTTGTTGTCCATAGCTGGTTAGTATTGGTAATACCATGAACATGCCCAACATGCGTAATGTGAATACCGCACCTAACCCCCAAGTTGCCTTTAATTCTTTCGGCGTCATTTTACTATCATTCATGGTTTATCTCAGAAACTTCACCAGTGGGCATTGTAAAATGGTTTAATCGATTAGTTAATATTTTTGTCGATAAGGTATTAGCAATATAATAAAAACGTGGTTTGTAGGTTAGCATCTTGCTGATTTTAGTCGCGAAGGTAGCTATAGTTAACTACCACTATTTAAGATAAAATCATTATTTGAGGCAGATAAAAGTTTGTTCAACGGTAGCGGTTGGATCGATAGACATCATAACGCTGAGAGAGGTAATTGCAACGATAGAAAATATAAACAGTTTTCGTGCCCACAGGCGATCATCATTATGATTTTTAAAGCCAGAAATTGCCATACCAAGCCACCATAAACTAACCGTGGCGGCAACGATAAGGTATTTGTAGCCTGCATAGCCGTTAATAGCGAGCATGATAGTTGCTACCATAAAAGCAAGGATATATAAAAAGATATGAGTTTTGGCGACTGAAATGCCTTTAATTACTGGTAGCACTGGAATATGGGCAGTTTGATAATCTTTGAAGCGAAAAATAGCAATTGCATAAGAGTGCGGCATTTGCCATAAGCTAAAGATCAATAGCAAAATCAATGCTCCCATATCAAAATGAGCAGACACCGCACAGTAACCAATAACTGGCGGCGCAGCGCCGGATAAGCTACCTATCAGGGTGCCGTAAACCGATTTACGTTTAATATAGAGGCTGTAAACACCGACATAAATGACAAAACCGATAACGGCAAGCAGTATCGCTAAGACATTGGTAGCAATATATAGTAAAGTTATGCCAGCGATACCCAGTACAGTAGCGTAGGTTAGACAAATTTTCGGCTCAATAAGTCCTTTAACTAAAGGTCGATTTTTAGTTCTCTCCATCATTCGGTCGATATCTCGGTCAATATAGTTGTTAAAAACACAACCAGAAGCGACGACTAGAGATACGCCCAGTAGTGTGGCAATGAATAGAGGGTAGTCTATTACACTTTTAGCCGCGAGCAGAAAGCCACCAATAACCGAAATTAAATTACCAAAAATAATTCCTGGTTTGGTCACTTGTAGATATTGCTTCATCTTATCCACAACTCTTTAGTCGAGCATCATATTGATGTTCAGATTATACATTATCCACAGAGAGCCAATAACTACAATGCCAATAATTAGAATGGTGAATAAGAAGGCAACAAGATTCCAACGATCATCTGAGGAGGTGTTCATATGCAAGAAACAGACAAGATGTACTAGAATCTGGGCAATAGCCGCACCAACAACGGTCCACAGAATAGTGTCATGGGATGAAGTACTATTCATTACCATCCAGAAGGGGACAACCGTTAAAATAATAGAGAGTATAAAGCCAATTAAATAGGTCTTCATACTGCCGTGGCTAGCACCAGAGTGTGGTGTATTTGAGTAACTCATGCAATTGCCCCCAACAGATAAACAACGGTAAATACACAGATCCAAACAACATCTAAGAAATGCCAAAAAAGACTTAAACAGCACAAACGAGTCTGATTAACGGTAGTCAGGCGACGACGTGAAACATGGATTATCATGATAATGATCCAGCCTAAACCAAAGCTGACATGGATACCATGTGTGCTAACTAGCGTAAAGAAAACGGATAGGAAAGCGCTGTGATCAGGTCCATAACCCTCAGAAATTAGTTCATGGGATTCATAAAATTCCATGATAACAAAACCTAAACCGAGTAAAAAAGTAATAAATAGCCATAACTTAACCAGATTTATTTTTTGCTTATACATGGCAAGCATAGCAAATCCATAAGTGATGCTACTGAATAATAGTAGGAAGGTTTCGACCAATACAAAATTGAGATTAAAAATATTTTTCCCTATCGGGCCGCCCGCAGTACCATTAACTAAAACAACATAGGTCGCAAACAGGCAAGCAAACAGTATCAAATCGCTCATTAGATAGATCCAAAAACCAAATATTTTTATTGCGCCTATATTATGTTGCCCATGATTTTCATGGGCAACATTTGGGTTAGCTATTGCATTATTTGACATGATAGATACCTGCTTTTTTCAGTTCATCGTAATGCTGGTCCTCAATATTTTTAATTTCTTTCACAGGGACATAATAATCAACATTGTCATTAAAGCTTTTACCAATCCAGGTTGCTATAATACCAGCGAAGCCAACAATCGCTAGCCACCAAATATGCCATACCATGGCAAAACCGAAAATTAGACAAAACGCTGAGACAATTATCCCGGCAGAAGTATTTTTTGGCATATGAATAGGTTCATATTTAGTTGGTTGTTTATAAGCAACACCTTTTTCTTTCAGATCCCACCAAGCATCACGTGTATCAATATGCGGCTCTATAGCAAAGTTATAAAAAGGTGCTGGAGACGCTATTGACCATTCTAGTGTACGACCACCCCATGGATCGCCGGTCAAATCGCGATTTTTGTGGCGATCGCGAATACTTACTACTATTTGCATGACTTGGCAGATGATGCCGATGGCAATAAGAGCGGTACCAAGCGAAGCGACCATCAGCATCGGATGATATTGTGGATCAATATGTTGGCTCAGACGACGAGTCATACCCATGAAGCCCAGAATATAAAGCGGCATAAAGGCAATGAAAAAACCGGTGATCCAAAACCAGAAAGCCCGAACTCCCCACTTTTCATTTAATGTAAAACCAAATGCTTTCGGGAACCAGTATGTCATACCCGCAAAACAACCAAAGACAACACCACCAATAATGACATTATGGAAATGGGCGATCAGAAATAAACTATTATGTAGCACAAAATTAGCACCTGGAACAGCCAGTAGTACGCCGGTCATACCACCAATTGAAAAGGTAATAATAAAACCAATAGTCCAGAGCATTGGTGTTTTGAATTCGATCCGGCCATGGTACATAGTAAATAGCCAATTAAATATTTTTACTCCGGTTGGAATAGCAATAATCATGGTAGCTATACCAAAGAATGCATTGACGTTTGCACCGCTTCCCATGGTAAAAAAGTGATGTAACCAGACGACAAATGACATTACGGTAATAACAATCGTTGCCCAGACTAGAGAGGTATAGCCAAATAAACGTTTCTTGCAGAAAGTGGCTGTAACTTCAGAAAATATACCAAAAACAGGTAACACTAATATGTAAACTTCAGGATGTCCCCAAGCCCAGACCAAATTAATGTACATCATCATATTGCCACCCATATCGTTGGTGAAGAAATGGGTGCCTAAATATCGGTCTAATGTGAGTAGGGCAATGGTAACTGTTAGGATAGGGAATGCAGCAATAATTAGCATGTTAGTACAAAGCGCGGTCCAGGTAAAAACCGGCATTTTCATCATTGATATGCCAGGTGCACGCATGCGTAAAATGGTAGCAAAAAAGTTTATTCCGGTTAGTGTGGTGCCGATTCCTGATATTTGCAGGCTCCATGTCCAATAATCTACCCCGACACCGGGATTGTATTCTTTACCTGATAATGGGGGATAAGCCAGCCAGCCGGTCTGAGCAAATTCACCGATACCTAAGGACAGATTAATCAGAATAATGCCAACGACAAATAACCAAAAGCTAAGAGAATTTAAAAATGGAAAGGCCACATCACGCGCACCGATTTGCAATGGAACTACTAAATTCATTAAGCCAACCACTAAAGGTGTTGCCATGAAAAATATCATGATCACACCGTGAGCGGTAAAAATTTGATCATAATGATGAGGAGGTAAAAATCCAGCTTCACCTGCAGATGCTAATGCTTGTTGACCTCGCATCATTATTGCGTCTGCGAAACCGCGCAGTAGCATCACCATGGCAACGATAATATACATAATGCCAATCTTTTTATGATCAACACTAGTTAGCCATTCACGCCAAAGCCACTTCCATTTACCGAAATAGGTGATAACGCTTAAAATAGCTATACCAGCTAATAAAATACAGATCACAGTTACAACAATAATTGGCTCGTGAAAAGGGATTGCATCGAGCGATAATTTACCCAACATACCATTTATTCCTTAGCATCGACATGAGCAGAATGGTTCATATGCATTAATTGATTTCCAGCCATTTCATGGCTGGTTTTGTCAGCATGATTGATATGATGTTCATGGCCGAATTTTAATATCAGATCTTCATAGAGATTTGGTTTTACGCTTGAAAAATAGATAACCGGCACATTGTGACTAGGTTTAGCCAATTCGTTAAATGCAGCCATGCTGTCTAGCGTTTTGTTGGATGTTTTTACTTTTTGTACCCATTTATCAAAGTCGGCCATATCAGATGTAGCAATCACATTAAATTTCATATCTGAGAAACCATGGCCGCTATAGCTGGAAGAGAAGCCTTTATAGGTGCCAGGTTCATTAGCAATTAAGTGAAGTTTAGTTTGCATACCGGCCATAGCATAAATTTGGCCGCCAAGTGCAGGGATAAAAAAGGAGTTCATTACTGACTCGGCTGTGACTTTAAAGTTAATCGGTACACCTACCGGGATAGCGATTTCATTAACGGTAGCGATATTTTTTTCTGGATAAACAAATACCCATTTCCAATCGGTAGAAATAACCTGAATAGTAATAGGTTTTTTGTCGCTTTCCAAAGGCTTATAAGGATCCAGTTGATGCGTGGTTTTCCAGGTTATAACAGCAAGGATGATGATGATGATGATAGGGATGGTCCAACAAACTAACTCAATTTTATTTGAGTGTGCCCAATCTGGCCGGTAGGTTGATTGCTGGTTGGTTGCTCGATACTTTCTAGCAAAGATAATAGCCATAAAAATTACCGGTATGACAACAATCAGCATTAAACCCAGCGCGGTCAGTATCAGTTTTTTTTGTTCAATACCAATGGCGCCCTTGGGATCCATCAATGCCATATTGCAACCAGCTAGTAGAAAAACAATAGCAAGCAGTGAAATGATTCCAATATTTCCTTTATATTTTATAAGTCTCATTTAGCGACCCCAAATGACGATGGTTATATTAGTGTAAATAATTGTAAGGCATACAAACATAATTGTTATTACTTTCTGTTAATGTGATCACATGTAAAATTATATTCGAACAGATTAAATGAATATTTTTGGGTTAATAATGTTGTAAGGTTCGGTGAAATTGTGTTTAATAAAGAGAAGTAGACAAAGTAGAATAGTGGCGGTTTCTTTTGTCTTAAAAATAATATTTATGCTAAACAACAGGTAACCTTGTTGATTAATTATTATTTAGCATGGGTGAAAAATAAAATTTATTTTAAACGGTTAATATCACTTAGTTGATAGATTTAAAAGTTATATTTGATGGTATAAATGATGCCATCGTGATAAAAACTATCGCCAAGTTTGTTATCGGCGTAGTGATATTGAATTCCTGCAGATAATGTTGCAAATGGCATCCACCATAAGGCGATAGCGCCATTAACACCTTCTCTACCACCATTAACATAGCGTTTTGTGCGATTAAATTCCATTTCATGCCAATTAGGTGATAGCAAAATTTTGTGACCACAGTTAGAAGTTATAGCCTGCGACCCAACCAATGACGTAGCCAGTGTTACCATACCAGAGTAGAAAGTTTGGTCAACATAATGTAAGGCTAAGAATGGTTTTAACCGCAAATTGCCCAGCGAGAAATTGTAGCCAATACCATAAAGCGTGTTAATCTCGTGGAAATTACCTCCATACTTTATAGCCAGCTCATGACCAAATACCATAAACATGCCCATACAGGTTAAAACCACTGTTACCTAAGTAAAAACGGCCAGTGGTCTTAACTGCATAGCGTTGGTTTCTTCCTGGCTCGGTTTTACTTTGGTGAAATGGATTTTCAATATCGAAAAAACCATACAGTTCACCCCAATTAAAGTTAGCGCCCCCTTCCAACTCAAGATAAGCAAAATTTTTTTATGGATAGTGTGGGTTGATCTATTTTCAGCACGTTGCGACCAGTCTAAATAATTTAGACTGATATTAGCAAAACCATTTTGATAACCAATAGGGTTTTCTATGCTGCTACTGGCCATTATGAACGGTGCTAGTGATGTCAGTATTGTTGCTGATAAGAATTTTTTCTTATTAATTTTCTTAACTTCGTTTTAAAATATTAAATAAATTTAAACGCTTTTTCTAATAGCATGGGGTGCAAAAGTGAAAGTTGCGAAATATAGAGTCTGTTTGACTAAATAGAAATCCGATCTTGTTCATACAGTGATAAAGATCACTCTGGATTAATGATTATTTTGTGGCAGCCAATAGTAAATAACATATATAAATATTAGAAATCTAATTATTTGTATTTTTAATATATTCTAATTAGTATTATTGCATTGTTTTAGTATTTCTGTTTTACGTACGGTTAGATAATCCAGGATCCCCCCCCCCCCTAAAATAAAACCTACAGCACCAATTATTATACTTAAATTAATCAGTTGTTCTTTATAGATTAACATTTTTAGCCATAGCTCAATATGTTGGGTAAATAGATAAATTTTGCTGGTAGAAAAATAACAGATAATTGTTATTATTAGCCAAAAGATAAATATAACCACGGAGATAACAAGACAATAAATAGCTAATTTATACGTTTGTTTAAAATAGCTACGGCGCATGAATTGACCAGTTTGTTGAATATATAATAAAGATTGTTTGTATATTAATAATAAAAAAATACTCGGCAGCGAAATAACGATAGAGATAAGATAAAACGCTGGCCAGTCATAGTGGCTCACTTAAAGTATACTGACAATTGGTCCCACATAAGATCGTCCAATAGCAGATAGCACAGACAGTAAGGCAAATTGAGTTGCCGAAAGCGAGTGATTACAAAGGGTCATAAGTAACGCAACAAAAGCAGCCATTCCAATGCCTGAGAAGGTATTTTCAATGAAAGGTGACGGTGTTGGTGGTATAAATATTGGTCGGGGTCACTGCCAGCAACCAATAACCGAAATTAGAAATAGCCTGTAAAATAGCGAAAATGGGTAACGCTTTAAATAAGGACATTTTTTGCATAACATAACGGCCATATAAAGTGCCAAGTATGGAGGCAAATAGCCCAAAAGTTTTGTTAATGGCTCGGACTGCAGCGAGAGAAAAACCTAGTTTATGTAAAAAATTAGTACTAAGCGCCATGAAAAATGCATCACCCATTTTATAAAAAATGATTAACAACAAGGTGATCCAGGCATTGTTACGACTAAAAAATTCTACGAAGGGTTAATAGATGATAGCTTCATAAAGTGTTGTTGGTGGTGAGTATTTTATTAATGGTTCTTTAGCCGATAATGTAGCGTAGAAATCAACTATCATTAAGCTGGCCATAAATAGATAGAGGTGTTGCCAGGTAAGAAAATGATTGACTAACCATAAAGCTAATCCGCAAAAAACCAACATACTGATACGATATCCTAAAACGGATATGGCAGCACTAGCTCCTCGTTCTTTGGCGGACAATAAATCTGTTTTATAAGCATCAAAAACAATAACTTGCGATGCGGAGCAGAAAGCTACAAGCACTGCAAGTGCTGCTAACCACCAAAGATGTTCCTTTGGATTCATAAATCCCATTGCTGCAATACTGATAGTCAGTAAAATCTGCGTGGCCAATAACCAACCACGGCGCCTTCCTAACCACGGTAGGGTATAGCGATCCATCAGTGGTGACAAAAGAAATTTTACATAAGCCTGTCTAACTAAGGAAAAAACCGATCGTTTTAATATCAATATCTTCGACTGTTAGCTAGGCTTGTAAAGTACTGGTGGTAAGTGCCAGTGGCAACCCTGAAACAAAACCTAACAAAAGTAGCACCCGAGAACGATGTTGAGTAAAAACGGCCAGGTAGTTTTTTTCATCGTCGTCCTATTGCTTTGCTAGCGTTAAACAGATCTATTTCTGGCAACCCAGTAATTATCTTTCGCAATAATTTAGTGGGTGTTTTGTTTGATAAACTGGCTTGTTTCGTGATCATTAGCCATATCAGCAATAATATCGGTTAAAGTTTTATTGATAGCATTAGAAATCTTCTCATTGCTAGCAGCAAGAGGTCCTTGTTCGTTATAGCTACGTGTATAGGTACGTGTATTAGTTGAACCATTAGATGCCATCGCTACGACACTAATTGCAACATCGACAGTAATATTATGACGTAAGTTCCCTTCTTGTACATCGGCATACAGTTTATTTAAAACAATTTGCAAATTAATATTTGCTGGTGCGCTAACACTATAACCTCTGGCGATCATCTGTTTTTCTAATGCTTCTTGTATTAGATAACGTAAATCGCGAGAGGTTTTTAATATGACTAGCGACGCGTTACGATTAACTTCGGCAAGTGCTGGTGAGCTACGTTTATCGATGCTGGTAATGTTAATGGAAACTGCTCTGATAGTCGGATCTTGAGGTGGCAGTGTAATTTCTGGATCGATAGAAAGTGTATTACTTGGTGCTACACATCCCCCTAAAATCAATGCGATGAAAAGGGAAATGATCAGCCAAAAGGTGTTTTTTAACATAATTTTCAACCTATTTTGTATTACTTGATTTAATTGCTATCATACCTTGGTATTTTACTGTTAGTATGCCAGAAAATTATCGGTATTTGGTGAAGAAACTGACTAAAAAATTACTGTATTATAGGTTAAGCATAATTTAGTAAAATCTAATCATGTTTCTAACTGATATTAGGTGGACTGACAGTCAGTAGTAATAAAAAAATAAGATTAATAATTTTTTGCTGGCAAAAAATGCTTACTTAGTAAATCAAACTGAAAGATTCTATTAACATGCTAACTAAACCTGTGCAAACTATTATATGTAAGCAAATTGAAGAAAAACTCAAACAGGCTTTTTCGCCAGAGTATTTGCTGGTATTCAGTGAAAGTGATCAACATAATGTTCCGCGAGGTGTTGAAAGTCACTTTAAAGTTATTTTAGTTACGGAAAAATTTGTTTCACAAACCATGGTTGCTCGTCATCGTGCTATTTATCAAATATTAGGAGACGAATTATCTAATTGTGTCTATGCATTGGTATTGCAACCTATACACTAGCGGAGTGGACACAACGCCAGCATAAAGCGTTTTCTTCGCCAGTTTGTCATGGCGGAAATAATATTACACGTTAACAACGTTACCCTGTATAAATATTGTAGGGTTTTGGATTATAGCGAATTAACTATCTCAATTTTATTATAAAAGCAAATACTTAGAGCCCCTTCTATTTATTATTCGCCTTTTCTCGACTCAACCCCTATGCATCTGTATAATGTCGCGTCTAATTTTCTGTAAGGTTTCGGGACACTTCTAATATCAGGGAGCATCAACAAATAGAGGGTAAACCCGGGTTTTGAGGGGAGAGTGTTGTCACAACAAGCTCTTACTATGTGCTAACATCCACTGTGAAGTTGACCGAGTACTAAGATTCTTTTGAGGTAACAAGATGCAAGTTTCTGTTGAAACAACTCAAGGCCTGTGGCGTCGCGTAACAATTACCGTTCCTAATGCCGATATTGAAAAAGTGGTAAATAGTGAATTAATTAATGTTTCGAAAAAAGTTCGCATTGATGGTTTTCGTAAAGGCAAAGTGCCGATGAATATCGTTAAACAGCGTTATGGTACTTCTGTATTACAGGATGTCCTGTGCGATTTAATGCAACGCAATTTTGTCAACGCTATTATAGAACAAAAAATTAATCCAGTTGGAACACCAAAATATCAACCTGAACAGTTTAAAACCGGAGAAGATTTTACCTATACAGTTGAATTTGAAGTCTATCCGGAAATTGAGTTGAAAGGTTTAGAAAATATTAAGGTTGAAAAACCAATTGTTGCTGTAAAAGATGAAGATGTTGACACTATGTTGGAAACATTACGTAAGCAACAAGCAACTTGGCAAGAGACTAAAGCAAGTGTTGGCGCTGATTCGCGAGTAACTATCGATTTTAAAGGAATAATTGATGGTGAAGAATTTGAAGACGGTAATGCGAACGACTTTGTCTTGGTAATGGGCGAAGGTCGTATGATACCAGGTTTTGAGGATGGTATTATGGGGCATCAGGAAGGTGAAGAATTTACCATCGATGTTAATTTCCCCGCAGATTATCATGCAGAAAATTTAAAAGGTAAAGCGGCCAAGTTTGCTATCACTTTGAAGAAAGTGGAACAACGTGAATTACCAGAATTGACAGAAGAATTTATCAAGCAGTTCGGTGTCGCTGATGGCTCAATGGCGAGCTTACGCGCAGAAGTGCGTAAAAATATGGAGCGTGAGCTGAAAACTGCTGTTCGTAACCGAATTAAGACCCAAGTACTTGATGGTTTAGTCAAAGAAAACGAAATTGATGTGCCTACTGGGGTCGTTGACAGTGAAATAAATGTCCTTCGTCGACAAGCGGCCCAACGCTTTGGTGGCAACGAAAAACAAGCGTTGGAATTACCGCGTGAAATATTTGAAGAGCAAGCTAAACATCGGGTAATTGTTGGGTTATTATTAGGTGAAGTTATCAATAAAAACGCTTTAACTGCCGATGATGCTCGTGTGCAGTCACTGATTGAAGAGATGGCTTCGGCGTATGAAGATCCTGCTGAAGTGATCGAATATTACAGTAAAAATAAAGAGTTAATGGATAGTGTTCGTAATTTGGCGCTCGAAGAACAAGCGATTGACATACTATTAGAAAAAGCGGAAGTAACCGATAAAGAAACTCAATTCCAAGAGTTAATGAATCAGGTTCAGATGCGGTAATTTCTGAGTAGTGAAATGTTATTATTCTGGTTTTCAGAAAACCCGCACTTATTGGCTGCGGGTTTTTTATCGTTAAAAAACTTTTCTTTTTTCTTGAAAAAAGAAAAGAATACCCCCAAATGATTTTCTATATTGTTCTATGGCTTTCTTCACTAAGGAAGTTTCTTTTCGTGAGCAATAGGTAAGTTTGTAATTATAGTCATTCTTATTTATCTCAAGTAGAATTAGATAGATTGGGCACCATAAAGCGTTTAATTAGGAGATGGAGATGTCATATCATAACAATCAAGAGGAATTTGCGCCGCATATGGCATTGGTGCCAATGGTGATCGAACAGACTTCACGTGGTGAACGTTCTTATGATATTTATTCGCGCCTACTTAAAGAAAGAATTATTTTTTTAACTGGTCAGGTCGAAGATCACATGGCAAATTTAGTTGTTGCGCAAATGCTTTTTTTAGAAGCTGAAAACCCTGATAAAGACATCCATCTTTATATTAATTCACCGGGTGGAGTCATTACGGCAGGTATGTCAATTTATGACACTATGCAATTTATTAAACCTGACATTAGTACAATTTGTATGGGGCAGGCATGTTCGATGGGCGCTTTTTTGCTCACGGCGGGTGCTAAAGGAAAGCGTTATTGTTTGCCCAACTCGCGTGTCATGATCCACCAACCTTTAGGCGGCTTTCAAGGGCAAGCGACTGATATTGAAATTCATGCCAAAGAGATTTTAAAAATAAAATCGCGTATGAATGAATTAATGGCTGAACATACGGGAAAAAAGATAAAAGAGATTGAGAACGATACTGAACGGGATCGTTTTTTATCTGCAGAGGAAGCAGTTAGTTATGGTTTAGTAGATAAAATTTATACTAATCGTAATTAATTTACATAAATGTATGGCATGCCTGATATAGTTATATATATGATTAATTAGTAACATTTTCTATTACCTTTTTTGTTAAAATTAGGGTGATGGTTAAAAGAGTGAGGTTATCTGAATGACAGATAAACGCAAAGAGAGTTCAGGTAAGTTGTTGTACTGCTCCTTCTGCGGAAAAAGCCAGCATGAAGTTCGTAAGTTAATTGCTGGTCCGTCAGTTTATATCTGTGATGAGTGTGTTGAACTCTGTGACGATATTATTCGTGAAGAAGTTAAAGAGATCGCACCACATCGTGAGCGTAGCGCACTACCAACTCCCCATGAAATTCGTCATCATCTTGATGATTATGTCATCGGTCAGGAAAATGCCAAGAAAGTATTGGCAGTAGCCGTTTATAACCATTATAAACGACTACGCAGTGTTTCTAACGAAGGGACGAATGGTGAAGGAGTAGAGCTAGGTAAAAGTAATATTTTGCTTATTGGGCCGACAGGCAGCGGTAAGACACTATTAGCTGAAACTTTAGCTCGATACTTGGATGTACCATTTACTATGGCTGATGCGACAACATTAACGGAAGCGGGTTATGTTGGCGAAGATGTTGAAAATATTATTCAGAAACTTCTACAAAAATGTGACTATGATATAGAGAAAGCACAGCGTGGTATCGTCTATATTGACGAAATTGATAAAATATCCCGTAAGTCTGACAACCCGTCAATTACGCGAGATGTTTCAGGGGAAGGGGTGCAGCAAGCTTTACTTAAGCTTATTGAAGGTACAATTGCTGCAGTACCGCCTCAGGGGGGCCGTAAACATCCACAACAAGAATTTTTGCAAGTTGATACTTCTAAGATTCTATTTATTTGTGGTGGGGCATTTGTGGGTCTTGATAAAGTGATTGGACAACGTTTAAATACACGTTCGGGTATTGGTTTTTCAGCTGAAGTGAAAAGCGAATCTGAGCGGGCGACTGAAGGTGAGTTACTTTCTCAAGTGGAATCGGAAGATTTAATTAAGTTTGGTTTAATTCCTGAGTTTATTGGTCGTTTACCTGTTGTTGCTACCTTAGGCGAATTAAGTGAAGAAGCGTTAATTCGGATTCTGAAAGAGCCTAAAAATGCGTTGACTAAACAATATCAAGCACTTTTTGAACTTGAAGGCGTTAATCTGGAGTTTCGTGAAGAAGCATTGAAAGCAATTGCTAAAAAAGCCATGTCGAGGAAAACAGGAGCACGTGGTTTACGTTCGATTGTGGAAGGTGTTTTACTTGAAACTATGTATGATTTACCGTCAATGGAGCATGTTGAGAAGGTAGTGATTGATGAAATGGTGGTTTCAGGCCAATCAGAACCTTTAGTGATTTATAGTCAGCCTGATATACAAGCATCAGGTGAAAAATAAATCTTAATGCTTTTCTTGGTTGAATTGTGTAATGCAAAATGAGGGGCTTTCCCTCATTTTGTGTTTAATACCAAAGTCAGGCTATTGAATGTCGAAATCTTGTCCCCATATAGCTTTATATTTGAACTGAGGTTTCTCAAAACTTTTAAGGAAACCCTAAAATTGGCATAAGCTAAACGAAGAGAGAACCTTATGAATCTTGAGCGTTCCGAACGCATTGAAATTCCTGTACTGCCTCTGCGTGATGTCGTGGTTTATCCACATATGGTGATCCCATTGTTTGTTGGCCGTGAGAAATCGATTCACTGTCTTGAAGCTGCAATGGATCATAATAAACAGGTCATGTTGGTGGCTCAAAAAGAAGCGTCTACTGACGAGCCATGTGTAAATGATCTTTTTTCTGTAGGGACAGTTGCTTCTGTTTTGCAGATGCTAAAACTACCAGATGGTACTGTTAAAGTATTAGTTGAAGGTTTGCGGCGTGCAAAAATCACAACGCTGACAGATAATGGAGAATATTTCATTGCACAGGCTGAGTATTTTCGTTCTCCGACTGTCGATGAAAAAGAACAAGAAGTTTTAAACCGGACAACTATTAATCAGTTTGAAGGCTACATTAAACTAAATAAAAAGATCCCACCTGAAGTATTGACATCATTACATTCTATTGAACAATCGGACAAATTAGCCGATACGATAGCCTCCCATATGCCGTTAAAATTAGTCGATAAACAGCGGGTGTTAGAAATGGCTGATGTGGTAGAGCGGCTTGAATATTTAATGGCGATGATGGAATCTGAAATTGATCTACTACAGGTTGAAAAACGTATTCGTAATCGCGTCAAAAAGCAGATGGAAAAAAGTCAGCGCGAATACTATTTGAATGAGCAGATGAAAGCAATTCAGAAAGAATTAGGTGAGATGGAAGATGCACCTGATGAGTATGAAATGTTCAAACTCAAAATCGAAGAAGTCAAGATGCCAAAGGAAGCACGGCAAAAAGCGGAAGCAGAGCTGCAAAAGTTGAAAATGATGTCACCCATGTCGGCTGAAGCAACAGTTTTGCGTAGCTATATTGATTGGATGGTGCAAGTCCCATGGAATACCCGTAGTCAAGTTAAAAAAGATTTGGTAAAAGCACAGGAGACACTGGATAGCGATCATTATGGTTTAGAACGAGTTAAGGAACGGATTCTTGAATATTTAGCGGTGCAGAATCGTGTGAGTAAAATTAAAGGACCTATTTTATGTTTGGTGGGGCCTCCTGGTGTTGGTAAAACATCATTGGGTCAATCGATTGCCAAAGCGACAGGGCGTAAATATATTCGTATGGCACTCGGCGGTGTTCGTGATGAGGCAGAGATTCGAGGACATCGACGAACTTATATTGGTTCTATGCCGGGAAAACTAATTCAAAAAATGGCAAAAGTGGGTGTTCAGAACCCCTTATTTTTGTTAGATGAAATTGACAAGATGTCTTCGGATATGCGTGGTGATCCTGCCTCTGCTTTACTTGAAGTGCTTGATCCAGAACAGAATGTTGCCTTTAATGATCACTATTTAGAAGTTGATTATGATCTTTCTGATGTTATGTTCGTCGCTACTTCAAACTCGATGAACATTCCAGCACCTTTATTAGATCGTATGGAAGTGATTCGTCTTTCTGGTTATACCGAAGATGAAAAACTCAATATTGCGAAAAAACATCTGTTACCGAAGCAAGTTCAACGAAATGCACTGAAAAAAGGTGAACTTACTATCGACGATAGCGCAATTATTGGCATTATTCGTTATTACACCCGTGAGGCTGGTGTTCGTGGTTTAGAGCGTGAAATTTCAAAACTATGCCGTAAAGCAGTAAAAACGCTATTGATGGATAAATCATTAAAGCACATTGTCATTAATAAACATAATTTAAAAGATTATCTTGGTGTGCGTAAAGTCGATTATGGTCGTGCAGGTACCGAAAATCGTATCGGTCAAGTGACTGGTTTGGCTTGGACAGAAGTTGGTGGCGATTTATTGACGATTGAAACGGCTTGTGTGCCGGGTAAAGGTAAACTCACTTATACTGGATCGTTAGGTGAGGTCATGCAAGAATCGATTCAAACAGCGTTAACCGCAGTTCGCGCGCGAGCAGAAAAGCTAGGTATCAATGCCGATTTCTATGAAAAACGGGATATTCATGTGCATGTACCTGAGGGAGCGACGCCAAAAGATGGGCCTAGCGCAGGAATTGCCATGTGTACCGCATTAGTTTCTTGTTTGACCGGTAATCCTGTCCGAGCGGATGTGGCGATGACAGGTGAGATAACGTTACGAGGATTGGTATTACCCATTGGTGGTTTAAAAGAAAAATTGTTAGCTGCTCACCGTGGTGGCATAAAAATTGTGCTAATTCCGGATGAAAATCGTCGTGATTTGGAAGAAATACCACAAAATGTTATTGCAGATTTAACAATTTACCCGGTAAAGACCGTGGAAGAGGTTTTTTCCATCACATTACAGAATCCGCCCTTTGGTATGGAAGTAGTGGCTAAGAAATGTTATTAATGCATTGATTCTATTTAAAAAATTTTATAAAATTAAAGCGGGTAAATCTTAAATGGTTTATCAGTTTTTTATCTACTAATAATTTAAGTAAACAAATCTATAATTATTTGGCTGTAATATGTTTTCTTGCCATACTTTTGTAGTATTGATATGACGGTGTCATCTATTTGTTAACCGTTAGCAATATGTTTGTTTAATCTATAATTAATAAAATGGGGATGATAAGCGTGAATAAGAAAGAACTAGTAGATAAAATTGCAAAAGAGTCAAAGGCAGCTAAATCAGTAACTGAGAGTGTTTTAAGTGCATTTCTCAAAACTGTATCTCATGCGCTCAAAAAAGGGGATAAAGTTCAGTTAATAGGCTTTGGCACTTTTGAAGTTAAACAGCGTGCGGCGCGTAATGGACGTAATCCTAAGACAGGAAAGGTGATCAAGATAGCAGCTGCAAAGGTACCGTCATTTAAAGCCAGCCAACGATTAAAAGATACTGTTAACGGATAAACTAAAACTGAATCAATTGTTTTTAAAGTTAGAAGCGAGCGCATCATAAAAATGATGCGCTTTTTTCTTTTAGGCTAAAATAGCGTATTATGCGTCTATTTTCTTTTATTAAATGGAGAGAAACCTTTTTATGATGGACAACCTACGCACGGCGGCGAATAATAGTCCTGTGCTAAAAATAGTATTTGTGATTATTATCTTATCTTTTGTGCTAACGGGTGTTGGTGGTTACCTGGTTAGTGGTTCAAGTAATTACGCTGCGAAAGTTAATGGCACAACAATTAGTCAAGCGCAACTACAGCAAGCTTTTCAGCAAGAAAAGCAAGCATTACACCAACGACTGGGTGATCAATTTGCTGAAATTGCTAGTAGTGAACAAGGGATCCAGACGTTGCGTCGACAAACACTAGAGCGCTTAATTGAAGTTACTTTGCTTAATCAGTATTCTAATCAATTGGGCTTAAGTGCTAGTGATAATCAAATTAAGCAGGAAATCTATAACATGCCGATATTTCAGACCGACGGGCATTTTGATAGCGAAAAATATCGGGCTATTCTATCACAGCATAATGTTAATGCTGATGATCTTGCGCAAGAGATCCGGCAAAACTTGATTAATCGCCAACTCAGTAAAATGTATCTGACGGATGAATTTGTTTTACCTGAAGAAGTTAAGGCTTATGCTAAGTTGCTTTTACAGCAAAGGGAAGTAAAAACCGCAACCTTATCTTTGGCCAATTATCAATCCAAACAAACGGTAACAGATAAAGAATTACAAGACTACTATAACGCACATAAGAAAAGTTTTATTTCACCTGAACAGGTACAGGTTAGTTATATTAAATTAGATGCGGCCTCTCAACGTGAAAATGTGACAGTTAAAGATGAAGAGCTAAAAAATTATTATGAACAAAATATAACTAATTTTACCCAGCCTGCGCAAAAACATTACAGTATGATCCAATTGGCAACAGAAAAAGAGGCAGATTCAGTTGCTAAAGCGTTGGCTGCCGGGGCTGATTTTAATCAATTGGTTGCCGAAAAATCGACAGATAAATTTAGTGCAGCAAACCATGGAGCTATTGGTTGGATGGAGGCCACTTCTACGCCAAGTGAAATTATTGCTGCTAATCTGACTAAAAAAGGGCTGTTTTCAAACGTAATAAAATCGGCAACGCATTATATTATATTTCGGCTTGATGATATTAAACCTGAAGTAGTAAAACCTTTTCAGTCAGTGAAAACGGAGATTGCCAATACCCTAAAAAATGAAAAAGCGATTAATAAATTTTATTCATTACAACAAACTGCCAGTCGTGCGGCAATGGGTAATAACGAATCTTTATCTGCGGTTGAGAAGGTTACTGGTATTAAAGCGGTAACCACAGGGTGGTTTAGTCGTAATAATCTTCCGGCGGAGATAAGATTTGCTAAGGTAGCTGATTCTATTTTTAACGGTAACTTATTAGATAAAAATGGGCCGACAGGTATTAACTCAGATGTTATTAATGTCGATGGTGATCGGGCTTTCATTATTCGAGTTGAAAAATATAAACCCGAGGCAACACAATCATTTGATGAAGTGAAAAAATCAGTCGCTGAATTAGTTAAATTTATTAAGGCAACTAAAGAGATGGAAGCTGATGGTAATAAGTTGCTCACTGCATTAAAAGATGGTGAAGGCGAGACCGCTTTGGCGAAACTGGGTATTACATTCGGTGAAGCTAAGATTATTAAGCGTTTTGGGCAAAATGACTCATTGGCTGAGCAAATTTTTGATATGCCAGTACCTAAAGAAAAGAGATCAACTTATCTCAGCACTAAGGATGCCAAAGATAATTTAGTTATTGTTCAATTGATAAAAGTTACTCCAGGGCAACCGACGGATGATGAATTGAAAGCCTTTTCGCAACGTTATAAAGCGATACTTGGCAATATAATGATGGAATCACTGATGTTGAATTTACGTGACAAGGCTAAAATAGATTTAGGACGAATCGAGTAACTTGCGATCGACTTCCATATAATTTTATTCAATTACGTAAAGAGAGGCTGTGCTTGCGCAGCCTTTTGTTCTTTTTATCATTTTAGGCTCTTAGTGTTTTTTTATTATCGTATCTTGTTTATTGCTTAGAAAGTCTGTTTTTTTCATTAAGCAATTATCACAGAATTTTTTAGCAAAAAGCCATTAAGCCTATAAATAAGGGAAATATAATTGCCTATTACGGTAAATAAGTATTAATTTTACTAATAATAAGGAGATTATGGGATGTTATTAATGATAAAAAAGAAACTAATATATACAACTACCATCATGATTCTTGCTATAGCTTTTTCTCAAACAACATTTGCTCAATCTGAACAGATGAAAATAGCAAATGTTCAGCAGAAAGCTGCATCAGAATCAGTTATGAATAAAACGATTAAGCGGTAATTAATTGAAGGAAAAGTTAATATCAATACTGCTTCTGAAGAAGAGTTGGCGGAAAAATTAACTGGAGTCGGCTTGAAAAAAGCGCAGTTGATCGTACAACATCGCAAGAAATTTGGGGGTTTCAAGTCAATTGAACACCTTCAGGATGTACCAGGCATTGGTTTGGGTTTTTTTGAAAAGAATCGTGAAAAATTAACCTATTAATAACACTTGTATGTTTTAGTGTAAAAGATACTTAAGCCAAAAATACTAAATCTAGTAAATGATATTTAGTATTGATTAGTGTAAATTAGGAGCCTGTTAAAATACTGTTGTATAATTTCCATTTTAAATTATTTAAGGTGCATTTTTTGTTTTAAAGAGGACATAATAACTTGTCGATGGTTAAGATAATATTTTAATCCTTCGGCCCGCAGATGGCAGGCAGCACATTGTTTACAACCATCACCTATAATACCGTTATAACAAGTAAGCGTTTTGTTTTGTACAAATTCTAATGAGTGGTAGTAATCGGCTAGAGCCCAAGTTTCAGCTTTATTTAACCACATAAGTGGAGTTTCAAAGCGAATAGGTTTAGCTATACCTAGGCAAATAGCTTGATTGAGTGATTTAACAAATTCGTCTCTACAATCAGGGTAACCGGAAAAGTCAGTTTCACAAACACCGGTTATAACTACTTCAGCTTGAACTTGGTAAGCATAAATAGCAGCAAGTGTAAGAAATAGAATATTACGACCTGGTACGAAAGTATTAGGTAATTTACTTTCAATACTTTTTTCATAGGAAGGTATTGGAATGTTATCACGAGTTAAACTACTGATAGCGAGTTCATTTAATAATCCGACATCCAGTATTTTATGTGCTGTGATGTTAAAATACTGGCATATCTGTCGAGCAGCAACAATTTCAGCACTATGCCGTTGAGCATAATTGAAAGTGATACAATGAACTTCATTATATTGTTTTATTGCTTGTATAAGACAAGTGGTGGAATCTTGTCCGCCACTAAATACAATAACTGCTTGTTTTGTCATGCTTAATACTTTCCATTTTCTGTACAGGTAAAAAATTTGGCAATTTCTGATGGTAAGTTATGTTACTGAGTTTGGTCTAATTTAGATAGCGCTAATTGGGAAGATATATGTATTTTGTTATATTATTCATTTAAATTATAAAATATGGCTGATTTTATTAAAGCTATTTATCAAAGGTGCTATATTAATTTCATAAAATTATTGAGTAAAGGATGATAGAATTTGTTTAACATATCATGATATTACTTTGCGTATAAAGTTGATAAAATATGGTTGTTAAAAATATTTTGGAAAAACAATATCAGATTAGGTAGCTTGCAATAGCTTTTATAAACATATAGTCAACAATATAGCTAATTTAATTTATCTATTTTATTTTGATTGAGAGAATAAAATAGATAACAATTTGTTTGTATCTGTCTAATTTATTGAACTGTAACTTATTATATTTTGCTATAATTTTCAATATCAGGATAAAAAATGTGAGATTATTTTCTCAACTAGGTTGGTATTTTTTAACTGAGTGGCGTCGTTATTTGGGCGCCATCGTGTTATTAATTTTCATTGCATTGTTACAAATTATTCCACCACGGCTGGTTGGTTCTATTATTGATGGCATTAGTAAGCAAACCATGAATATTAATCAGCTTATTGGTTGGATAAGCGTGATGATACTTATTGCATTTATTATTTATGGATTACGTTATGTTTGGCGGTTATGGTTATTTGGCGCTTCTTATAAATTAGCCATACAGTTACGGCAGAAGTTTTATCGACAATTCAGTCAGCAGACACAAGAGTTTTATTTACGACATCGAGTAGGCGATCTTATCGCACGTACAACAAATGATGTTGATCGAGTTGTCTTTGCCGCGGGAGAAGGCGTTCTGACATTAGTAGATTCTTTAGTTATGGGATGTGCTGTGTTAATTGTCATGAGCATAGAAATCAGTTGGCAGCTGACGCTGTTTTCACTATTACCCATGCCAATTATGGCAATAATTATTAAGCAATATGGTGAGCAGTTGTATACCCGCTTTAAATCTGCTCAATGCGCATTTTCAGCTCTCAATAATCACGCTCAGGAAAGTTTGACTAGCATTCGTATGATTAAAGCATTTGGTCTTGAAGAGCATCAATCATATCAGTTTGAGATGGCGGCATTGGAGGCCGGACGCAAAAATATGCATGTTGCTGAGGTTGATGCAAAATTTGACCCGACTATCTATATTGCGATTGGCGCGGCAAATTTTTTGGCAGTAGCCGGTGGAAGTTGGATGGTTTTGCATAATAAAATGACACTGGGTGATTTGACCAGTTTTGTTATGTATTTAGGGCTGATGACATGGCCCATGTTAGCACTTGCTTGGATGTTTAATATTGTTGAACGTGGAAGCGCTGCCTATAGCAGAATTTGTATTTTATTTGAAGAACGGCCAACAATTATTAATGGAAAGCAATCTTTACGACAACAAGCTGGTCAATTGAGCGTCAATGTTCGGCAATTTATTTATCCAGGCGCTACCACATCTTCTTTAAATAATATTGTTTTTAATATACAGCCCGGACAATTAATTGGCATTTGCGGTCCAACGGCGGCAGGGAAATCAACTTTATTATCCTTACTGCAGCGTCATTTTGATGTTAATTATGGTGAAATTTTGTTTCAATCTATTGGCCTGACTAATATTAAGCAGGAAGAATGGCGGGCCAGATTAGCTGTTGTGAATCAGATACCTTTTCTATTTTCAGATACTATTGCGGGTAATATTGCTTTAGGTAAACCCCATGCTAGCCAAACAGAAATAGAGGAAGCGGCAAAGTTAGCTGAAGTGCATGAAGATATTTTACGTTTACCTGGTGGTTATAACACACAAGTTGGTGAACGTGGCATTATGCTTTCTGGCGGACAAAAACAACGTATTTCAATCGCAAGAGCGCTGTTATTAAATACTGAAATTTTGATTTTAGATGATGCTTTGTCTGCTGTAGATGGACAGACAGAAAATAGAATTTTAAAGAATTTACGTCAGTGGCGGGGTTGTCATACTATCATCATTAGTGCTCATCGATTATCAGCGCTAGTAGACTCAGATCAAATATTGGTATTGCAGCAAGGTGCAATTTTATGTCAAGGTACTCATCAGCAATTAATTGCAAAACCTGGTTGGTATCGAGATATGTATTGCTATCAGCAAATTGAAGCCTCATTGGATAAAGAACATGAATAAGCCTCGTCGCTTATGGCCATCTTTAAAACGCTTATTAATTTACGGAAATTCATTCCGTAAAACGATTAGTATTGCGGTTTTAATGTCTTGGATAGCAGCCGGTGCAGAAATTTGCGGGCCTCTTTTGGTAAGTTATTTTATTGATAATATGTTAGCAAAAGGTCATATACCGTTAATAGGCACAATTATATTGATAATGATTTTTTTTTCGTCGCAAATTATTGCCGCCATTTTACACTATTATCAAACAATTTTATTCAATCAAGCGGCTATCGGCGTTGTCCAAACATTACGTACAGAGGTGATGAGGGCGGCTATTAGGCAGCCATTAAGTATGTTTGATAATCAACCGGTAGGACAACTTATTTCCCGAGTGACAAATGACACCGAAGTGGTTAAGGATCTATTTGTTACCGTTATTCCGACAATATTTCGTAGTTTAGCGCTAATTATTACCATGTTAGTAGCGATGTTTTTTTTAGAGTGGCGAATGGCAATCGTTGCTAGCTTAATTTTTCCTTTAGTGTTTTTAGTCATGGCATTCTATCAACGGTTAAGTACTCCAATTGTTCACCAAGTACGTACTTACCTTGCTAATATTAATGATGGTTTTAATGAAGTCATTAATGGTATGACTGTTATTCAGCAATTTAGGCAACGTGCCCGATTTGGTGAGAAAATGTTAGCCGTGAATCGCGAGCACTATATCGCACGTATGCAGGTATTAAAGTTAGATAGTCTTCTTTTACGCCCATTATTAAATTTATTTTCTGCATTAACGCTTTGTGGATTAATTTTATTATTTGGATTTAAAGGAATAGGAGTCATTGGTATTGGTGTATTGTATGCGTTTATTAATTACCTTGGACGCTTAAATGAACCATTAATTAAGTTGACCTCACAGCAATCTGTATTACAACAAGCTGTCGTTTCAGGAGAAAGAATTTTTGAATTGATAGATAGCCCACGACAATGTTATGGTCAGCAGCAGTTACCATTATTGTCAGGTCGTGTGGATATAAAAGAGCTTTCTTTTGCTTATCGTGATGATAAATATATATTGTATGATATTAACCTGCAGATAGAGGATAATGAGTTTGTCGCATTAGTAGGGCATACAGGTAGTGGGAAAAGCACTATTGCTAACTTATTAATGGGATACTATCAATGGCAAAAAGGACAAATATTACTTGATGGACGTCCGCTAACCTCTCTTTCCCATCAAATATTACGTAATTGTATTACTATAGTGCAACAAGATCCGGTTATTTTAGCAACGACCTTGTTGGATAATATCACTTTAGGAAGAGTGATATCAGAAGAGAAAGTTTGGCGTATATTGGACATCGTTCAGCTTTCTGATCTGGTATATAAATTACCTAAAGGCTTAAATACGCTGTTAGGTGAGCAAGGCAATATACTATCTGCAGGGCAAAAACAGTTACTGGCAATAGCGCGAGCTTTAGTGCAAACGCCGAAAATTTTGATCTTAGATGAAGCAACAGCAAATATCGATTCGGGAACTGAGCGAGCGATCCAAAAAGCGTTACAATTAATTCGACGGCAGACAACATTAATCGTTATTGCCCATCGACTTTCTACTATTATCGAGGCAGATAAAATTTTTGTCTTACACCGTGGTGAAATTGTTGAGCAAGGAAATCATAATCAATTATTGAAACATAATGGATGTTATGCTCAGTTGTATCAACTGCAACAGATTGGTGATTTATTACATAGTGGTACTAAAGAGCGTTTTGACGTTATTTACTAATCTTTTTTCTGTTTGTTTTTTACAGGTGAAATCAAACGATAATTTTTACTGATTAATAAATTTTTTATTAATCTATTTTTACATTTCATAGTGAGAGTTTTTTCATAACATAAAAATAGTTGGGTAACTGTCATATTTATCTTAGTCATATGTTTTGTTATAAAATAATGCTAGTATCAATCTATTTTTTTTATGATTTTCATTTTATTTAACTAATTATATGTTTAATACTTCCTATTTGAATAAGAAAACAACACTTAATTTCTGTTTTCTTGCTATTTGCATATGAATAGCGGATAATACCTATTTATATTATTTTAGAGCTATTCAATGGGGTCCTGTTGGTTCTCCCGCAATGCTAACTTGTTAATTTGGTCAGGTCTGGAAAGAAGCAGCCATAGCAAGGGGAGTATGTGCCGGGATGTCGCTGACAGGACTCCACCAGTTTATCACTTCTTAGATAGTTATACTTTTTGCAGATAAATTTAATCTAGATAAGTAAGATTGTTTTTATGTTGAAATTAATCAATTTAATTCAGTCTGATTAATTTCTTATATTGTGACAATTATGATTTATTTAATGAATGTTCATTTTAATCTAACTGCTGGTTTTGGGTTTAGTTTTTATAGAAAAATAAGATTATGTAAAATTATGAATTTTAATTAACAATATAATTGAATTATTGATTAAAAATAATTAGTATTTTCTTAATTATTTTTCCTGAATACTTGTTGACTAAGTATGCTCATAATTAATAAAAAAGTGATGATTGAGAGAGGATAATTATAGGGTTATTTTTTGATTAAGCTTAAATATAATATGGTTCATTGTTTAATCTAGTAATGTAAGTAATACCACGATATAATTATTCGTGCTATGAATATATATTTGAAGTTATATAGTTATTAATAAAGCCGATAAGGACTATCGGCTAAAATTATAATCATATCCTATCTGATAAAGGAAAAACTTATTAACGAACATATTTCCAAACTGATGAAGGAATTTTGTCATATAGTTTATTCATAGTGAGCTCTGCTAACCTATGGTCTGCAGCTGAATAAAATAACTCTAGTTCGTCTTCAGATAATTCATATTTATTTTTTTCGATTATGCGTTCCAATGTTTCGATAGTCGTACATTTTCTTAAGCGCATCAGATAGTCAATTTTAGTCATAATTTCCTTTCTTTAAATTATAGATGTATAAAATATGAATGTTATTGGCTGTTGCGTCAAATGTTACTTAATGAATATTTTATATCATTTGTTAATATTTCAGCCAAATGCTCATTCATTTTTTGCCAGTCAGAAATATCTGTTAAGCTCATTATTGGTTTACCAAATAGGTTATATGTTTCATCCAAATATTCGTCAATGAAAATAAAAAGGTTTACATTATTTGGATATTTTAATTTAAATTGACCAATAAAATCTGTGATATGATCAATTAATATATTAAATTTAACATTCTGGTCGGAACCAAGATCATTTTTCCAATGGGTCTTTGTCTTATGTAAAGTTAACATCGCTTCACGATGTAGAGCATCACATAAATACTTTAGCACTAAGATGTCATAACTCCTTGGTGAGTACTCATCCATAATCACCTCCATTTAAACCACAGATTACGGGTTATTACTCATTTGTATTGCATAATACCGCTAAAGATAAAGAAATTACCATTGAATTAATATATTGTTTTATTTTTTGTAAAATCAAAACACTATTAATTATGATTGTTACCAAAATTATAAATGGTTGTCGATAAACAATCAGAAGAATGTAGATAATTTTATAAAATTTATACTTGTGTGAGTATAGCAAAAACAAAGCAAACAACCTATTGGATATTAATATAGCACTATTATCGCATAAGTCACTATCTCTGTATAAAGTTTTTTGTTATATCTTGTTAATCGTGGAACTAGTCTAGTTAAAAATATCAAAGATATACAAAAAGTTACAGTATTCACACGTTATTTTTCAATTATTTATTTTTTTATTAAAAAATAAGTTTTAGCCATATATTTAGAGTTATTTTTCATTTGTTAAAAATATTTTTACTTAAAAGACCAGATATTCTGTCCTTTTGATAGAAATATTACTAATTGTCTAGCTAAGCTAATATTTATTTGTGAAACGTCGACGTATAACGACAAAAAATACTGGAACAAAATAGATTGCTAATGTTGTTGCGGCAATCATTCCTCCGAGCACTTCTGTACCAACTGAGTTTTGTGCACCTGAACCAGCACCATTACTAATAACCAGCGGTAAAACGCCAAGCATAAAAGCTAATGATGTCATCAAAATGGGTCGTAAACGCATTCTGACAGCGTCCAGTGTTGCTTCAATTAACCCTTTTCCTTCTTTTTCCGTTAAATCTTTAGCAAACTCGACAATTAAAATGGCATTTTTGGCAGAAAGACCAATAGTTGTTAATAAGCCTACCTTGAAGTAAATATCATTTTCTAATCCTCGAAGCGTGGTGAACATTAAGGCACCAATAACACCTAATGGCACAATTAACATAACAGAAAAAGGAATTGACCAACTTTCATATAAAGCAGCTAAACAGAGAAAGACTACAATAAGTGAAATAACGTATAAAGCGGGAGATTGGTTACCTGAAAGACGCTCTTGGTAAGACATACCAGTCCATTCATAACCAATGCCCTCAGGTAATTTTTCGGTAAGTTGCTCCATTAATAGCATAGCATCACCGGTACTTTTACCTGGAGCTGCAGAACCTTGGATTTCCATTGCAGGTAAACCATTATAGCGTTCTAAACGCGGTGAACCATATAACCATGGATCTTTACTATGATCAATTAACGCTGAGAAAGGTACCATTTTCCCTTGGTTATTGCGGACGTAAAGATTTTCAATATCAGTAGGTAACATCCGAAATGGGGAATTGGCTTGTACATAAACTTTCTTAACACGTTCACGATCAATAAAATCATTTACATAGGTGCCACCAAACATAGTGCTTAAGGTTGCATTAATATCATTGATAGATACACCTAACGCTTCTGCTTTTTGTTGAACAATGTAAAAACGATAGTGGGAAGTATCATCTTGTCCGTTAGGGCGAACATTTTGCAATACATCAGGGTGCTGAGCGATAAGTCCAAGTAGTTGATTGCGGGCTGCCATTAATTTTTCATGACCTAAATTACCTTGATCAACCAGTTCATAATCAAAACCACTAGCAGTACCTAGCTCGGGAATGGCCGGGATATTGAAAGAGAAGATGATAGCTTCTTGTATTTTTGAAAAGGCAATATTGGCACGATTAATAATTTTAGAAACATGACTTTCAGCGCTATGGCGTTCTTTCCAATCTTGTAGTACGACGAAAGCAAGCCCCATGTTTTGTCCTTGTCCTGCGAAGCCAAAGCCACTTACGGTAAAGACAGATTTAACATTTGCTTTTTCTTTAGTGCGATAATATTTGTCAATATCATTAAGCACAGCGACGGTTTGTTCTTGTGTTGAACCTGGTGGTAACTGAACCATCGTCAATAATACCCCTTGATCTTCTTCGGGAAGAAACGAAGAGGGTAACTTTAGGAATAGAAATGCCATACCTGCAACTAATATAACATAAATCACTAGATAGCGACCTGTTCCTCTAAGCATATGGCCAATGCTATTGGTATAATGATGTGCACTTTTTTCAAACGTACGGTTAAACCAGCTGAAGAAGCCGGTGTGTTTACCATGGCTACCTTTAGGGATAGGTTTTAATATTGAGGCACAAAGGGCCGGCGTTAGAATCAGTGCGACCAGAACGGAGAGCACCATTGATGTGACAATTGTCACCGAGAACTGACGATAGATTGCGCCAGTTGAGCTACCGAAGAAAGCCATAGGTATAAATACCGCCGATAACACTAAGGCTATACCTACAAGTGCTCCTTGGATTTGTCCCATCGACTTTTTGGTTGCTTCTTTTGGCGATAATCCTTCTTCTTGCATAACACGCTCAACGTTTTCTACAACGACAATCGCATCATCTACTAATAGTCCGATAGCGAGCATCATTGCGAACATGGTCAGTGTGTTAATTGAATACCCCATTGCAGATAAAATAGCGAAGGTACCTAGCAAAACAACAGGAACTGTGATCGTTGGGATCAACGTTGCTCGTAGGTTTTGCAGAAATAAGTACATAACGACGACCACCAGCATGATAGCTTCGATCAACGTTTTCACCACTTCGTTAATTGAGATTTTTACAAAAGGTGTGGTGTCATAAGGGTAAACAATCTCTAATCCATTAGGGAAAAAAGGTTCCATTTCAGCTAACGTAGCACGTACTGCTTTGGCAGTATCTAAGACATTAGCGCCGGTAGCCAATTTGATACCAATACCGGCTGACTGCATACCATTATATTTTGCCAGAATACTATAATTCTCAGCACCTAGTTCAACCACAGCAATATCTTTTAAGCGAACTTGGGAACCATCAGGATTAACTCGTAACAGAATGTTGGCAAACTGTTCAGCACTATTTAGCCGCGTTTGGGCAATAATCGAAACATTGAGTCGTTGCCCAGGGATAGGTGGAATTCCACCTAGCTGGCCGGCAGCAACTTGATTGTTTTGGATTTTTATTGCATTGATAACATCCTGAGTGGCCATGTTGTATTTTACCAGTTTATCTGGATCTAACCAGATACGCATAGCGTACTGGGTGCCAAATAATTGCGTTTCACCTACACCTTTTACCCGACTAATAGGATCTTTAATGTGCGAGTTAACATAGTCAGCAATATCTTCTTGATTCATCGAGCCATCTTTGGAAATAAAAGCGACCACCATCAAGAAAGAACCGGTAGATTTATTAACATGGATGCCCTGTTGCTGCACTTCTTGTGGCAGTAATGGCATGGCCAATTGTAACTTATTTTGTATTTGTACTTGTGCAATATCAGGATCTGTCCCCGCTTCAAAAGTAAGCGTTAGAGACATGTTACCCGTGGCATCACTAGTTGAAGACATATAAACCAAATTATCAATACCATTCATGTTTTGTTCGATAACTTGAGTAACGGTATTTTGTACTGTTGTGGCGTCTGCTCCAGGATAGGTTGCTACAATCGACACAGATGGTGGTGCAATGGTTGGATATTGTGCCACCGGTAATTTGATAATTGCCAATAGACCAGCAAGCATGGTAATAATGGCTATTACCCACGCAAATATTGGCCGTTCTATAAAAAACTGGGGCATTAATTATCGACTCCTTACTTTAGGATTTTTCTGGAGAAAATTTATTTTTGGCTGGTATTTATATTTTTAACGATGTCTCTTTTGCCATTACTTTCATGCCTGGCTTGATTTTTTGTAGTCCAATGATAATGACGCGCTCTCCTGCACTTAGTCCTTTCGTTATCAGCCATTGGTTACCAATTGCTTGGGCAGTAATTACAGTCCGGACTTCAACTTCATTATTAGCATTAACAATCATTACCTGAGCTTCACCACGGGGAGTCCGATTTACACCTTGCTGTGGTACTAAGATGGCATTTTTTTTCACACCTTCTTCCAAAATGGTACGAACAAACATACCAGGAAGGAGTTTCTTGTCTGGATTTGGAAAAATAGCTCGCATTGTAATAGAGCCAGTACTTTCATCGACAGTTACATCGGAAAATTGGAGCACTCCTTTTTCTGTATAAATATCACCGTTATTCATTTTTATTTTTAGACTAACCGGTGCTTGCTGTGATTCTTTAGCCAAGTTGCCGCTTGCAATCTCATTTTTTAAACGCAGATAATCGTCACTGGATTGTGTAACATCAACATAAATAGGGTCTAACTGTTGAATGGTTGTCAACGCAATAGTTTGCCCTGTTGACACCAATGCTCCCTCTGTCACGTTCGACTTGCTGGTATGACCGGAAATAGGTGCGGTTACTTTGGTATATTCAAGATTGATACGTGCGGTTTCCACCACCCCCTCAGCAGCCTTAAGGGAGGCTAGTGCCTGAGTATAATTAGCGTTTGCTGTATCATATTCTTGTTTACTGATATAATTTGTTCCTAATAGTGGCTTATAACGGCTAACGGTTAAACAAGTAATTTCTGCATTGGCTTTTGCTTTGGCTAAATTGGCTTTGGCACTGTCGTAGTTCGTTTTGTAGGTTGCAGGATCAATTTGATATAAAGAAGTACCGGCTTTAACATCACTACCTTCTTTATAATTTCTTTTTATTTTTAATATAATACCACTTACTTGAGGTCGTATCTCGGCAATACGGTAAGCACTAGTACGGCCAGGCAGTTCAGTTGTTACTGTAAATGGCTTTACTTCTAATGTTACGATACCCACTTCAGGTGGTGGAGGTGCAATATTACCTTGCTGGGAATTATCGCCACATGCTGAAAGGATCAAACAGTTTGAGAGTAGTAATATTACCAGAGGTAAAACCCCTCTGTTTTTTTGCATAAAATAAACCTCAATACTCAATATTCAAATATCAATTTCAAATCTGAAATCTGGTGAATTATTATGTTAAAGCTATGCTATGCTAAAAACATACATGAATGTATGTAAATTTACTTCAATAAGAAGAAAGTAAGTTTAAATGGTACGAAAAACTAAAAAACAAGCGAAAATCACTCGCCAAGAAATAATTGATGCAGCAATTAGAAGATTTTCCCAGTATGATGTTTCGGCTACCTCTTTTCCTAATATAGCAGAGGTTGCCGGTGTAACTCGTGGCGCAATTTATTGGCATTTTAAAAATAAAGTCGAATCTTTTCTCCGAAGCTTGTAAATTTACTGATGATCAAATAGCTGAAACTCAGAAGAAAGTATCAGTTAAAATACCTAATGATACACTTTTTGTATTGAGAAAATTATTACATTATATTTTACTTACCTTTTTTGACGATACTAAAAACAAGGCGCTAACCGATATTTTTTTCACAAGCAAGGGTGAATTAATAGGTGAAATGGCACAGTTTGCTGAATTACGCCGTAAGATTTATATGATTAACTATCAGCGCTTAGTAAATCTTTTAACTGCCTGTGTGGAGAAAAAACAGCTGCCTGTAAACATTGATGTTTAGTGTGCAGCAATTATAATCCGTGCGGCTATAACAAGTCTATTTGAAAATTGGTTATGTGTACCGGATAGCTTTAATATCAAAGAAAATGCGATTCATTATGTGGATACTATGGTTGATATGATGAAGTACAGTCCGTCAATAATAAACAGTTGAAACGTTTTATAAATAATTAGGGAGTATTTGATGCAAGAAAACAGCATCTTTTAAATTATTGCTAATGGTGCCGCTTATGGAGATTAAAATCTTTTTAATGAGCTACACCTGACGATAGCAGTGAAGGAACAGGCACCTAAAACTGAAATGAAAATTTTCTTAATGTCTGATGCAGTTGTTGCAGGTCTTATTAATCAAAAGCCGGTGCAAGGTTATAATTTAAAACAGATGTTAGAGATCTTGCTTGCCCAGCAGGTGGAAATAAAATTATGTAAGACATGTAGTGATACACGCGGCATTAGCCAATTACCCCTAATAGAGGGGATTACCATTGGCACTTTGGTTGATTTAGCTCCATGGACCCTAGCGGCCAATAAAGTTTTAACTTTTTAGATATACTAATTAAGACAAGGAAAAAAATTATAAGGAGAAATTTTTTACGTGTTTTCTTATTCTTAATCTAACTTAATGGATACTACTATGTTTTCATTTGTCGATGGTTGCAAAACAGAAAATATTGCCAACAGTTAGTTTCTCTATTGTCCTTGTATTTTGGTTTATTATTTCTTGTTAGCGCAACGTTGGTTGAGAGCGCTACCTTAAGAATATAACTTCACCGCAAACTATTCAAAATGAGTTAAATACGTTAAGTAATCGTAGCAATTTAATAGCGCAAGAGACGCTAGCGTTAGCTGACTATAAAAAAGCAATACAATTTTATGATCAATTAGCTGGATTAGAAAAACAAGCTGACTTAATGTAAAAAAAGTCATACAAGCACCGAGAGAAGCACGATTTGCACTTGATAATTTAGCTAAAGTTAAGCGAGAACAACAACAAAGTGAGCGGACTAAAACTGAACACCAGCGTTTAACGTTAGCGCAATTAGAAGCACAGCTAAAAAATAAATTAGAAATATTGCAAAATCAGCAGGAAAATCTGGCTAACGTTAATAGTAATTTAGTTGCATTACAAACCCACAGCCAGAGCGGGAAATGAATATTATGTTAGAAAATGCTCGAGTCTACAAGATGTTCGTAACAACAAATAATGATTTCTCATCCAGTGAAAATATTCGGCCTTCTTTGCAAGTATTATTACAAGTGGAACAATTTTACTTGCAGCAGCAAAATAAATTTCAACAGCATGCGTTACAAGCAAATACTCAATTACAGGATGTGCTTCAGAAGCAACGGGATTATACGGCAACCTATATTGAGTTAATACAAAGTGATATACAGTATGTCCAGGCTGCCATTAATCATAAACGATTAAATTATTCGGAAGAAACCGCTAAAGAAACCCAACGCTCAACGATCAATAGTCAGGTAGTGGAAGAATATCCGATCATTAAACATGAAAAGGCGATCAATAAAGCACTCAGTGAACGTTTGATCACAGTAACACAAGATAGTAATCAATTAGTTCAAAAGGGCATAAGAGTTAAATCATGGCTAGAAAGAGCCATACAAATAGAGAGCAATTTAAAAGAGTAAATTACTGTGTTACGTGGAAGTTTATTACTTTCACACATTCTTTTTCAAAAACAGATTAGTTTGTCCCCTGATATAATGACAAAAAATCTGCCAACATTAATTACCGATTTACGGTTGGAGCAGTTTGATATTAATCAAGATCGTGATCAATTATATCAATTTGCTAATTATATTAATAAATTGGCAGATACATTAAGTGAATTAACGCTAGATAAGACTAAAGCAATGCCTTCTCGAAGGGAGTCTGGCAAGCGCTAGAATTACTGATTTGATATACGTCGTGATCTTTTAGATCAGTTAAATATTCAACTGGGTAATCAGATTTCTCAGGCCATTAATTTACAGTTAGATCAATAACAATTACTGGTTGTCATTGATTCTTTAGAAAAGCCATTAGCTCAGCAAATTTTTTGGGTGAATAGTAATAAACCGATTTATCTGACATGGTTAACTTCTTTTCCCGAAGCAGCTAAAGCAGAAATTGTGAATTTTAATTTTAAATTACCATTAATTAGTTTATACAAGGGGTTTATCAACTCATCGGTGGTCACGATTCCGCTTTTATTGGGTTGTTTATTCTTTCTTTGGATGAATAAAAAATTTAACCGGCGTTTAAAAAAAATCAATACGGAAGTAAGGGTATTTAAAAAAGATAACCAATTACATATACCGGTAGCTTTAATGATGACGTTTCCTGGCGCTTTTATTGCACTTGTGGTTGGTTATTGGTTTTTAAAACCCGGCAATCCGCATGTTGATTTTGTTTGGACATTTACCATGTAGTTTGTATTGTTCTGGATTTTATTTAGATGGTGTATTTATATTCTTAAACCTGATGGTAAGCGGAAAATCATTTTTTAATTGCAAAAAAAGATACCACATGGATACGTCAGCGTTTGCTGAATTTGATGTTACCTTTGATTGTTTTGATTTATTGGTTAAGTTATGGCGTCATGTATCCTTTGCGATTAGCTGATGATGTAATTGGACAATTTATTGTATTAATATTTCTATTTACTTTGCCTTTTTGCCGTAGGATCTGGCAACTAAAAGGCGGCAATTTAACTCGTTAACTCGCACTATCGTTATTACCATACTGGATTTTTCTCCATTGGTGCTAATTGGTTTAATGATGGTAGGTTATTATTACACTACCCTTAGAGACTTTCCAGTCGCTGGAGTGATAACCTTTATTTATTGCTGCTTTGGTATATTATTTATCATACCTGTATCCGTGGATTATCTATTGCAGCTCGCAAACTTGCCTATAAAAGGGCATTAGAACGTCGACATAATATGACGCGAGAAGAACAAGAAAACGAACCGATCACCGAACCACCAATGTTCATTGAATTGATTAGTCAGCAATCACTCCGTTTAACCAGTATGGTACTGTTTTTGATCTTTATAGTCGCTTTTTATTGGATTTGGTCAGATTTCATTACTATTTTCTCATTCTTAGATGGTATTCAACTTTGGCATATCAATGTACAAAATGAGGCTGGTCACACTTCACAGGCGGTTACACTGGCTAATTTAATTCTGGCTATTATTATTATTTAGTGATGACGCGAAATCTTCCAGGCTTGTTAGAAGTTTTAGTGCTATCCCGCCTTAAGCTTCGGCAGGGCTCAAGTTATGCGATCACGACCATGCTGACATATATTATTATCGGTATAGGTACAATTGTCGTATTAGTGATGTTAGGTGTTACTTGGAATAAGTTGCAATGGTTAGCGGCAGCATTAATATTTGGTCTGGGTTTTGGCTTACAAGAAATTTTTGCCAACTTTGTCTCGGGTATTATTATTTTTTTTGAACGGCTGGTTAGAATTGGTGATACTGTTCAATTGCAAATTTCTCAGGAACAGTAAGTAAAATTCGGATTCGAGCGACAACCATAACGGATTTTGATCGCAAAGAAGTGATTATTCCGAATAAGGCCTTCGTTACTGAACGTTTAATAAATTGGTCGTTGTCGGATACTATTATGCGCATTATTATCAAACTTGGTGTTGCTTATGGTTCTGATCTGGATAAAGTCAAAGCGACTTTGTTACAGGCAGTACAAAAGTAATAATAAGATCATGTCGGATCCTGCTCCTTCAGTGTTTTTTACTGATTTTGGTGACAGTACACTCAATTATGAATTGTGTTTTTATGTTCGACAGATAGCGGATAGAAGCACAACAACAGATGAGGTTAATCGAACGATTGATCGCTTATGTCGAGAACAAAATATCGATATTGCTTTTAACCAGTTAGAAGTTCATCTTCACAACAGCAAAGGTGATTCTGTACAAGAAATTGAGCGTACTCTTGACTATGAAAATCAATCGAAGCTTCGGAATAAGAAACAATCGTGATAATGTTGCAGAATAATATTTGAATTATTTTTTGCTAACTTTTTTGAGTTGTATTGGCAAGTAATAACATTGCTTTTTTATTCTCGTAATCTTTTTTAACAATATCAATAGCCTTGAGTGCTGTACCAGGTTCTATTTGATTAATCTCTAGAAGATAAATCAAATCAATGGCGATTTGGATTTCCAATGGAACATTATCTAAATTCATTAAATATTTCCTATATTATTTTTATTAATTAAATATTTTTATTCGCAGTTTTGATTTTCATAGCGCTCAATTACTTTTTCGATACGTGAAAGTGCTTGACGGCATCTCGCTAGTCTTCCTGTTAAGGCAGCTATTTCTTGTTGCAGCTTCTTGCAAGCAACATATGACTGCTGTTTATCTAATTGTTGCTCTCGATCATTTATCATTGCGACTAAGCGTCGTTCATAATCTTGATGTTGAACCAAACGTTCATAGAGATCGACAGTTTGTTCTTTTTGGCTAAGTTGATTTTCTTGCTCCCTTAAAGTTTGGATCGCAGATTCTCGAGTTATAGCACTAATTTGGGCAATAATTTTTTCTGTCAAAAAAGTAACTTGTTCTAAACTTAAAGTGATAACCTCATTTTTTAATTGATTAAAATGGTGCTTAATTTCAAATAAACAATCACTTAATTGATGGCTTTTTCGGTGAAATAATTGTTGATCAAAACGTGATGTTATAGAAGCAGATTGTGCAATAGGCTTTATTTGTGCGGCTAATGTTTCAATTTGCTCCTCAAGCGAGTTTAGTAACTTTTGTGTTTTCATATTATTAGTCCTAATAATAAAAAAATATGTGATTGCGATTTGACTTGTTACTAGCAAAACGGCCATACTTGTGAGCTAGTTATTGCATTTTTATCGTACTTTTCATAGATTGTAGAGCTTGTTATTTTATCTATGACAATAATTATGATGGCTAATGAAAAAAAAATACAATTTATAAAAGACAGTATTCAAACAATTCCTGATTATCCGATACAAGGTGTGTTATTTCGCGACATTACAACGTTATTGGATAATCCTGCGGCTTATCAAGCTACTATTGATCTACTGGTTGAGCATTATAAAAATAAAGGTATCACTAAAATTGTTGGCACTGAAGCGAGAGGATTTTTATTTGGCGCGCCTGTTGCTTTGCGTTTAGGAGTAGGGTTTGTGCCGGTACGCAAAGAGGGAAAATTACCTCGAGCCACTATACGGCAAGATTATGAACTAGAGTATGGTACGGATGCCCTAGAGATCTATAAAGATAGTATTTCAGCTAAAGATAATGTATTAGTTGTTGATGATTTATTGGCGACAGGTGGTACGATTGAAGCAACTGTGTGCTTGATCCGGCGGTTAGGGGGGAAAGTTAATGAAGCCGCATTTATTATCTGTTTGCCGGATTTAGGCGGCATCGAGCGTTTAAAAAAACAAGGAGTCAATTGTTTTAATTTGGTTGAATTCCCAGGGCATTAATCAGCAAAATTTATGAGCGTATGTGCTGACAAAGCGAAGAAAGCTAAGTTGGCGTAACCAAGTATATACTTAACTTCAATAGGAATCATGAGCTACCAGGTACTTGCCCGTAAATGGCGCCCACAAACATTTACCGATGTTGTTGGGCAACAACATGTTTTGACCGCGCTGGCAAATGGTTTACAACAGCAGCGGCTCCATCATGCTTATTTATTTTCTGGCACGCGTGGTGTAGGAAAAACGACCATTGCGCGTCTGTTTGCTAAAGGGCTAAACTGTGAAGTCGGGATAACCCAAAATCCTTGTGGTAAGTGTGCTAATTGTCTTGAGATAGCACATGGACGATTTGTTGATTTAATCGAAATTGATGCCGCTTCACGCACTAAAGTTGAGGATACCCGCGATCTGTTGGATAATGTCCAGTATGCACCGGCGCGTGGCCGATTTAAAATATATTTGATTGACGAAGTTCATATGCTTTCTCGTCATAGCTTCAATGCATTATTAAAGACTTTAGAAGAACCACCAGAACATGTAAAGTTCTTATTAGCAACAACAGATCCACAGAAATTACCGATAACGGTTTTATCTCGTTGCCTTCAATTCCATTTAAGAACACTGGATATTGCTCAAATTAGTAACCAACTTGAACGTATTCTAGCGGCTGAGCAAATATCTAGTGATAATCGTGCCCGCCAATTAATTGCAAGAGCAGCGGAAGGGAGTTTACGTGATGCACTAAGTTTGACCGATCAAGCTATTGCTATGGGGCAAGGACAAGTATCGGCAGATTCAGTCAGCCAAATGTTAGGAATATTGGATGATGAACAACCACTAGCGATCATTGAAGCGATTGTGCATGCCGATGGCCAAAAAATGATGGCGTTAGTAGAAGATGTTGCTTTGCAGGGTAGTGATTGGGAAAGCGTATTGATTGAAATATTATCATTACTGCATCGCATTGCGATGATCCAACTGTTGCCTGCCGATATGCAAGATACTGCATCACCAATAGAAGAACGTTTACGTTTACTTGCACGTTTGATTACGCCGACGGATTTACAGTTCTATTATCAAACCTTATTAGTCGGACGTAAAGAGCTTCCCTACGCACCCGAAAGGCGAATGGGGGTTGAGATGACACTGTTACGTGCTTTAGCATTTCATCCTAAATGGGTTAATGATACTGAAGTTCCCTTGGTGTCATCGCCAAATAGAACTGAATCAGGCACCATCGGCAATGATATCGCTAATCATGCTGATATCTCCTCTGATATAAAAGATAAAAAAAAAGTCCTTGAGAAAATGACCAGTTCATCCGAAGGAGAATTAATTAATACTCCTACATTGCAATTGCTGAAAGCAAAAGTGTCGTTAAAAAGAGAGCAACAGAAAACAGCGGTAAAAAAGCCTGACACAGCATCGTCGAAGACAAAAACTATATCGGCGATGTCGGCACTAGAAAGGTTAGCGACTGTTTCTTCACAGTATCAGCGTTATGCTTTAAATCAGTCGAAGAAAATTGAAAAAAATAATAAAAATCAACAAGATAAATATTATCAATGGCGCCCGAAAAATATTTCTGAGCAAAAAATAGAGCGAGTAATAACGCCTGGTAATATTAAACAAGCACTGGAGTATGAAAGAACGCCTGAACTTGCCAATAAAATTGCGCTTGAGGCTCGAGAGCGAGATACTTGGTCAGCGGAAATTTCTCAGTTAAAAGTGCCAAAATTAATAGAACAACTCGTGGTAAATGCGTATAAGGAGCAATTAAATGAAACGGAAATTTGTTTACATTTGCGCTCAACGCAACGGCATTTGCATACTGAGCCAGCGCATAAAGCTTTAACAAAAGCCTTAAGTGAGTTATATGACAAGCCAATAAAACTGGTTATAATTGAAGATGATAATCACGCCGTCAAGACACCTTTGGAATGGCGGCAGGTAATTTATGAAGAGAAGCTAGCTCAGGCTCGCCAATCTATTATTGTGGATAAAACGATTCAGACTTTGCGCACGCTGTTTGATGCGCAGTTAGATGAAGAAAGTATTCGGCCTGTGTAGCTGATACATATCTTTAAATATAATGTTGCAATGTTAAATTATACCTTTGTAACAGATCAGAAAGAGAGAAAATTATGTTTGGTAAAGGTGGGCTGGGTAACCTGATGAAACAGGCTCAGCAAATGCAAGAAAAAATGCAGAAGGTACAAGAAGAGATAGCTAACATGGAGGTTACTGGTGAATCTGGTGCCAGCCTGGTTAAAGTCACCATTAATGGCGCTCATAATTGCCGTCGGATTGAAATCGATCCTAGTTTAATCGGTGATGATAAAGAAATGGTAGAAGATCTTATTGCAGCTGCTTTTAATGATGCCGCTCGTCGTATAGAAGAAGCACAAAAAGAAAAAATGGCGAATGTATCTAATGGGATGCAATTACCTCCAGGCTTTAAGATGCCATTTTGATGCAAACGAGCCCTCTTCTAGAATCTTTGATGGAAGCTCTACGTTGTTTGCCTGGTGTGGGACCAAAATCAGCTCAACGTATGGCTTTTCATCTTCTGCAACGTGATCGTAGTGGTGGGATGCAGTTGGCTCAGGCGTTAACATGTGCAATGTCCGAGATCGGTCACTGTCAGGGCTGTCGAACATTTACTGAAAAAGATCATTGTTCTATTTGCACTAATCCCAGGCGTCAACAGACTGGTCAAATTTGTGTTGTTGAAAGCCCGGCGGATATTTACGCTATTGAACAAACAGGACAGTTTGCCGGACGTTATTTTGTTTTGATGGGGCGTTTGTCACCTTTAGATGGTATTGGACCTAGGGATATTGGTCTTGATAGCTTAGCGAATAAACTAGCGACCGAGACAATATCGGAAGTGATCCTGGCAACTAATCCAACGATTGAAGGGGAAGTAACAGCTAACTATATTGCTGGCATATGTGCTCAATATGAAGTGATGGCCAGTCGTATTGCCCATGGTATTCCTGTTGGGGGTGAGCTGGAAATGGTTGACGGAACAACTTTATCGCATTCGATAATCGGTCGTCAGAAAATACATTATTGATAGGGTAAATGTAATATAAATAAACATACGCAGAGATTAAAAAAACTCTGCTTATATTTTATGAAAAAGTTAATAATATTGGCTAACATCTAGTCTTTTCATCGCTAAAAACTTGAAATTTTCATTTATATCCCCATCTGAGTTACATAACCATTTAACCCAATAAAATTATTCTAAAATTGAGGCTATTTAATGAGCATGAAAGGACAAGAAACTCGGGGATTTCAATCTGAAGTAAAACAGTTATTGCAACTGATGATTCATTCTCTTTATTCCAATAAAGAAATCTTTCTACGCGAGCTGATTTCAAACGCATCTGATGCAGCTGATAAACTACGTTTTAAAGCACTTTCACAATCAGATCTTTATGAAAACGATGGTGACTTAAGGGTTAGAATTGCTGTTGATAAAGATAAAAAGACCTTAACGATTAGTGATAATGGTATTGGCATGACCCGTGAAGAGGTTATTGATAATTTAGGTACTATTGCTAAATCAGGTACTAAAGCGTTTTTACAGTCCTTGGGCAACGAACAAGCGAAAGATAACCCATTAATCGGTCAATTTGGTGTTGGTTTCTATTCAGCGTTTATTGTTGCTGATCAAGTCACCGTGCGTACTCGTGCAGCTGGTGTTGCCGCTGATAAAGGCGTTTTCTGGCAATCTCAGGGTGAGGGTGAATACACGGTTGCAGATATTGAAAAAGCGGAGCGTGGTACTGAAATTATCTTACATTTACGTGAAGAGCAAACGGAATTTTTAGATAATTGGCGTTTACGTTCAGTGATCAGTAAATATTCAGATCATATTGCCCTGCCAGTGGAAATTGAAGCTAAGAATGAAGAAGATGATACTGTCAATTGGGAAAAAATCAATAAAGCCCAAGCACTATGGACACGTAACAAAAATGATATTCTTGCTGAGGAATATAAAGAGTTTTATAAGCATGTTTCCCATGATTATGCGGATCCTTTAATATGGAGTCATAATCGGGTAGAGGGTAAGCAAGAATATACCAGCCTACTTTATATACCGACTAAAGCCCCTTTTGATTTATGGAATCGTGACAATAAACATGGCTTAAAGCTGTATGTTCATCGTGTTTTTATCATGGATGAAGCTGAACAATTTATGCCAAACTACCTACGTTTTGTGCGTGGATTAGTTGATTCAAATGACTTACCGTTAAATATTTCGCGAGAAATTTTGCAAGATAGTGATGTTACTCGTGGTTTGCGCGGTGCATTAACAAAACGTGCATTGCAAATGTTGGAAAAATTAGCCAAAAATGAACCTGAACAGTATCAACAATTCTGGCAGGAGTTTGGACTAGTACTTAAAGAAGGTCCTGCGGAAGATACGACAAATAAAGAAACTATTACTAAATTATTACGCTTTGCATCAACCCATAACGATAGTAGTTTACAGAATGTTTCTTTAGAAGATTATATTAGTCGAATGATTGAAGGACAGGAAAAGATTTACTACATTACTGCCGACAGTTATGCTGCGGCGAAAAATAGCCCACATTTAGAACTATTCCGTAAAAAAGGAATTGAGGTTTTATTATTATCTGATCGTATTGATGAATGGATGATGAACTATTTGCCTGAATTTGCAGGTAAGTCTTTTCAGTCAGTTAGTAAGACAGATGAGTCATTGGAAAAGCTGGCAGATGAAGATAAAAAAGAGCAGGAAGAGGCAGATAAAAAGCTGGAGCCTTTCGTTGAGCGAGTGAAAAAATTATTAGGCGAGCGAGTGAAGGAAGTGAAGTTAACTCATCGTTTAACAGATACACCGGCAATTGTGACGACCGATGCTAACGATATGAGTACTCAGATGGCAAAACTTTTTGCGGCAGTGGGTCAATCAGCACCGGAAGTAAAATATAATTTTGAACTTAATCCTGTGCATCCATTAGTCAAAAAAGCGACTGAGTTAACTGATGATGAATTATTTTCTGAGTGGATAGAAGTATTGTTAGATCAGGCGTTGTTTGTTGAGCAAGGTAGCTTGGAAGATCCAAATCAATTTATTCGTCGTATTAATAAATTACTTGTAGGCTAAAATTTATCTAATTAGTCAGGTTGATCGACAAACCACGTTTTAGTTATTTTAAACGTGGTTTGTTTTTTAACGAAAATAATTTGATTATTCAAATGTTATCTGTTTTCTTGAGTTATATGTATGCCTAATGATTAAGGTAAATTTTTCTTTCAAATTATAAAAATGAAATAGCAAGGGGTTTACGCAATGCGTATAGTTCTGCTCGGCGCACCAGGCGCAGGTAAGGGGACTCAGGCACAATTCATCATGGAAAAGTATGGTATTCCACAAATTTCTACTGGTGATATGTTACGTGCTGCAGTAAAGGCAGGTACAGAGTTGGGTCTAAAAGCGAAAGAATTAATGGACAATGGTAAACTTGTTACTGATGAATTAGTTATTGCTTTAGTTAAGGAGCGTATAGCCCAGGATGATTGTCGAAATGGCTTCTTACTGGATGGCTTTCCTCGTACTATCCCACAAGCAGATGCAATGAAAAATGCGGGTATTGCTGTGGATTATGTCTTAGAATTTGATGTCCCTGATGAAATTATTGTTGAACGTATTGTTGGGCGGCGCGTCCATACGCCTTCGAGTCGTGTCTACCATATTAAATTTAATCCACCCAAAATAGCAAATAGAGACGATGTTACCGGTGAAGAATTAACCATTCGTAAGGATGATCAAGAAGAAACTGTACGCAAGCGATTAGTTGAATACTATCAGTTAACTGAGCCATTAATTGCTTATTATCGTCAAGAAGCTACTGCAGGCCATACTAAGTACTTTAAATTGGATGGTACACGTAAGGTGACTGAAGTTAGCGAAGAGTTGGCTAATATTTTAGGTTAGTTGTTAGTTGATAAAATAGGCGTCCATATTGGACGCCTATTTTTTTATTTGTAGACAATTTAGTAGCAATAAAAATATTTGTTAATTTATGATATGGTTATAGATACTTAGCAATAAATAAAATGGGGCCAATTGGCATGAGCATTAAGAAACATGGTGTTTTATTAGTCAACTTAGGAACGCCTGAAGCACCAACGCCGGAGGCGGTTAAACGTTTTTTGACTGAATTTCTTAGTGACGTCAGAGTTATTGATATTTCCAGGACGATTTGGAAACCGTTATTACATTTAGTGATCTTACCATTACGTTCGCCCAAAGTGGCTAAATTATATCGATCAATTTGGACCGAAACAGGTTCACCATTGCTAAGTTATAGTTTGCAACAACAAGCTGCACTAGCAAAACAACTGCCGGCTATTCCTGTAGAATTAGGCATGAGTTATGGCTTGCCTTCTCTAGCTGGTGCAATCGAGAAACTGTTAATTCAACAGGTGGAATATATTATTGTATTGCCGCTCTATCCGCAATATTCTTGTTCAACCACAGCGGCAGTTTTTGATGCTATTAGTCGGGCATTAAAAGAATATCGAACCATACCCGAACTTCGTTTTATTCGTAGCTATGCCGATCATCCTGCTTATATTGATGCATTAAAAACCTCGGTTGAAAGCAGTTTTGAACGACATGGTGAACCGGAGCGATTACTGCTTTCTTATCATGGTATTCCAAAACGTTATGCCGAAACAGGTGATATTTATCCGCAGGAATGCCAACTGACAACACGTTTACTCAGTGGATTACTTAATTTTCCTTCTGATAAAATCATAATGACTTATCAATCACGTTTTGGTCACGAGCCTTGGCTTACACCTTATACAGACATTACCTTAAAAAACTTGGCGAAGAGTGGTATTAAACATGTTCAACTTCTGTGTCCTGGTTTTTCGGTGGATTGTCTGGAGACCCTAGAGGAGATTGCGGTGCAGAATAAAAAATTGTTTTGTGCGGCTGGTGGCGAAAAGTATCATTATATACCTGCGCTTAATGCTTCAGATAATCACATTATGTTACTGGCTCATTTAGTCAGAGATAGGCTATAGCACCGTTTATCAATCTTAAATTATTTACATAAAATTTATTTTAGTAAAATTAACTAAACAAGTATGTTGTGTCTAATTATTTAAAACTAGAGTAATTATCAGGTATTTTATTTTGTATAAAAAATAGAATTAATATTAGTGATAAAATTATTTTTATTTGTGGTAATAGTGTTCAGAGCTTAAATCTTTATTACTGTAATTGATTGTTTATAATCATTAATTTTATCTAATAATTGTAAAATTATATATTTAAACTAGTAATATGAATTATTATTATTGTATAAGATAATAAAGAGCTTTTTTATGATATTTAAACTATTATAAATAGTTTTTATTATTTAATTTTCTATTCTAGAAAATTAATGTTGTATTAAATTTTGTGAAGATTTGTTTATCCTTGCGAGAGTATTTATGAATTGAGCTATTTTGCTAGCTAAATATATGGCATATATTTTACTGGAGTTATTGATGCAAAACATTGGTGATTACACTTTTCTAAGTTGAGAGGAATTTTAGATATTTAAATTTAGTTAAGCGTAAGCTTGCAATAGCTAAATATATAGGAAATTGCAAACAATATAACTATTGGAAGCCGTAAATTATGACGAATAAACCATTATTAGATACAGATACCAATATGGACCCATCTTTTTATTCAGCTAGAATTAAACAAGATGATGAGATTGATTTATTTGAGCTTTTTTCTGTTCTATATAAATACAAGTTGTTAATTGCTATTTTTGTCGCTATTTTTGCCGTTGCTGTATTCTGTTGGTCATTGTTTTTACCACAAAAATGGAAAAGTGAAGCCACGATTGTGCAACCTATCGCTCAAGAAATATTAATGTTAAATGAATTTCTTAGTCAGTTAAAAGTACTGAATGTTGAAACCGATATTGATGCTGCGAAAGTTTATACAAAATTTATTGATGCTTATCGTTCGCCGATTTTACAAGAAAATTTTCTAAAAAGTACTGACTATTTTCAACGGATGATCGAATCTAAGCGGCTATTTTCGCCAGAGAACGAACAGCGGCTTTTATATGATATTATAAGTAATATTACTGGTGATAAAATTACTTTTGGTAAAAATGCAAATTGTAATATTAATCTGCGAGAGCTGCCGATAGAAGCCAGAGTAGGGTTTGCGGCGGCAACAGCCCAAGATGCACAGGATTTATTATCTGGCTATCTGCGTTATGTTGCATCTAATGTACGCCAGGAAATTAAGGCAGAGTTATATGACAAGATAGTTCAACAAATTGTTTATGCCGAAGGTAAATATGCTATCGAGTTGTCGACTTTAGAAAATGTTAATCGGGTTGCTATTAAGCGCTTGAAGAATTCGTTAGCAATAGCGGAATTTGTCGGAGTAAAAAGGCCAATTGCAACTAGTCATACCATCATCCAAGATGATCCAGACTACCCTATTGCATTAGGTTCGGAAGCATTAGCTAAAAAATTAACCATTCTTGAAAAGGATAATGATCAGTCGCTATACAACACTGAATTGCTAAATATCCAACAATATATTCAACAGTTGAAAGCATTAGATACTAAAGATCTTTGGTTCCGACCAGTGAAATACATGCAAAAGCCAACGTTACCCATTACTAAACTAGCACCTAATCGAGTGTATATGGTTGTACTTGCTGGAATTACAGGGTTAATTTTTGGTTGTATCTATGTTTTATTACGTCATACGATTAATAGTCGCAAGCAAAAATTCTTATGATGTGATTTTAAGCTAAGCAGCAGGTGATTTTCCTGCTGCTCAATAATGTTAGTTATGCTAGACTTGGCTCTTTGGTTATTATTAATTTAGCTATTATGAAATTCCCAGGTCAATGTAAGTCCAAGCATTATTTTCCTGTCAGTCTCCGCGATCCTTATTACCCAGTCAGGAGTTAATCAATAGCGAGAGTGATCATGATTATATTGTTGGTATAGACCAAACACTGGTTGATATTGAAGCAAAGGTTGATGATGATTTTATTAGCGTTATCGACTCAGTCAGGGGCACTCGCTAGTTATTGAAGATACAATTGCTGAAGAACTTTATCATGAGTTAACAGACAGAAATCTTATTAGCCATGAGTTTGCTGGTGGTACGATAGGGAATACTTTGCATAATTACTCTTTATTAATTAGCTGATGATAGATCGGTGTTGTTGGGCACTATGTGCAATAACATACAGATGCAGCTATGCTTATCGTTGTCTATGACATACTTCGAGCCGAATGGATTTAAATTATTTACAGGGGGTCAGTGGACCCATTGGTCGTTGTTTCACCTTAATTACGGAAAATGGCGAGCGAACTTTTGCCATTAGTTCTGGATTAATGAACCAATTGCGCCCTGATAGCATCCCAGAGCAAATTATTGCTGAAGCATCAGCATTAGTTATTACTGCTTATCTTGTTCGTTGTCAGCCTGGAGAACCGATGCCAGCCGCCACAATGCAAGCAATAAAGTATGCCAAAAAATATAATGTGCTAGTTGTCTTTACCTTGGGTACTAAATTTGTTATTGCTAGTGATCCGTCCTTTTGGCAGAATTTTCTCGCAAAATATGTCTCTGTTGTAGCAATGAATGAAGATGAAGCATTAGAGTTGACGGGGATCAATGATCCATTATTAGCGGCGGATAGAGTACTTGATTGGGTTGATCTGGTTCTTTGTACCGCAGGGGCTGAAGGATTCTATATGGCTGGTTATACGGAATCAACATATAAAGGAGAAACTCAACATCCGCTATTATCTGGAGCGATTAATGAATTTAATTGTTATGAGTTTAGCCTGGCGATGCGAAAGAAAGATTGTCAGGATCCTTTTAGGATCTATTCACATATTGAACCTTATATGGGGGCCAGAAAAAATTATGAACACCAATGGAGCCGGCGATGGTGCATTGTCTGCTTTATTACATGATATTACCGCCAACCGTTTTCACATACCTAATTCGACTAAACATTTGCTGCCGTATTTAACATATTCTTCGTTAGCCCAGGTGTGTAAATATGCTAACAGAGTCAGTTATCAAGTACTACTTCAGCATTCACCACGTTTAACGTGAAGTTTACTAGAAAAAGAAGAATAATTTAGGGGAATCATATTGGGAGCGATAACGAGTTGGAGATCAGGAGAAGGCAAATATTTCCCCTGATATATTGTTATGGTTTAGTTAGAAACATCAGGTTTTAAGTATTTATCTAAATCTTTTGTGCCTGATAATAGGCTATCGTCATTATTGTTAATTGCACAAGCTGTTGTTTTCTTTTTAGCCAGGAAATGCACCATAGTTTTGGCGATTTGATGTTCACCAACAACGATATGATTTGCGCCACGTTCACGAATATATCTAACTTCATCATCATAGTGGGCGCGAACAATAATAGTAATTTCAGAGTTTAATGCCCGTGCTTTCTCTACAATTTGCCCAGCTTCATAGCCGTTTGGAATGGTAAGTAATAGTGTTTGAGCACAATCTATGCGTGCCAGTTTCATTAGTGCTTTATTTACTGCATTGCCAATTAGTGCTCGGAAGCCATTTTTGGCTAATTCTTCAAATCGGGCACGCGTATTTTCGATAACGACCAGTGGGATGTCTTTTTGACGTAATTTTTCGGCCAGAATAGTACCAACCCGGCCATAGCCGACAATAATTGCATGCCCACAGACATCGACTGGAATTTGTGCGACTTCTTCCTGTGTTTCTTCCAATAATTCTTCTTCTTTTGTTTCAGTTTTTTTGAGATAACGGTCAAGTAAGCTAAATAGCAATGGGTTAATCATAATAGAAACGATAGCACCGGCTAAAACTAGATTTGGCGCTTGGTTATCAAAAACATTGAGCGCTATCCCCATTTCAGCGAGGATGAAGGAGAACTCACCGACTTGTGCCAGACTTATTGCAATAGTTAATGCTGTACGACGGCTATGACCAAAAAGTCTAACTAATAGTAATGCGGCGAGGGATTTTCCAATAGTAATAATCGCTAAAACCGCTAATATGGTGAGAGGGTGTTCTATCAATATTGCAGGGTCTAATAGCATACCAACCGAGACAAAGAACAGAACTGCAAATGCGTCTCGTAAAGGTAGTGTATCTTGGGCCGCTCGAAGGCTTAGTTCGGATTCATTGAGGATCAGTCCGGCGAAAAAGGCGCCAAGGGCAAAAGATGCATTAAACAAGGTGACAGCTGCATAGGCAACACCGAGCGCTAATACTAAAACAGCCAGCGTGAATAATTCGCGAGAACCGGTTGCCGCAGTACGGGCTAATATCCAAGGAATAAGTTGGCGGCCGCTAATAAGTGTAATAATAATAAAGATAGCTACCTTACCGACGGTAAGGGTTAATTTAATTGCTAGTTCATTAAAACTGGCATTATTACTATCGAGGATACCGGCAATTGCGGGAAGTAATACCAGTGTTAATACCATAACTAAATCTTCGACAATCAGCCAGCCAATAGCAATTCGACCTCGTTTACTATCGATAAGTTGGTGTTCTTCTAACGTGCGTGATAACACTACAGTACTGGCTGTTGAGAGGCAAAGACCAAAAATAATACCAGCAAATATCCCCCAACTAAATAGCATGGCTAAACCAAGACCTAATAAGGTTGCAGTAACTATTTGGGTTATGGCACCAGGGATGGCAATTAATTTTACCGCTAAAAGGTCTTTCAAGGAAAAATGCAAACCGACACCAAACATCAATAATATAACACCAATTTCAGCGAGTTCACTGGCTAAATTAGTATTTGCAACAAAGCCTGGTGTAAATGGACCAATAAGAACACCGGCCAACAAATAGCCGACTAACGGTGATATTCTTAGCCGTTGTGCAATCATACCAAATAGATAGGCAAGAGCTAAACCACCAACAATTGTTGTGATGAGGGATGATGCTGAGTGATCCATTAAATCTCCTCTTTATTTGGGGATGGTAAAATATGTCATATAAAAACCAACTTTATTTTATCTGCTATAAACTAAAAAAGCGCGAAAAAATTACATTAAAATAATGAAAAAGCGATTAACAATAAAAAAGAAAACAATTGGTTGTTTTTTTACAAAAATGCCAGGAAATAGCCATATTAACTTATTATAACTATAATTTATTATATTATAAAATAAACTATTATTCTTTTTTTTATTTATATTTGATAATGATGCAGTAAAACAAACTGATAACGGTAAAAAATAGAGATTGGATAAATTAATACAATACTCTTTGTTTGTAATATAAGCATAAGTTGCAGGATCGCTCTCAACTGTCTCCAAAGGTGAATTCAAAAGAGTGTCCATCACTCATCTCTGTAATAAGAAGGATGGCATTGATACTTTTACATTGTTGAAGATAAATAGCAAAATGATGTATTAAATAACAAGTATAGTAGTTATTTATGCTAATAAAATAAAAATAGTTTAAAAAATCAAAATAAGTTTATTTATTATCTGTTAAATAGGTATTTTTATCGTCATTTATTATATTGATTATATACTACTTTTTATGTGATTTTATTATATCTATCGAATTAATTGGATTATATTAATCACTACCCTCTATTTTTAGGGATATTTATGCAATCTTTATTTTTTTATCCTATTGCAGATTATTACTAGCAATATTTTTTAATCTTAGGTAATAACTAGAACTACTTATATGGTAATAATTAAATAAAATATTTAGTGGATAATAAAATAAATACTTATTTTGGGGTATATAACATAAATTTCTTGATGAAATATTAGAGATATAAATTTCAAGGATAGGAAGATAAATAATGTGATTGTTACTTAAGGTTTCAATGGGTAGGATAAATGTGTTTTTATGGTTGTTATTAAGTTCAACAGCTATCGTATGGCAAAAAAGATAAAATCTACCCTATTACAATATTATATACTAATGATCATCATGGTCATTTTTGGCATAACGAGATTGGTGAATATAGTTTGGTGGTGCAAAAAACATTAGTAGAAGAAATTCGTTACGAAGTGGCTAAAAAAGGAGGAAATGTTTTACTGCTTTCTGGCGGTGATATTAATACCGGGGTACCTGAATTCAATTTACAAGATGCTGAACCTGATATTAAAGGTATGAATATGATTGGCTATGACGCGATGGCTATTGGTAATCATGAATTTGATAAACCTTTAGCGATTTTGCGCAAACAACAGCAGTGGGCGACCTTTCCGTTTCTTTCAGCCAATATTTATCAAATCAGTACTGGAAGAGATTATTCAAACCCTATCTAATTTTTAATAAACAGGGTATTAAAATCGCTGTTATTGGTTTAACTACTGACGATACAGTTAAGTTAGGTAATCCAGAGCTATTTTCCGATATAGAATTCCGTTCTCCATCAATGAAGCGAAACAAGTGATTCAATCATTACGGGTTAATGAAAAGCCAGATATCATTATTGCAGCAACGCATATGGGGCATTATAACAATGGAGAACATGGTTCTAATGCTGCTGGTGATGTTGAAATGGCGCGCAGCTTACCGACAGGGTATCTGGATATGATAGTGGGTGGTCATTCTCAAGATCCAGTGTGTATGTCTGCTAGTAGGAAAAATTATAAACAAGTTGATTATGTGCCTGGTACATTATGTATCTCAGATCGCCAAAATGGAACTTGGATTGTGCAAGCGCAGGAGTGGGGTAAATATGTCGGGCGAGCTGACTTTGAGTTTCAAAATGGTAAATTTATTTTAAAACAATATCGACTTATTCCTGTCAATTTGAAGAAGAAACTGATCAAAAAAGATGGCTTGACCGAGTTAGCTTTTTACACACAAGAAATTCCACTGGATGTTGATATGATGAAATTACTCTCGCCCTATCAGGAAAGAGGTAATCAACAATTAGATCTTAAATTAGGTTTAGTTGATGGTAGATTACAAGGTGATCACAATCATATCCGATTTGGTCAAACCAACTTAGCTCAGCTTATCTTAGCGTCGCAAATGGAACGCGTAAATGTGGACTTTGCCATCATGAGAAGTGGCATGATCCGTAACTCTATTGAAGCTGGTGAGATCAGTTACCGACAAGTGCTTAAAGTTTTACCGTTTGCTAATCAGGTAGCATATGTTGATTTTAATGGTCAGGAAGTGAAAACTTATTTGGCTGCCGTTGTGAAATATGACGCAAGGTTCAGGTGCTTATGAACAATTCTATAATATCAGTCTAATTCGTCATAGGGATGGAACTATTACTTATGTTAAAGTAGCCGGTCAGCCATTAAATACTAAAAAGAATTATCGTATGGCAACGTTGGATTTTATTGCACACGGTGGCGATGGTTATCCGAAAATTAACCATCATCTAAATTTATGTTGATTCAGGATTTGTCGATGCTGAAGTATTAAAGGATTTTATTGAAAAACATGCGCCATTAAATGTTATTGATTATGCGCCTGGCGAAAAAATTATTAATCGTTAAAATAAGAAGCAATTATTTATTATTGGTTATATTGGCAAATATTGCATTTAATAACTGGGTTAAATCGAGGGGGATCAAGTTCGATATCTAGTCCTCTTTTCCCGCCAGAAATATAAATGGTAGAAAATTATTTGGCTTGCTCATCAATAATGGTCGGCAAACATTTTTTTTGCCCTAATGGGTTTATTCCCCCCCTAATAAATAACCTGTCGTTTTTTGGGCGATTTGCGGATCAGCCATTTCTGCTTTTTTGGCCTTAAATGTGCTAGCAACATGTTTTAGATTAAGTTTTCCTGATACCGGGGTGATGGCAACCACTAGATTTTTGATATCACCATTTAAGGAAACCAGTAGCGTTTTAAAAACTTGTTTGCATTTAGGCCGAGTTTTTATACTGCTTCGCGGCCAAAGTTAAGTACATTAGCATCATGTTTATATGAGTGTAGAACAAATTTGATTTTCTGTTTTTTGCAATAAATTAATCGCCGGAGTCATATAATAACCTTACTTGCTGAGATGTGATGAATGATGAGTTAAATTGACATTTTACTATTGTGGTCGGCAAGATTTTGCCTAAATAAAAGATATTGAATTAACTTAGTCGATCTGTTGTTTAAATAACCTGGCAAGGTTATTGTCACCATACAAATGTAGTGCGCCAACAGCGACGATATAATGGCCTGCTGTCAATTCTTTTAACTTTTTGCACCACAATAAATTACGTTCTTGCAGCAATAATTGATAAATATCATCACCAAAAGTTCTTGGCAATTGTAGTTCATGTTCAGGTTTGAAGTTCATCCACCAACTCAACATTATTTGTAGTGAGCGGGCATTAGAGCGCCAATAGGTCAGGGTATCTTCCAGTAATGATTAACCATGGTTAGGTAAATTTTGCAATATCTCGATTTGGGCGCAGGTACCTTCTAGTTCAATTATCGGTTTGTCCAGTTGCCGGGCTGTTTGTAGCAATTGATAATCTATGCCGTGTGGGGGAAATAAGCCTAAACTCTGGGCTTGATTGGCTTGTAAGATCAAGGCAATTTGCCAGGCAACCAGGCCATCTAATTGCTGATGAGGGAGTTTGATTTCCTAGTAATAACGTTTAAATTTTAGATAAAGTGTCGGTGAAAGTCGCTGTTTAAGCGGTAAATGAGGGACATCAGAATTGTTAGTTAGTGGTGACATAGAATCTTAATTTTGGCTTCAACAATTAAGGCATTGCATTGATTGAGCTTGTCTATAAGAATTTGTGGTAGCGGAAACATATTTTTAATGGCCATATACATACTACCAATCAGATGCATATGAATATTTCCTGCCAGGCTAACATCTTAGGCTGGGTAAGGATAATGTTTACTCTTAGGCGAACAAATATCTTTTTAGCCTAGATTATTATAGGCTCTGCCATTTTTCACTTCTCCTTAAGGTTAAAAATTCTTCGTTGCCTGTTCAATAGGTTAGCTGTTTTTAATCATCTAGTGCAAGAGTTTCTAAGCTTTTAACCAACCAGTAACTAAAACTTAGTTACCGGTTGGTTTTATAGTGGGTAACAATTTATTGTTTAGGTTTAAGAGGTAATAAACGGTTTGCATTACTGACGACAGTTATTGATGACAATGTCATAGCGATACTAGCAATAATAGGGTTAAGTAAAGTACCAGTAAATGGATAAAAGAGACCCGCTGCGATCGGAATGCCTAATGCGTTATAAATAAATGCGCCAAACAGATTTTGTTTCATATTACGCAGTGTCCCTTGTGCAATTTGTAAAGCTTCAGCAACACTATGTAAGTTATGATTCATCAAAGTAATGGAAGCAGTTTCAATAGTGATATCACTACCGCTACCCATTGCGATACCTACATCAGCCAGAGCTAAAGCTGGTGCGTCATTAATGCCATCATCAACCATGGCAACTTTATGACCACTTTTTTGTAGTTGTGCGATGGCTGCTGCTTTTCCATCTGGCAATACGCCAGCAATGACTTGGTCGATCCCCAATTCTTTCGCAATGGCATTTGCCGTGTTTGGATTATCACCGGTTAACATGATTAATTGATATTTTTGTTTGTGTAGCCGTTGCAAAGCAGTAAGTGTAGTTGTTCGTAGCGGATCCCGAATCAAAAATAGGACAGCCAATTGATTATCAATTGCTAGTAAGACCGGTGTGATCCCTTTATTGGTCTGTTTGATGATTAATTGTTCAGCTTGTTTAGTGGCAACCGAATATTGTGACATAAGAGCTTGCGTGCCTAATAAAACCATTTTATTGTCGATCTTACCTTTTAACTCCTGCGCCAGCTAAAGTACGGAACTGATTTACCGCTGGTAGTGATAATCCGATGCTCTTTGCTAAGATCACTTTTGCTAATGGGTGATTGGCTCCTTTCTCGAGTGCACCGGCCCGGGTAACCACTTGTGACTGAGTAAATTGATTAAAAATATGACTTTCTGTGACTTCTGGTTTACCTATGGTCAGGGTGCCAGTTTTGTCGAAAACCAGGGTGTCTAGGTTGCTAGCTTGTTGTAAGGCTTCGGCATCGCGTATCAAATCACCGTACTCAGCGGCACGCGCGCCGCCAGCAATAATTGACATTGGTGTTGCCAGACCTAGCGCGCAGGGGCAAGCGATAATAAGTACACTAGTGGTAACAATTAATGCGTAACTGATTTGTGGTGAGGAGCCAAACAAATACCAGATAGTGCCGGCAATTAAGGCAATTATGAGCACGGTAGGGACGAAAATAGCAGCAATTTTATCGGCTAATTGTCCGATTGCTGGCTTTCTACTTTGGGCTTGGCGCAATAATTTAATAATGCGAGCTAATGTGGTATGGTGACCAACTGTAGAAGCTTGTAATAGTGTTGTGCCATCTTGTACAACAGTTCAAGGATGTACTTTTTCACCTACTGTTTTATATTGTGCAATCGCCTCGCCAGTTAACATCGATTCATTAAGCAAAATTTCACCGTTAGTCAGTTCGCCATCAACGGGAACGCGATCACCGGTTTTGAGACGTAATATCATACCCGATTCAACTTGCGACAGTGGCAGTCTGGTTTCGCCATTTTCGCTAATAACGACAGCAGTAGGTGGTGTGAGATCAAGTAACCGCCTTAACGCGTTTGATGAACGCTGGCGGGCCCCTTGTTCTAAGGCATGGCCGAGATTAATTAAGCCGATGATTATTAGACTAGCCTCATAATAAAGATGACTCGCTTGGAAAGGAAATTTATCCGGCCATAAATTGACGCTAATTGAATATAGCCAGGCGGTACCGGTTCCCAATGCTACCAGGGTATCCATGGTGGCACTGCCATTTTTTAGACTTCGACAGGCATTATAATAAAAATGACTACCAGTCAAAAGCATGATAATCAAAGTGAGCAGGCCGATAAGTAGCCAACTAAGTTAATTTTTTCATTTAATATCATATTCTTACCAATCATGTCCCAAATCATTACGGCGATACCGAGTAGTAAGGCTAAAGCTGTTTGCCACCGAAATTTGCGTATATTGTCCGCTGTTCGCTGCTGTTGTTTCTCTCGATGTTCTATTTCATTATCAATGATTTCGGTATCGTAACCGGCCTTTTGTACCGCTTGAATTAATGCCTGATGGTTGGGTTTCCCTGTGATCAGGGCATTGCGTTCAACTAAATTAACGTGAGCATTTTGCCCCCCTTGGTTATTAAGTAATGCTTTTTGCACTTTGTTAACGTAATTGGCACAAGTCATACCATTAATGAGTAATTGTATTGTGTCACTATCACTATTCGGTTTCTCAACACGATCAGAAACGACTTGCTTGCTAATGGTATGTGCTGTCTCTAGTGAAGGAGGGGGAGCGATAACAATGCAAAATGCCCGATTATTGATCATCTGGTTGGCCATCATGTTGAGCAGAACAAACCGGTTCGATTTTTAGCGTAATACCATCGACATCAATCACTTCTACTTCGGTGTTAGCAGACAATTCGCGACTACAGTATACACGCCAGCTACCATCTGCCAGTCGTATCCGACTATAGCCGTTATTGGTAGCGGAAATTAATCGTGCTTTTGTGCCAATTAATTTATGTTGCTTCTGATTGGGTTCATCGGGCACTGATTTATTCCGTATGCTAAGCCATTTGCGCCAACCCAATACCGAAAGAATGATCATAATGGCAAATAATATCCCTTGCCAATCCCAACTCAGTTCAGGTATAAGCCAGGTAATACACGCCATGATAACGGCAGAAATACCAGACCAGAGTAGATAACCTCCGGCGCCGAGTAGTTCAGCAATTAGCAGTAATCCACCTAAACTGAGCCAAAACCAGGCCGGTTGCGCAATTATTTGCTCAAGCATCGTTTACCACTTCTCTTTATGTTTGATCGGTTTTTGGACGAGCGGGTTTTTTATTATCCTGAAATAGCTCACTAATGCCACCAATTGCACCTATTAAATTACTTGCTTCAAGTGGCATCATAATCACTTTGCTATTATCTGCTTTACCAATATTGGTTAGCGCCTCGGTATATTTTTGTGCGATAAAATAATTTATCGCCTGCATATCACCTTTAGCAATAGCATTAGAGACCATTTGGGTTGCTTTGGCCTCTGCTTCTGCGGCACGTTCTCGCGCTTCAGCATGCAGGAATGCAGATTGACGCTCGCCTTCAGCTTTTAAAATTTGTGATTGCTTTTCACCTTCGGCTTTTAGAATAGCCGCCTGGCGTACCCCTTCGGCCTCAAGAATATCCGCTCGTTTGGTCCTTTCTGCTTTCATTTGGGCATTCATGGCGTTAATCAATTCTTTCGGTGGCCGAACATCGCGGATTTCTATTCGGGTAATTTTTAGCCCCCAAGTATTGGTGGCTTCATCGACAATGTGTAGTAAACGGCTATTGATTGCATCTCGTTGAGACAATATTTCATCCAGTTCCATGGCACCTAATACGGTACGAATGTTGGTCATGGTAAGATTAATCACTGATAATTCAAGATTATTCACTTCGTATGCGGCACGAACGGGATCAACAACTTGAATAAAGCAGACCGCATCAATAGTTACGTTTGCATTATCTTTAGATATAACTTCTTGTGATGGTATATCGAAAACTCGTTCCATCATATTGATTTTACGGCCTATTTTATCCATAAACGGAACAATAAAGTGTAAGCCAGGTAGCAGGGTACGAGTATAACGACCAAAACGTTCAACTGTCCATTGAAAACCTTGTGGTACCGTTTTTACACAAGTTAACACAATGACAATAGCAAAAAAAATGATGATAGGTATGGCACCAAAAGAAAATAAGTCCATCGTGTTTTTCCTTGTTAATGTTAATAAAGTAGCGAATAAAGCTGTTGACGGTAACGATTTGCTAACGGATCACTGATGCCTAATGCGGATAAAATATCCATCATAGTTTTTTTAACCGAGCCGCCTCCTGCCGATGGGTCTTGCTTAAGAAATGTTAGCAAAATTTCTAATGCTTCTTCATTTCTATTTATTTCATGTAGTTTAAGTACCAACTGGATGGCTAATTCGGTGTTTTTAGGTTGTTGGGCAAACGTTGATTGTAGTTGCTGAATTTCCGGTGTATCGGCTGCTTTTTTTCGTAGTTCAATTTGAGCTATTAAACTTTGATAACGGCTATCTTGATCTTGAATAACTACTGTGTTCAAAATTTTTTGGCTTTCATCTAATTGGTTTAGGGTAATTAATGCTTCTGCATATGTTAGGCTAATTTCACTATTGTTAGGCGCTAGTTGATGGGCTTCTTTTAGTAATGGCAAAGCTTTTACTGTTTTGCCAGCCGCCATTAACTCAGTAGCTTGAGCGGTTTTTAATTCCTCTGGCGTTAGCACATGAGATAACATTTCGCGAATGAACTCCTCAGATTGAGGGCCCTGGAAACCATCAATCGGGTGCCCTTTCTGTAATAAATAAACGGTTGGAATTGCTCGTAAGCCGAATTGAGTGGCAACCATTTGCTCAGTATCACAGTTGACTTTGGCTAGCGTGAATTGGCCGGCATGCTCAGCAGCTAATTTATCCAGTGTTGCACCAAGTGCTTGGCAATGAGGACTTTGTTGTGACCAAAAATAGAAAACAACTGGTTGAGTCGTTGATTGTTCAATCACTTGTTGCAGATTAGATTCGTTTACCTCGATGGCATATGCAGTTGCTAACATAATAATTCTCTTAAATTATGTTCTGTTATCCCTATAAAATAAGATCATAATTGGTTATTTCAAGGGGAAAAGGTATTTGTTATGTTAAAAATTTATCCATCAATCGATCAGGTAAAAGACGTTTCATAAAGACAATACCGTAAGTTAATAGTGTCACCGGATAGCGAATTTTAGGTTTGGGACTTTCCAGTGCATGGACTAGTCGTTTGACAACATGTTCTGGTGTTAATGATAATCTGGCCGCAATAGTTGGGTTTTTAACCGGATTATCCTTATTGGTTTGTTCGACGTTATCTGTAAAGCGTGTTGTAATTGGGCCGGGTTCGATAATGGATACTTGTATGCCAGAGCCATTTAATTCAAGCCGTAGAGCATCTGACCAAGCTTCTAAAGCGTGTTTACTCGCCGCATAAGCACCACGGCCAGGGGAAGAGACAATCCCTAAATACAGAACTGGTTTGAATAATACGTCCTTCTCCATGAGGCAGCCTGGTTGGTAAAACAAGCAGGTAAGCTGATGGATACTAAAAAAGTTAGTTGAAAACTGTTGTTCTAATTGTTGACGACTAATTGTGTTGAGTGGGCCATAGATACCATAACCTGCGTTGTTAAATAAGCCATATAACCGGCCATTTGTTAATTCGATAACTTGTTGTGCGGCTTGTTTTACGCTTTCGGCACTATTCATATCGATTTTAATCGGTTCAAAGCCTAAAGCTTTCATTTCAACTAAATTAACCTCTTTACGGTAACCGGCTAAGATCCTATAACCTTTGGTAATTAAACTTTTAGCGGCGCATAATCCAATACCGCTTGATGTTCCGGTAATAAAAATCACTTTTTTCATCGTTCTCTGATCTCAATAAAAAATTATAATATAATAGTAGTATTGATTCTTAATCCAAACAGATAAATCGTTAGAGAATAAATTAATCATGTTATTAATTACCATTCTTTGGCGGAATAATAAAAGACTACACTAGTAGTTTTACTCCGGCGTTCTTAATCATTGCTATTCCTGTTTTTATCATTTTATTACTAACATTATTAATGAAACCACCGACACAGTAGTACCGCAAAATTACCACCGGTACAAGCAGGCACAAGTAGAAAGTAAGTTCATGACAGGAAAATAGTTCAAGAGAGGGGAGCTCGGCCAAAATAGTTAGCAAGTAAGACACTTGAGGCTAGAAAGGTCATGCCATAACCGATACCAACACAAATAGTAAATAAAATTAGCCACAAGTTCTAAAATAATAATTATTAGGCTGCTTATTAATAATTTTTTAGGTTCTAGCTGCTCGCCTATAGCGCCTCCAGCGAGGCGAGAGGAGGCATTGATAAAAGCCATTACACTTAAAGAACCGGCGGCAATGGTTTCGTTAAAACCTTGTTCGATGATTTGGGCAACAGCAAAACTATTAACCGTGATGCCACACCACAAGAAGGAGGTATAGGTAGCTGTGATGATATAAAATTGCCAAGTGTGTAGTGCGCCACTGGCGGTACATATTTCTTTCGTTTTCTAGATAGTTTCCGCAGAATGTTGTGTCAACTTATCAGCGATCGCTCTGGCATGTGAAATTTCATCTTTACCTTCCCGTAAGGTCAATAGCGTGATTAAGACTACCATTGTTAAACAGAGGGCTGAAATGACCCAGTGTATTCGTCATGAACCCCAGACACGAGTTGCCAGAAGGTAGATCCAAGGGCCTATCACACCACCTAAGCCACCAATAGTAAAGTAGAAACCAAAAGCGAGTGATTGTTTTTCAAACAATCACGAAATAACATAAGTACCGGTACCGTTGCTAAAAATGTAAATCCAATACCTAACAGGGTGGTACCACAAAAATAATCAAATAAACTGGCTGTAGAATATAGGTAATAAAAGCCAACAATAAAAATAATTATGCCAAATAATAATGTCACTCTAAGACCTAGCTGACGGATCATTAAGGTTGGTCAGTAGCTTGATAAACCGCGAGTTAATCCTAGAATGGTGCATCCAAATCCTGCTTCTGCCCAGTTTCAATTAAATTCATTAATCATGCTAGGTAGCACGACACCGAGTGAAATAAAAGTGGTTGCTGTTGATAAGAAGTAAATTAATCCCAATAAAAATAACATACACCATGGGTAAAGAGGCCAAACATTTTTTGTTGTGAAGGCATGATGACTCCAAAGCAGACAACTATTGCATGAAAACTGTAAGCTTAACAATATACTGGTTTATTAAACATGCTAGTTGTTTTTATTTTCACTGTTTTTGTCGGGGGATACGAGTTAATTTTGCGTTCAGCCATTCAATACTAGCGTTATATTCATTAGGAAGTAAGGTTTGTAGTGTCTTTAGTGAGTTTTTTATAGCTTGCCAATTATCACTAGATAAATTTAGATGGCCTACTTTGCGTGCTGTGCGAACTTCTTTTTCATACCAGTGTAGATGAACTAAAGGTAATGACAACCAGGCAGGATTTAATGCTGTACCTAGCAAATTAATCATGATGGTTGCAGCGGCTATGTTAGGAGTCGGTATTGGCAGATCCAAAATGGCTCGCAGGTGGAGTTCAAATTGACTGATAGAAGCGCCATTTTGCGTCCAATGACCGCTATTATGCACCCGTGGTGCTAATTCGTTAATTAGCAGTTTATTATTTAAAATAAAACATTCCATCGCCATTACTCCCACATAATTTAATGTTTCCATAATGGTCGATAGCATTAATTCTGCTTGAGTTTGCTGCTTTTTATCTGGTTCAGGAAAAGCAATACTTGCTCGGAGAATGCCCTCTTGATGCAAATTATATGTTAGTGGATAAAAGACACATTGGCCATTTATATTACGGGCACCAATAAGTGAAACTTCACCTGAAAAAGGAATGGCTTTTTCAACAATAGCTTGGCCATAAATTTCAGGCGGTAGTGTAGATACATTATCAGGTGTGATACGCCATTGCCCACGGCCGTCATAACCACCAGTACGACATTTAACAATAAGAAAATCACCTAACTCGGTAAATAATTGTGGCCACTGGGTTTGACTGGTAATGAGTTTCCAGGGTGCAGTTGTTAACGATAAAGAATCTAATAGTTGTTTTTGTGGCAACCGGTCAGCTAGTTGCGGGAAAATATCTCGATTAATAAAGCTAGGCTGGCGAGCAAGTTCACATGTCACAGGTGTTTCTGGCCAGCGTTCAATTTCGGCTGTTATTATGCTGTGTTGATAGGTTATAGAATCTAATTTATCATCAATGCCAACGGGATAGACGCTAATGCCTAATGGCTCTCCTGCTTGACGCAACATGCGGCCTAACTGGCCATTACCAAGGACATAAATGGGTTTCATTCCCCCTCCCGTGGATCGGGGTTGCGTAGAACATCATCAGTCTGTTTCAAACGCCAGGTTGATAAACGCTCATATAGATCATTATTTGTGCCAGCCAGAAATTGCGCTGCCAGTAATGCTGCATTGGCCGCACCAGCTTTACCAATTGCAAAGGTGGCAACAGGAATACCCTTTGGCATTTGCACAATAGAATAAAGGCTATCAATACCATTAAGTGTCGTAGTGGCAACGGGGACACCAAAAACCGGAACCAAGGTTTTGGCCGCTAGCATACCTGGTAAATGTGCAGCTCCTCCTGCGCCGGCAATAATAATCTGAAATTTTTTTTCTTTTACTTGTTCGGCGAAGGTGAATAGTTTATCTGGGGTGCGATGAGCAGAAACAATTTCTACATGATAGGGTAGCGCCAGTTCACAGAGTATATCGGCTGCATATTGCATGGTGCCCCAGTCACTTTTGGAACCCATGACAATGGCAATTTGTGGGCTAGTAGGTGGCTGTTTTTGTGCATCAAATTGAGCGCTCATTGATTTGTTCCTCCTGAATTTAAGTCATTTAAACATAGAAATCAAGCGAGATCATATCATGGCCGACAAATAAGGAAAACGTTTGCGTAAATTTTTCATCGGTCAATTAATTTGAGATAGGAAAGGTTAATAAAAAGTAAAATTAAGCAGTTCGATGGTGTTAGGTGTTATTTTGATCACGGAGCCATTTTGATCCCAGACACCAAGAACTGCTCGATGTAGTATTTTACCATTAACATTAATTTTATGGATAGCCGGTCGGTGAGTATGGCCGTGGATCATCCAATCGACTTGATATTTTCTAAATTTATCAATCACTGTTTGTTGATTGACATCTGTAATGTGCTCTGGCTTCAGCCGAGTGGCAGATTGGCTATTTTTACGCATTCTTCCAGCAATACGATGGCGGGTAGATATCGGAAGCGCTAAAAATAGCCGTTGCAACCAGCGATTGTATACACGTTTGCGATAGCGCTGATAGGAAATATCATCAGTACAAAGTGTATCACCATGTAAAATGAGAATATTATGACCATGTAGCGTTAACACTTTTTCGGCGGGTAATAAAATCATGCCACTTTCTTTAGCAAATTTTTTACCCAGTAAAAAATCTCGATTACCATGAATAAAGTAGCAGGGAATACCGTTACTTTGCAGTTCCTTAAGTTCTTGGGCTATTGTTTCATGTAGTAGACTGGGATCATCATCACCGATCCAATAATTAAAAAAATCACCTAAAATATATAAAGCCTTCGCTTGACTAGCTTGCTCTCTTAAGAAATGCAGAAAACCGGCAGTGATAGCCGGCTCTTTTTCACTTAAATGTAGGTCAGCAATAAATAGGATTGCCATAATTTATAATTATTCGTTAACCGTTACACTTTTAATAATAACATCTTCAACTGGAACGTCTTGATGTAAGCCACTACGGCCTGTTTTCACCCCTTTAATTTTATCAACAACATCCATTTCAACTACTTCGCCAAAGACACAGTAACCCCAGCCATTTTGCTGTTCTGAGTGGAAATTTAGAAAGTCGTTATCGACCACATTAATAAAGAATTGTGTTGTTGCTGAATGTGGATCATTGGTTCTTGCCATAGCAAGAGTACCTCGGTTATTCTTTAATCCGTTATTAGCTTCGTTTTTAATAGGTTCCTTAGTCGTTTTTTGCTGCATTCCAGGCTCAAAACCGCCACCTTGGATCATAAATCCATTGATCACGCGATGAAAAATTGTGTTATCGTAGAATCCATCACGACAATAATTTAAAAAGTTTTTTACCGTTATTGGAGATTTTTCATCAAAAGTTTTAATGACAATATCACCTAAATTGGTATGAAAAGTTACCATAATCACTATCCTGATAAATCGTTATGTGTAATGTATAAATCAAAAGCAAAGTAATTAATTTAAAGTAGATCAACCTATTTTATACCATATTGGGCTGATTGAGTCAGTATTTGTGGAATATTGCATAATTTTCTTGCGCCGAATAGTTGCATAACTCAAAATATAGGATTGCAATGGCATGGTTTATTGGCTGCCAGGGCAGCTAGCATTGTTTTGTAATCTAATACATCTACCACCCGTAGCGCCGATGATGGAAAAAGTCTCAATGTTAAAAATTTATAATACACTCAGTCGTCAAAAAGAAGAATTTAGACCGATTACCGCAGGGAAAATTGGCATGTATGTGTGTGGTGTTACTATTTATGATTTATGTCATATTGGTCATGGTAGAACCTTTGTTACGTTTGACGTGATTAGCCGTTATTTGCGTTACCTCGGCTATGATTTGACCTATGTACGTAATATCACTGACGTTGATGATAAGATCATTAAACGGGCAGCAGAAAATAATGAGACCTGTGACGCTTTGACATCACGCATGTTGGTTGAAATGTATAAGGATTTTGATGCCTTAAATATTTTGCGGCCAGATTTTGAACCTAGAGCAACTTACCATATTAAAGAAATTATTAATTTGACAGAACGACTTATTAAACGTGGTCATGCTTATATTGCAGACAATGGTGATGTCATGTTCGCGATTAATAGTGATCCAGATTATGGGCTGTTATCCCGCCAAGATCTGGAGCAATTACAAGCTGGAGCACGTGTTGAAGTCACGGATGCCAAGCGTAATCCATTGGATTTTGTATTATGGAAAATGTCTAAAGCCAATGAACCAAGTTGGTCTTCACCTTGGGGAAATGGGCGGCCAGGTTGGCATATTGAATGTTCTGCCATGAATGGCAAACAACTTGGTCAACATTTTGATCTTCATGGGGGAGGGGCAGATTTGATGTTTCCTCATCATGAAAATGAAATAGCGCAATCAACCTGTGCTTATGATGGACCATATGTAAACTATTGGATGCATACTGGAATGGTTATGGTTGAGCGGGAAAAAATGTCAAAATCATTAAATAACTTTTTTACCATTCGTGATGTCTTGGCACATTATGATGCTGAAACAGTACGTTATTTCTTGTTATCAGCACATTATCGTAGCCAGTTAGATTATACAGAAGAAAATCTAAAGCAGGCTCGCACAGCACTGGAACGGCTTTATACCGCTTTACGCGATACTGATACTGTTAAATCAACTGATAATGAAATATTTAAACAGCGTTTTATCGCAGCAATGAATGATGATTTTAATACGCCAGAGGCCTATTCAGTTTTGTTTGATTTAGCCAGAGAAATTAATCGATTGAAAGCAGATGATAGGGCAATGGCAAATGGGTTAGCGATGCAATTACGTCAATTGGCCAATATATTGGGATTATTAACCCAAGATCCTAAACAATTCTTACAAAGCCAGGCGCATATCGTTCATAGCTCTGAAATTGAAAAAATTGAGGCATTAATTAAGCAGCGTAATGATGCACGTAAAAACAAACAATGGGCTCAGGCTGATGCGGCGCGTGATCAACTTACTAACATGGGCATTATATTGGAAGATAGTCCGCAAGGAACAGTATGGCGTCGTAAGTAAAAATAAAATCAAATTTTAGTCTATATCTTGTTGGTAAATTGTTTGTTACCCGGTGAAGTTAGTTTGCTTTAACGTTAGAGCGGAAATAGCAGTGGCTAAGTGGAATGTTTCTTCATAGGATTGATTCATTAATAAACCACAAATCAATCTAGCCACCATTAAATCGTTAGCGCCGACTGTACTAATAATTTTACACTCTACAGGTTTTGCTAACCATATTCCTTCTAGCTGTAAGTCCTTCGCTCAACTGAAAACGTTTTTGCATGTTAACTTAATGTCAGGTTTTTTGAAACCGATCTCGATTTTCTTACCAAGAAAGCTACCAGCAGTAACTGAGAGAGCAAGTTGTTTAAGGATCTTAGCGAAGTTAATTCCTTTGTCTGTAGCGTGCAGACCGGCTGTTTCGGCCGGATTGACTTCACCTTGTTTAATCGAGTCAGTGAGCCCAATTAAATCATAGGTTGAATTTAATGTAATTGTTGCTACTTGTTGATTCATATAATCTCCTTACTGAAGATATCATATATTGATTAAATAGTAAGTTATATTGGTAACTTGAGTATTCGGGCTTATTACTGATAAAAGTAAAGAGGTAGGTTTTTATTAATAAAGGGTACATTTCCGTTAAGATACAACAGTTATCTAATGCAGTAGATTATGATGCTATTTTTACTTTTAACTACAGTTAAAGATTGATAATAATGTTACTATTATTTGATTTTTAAGATTAGAAAAATAATGGATCTAAGCGGTAATTTTGGCATTGATAATAAGTAGAACAACAGCTTTTTATCTATTTTATGGTTAAAGTAAAAATCATCTCGCAATAGGTGGTTAAGTATATTAATATGATTAGTTTTTTCAAAAACTGACACCCATATTTATTATTAAATTGTTATTTTATAATAACAAAGCAAATCGAATGTTATTTTATAATAACAAAGCAAATCGAAAATATCGCTTTTATATAAGCATAATTTGTTATCTTACAATCACGTTTTTCATGTGTGGTATAAAGCCTAATTGATTTAACTTATCATCCTTAATGCGACAAAACCGTTTTATCAGCTTATGATTATAAAAATGATGTTAATTTACATAAAAAACTCGCTGAAATAGGAGTTTTTTGTAACGGCCATTGTTTCTATTCAGCGCATGCTGAAAATGCCCCTTATTGAGTGTTAGAAAATAAGGTTTATTTTTAAGATTAAATGTCAACCGAAGTTCTGAGTGACTCATATAAACAAACTAAAAGACTATTAACAATATGAGAAAATATTTTTGTTTTTGAGCCTAATATTCCTTTCTAAAATAAATTATTCGCATTAACAAATAGTAATAAGGTAATAATATGAAAGATACGATGCAGTTAGTTACTATTGAAGAAGACAATCACAAAATATTACGTGAGATAGCAACATCTGTAATATTGCCACTAAATAGTAAACAACAAAAATTTATTTCTACTTTTCAAAAATTTTCCCATAATTTAAAAAGCCTTTTAGGAAGAAAACCAGCAAGTTTGGGAGCACCTCAAGTTGGCTATCCATTAAAATTGTTATTATTCAAATACCTCCAGAGGAGAAAGAAAAACGTAAAGATGTTTATGACACTTTATCACCGACTATACTAATAAATCCGGTTTATACCCCTATGGTTTATACCCCTATATTAAATGCCGGTGAGGTTATAAAGTTGGGAAGGTTGTTTTTCAATACCAAATAAGATGGGAGAAGTTTATCGCTATAATGAAATACGTTATGAGGCTTATACATTAGAAGGTAAGAAAATAAGTGCTCATGTAAAAGGGTTTCTAGCAAGACTTATTCAGCATGAGATATATCATTTGGTAAATAAATAACAACCATCAATAATAGCTGTTAACAGTCATCAAATAGCCGATATTTTATAACTAACCTTCTGTTTTATATTATTTTTGTTCTCAGTAAAGAATAGCAGTTTCTAGCCGCCTACTATAATCCTTGTGTCATGAAATTTATGTACATATTGGTGTACATAAAATTTATAAAAAAAAGTGAATGCTCAGGGAGAAATAAAATGTCGGTGACTGACTCATGGTTAAGAGCGATGTGGAAAGCCACAGGATAAAATGGTGACTAAATCTGACAGAGATGGTTTGTCAGTTCAGGTTACACCGAAAGGTAAAGTAATTTTCCAGTATCGTTATCGCTGGCAAGGTAAAGGTGATTGGATAGATGTCGGGACTTATCCGGCGATAAGCTTAAAAGATGCGCGTGATAGTGCGCTTTTTTATCGTCGGGAACTGAAACAGCACAGAAATCCTAAAGTGGTCAAGCGCACGAAAAAACAACAGGCTATAGGTGCCCAAACGGTTGAATCGGTTATTCGGGATTGGTGGGAAAAGTCGCTTAAAAACACACAGGTCAAAGCAGGGGAGATATTACGGTCATTTGAAATTTATGTCTTTTCCAAGATCGGCAGTCTACCTCATGACAAACCCGCTTGCATGTCTGGTTATCGTTAATAGAGGATGTGGTAAAAGCGAAACCTGCGATAGGCTCACGGATCTTGTGTTATAAACCACCCCGGGTTTATTGGAGAGTTTTTATTCCGTGCATTTAAACAACAAAC